>NZ_NPJG01000134.1 GCF_002251245.1 Prevotella sp. P5-92
GTCTTTTTGACTCAATTCCCTTAATGCTGCTATCGAGCCACTTTCACCTGCATTTTCTTGGTTTTGAAAAAAAAATTCATCATATTCCCACTTTTTCCCGCCTTTTTCTTGGAACGTAACAATAAAAATACTAACTTTGTACCCAAGAAAAGCTGCACCTCGGCATAATTGCTCAAGCAAGCTTGGCAAGTTCTGCTCTCGGTTTGCATTTTCTTTGCATAAGAAAAGCTGAATATATTAAAACGTATGATAAGAACAATGTATAGAGCCGTAAAGGCAATTAAAATAGCAATTGGGTGGGGTAATTTTTGTTCTACTCGAATAAAGTTCCGCCCTGTCATCCAAGGGTCATGGGGACAGGTACATTGGTTCACTCTTTCGGGCTGGTGAACTTGTCAATATGATTCCTTCATCATAATAGTTTGGAATTGGTTTAAAGGCAGCGGCAAATGGCAGTCGCTGCCTTTTCTTTTGGAAGAAATTTGGAGAAATGTTTGGAGGAATGAAAAATAGTTTGTATCTTTGCGGCATCAGAGAAAAAACGATAAGATATGAGACGACCGGAAATAGTGGAAAAAATACGCAAGGCAATGTCTGTTGTCGCCCCCACAGCAAAGACAATTCTATACGGCAGTGAGGCGAGGGGGGATGCGCGTCCTGACAGTGATATAGACTTGCTTGTGCTGGTTAATCAACCAAAGTTGTCAATAAGCGAAGAGGAGAGGATTATATCGCCATTATGTGATATAGAAATTGAAACAGGAGTTTTGATAAATGCTCGTGTTATGCCTCGTGCTGCATGGGAAAACCGTCCATTTACAACTCCGTTTTATTTAAATGTTACAAGCGAAGGAGTAGTGTTATGAAGCAGCAATTGAGTGAAGAAAATGTGAACGCTCTTGTTTCATATCGGTTGAGTAGAGCAAAGGAAACATTGGCAGAGGTTCCACATCTTAGAGATATGGGCTATTTTAATACAGCAGTTAATCGACTGTATTATGCTTGTTATTATGCTATGGTGGCTTTGTTGATTAAGAACCATATTCAGGCCTCTACTCATGCTGGAGTAAAACAGATGTTGGGATTACATTTCGTTTCTAAAGGATTGATATCGAAAGAGTCAAACCGTAGTTTTTCACTTCTGTTTGAACGTCGTCATAGTTCTGATTATGATGACTTCGCATATGCTACATGTGAAGAGGTTGATGAATTGCTCCCCAAAGCAAAATCGTTTATATCAGAAATCGAAGCTTTGTTGTGATATATGCAGATACTATTATGGTCGCTATTCCTAGTGATTATGTGGAACATGATTGTGGGGAAGAAGAAGTGAAAATTGCCGCGGGCGAGATGCCTACGCTCCCATTGCGTATGCGGCAGTAGGGCGGTCTTACACGAGGTAAGACCCTACAGGCGGCGGGGGCTTTCGCATGATAAATCCGCAAATAATCGGGGAAATGTTTGGTGGAATGGAAAATAGTTCGTATCTTTGAGGCGTTAAAAAGGATATTATGAGCGAAGATAAAATTGTTGAGAGCATTAAGGAGGTGGCGAAGAACGTGCTGCCTGAGAATGCGAAGTTGTTGCTTTATGGTTCCAGGGCAAGGGGGGACTATAGTGAAGGCAGCGATTGGGATTTGCTTGTCATATTGGATAAGGCAAAGATAGAACAATCTGACTATGACAATATCGTATATCCTCTCACAGACCTCGGTTGGGGCCTCGGGGAAAGTATAATTCCAGTGCTTTATACGAAAAAGGAATGGGAATCTATGTCCCCAATGCCATTCTATCAAAATGTTGAACAAGATAAAAGACAATTGATATGACGTTATCTCCAACGGAAAGAAAGATAGTTGTTGGTCTGGAACTAGAAAAGGCTAATAGTATATTTTCTCAAATAGAAGTGTTGCAAAATGCAGGTTTTTGGGATAATATAGCGAATAGGCTATACTATTCATTATTTCATGCTGTTTCTGCATTATTAATAAATGAAGGACTTCCTGTTAATTCTCATAAAGGTCTTGCCTTGGTAGGAAGTATAGGAGATGTTTTCCTGTGTCAGTTCCTTGATGGCTCTGAGAATGGTATCAGAGCAGGATGATACGAGAGATGACGCATAAGATGTGATGTTACATCCTCCACGCATGAGCCGCCACAGAAATAAACGCTCATCAGCGAACGGACTATCTCGCTGAACTGATATCCGATGATACTGCTGCATCTCTGACCCAGTGTTGAGTCGATAACGGGTGAAAGTATGGAGTCAAATTTCTCCATGATTGAAAAAATTCCTCCAAAAGGTGTGAGTTTCTCAGATTTTATTTGTACCTTTGCCATGCCTTGTTACGATTTTCGCTTGTTTTCTAATTGCAACACTAAGATAAGTGAAAAATCTGACATGGCAAAATCCTGAGCAACTTTTTGTTGCTCAGGAACTTATAAATTAATTCAAATCAAAGTGTTGCGGAATTAAGGAATGTAAGACTTATGCTCAACAGATTTTCAAGACTCGTTCTCATGGGTATTGCTCTCATGACCGTTTTTGCTGCGAAGGCTCAGAACCCAGCCATCAGCGCAATCTACACACCCGATCCAGCTCCTTACGTTCATGGCGACAAGGTGTATCTTTTCGTTGACCATGACGAGGATGATGCAGTTTACTTCAAAATGAAGGATTGGTTAGTGTTCAGTACAGAAGACATGGTAAACTGGACCTATCTGGGTGCTCCCGTATCCACAGAAACATTCGCATGGGCGAAGCAAGGCGACAGAGCATGGGCAGCTCAGGCAGTTGAACACAAGGGAAAATGGTATTGGTATCTCTGTTGCAACACAGCTGACGGCAAGGACGCATTATGTGTGGCAGTTGCCGATAATCCTCAAGGACCATGGAAAGATGCGATAGGAAAACCGTTGGCAACAGGATTCGGATTCATCGACCCTACAGTGTTCATCGATGACGATGGTACTCCTTATTTGTTTTGGGGAAACAAAGGATTCTGGTATGGAAAGTTGAACGACGACATGATTTCGTTTGCTGACGGATATAAAGAAGTACCAGGATATACTGATCCAAAGAGTTTCGGCGCATTGCAATCAAAGATGGACTGGAGCATAGGACGTAACCGCGAGATGACTCAGTACGAGGAGGGTCCGTGGGTCACTAAGCAGAACGGCATGTATTATGCAGTCTATCCTGCCGGAGGTGTTCCTGAATATATGGCATACTCAACAGCCCCAACAGTGAATGGACCATGGACATTCCGTGGCCGTATCATGAACGAGGCAGAAAACAGCTTTACGATCCATGGCGGTAATATCACATTCAAAGGACACAACTACATGTTCTACCACAACGGAGCCCTGCCTAACGGAGGAGGATTTCGTCGTTCAACAGCCATTGAGGAATTCAAGTTCAACAATGACGGTACAATCCCATTCATTCCATTCACAAAAGAAGGAGTGAAACCGGTTGGAAAACTTGATCCGACCAAGAGAGTGGAAGCAGAAACCATGGCAAGTAGCTGGGGAGTGAAACTCGACAGAAAAGGCGGTAAAGACCACTATGTGACCTCTGTTCATAACGGCGACTGGATAAAGTTGCGCAATGTAGATTTCGGCGAAGGAAACGCAACTGCAGTAAGTGCAACCATTGGTCAGTTGAAGAATGCCGGTTCAATTGAGTTCTTTATCGACAAACTGGATGGTTCTTCATTTGCTAAGATTGACTTCGGAAAGGCCAACGAGACCAAAGAAGGAAGAATCACGGGCAGAGACAAACCAAAAGGTACTCATGACGTGTATATACTGTTCAGGGGCGGCGATGAAGAGCTATTTGACCTAGATTGGTGGAATTGTCTGCAGTATTGAAATCATAGGTCTTGCCTTGGTCGGAAGTATAGGAGATGTTTTCCTGTGTCAGTTCCTTGATGGCTCTGAGGATGGTATCAGAGCTGCATGTACGAAGGGTAGGATGATACGAGAGATGGCGCATCAGTTGTGACGTTACATCTTCCACGCATGAGCCGCCACAGAAATAAACGCTCATCAGCGAACGGACTATCTCGCTGAACTGATATCTGATGATACTGCTGCATCTCTGACCCAGTGTTGAGTCGATAACGGGTGAAAGCATGGAGTCAAATTTCTCCATGATTGAAAATATTCCTCCAAAAGGTATGAGTTTCTCAGATTTTATTTGTACCTTTGCCATGCCTTGTTACGATTTTCGCTTGTTTTCTAATTGCAACACTAAGATAAGTGAAAAATCTGACACGGCAAAATCCTGAGCAACTTTTTGTTGCTCAGGAACTTATAAATTAATTCAAATCAAAGTGTTGCGGAATTAAGGATTAATATGAAGAAATGTTTTTTGCTTTTCCTGTTGGGTGCGGTCTGTTTGGTAAACGGCAATGCTCAGAATGATGCAGAAAGTACTGGAATTGAAATTGTAACCAAGTTGGATAAGCCCTCAATCCCATTCAATGAGGATGATTTGTGCGGGTATCTGCTGGTCTATTTCAAGGATCAGGACCAGTCTGCCTATATGGCAATAAGCAACGACGGTTATACCTTTACAGACATTAATAATGGAAAGCCTGTGTTCTTAGGCTATGAACTGGCCGAACAGAAGGGTGTACGCGATCCCCACATAACTCGAGGGCCGGATGGCGCTTTTTATCTGGCCATGACTGATCTGCACATATTCGGTCAGCGAGCCGGTTACCGAGATACAGAATTTGAGCGTCCGGCCGAGAAATACGGATGGGGTAACAACCGCGCTCTTGTCCTTATGAAATCATACGACCTCATACATTGGACTCATTCAGATTTCCGTGTTGACAAAGCCTTTCCGGAACTTGGAGATATTGACTGCTCATGGGCACCGGAGACGGTATATGACCCGGTGGAAAAGAAAATGATGATTTACTTTACCATCAGGTACAACAACAGGGAATGCCATCTCTATTACTCATATCCCAACGATGATTTTACAAAGCTGGAGACAACTCCTGTAAGAATAACTGACATAGGTGGACTTGACGGAGATATCACAAAGGTAGGAGACAAATACCATCTGTTCTATGTCTCTGGAGCCAAGGTGCTCCATTCAGTTTCAGACAGGATAAACTCAGGTTATCCTATAGAAACAGGACGCATTGATCCCGAGAAGGTTTCGACCGAGGCTCCTAATGTCTTCAAGCGGCTTGGCACCGACAAGTATGTGCTTATGTACGATGTCTATGGTGCCCGTCCAAGCAATATGGGATTCAGCGAGACAACAGATTTTGTGAACTATGAAAATCTGGGGCACTTTAACGAGGGCGTTATGAAGACTACAAATTTCACCAGTCCAAAGCACGGAGCCGTCACATACCTTACAAAGAAAGAGTTGGAGTCAATCAAACAGCATTGGAACATAGAACCACTTTCCAAATAGTATGTAGAACACTTGCAACTATTTGAAAATTAATCTATTCGCTTTAATATTTGGCACACGAAGGCTAGTTTTTCCGGCACTCGTGTGCATATTTTTTTCCCGGAGAAATCAGCAAAACCTCAATAAAGATAAAAGAACTATCAGCGAACACATCAGCAATATCGGCACAAAGCTGGCAAAATTTCTTATTGTGAACTCAATGACAAGTGGGTTCGCAATGAGAAGTTTAGTGGTGGCATCGACCTTTCCAAGCGAACCCTTCATAAATGGATTGATGTTATCTTTGATACGTTTGGTATAATTGTAGCTAATGAAGGTAAGGACGAATACAGATATTATCTGGAGAATCCAGATGAGTTGAAGAACGGTTCGATGGAGCGATGGCTTTACTCCGTGAATAGTGTCAGCAATGCTTTGATGGAACATAAGTCGTTGCATAGTCGCATCATGCTGGAGAATATTCCATCGGCAGAGAATCATCTGGACACTATAATGACTGCCATGAAGAACAACCATCGCTTGCGCATTATCAGCCATGATTACTGCGAAAACAAGGATTCTCTCCTTATCGTAGAACCATACCTATTGCGACTCTGGCATCAGTGTTGGTACATCGTTGCCAATACTGTTAACACGAATGAGAGATGTGTTACGCAGAATCGGTTTTGAGCGTGTGGAAAGGGTAGGGCGAAAGAGAGCCGGATGGCCTCTTGTTGGCAAGAAACAACGTCCTGTGTAGAAAGGAAAGATTTGGCAGCATGAGTCTGACGGATGGTTTATATACAGTAACACCAATAATGATCAGAAAAAGGAAGACTTGCAGGCTATCTCTGATTTCTATCACCTTGGATTGATGATTTCAGACGGGAAGCCGGAAAAATAATAATTGATAGTGTTATGCAGATATTACTTTGGTCGCTATTCCTCGTGATTATGTGGAACATGATTGTGGGGAAGAAGTGAAAATTGCCGCGGGCGAGATGCCTACGCTCCCATTGCATATGCGGCAGTAGGGCGGTCTTACCTCGTGTAAGACCCTACAGGCGGCGGGGGCTTTCGCATGATAAATCCGCAAATAATCGGGGAAAAGTTTGGAAGAATGGAAAATAGTTTGTAACTTTGAGGCGTTAAAAAGGACAGTGGGACAGGTGATGAAGTGAACCCCAAAAGTTGGACACAACACTTACTGTTCATATGCGAAGAAGAACATTAGAAGAAAAGTTAGAAGCTATTAGATTAGTAGAGGCGGGCAACTCTCCTCGTTCAGTGTCTGACCGTTTACACATTGGACACCATCAAATTTATGAGTGGTTATACATTTATAAAGAAAAAGGAGTCTCCGGACTTGAAAACAAGCGTATATGTAAGAAAAACCAGTATTCATTTGAAAAAAAATGCGAAATTATTCGTGAATATCAAGAATCTGAGCTAACTTTGCCTGAGATTAGTTCTAAGCATGGTATCTCGGCTAGTACCTTAGTCGGCTGGCTGTCCAAGTTCAACAAGGGTGGAAAGGATGCGCTTGCAAGTAAGCAACCATCGCCAAGAGAACAATCCAGGAGCATTATGAAAAGATTACCAAAGGAAGAGTGTGAGAAGGAAAACGAGAGGCTCCGCAGGGAGATCGAACGCCTCAGGGCGGAGAACCTGCTGCTAAAAAAAGTGAAAGCCTTAGTCGAGGAAAGAGAGTCCCGAAACAGAAGGATTGGGCGCGGGCCATTGACGAACTAAGGCGCGAGGAGCATGTGGATCTCAATCTCCTGTTGGAGTTGAAGAAGATGGCACGCAGCACTTTTTACTATCACATGAAAAATATTGGCAATGATGACAAATACAAGGATGTGAAGGACAAAATAGCAACAATATTCCACAAGCACAAAGGCCGGTACGG
>NZ_NPJG01000135.1 GCF_002251245.1 Prevotella sp. P5-92
GTATATGGAATACTACAATAATGAAAGAATAAAATTGAGACTCAACGGTATGTCACCTGTTTTATACAGAAAGGCATTCGAACAGGCTCACAGTTATTAACCCGTCCAACTTTTTGGGTTCATTTCAGCACATTGGTTCACTCTTTAGGGTCGATGAACCTGTCACCGATGATTCCTTATTTGATATTTAATAAAGACTCTATCTTCAAAAGCAACTCTTCTGTACGTTTGAAAAAGGGAAAAACATCCTCTTCCGACCATTCAAAACAATCGTCATAATCACCTGATTGACGCATATTTTGAAGTATGGAGATTGTTCTTCCTTCATCTCTCGAAAGAATTCCAGTCTTTACAAAGTGCTCGTTAATCTTTGCAATCACACCTGCATGCGTTTTTGCAAACATGCCTTTGTCAACAAGCAAAGCATTAGAAATATAGAAGAGAGTGTAATATAATCTATTTGCAGCAAGAGTCCAATGTCCCATGGTTGCACAATCTCTGGCCTCAATCATTGTTTTATGTGCCTTCTCTACACGATACTTGATGATTGATTTTTTGTCTTCTTTATTTAATGGCATATCTCAATAGCTTCTCGTTCAACAAATTCATGTAATGATGTAAACCTGCGATTATCCCATTCAGTTTTTGTATATACAATGGGATTTATTTCTTCGCCAATGCTATATCCTAATTCCATCAAAGGGCATGCATAATCATTAATGTCCTGCACAGTTCTTTTGTTCTTGTTCAGGATAATAAGGATGTCCCAGTCTGAATCAGGACGGGCATCACCTCTTGCGCGCGAACCAAAAAGAAGGATTCGAGCGTCCAAAGGCATAATATCCCTAACAGTATCTTCAATATGTTCTAAGACATCTTTATTCATCGCATTAATGATTTATCGCCGCAAAATTACAAAGAAAAATTGAAAAAACAAAGAAAAAGGGAGAAAAACTTAAGTCTTGCTCCCTTTTAAGGGTCAAGGGGACAGGCATTCGAACAGGCTCACAGTTATTAACCCGTCCAACTTTGTGGGTTCACTTCATACCTGTCCCCTGACCCTGACAAGCCCATCATCGTGAATGTCTATCCCGGTGCTGACACTACGTTCTCGCTCTATCAGGACTCCGGCGACGGATATGCCTTCGAGCAAGGCGACTATTCTCTATCCCTTCTGGCATGGGACGACAGCAAGCAGAAGCTGAAGCTAAAGGCCGTAAAGAAGTCAAGGATATATAATCGTGAGATAAAAGTGAATGTCGTCAAATGTTTCCCAACTAAACCATAGTTGGGAATGATGCACTTCATGCTCCTCTACTGAAGTTCTTGAATGATCGGGATGCAAATATTCCGACAAGGGCTCCTACAACCATAAAGAGGATGATGAGCATCGTCATGATGGCATTGTAGGCAAAGATGTTGAGATAGTGTTCAGACGGTGTTTCGGAAGAATTAAACTGCAAGTAGCTGACAAGAGCCTGGATTGTGCCGTATGCGTACATTCCAGGTATCATCGGCAATAGGGCAGGAAATGCTAAAACCTCGTAGGGACATCGATAATGACGCGAGGCAAACGATGATATTATGCCTATGCAGATGCTTCCGGCAAAACCGGCAAGAATGATGTTGAAATGAAAGGATGAATTCATCATGGCAAAGCGGGTTGCATGACCTATGGCAGCGATGAGTCCGCACCAAGGCAGCAAACTGCGCGGGGTGTTGTTGATGCTTCCAAAACCTATTGCCGCCATACAGGCAAAGAGTCCATCGGTGAATAGTGTATTTATTTCCATTGTATATTTAATGTGAGTAATGCAAGACAAAGGCCTAACGAAAGGCAGATGGTGGTAATGACAGCATCAGTCATCCTGCTTTGCGACACGACATAGTGGCCGTTGGTCATGTCGCTAATAGCATTGATGAATCTTATTCCCGGTACGAGCCACAACACAGATGTTCCCAAGGCTGTCTGTGGAGTGCTTCCAAAATCAAAGATGAAACACGACGATCCGACAATGGCGGATATATATGCTGCCACAATGGTTGTGAATCTTATGTCCCAATGCCTTTCAAGCATATAGTTCTTATATACATTGCCGATGACAGTGGCGGCAAACACGACCCCCATTGCATACCAGTCGCCATCAAACAGGCGGCAGAATGAGAGATTGGCCAATGCCGTAAGCATAATGACAATCCATTTGTTCAGTCGTGGCGTAGAGATAATGAGTTTCATCTGTTCGCAAGCTGTCTCAAGGGGAATGTCGAGAAATGATAAGCGGCTCAACTCTGTTACTGTTTGCAGGTTTATGCCGTTTTTATGGGTATGTCCCACAAGACTGTAATTATGCCTGTGACTTGTATCCCATACAGTCAGTAATATGCGCGAGGGGAGAAGCGACAGGTCGGATATTATATCATAGCGTTTGGATATGCGTTCCACACAATGCTCTATACGCGAAGTAGTGGCACCGGCAGACAACATGGCCGTGGCATACTCCTCTATAAACTTGCATACATTCTTTATTCTTGTATGCTCGTCAGCTGGTATGGCAGATGGTTCAGTAGTCATATTCGTCATCATAATCATATATTTTGTTGTCACCATACGAGATGATGTGCAATCGCTTGTTTGTTTTCCAAGCCTTAAACAAGATTTTGATAGCCGGCTTCAGTAGTACGGTTCCCAAGGCAAGCGCCCAAACGAGCCATGCGCATTGTCTTGCCGCAGTTTCATCAATAATGTATTCCATAATTCTCTATTTTTTAAATGATTTTTCGGGTGCAAAATTACTGCAAATAATAATAAGCAGGAATATTTGCCTATTGATTGTTTCGATAATGGCTATTTATAGATATTAATAATCATAATCGATAATATTATCGAAAATAATTATAGCTGACTATTGTGCGTATGATTTATTTGTTGTACTTTTGCAGCGTTTTTTATAAATAGTACGATTATAATGGAATTAAGGCAACTGAAATATTTTGTAAACGTGGCTGAGACGAATAGTTTCAGTGAGGCTTCACGATTGCTCAACATCACGCAAAGCACACTGTCGCAGCAGATAAAGCAGTTGGAGAATGAGTTGGGAGTAATGCTCTTTGAGCGTTCTTCCCATCGTGTATGTCTTACAGAAGTTGGGGAGGCATTCCTTCCCGAGGCCAAACGCACACTGCATGCCGCGGATGTATGTATAGACAGGATGAACGATATCAAAGGCTTGAAGGCAGGCTGTCTTAACATCGGTTCTACCTTTTCCTTTATTCCGCTGCTCAAGGATACGGTGTTGCTTTTTATGAAAGAATATCCAGACATTAAACTTAATATTCATTGTCATGATATGGAGACCTTGATACGCATGGTGAAAGACCGTGAACTTGATGTGGCATTGAGTTATAAACCTACAAGCATAAGTCCTGAGATAGAGTCGCACATATTGTTTGACAATCAGTTGGCTGTCGTCGTTTCCGAACATCATCCTCTCGCTGGTGAGGAAAAGGTTAAGTTTGCCGACCTCAAGCGCTTTCCATTTGTAATGCCAGCCAAAGGACTTCAGGCCCGCAATGCTTTTGATCTTCTGACAAGAGGCTCGGAAAGCCAGTTTAATGTAAGGTTGGAAATTAATGAAGTGAATGTCATTATCGACCTTGTAAGGTCGTCGAAGTTTCTTGTTACTGTTATCAGTCAGGCAGCGGTAAGTCATATTCCTGGCATCAAGGTCATCACCCTCGACCATCAAAACACGCAGATGGAGGGTTCGTTCCATATCCTCAAAGACAGTTATACCAAGCGCAGTACGAAGGAATTCCTCAAGATGCTTTGCGAAAACAAATCCTATAACATCGCATTGCTTGACATGCTGTAAAAATCGTTGGTAAAATAGTTCATGTGGAAGCCTATTTATATCTCCTAATGCGCTGAGCTACAGTGCTTTCTTGAAACAACGAACTCAAAACGGTACAAATTTTGAACAGGGAAGTATCTCCGTTGGCATATATTGCTGATATACACAGTGGTTAATAATTCGGCGGACATTTTAGCAATAATATCATCCTAATATGAATAGACAAGGTGTAATTTCTTAAAAATCACTAAAATGATGCCTTCAAATTGTAAAAACTTGGTGTATTTGAAATAAATGAGTAACTTTGCAAACAAAGTTACATCAGCCGCGCCATGCCACACGGTATTTGTGCGGACTAAAAGGAAGAGATTTGCTTATGTCAAAGCAGGTGATGGACAGGATAGAGTATCTTGTGTTGTTGGTGGCGGAGTTCGCTGCTCACAACAGGGTGTCGGAGGCGAAAGCTTACCGATACCTCAACCAGTATGGCGCTTTGGCACTTTGCGACAAGCATTACAACGTGATGCACACGCTATCGGTAGAGGAGAACATCCAGACCTTGCGGGAATACTGCCAAAGGAGGGGCGGAAACCTATGAAACTCTATCATGGCTCAACTGTTGACATCCCTCATGTTGACTTAGCGAAGTCTAAGCCCAACAAGGATTTTGGCATGGCTTTCTATCTATCGGATGACGAGCAGCAGGCATTAGAGATGGCACAGTTCCGTGCAGAATTTGAGGAGACTACTCCCATCGTCAATGTGTATGAGTTTGACGAGGCTCTTTTTGAGAAGTTTCAAATCAAGCGGTTTGAGGATTATACTGAGGAGTGGGCACACTTCGTCTATGACCATCGAACGGAACCCAACGGCAGGACTCTACATGATTACGACATCGTGTATGGCCCGATAGCAAACGACCGAATAGGTGCCCAGATTACACGTTACAAACAAGGTTACATTTCCTTTGAGGAATTCCTGAAGCGCATTCAGTATATCAAGGGCATCACATTCCAGTATGCTTTCTGTACACAGAGAGCCATAGACAAACTGATAAAGCAAACAAGCAGATGAAGGTATCACAGGCAGAATTTCAGAACATGAAAGAGGAGATAGTCAAAGACCTTATCTCCCGACTGATGGACGAACGTGGTCTTTCTATGGAGCAGGCCTTTGATGTCGTCTATACCTCACATTTGTTTGAAAAATTGAATGATCCGAAGACTGGACTTTTCTTTCAGTCCTCTGGCTATGTATATAGTTATCTGGAAGAAGAACTGCAACCTACATAAATGGTAATGCGAGATATGAATATGTTTGGAGTACATACGGAGAGCGAACCGCTATGGCAATAGATACAATTGTACAAGACGGGCGAGGATGGGAAACAACACATCCTCGCCCGATTTGATTGAAAAAACGCCCCAACAATAGAAAAATTGAGTTTGAATTGAAAATAATCGCATTTCTGCTTTACATTTTCTACGTCTGAACTGTATTATAAGTGTATGACACGAAAAGAAATGACGAACGAGCGAGCGCAGAGTGATGTTCGCATCAACTCTGCCGAGCGAGGAGGAATTGGACGGAGTCAAATTGAAAGTCTGTTCAAGACACACTACACGCAGATGTATCATCTGGCACTTACATTAGGGAGTGTCGTTAAATTTTAAGATTATTTATAACTATCTATTACTCAATGTGATAGAAATTTTGTACCTTTGTAGATGATAAGAAAAATCCCCCAATCACCCTAGGAAAGTGACAAATTGGGGG
>NZ_NPJG01000136.1 GCF_002251245.1 Prevotella sp. P5-92
ACTCGCTGGAAGACACCCGCGGCTGCATCCTCGTGGGGCTGAACTACTACGGCAACCTGGTAAGGAGCAAGACGTATTTCGAGACGTTGTACCGAAGTGTTGAGGAGGCGATGAAGAGTGGGGAGGATGTAAGCGTGGAAATAAAATGACGAGTTGACAAGTTGAAGTGTTGATTGCGCCAACGCCCGCCCCGGTTACCCACCAATTGCGGCGGGCGGTATTACATAAAGTAAGTATTATGGAAATAAAAATAACAAGACAGAAAGCGATAAAAGACTTAGTGGAGGGCGTGCTGAGCATTGACGGTGGTCCGGCTATGGACACGCTCGAAAACAGATTCTCGTGTTTGAAAGCAGGACTT
>NZ_NPJG01000137.1 GCF_002251245.1 Prevotella sp. P5-92
TCAATTAACCCCTCGTTGACTCTCATGGGAGCAACTGGCACGGTACTGGCACTGGTTATGGCAGTGGTCAGTACAGTGCCGGTTGCTCTTATTTTTTTGCCTTACCTTTGCACCGTCAATCAGAAAATGACACATCTGGTTGGCGGTGATCTTTGACTTATTGGAACAATATAAACGAAAACGGGAACGAAAACGAAAACGAAAACGAAAACGAAAACGAAAACGGGAACGAAAATGGGAACGAAGACGGCGAAGACGGCGAAGGCAGCGGTTTTGCTACGATTTTTTTAAAACAATAAACATTTACAAACATTTTAAACATTTAAGATTATGAAGACAATAGGAAGAATTGAGAAGTGGGGACAGGTGACCCAGTTGCAAGGTAAGAACGGCACGATGACGAAGTGCGAGGTGGTGATCAAGGACATCGGCGGCGATTATGCCGACACGTATGTAGCCACCGTGTGGGGCGAAGAGGCGAAGAAAAACATCGCCAAGGGCACGCCAGTGGCGGCGAAACTCCGTTTCTTCACACACGAACACGAGGGACGCACATACCAGGACATCGTGGCGGATGAGATCATTTCGTTGGCGGCAAAGGAGGTGGTGTTTTAGTTGACCGGCGATTTTGCCGTCGCTAATACAACCCTTTTTTTTTTTTCTTTAAACGTATAAACATTTGAATTATTATGACGAAAAAAACTGAAACGGCTGTGAGCTTCTTTGGCGAAGCTACCGCTATTGGCGAGGGAGAATTCAGATTCGACCCACAGCTAAAGAATATGAATTCTGTAAAGAGCTTTCGCCGTGCTGGAACGGCGACGATGCTCGACGATGGCAGCTTCGGATTTGTTGCTAAGCACAAGAAGCCGAAGACGACGACCATTCTACGGCGGACTATACACGCCA
>NZ_NPJG01000138.1 GCF_002251245.1 Prevotella sp. P5-92
TTTCTGACCTTCTTTTATATCTCTGATGTTTCCAAAACATTGTCTCCTTAGTGTTATAACTAACTGCTCACCCATCCTGGTATCCGCGCTTGCAGGCACCGTCATCATGGCACCTCCACCTTGTTTATAATGCGTGAGATAATCTCCTCGCTGGTGACGTTGCTTGCCTCTGCCTCGTAGGAAAGGCCAATGCGATGGCGCATCACATCGTAGGCTACAGCCCTCACATCCTCTGGCACTACATATCCGCGGTGCTTGATGAAGGCATAGGCACGCGCGGCCTTGGCCAAGTTGATACTTGCACGCGGACTGCCGCCAAACGTGATCATGTCCTTAAGGTCGGCAAGCTGGTAGCGGTCAGGATAACGTGACGCGAATACTATGTCGGCAATATACTGCTCTATCTTCTCGTCAATATACACCTGATTGACAACCTCGCGGGCACGCA
>NZ_NPJG01000139.1 GCF_002251245.1 Prevotella sp. P5-92
GTCCATTGATTTCACGAGTGATATTCTTGACTCGACAGCACCAAGCCATACGCTGGTAGAATACTGTCTTCTCTTCGTCAAGAAGTTCGTTCGCTTTCTTGTGCTGAGCCGATGGTATGCGTCCGATTATTGGATGCGAAACTCGGATCTCAACAGGTGTAAGTTCTCCGAATACTTGTTCAGCCATCTTACCTACTGCACCAATAAAGTTCTGGTGCGACAGAGTAAGAGTGTTGTCGCTGAACGTTGGTATTACGTTCTTTGTTGTCAACTCTTCAAGCGTGATTGCCTGAGTGTTAGACTCGATGAAATTAGGGTGATTGTCGCCCCAATCTTCATCTTCTACTTCGATAACTTCGGCATCAATGACTTCTATGTCATCGTTAACGCCAAGAGTAATCTCTGATACAATCTTACCTTCTAAAGGCTCGACTGTCATTGTTGATTTGTTTGCCATTTGTATTTGCAATGTTTATGGTGTTGCCACCTGGTTAATAATGTGAATTGTCATAAACGAAAACCCAATCACGCTACTATCTTTGATTGTTGTATTGTAGGTGATTGGGCTGTAATCATAAGGCATGAGGTGCAATATGAAGCCTCTGTGATTCTATGCACTATACAAAGTCCATTACCTTGTTGTTGCCTTTGAAATAACCAAGTATTCATGTTGGTAGATAATTGTAAGTTTCCATTTTATATGCCTGTCCTGCATACAGAGAATGTCTGTAATG
>NZ_NPJG01000014.1 GCF_002251245.1 Prevotella sp. P5-92
GAGGCGGTGGACTGTGGGTTGTGAGTTTCTTGTCCTTTGTTAAAGAATATTAGAAAATGTGGAAGAAATGGGTGGTTTGGGGATTTTGTTATAACTTTGCATTTGACAAAGATTGACATCTTCGACATTGTTGCATTTGACAAAGATTGACATCTTCGACATTGTTGCATTTGACAACATTCGACGACCTCGACATTGTTGCATTTGACATCAATCTACAACTATTTATAATTTGCAAAAAACATTGATTGACTTTATGGGAACGATACGGAGAATATTATTTACAGTTTTGTTGTGTCTTGCTGCAGCAGAAGGCTTTGCGCAGTACGACTATCTGCATGCCAACCGCAAGGTGATACCAGGGGGCTATGACTTCTGGGTTTATACGCCCGAAGACTATTTCTACACACAGGAACAGACGCCATGCATCATCTTCCTCCACGGCGCGTCGCTATGCAGCAGCAACCTCAACCGCTCGCGTCGCTACGGTCCGCTCGACGCCATAGTTAGGGGACGGCAGATACCTGCCCTTGTCGTCGTGCCACAGAACCCCGGCGGGGCATGGAACCCGAAGAAGGTGAACGACGTGCTGGAGTGGACCAAAGAACACTACAAGATGGACTCCACACGCGTATATGTAATAGGTATGAGTCTGGGCGGATATGGCACGATGGACTTCGCTGGCACCTATCCCGAGAAGGTGGCGGCGGCGATGGCACTCTGCGGAGGATGTTCGCTCAAAGACCAGACCGGACTGGGCCAACTGCCACTATGGATAATACACGGTACGGCCGACAGGGCAGTGTCGGTGAGACAGTCGCAGACCGTGGTGGAAGGACTGAAGGTGAAAGGACTCGACACGAGGCTGAGGTACGACTGGTGGAAAGGGGCGTCGCACGGCGCACTGGCACGTGTGCTGTATATGACAAAGACCTACGAATGGCTCTTTTCACACTCCACACGCGACCCCGAACGCAACGTGAACACCGTGATCGACATACAGCAAGGCGACCTGAAAAACGCCTATGGCGACATGATACGCGACTATGCCGACCCCGAGGTTATCGACGACTAATAGACATCATTTAAAGAAGTCTCAAAGATGACTGATAGACAACCTCGAAAGAAGATTTAAAGCCTACTGAGATACTCTGCCGCCATCTCGGCACAACGCTCTCCATCGACCCCCGCCGACACTATTCCGCCGGCATATCCAGCACCCTCGCCGCAAGGGAAAAGTCCCTCTACGCCGACGTGCATAAGCGTCTCATTGTCACGCACTATGCGTACAGGAGATGAAGTTCTTGTTTCAACGGCAATGACCACCGCCTCGTTGGTGAGGAAGCCATGGCTCTTACGTCCGAAATCCTTGAAGCCCTCGCGAAGACGCTTGCCCACATGCGACGGAAGCCAGAAGTGGAGCGGCGAGGAGATCAGTCCAGGCGAGTAAGACGAGCGGGGGAGGTCGTAGCTGAGTTTGCCGTTGACGAAATCCACCATGCGCTGTGCTGGTGCCGTCTGCTTCATGTTGCCCTGTTGCCAGCAGTCGCGTTCCACCTGCTGCTGCCATTGCATCATCCTCAGCGGACTGTCGCCCTCAACATCTTCTGGACGCAGTTCGACCACCATACCACTGTTTGACCACTGTCCGCCACGGTTGCTTGGACTCATGCCGTTGACCACAATCTGCTGCTTGTCGGTGGCGGCAGGTATGATAAAACCACCCGGACACATGCAGAACGAATATACGCCACGGCCATCTACCTGGGTGACGAACGAATACTCGGCAGCAGGCAGGTAACGTCCCCTACCCTCACGGTTGTGATACTGTATCTGGTCGATGAGTCGCGAGGGGTGTTCGAGACGCGCTCCGACGGCTATTCCCTTTGCCTCGATCTCAATCTTCGCATCATAAAGATACGTATATACGTCGCGAGCCGAATGGCCAGTGGCCAGTATCACCGGTCCGCGATACTGCCTTTCCTGACCTGTGGCAAGGCTCACGGCCTCGATGCCCACGACGGCACCGGCGTTGACGATGAGACGCGTCATCTTCGTCTCGTGATGCACCTCGCCGCCGGCGTTGATGATAGTGTTGCGCATGGCCTCGATGACGCGTGGCAGCTTGTCGGTGCCAATATGCGGATGGGCGTCGCAAAGAATGTCTAACGACGCTCCGTGCTGACAGAATACATTCAGAATTTTCTCAACATTTCCCCTCTTCTTGCTGCGGGTGTAGAGCTTGCCGTCAGAGTATGCGCCGGCACCACCCTCGCCAAAGCAGTAGTTGCTCTCAGGGTCCACTTTCTGCCTCTTCGATATCTGCGCCAGGTCGAGCTTGCGTTGGCGCACGTCCTTGCCCCGCTCCACGACGACAGGACGCTTGCCCAGCTCTATGAGACGCAGGGCGGCGAAAAGACCGGCTGGCCCCTCGCCCACCACCACCACCTGTTGTGCTTCTGACACGTCAGGATAATCTACACGGCTGAAGCCCTCGTCGGCAGGCGTCTCGTTGACATACACACGCAGCGAGAGATTGACGAACACCTGTCTGTGGCGTGCGTCGATGCTCCGTTTCACTACCCTGATGTCGCGTATGGTGCGACTGTCGATGCCCTTCTCCCGGGCGACATATTCCCTTATCGTGGCTGTGGATGCTGCTATCTGCGGCAGCACCCTGATTTGCATTTCTTGTATCATAATGGTGCAAAGGTAGTGATGAAAAGTTTAAATGTGCAAAAAAATACAGTTAAAAGAATTAAAATTGACGGTTATTGCAGCGAAATATTTGGCTATTACGTCAAAAGACATTATCTTTGCATTCGTTTACATTAAATAATGTATGTCCCCTGTCTTTTTGAAAGAAAGAAGATGCGGACAGAAGAGCCGAAAATAAACACTTTTAATGACAGAAATGAATACACAACCAAAGATAATTGCAGGACCATGCGTCATCGAGTCAGCCGAACTGCTCGACACCGTGGCGCGAACGCTGGTGGATATCAACAGCCGTCTGGGCGTTGACATCATCTTCAAGGCATCGTTCGACAAGGCCAACCGCACCTCCATACGCTCGTTTCGCGGACCCGGCATCGACAAGGGTCTTGAGATGCTCGCCGACATAAAGAGCCGCTACGGACTGAAGCTGCTGACCGACATACACGAGAGCTGGCAGGCAGAGCACACGGGACAGGTGGTGGACGTGATACAGATACCCGCCTTCCTCTGCCGACAGACCGACCTGCTGGTGGCAGCTGCCAAGACCGGACGCACGGTGAACGTGAAGAAGGCGCAGTTCCTCAGCGGCAACGACATGCGCTACCCCGTGGAGAAAGCACGCGAGAGCGGTGCCGCCGACGTGTGGCTCACCGAGCGAGGAAACATCTACGGATATAACAACCTCGTGGTTGACTTCCGCAACATTCCCGACATGAAGGAGATAACACCAACCGTGGTGATGGACTGCACCCACAGCGTGCAGCGCCCAGGCGGTGCCGACGGGAAGACAGGCGGCGACCGCCGCTTCGTGCCGATGATGGCCATGGCTGCCAAGGCCTTCGGTGCCAACGGCTACTTCTTTGAGGTGCATCCCGACCCCGACAAGGGTCTCAGCGACGCCGCCAACATGCTGCGCCTCGACGACCTTGAGGACTTGGTGAGAAAACTGATAACCGACTAACACCTTAAGATACGTATGCAAACACGTGAATATGCCATTCAATGCCTCAAAGACGAGGCACAGGCCATACTCGACCTTATACCGTACATAGACAAGGAGTTTGACGACGCCGTGGAACTCATCTTCAGATGCCACGGCAAGGTGATAGTCACCGGAGTGGGCAAAAGCGGACACATTGGCGCAAAGATAGCCGCCACACTGTCGAGCACAGGCACACCGTCGTTCTTCATCAACCCCCTCGACGTGTTTCATGGCGACCTCGGCGTGATGACCAAAGACGACGTCGTGCTCGCCATCTCCAACTCCGGACAGACCGACGAGCTGCTGCGCTTCATACCCATGGTGCTCCACATGGAGATACCCATCATAGGCATGAGCGGCAACCCACAGTCGCTGCTCGCCAAATACTCCTCATGCCACCTCAACGTGAGCGTGAAGAAAGAGGCATGTCCGCTCAACCTCGCGCCCACAAGCAGCACCACGGCAACACTCGCCATGGGCGACGCCCTCGCCGTGGCACTGATGGAGAAACGCAACTTCCGTCCGCAAGACTTCGCCCATTTCCACCCCGGCGGCGAACTTGGCAAGCGACTGCTCACCACGGCACAAGACGTGATGCGCTCTGACGACCTGCCCGTGATCACACCCGACATGCATCTCGGCGAGGCCATCATCCTCGTCAGCAAGGGAAAGCTCGGTCTCGGCATCGCCATGAACGCCGACGACACCATAGCCGGACTGATCACCGACGGCGACATACGACGCGCCATGGAGAAATGGAAGGTACAGTTCTTCAACAAGACCGTCTCTGACATCATGACCGTGACGCCAAAGACCGTGACACGACAGACAAAGATATCTGACATACAGAAGATGATGAACCGCTACAAGGTACACTCAGTGCTCGTCACCGACAAGGAACGGCATCTCCTCGGAGTGGTGGATCACTATTCTTGTATGATATAGTTGACAAGTTGACAAGTAAACGAGTTGAAAAGTTGACAAGTTGACAAATAAACATAACAACAAACAAAAATATATGATGTACGGCAAGACATTACGCAGAATACTGCTCTTTATTCTTTTCGCCATGCCACTGGCAGCGGCGGGAGTATATATGTTCAAAACACTGAACGCACGAAACGGACTGAACAGCAGTCAGATAAACTGCATAATGAAAGACTCAAGGGGATTCGTATGGTTTGGCACACCAGCAGGACTATACAGATACGACGGATATACGTTCAAGAGCTTCCAGTGTAACTCGCTCGACGGTTCGTCGCTACCCGACAGTTATATAGAAAATGTACAGGAAGCCATCGACGGCAACCTGTGGATAAAGACCGCCTCGGGACTTTGTATCTACAACCCCCAGACCGAGAGCTTCGGAAGGGAGATGTCGCAGATATGGGCAAAGATGGGCATAAAGGGAAAGCCCGACGTGGTGTTTATCGACTCGCAGAAAAACGTCTGGGCAAGCATCCCCGGACGTGGCGTGTTAGGCTACAACACCCAGACACAGCTCCTCTACGAGTTTGGCTATACCGAAGACGTGAAGGGAATACCGCAGGGCGAGATATGCTCCATCAGCGAATGCCGCGATGGAGCCCTCGTGGTATATACCGACGGACGCATCATCTGCTGTAACATCAACAACCAGCAGTCAACCGTATGGTCCACCAACGAGATTGCCGCCAAAGGACTCAGAAAGAGCAAGTCGCTCAAGGCCTTTGCCGACCAGGTAGATAACATCTGGCTCTACGGACAGGGCACGCTGATGGTGTATTACAAGAAAGCCAACGAATGGGACACCACCATCGGCGACGCCATAGGACTCACCGGCGACGGCATCGACCGCAGCGTCAACGGCATGGCGGGCGACAGGAAAGGCAACATCTGGATTGCCACCGACCGCTCGGGACTGCTGAAGATGAATGTCAACACCCACGAGGTGGAAGAGGTGAAGCCAAAGAGCGCCAACGCCGTGGCACACAACGAGGAAGAGCCTGCTGGCATACTCAGCGTGTATGTTGACGACACCGACCTGCTGTGGGTGGGCACGCAGAAAGCCGGCGTGGCATACTACGGCAACGACATCTATAAGTTTGAGACAAGCTTCTCTGGCGACATCACCGCCATGACACAAGACAAAGACGGGAAGACATGGTTCGGTACAAACAACAAAGGCGTGATAGGCTATGACGGACCCCTCGTAAGCCTCAAGGTCAGCGCACTCGCCACCACTCCCGACGGAAGTCTCTGGGTGGGCTCGCCGCAAAACGGACTCACACGCATCCTGGACGGCAACGCCTCGTTCTACTCTGCCGTAAGAGACAGCGGACGCACCATCATCGACGACCATATCAACGCCCTCTGCACCGACAAGACCGGTAGCCTCTGGATAGCCACCAACGGCGGTATGCAGGTATATAACCCGAAGATGAACACCTTCTCTACATATACCAAGGAGAACGGCAAACTATCGACAAACAACATCACCTCGCTACACTACGGACACAACAACAACCTCCTCGTAGGCACAAGCGAAGGACTCATGGTGCTCAACCTCTCGACCACCGAGCGCACCATACTCACCGGTAACTCCACCAACCTCAAGACCTTCACCAACGACTATATCACCACCGTGACGCAAGACACACGAGGACTCATCTGGGTGGGTACACGCGAGGGCGTCAACGTGCTCAACCTCGCCAACGACTCGCTGAACTACATCACTGAGAGCGAGGGACTCTGCAACAACTGCATCTGCGGTATCACCGAGGACAAAAACAAAAACATGTGGATCACCACCAGCAACGGCGCCTGCCGCGTGGTGGTGGACAGAGTGGGCAAAGAGGGAGCGTTCACCTATAGCCTCTACAACTACGACATCAGCGACGGTCTGCAGAGCAACGAGTTTAACATGGGCTCCATCCTCACAAAGAAAGACGGCAACGTGCTCCTCGGAGGACTCTATGGCGTGAACTGGATAAGACAGCGAGACAAGGAGAACACCAAGTCGCTGCCGAGGGTGATGCTCACACAGCTCTTCATAGGCGAGACAGAGATCATCACCGGACACGAGTATAACGGCACCGTGCCACTGCCGCAGGCCCTCAACGAGAGCAGCCAGCTCGAACTCACCGACGACCAGAACACGTTCACCATAAAGTTTGCAGGAGGAAACTACAACCAGAGCGAACGACTGCAGTTCACCTACTGGCTCGAAGGACGCGACGACGACTGGCGCAATGGCGACCCACTGACCCACGGAGTGACCTTCCGCAACCTCGAAAGCGGAAAATACACCCTCCACGTCAAGGCGGTGAGCGCCGACGGAGCCGTGAGCAAACAAGAACGCAAGCTCGACATCATCATCTCCAACCCGTGGTGGATGTCGTGGTGGATGATCATAGCCTACATCATCATAGTCATCTTCATCGTCTATATAGCAAGACTGATATACAACCAGATGAACTACCTCTGGAACAAGAAGAAGACCGTGCTCGCCGAACTGGCCAGGCAGCGCAGCGAGGTGAAGGCGGCAAGCGACGAACTGCGTCAGCCCATGGCACGCATGGCGTCGATCATAGGAACCATTGCCGAAAAAGCCGACAACGTCGAGACCAAGGAACAGGTCAACTCGCTACACTTCCAGATGCTGCAGATCATCACACGCATCTCAGAGATGCAGATGTATCTCGAAAATCCCGAGTCGAAGGCCATCGCCGTGGCTAACGACCGTCTGCAGCTCAACGACAAGGGCGAGGTAAACCTCCTGGCAAGCACCAGCGACGAGCTCACCGCCACCATCGCCAGTCCGCGTCGTACGGGTCTCGTCACACAGCAATACACCATCATCTTCGTTGACACCAACAACGAGTTCCTCGAGTTTATGAAACAGAAGCTCGGCGATATATATAATGTGTATATCTACAACAGCACACTCAAGGCCCTCGCCGACCTCGAAGTGCTGCATCCAAACATCGTCGTGGCAAAACAGAAGATGCCCGACATGACTGGTAGCGAACTCTGCAACAAGATAAAGTCAGAACCTACATACCACGACATCAACTTCGTGCTCATGACCGACGGAGTGCTCTCTGCAGCCGAGATGGCAGAGCGAAACATCACCGTCTCTGCCGACGACTACCTCTCGAAGCCATTCAACCTCCACGAGGCAGCCACACGCTTCAACCGCCTCCTCGGACTGGCTCCTACAGAGGGTATATGCAACGTCATCGAGGGCGAGGAGACACGCCGCCTCGAAGGCTACAGCTCAAGTATGACCACGGCCACCGTTGACTATAGCGACATCTCAGAAGAGGAGAACGACGCCGTACAGGAAGAGGCAAGGAAGGCTGAAGAGAAGAAACTGCAGGAAGAGGCCGAAAGACAGGAGGAGCAGCGCCGTCTGCAGGAGAACCTCGACCTCTACAACAGCGGCGAGACCATCAGCGACACCATCATGAACGAGAACATGGACCAGCAGCTGATAAGAAACATCGAACAGTATGTGCTGCAGAACATGAGCCGCGGACATATCAACCTCGAAGGCATGGCGGCTGCCATGGGTATGGGTCGTGTGCCTTTCTACAGGAAGGTGAGGTTGATCACATCGAAGACACCTGCCGAACTGGTACGCGAGATACGTCTCAGGCACGCCTGCACCCTGCTCGAACGCACCAACATCAACCTCAGCGAGCTGGCCATCAACGTGGGCTTTGTCACCGCCGAGAATTTCATCAATATCTTCAAGGAGAAATATGGCATGTCGCCTATCGAATACCGACTGTCACACAGAAAGTAAAAAATGATACGCAACATCGTAATATTGTGTTGCCTCCTCCTCGCCACAACCCATGCCCGTGGCGAGGAAAGAAGCGACTCTACCATACGCCACGTGCTCGAAAACAAAGGCGTGACATTCACTGCCGACAACTCAGTGGCCTTGCTCATGAACGGATACCAGAAGTTTGACGACATGTTTGAGGCCATACGCCAGGCACGCCACCACGTGCATCTCGAATATTTCAATTTCCGCAACGACTCCATCGCCTCCTGCCTCTTCGACATACTGAAACTAAAGGTGAAAGAGGGCGTGAAGGTGAGGGCGCTGTTTGACGGCTTTGGCAACGACTCCAACAACCGTCCGCTGAAGAAGAAACACCTCGTCGCCCTGCGCGAGGCGGGAGTGGAGATATACGAGTTCGACCCCATACGCTTCCCCTGGGTCAACCATGTCTTCACGCGCGACCACAGGAAGATTGTGGTCATCGACGGGGCCGTGGCGTTCACCGGGGGAATGAATGTGGCCGACTATTATCTTAATGGTACGGAACAGGTGGGCGAATGGCGCGACATGCATTGCCGCATCGAGGGCAGTGCCGTCGATGAGCTGCAGCGCATCTTCCTGCGTATATGGAAAAAGGTGACGAAGGAGGACATCGGCGGCAGCGAGTATTTCTCACAGAGGGCGACGATGGACAACCTGAAAAGCGACACCACCGCCACGGCAGGAAAGAAACTCATCGGCATCATCAACCGCGAACCGCATGTGTCGCCCGACATCATACGCTCCTTTTATCTCGGTGCCATCGATGCCGCCAAAGACTCAATAAAACTCGTCAACCCTTATCTCACACTCAACCGCAAACTGAAGAGGGCACTGAAAAATGCCGTCAAGCGTGGCGTGAAGGTGGAGATAATGATCTCGCAGCATAGCGACATACCGCTGACGCCCGACTGCGTCTTCTACAATGCCCACAAGCTGATGAAGAAAGGTGCCGACATCTGGGTCTATCAGCCGGGATTCCACCATACGAAGATTATCATGGTCGATGGGAAGTTCTGCACCGTAGGCAGCGCAAACCTCAACGCCCGCAGCCTACGCTGGGACTACGAGGAGAACGCCGTGATCCTCGACAGCCATACCACCGCCGAACTCGAACGTATGTTTGACGCCGACAAGAAGCGTAGCGTCTATCTCACCGAGGAGGTATGGGACGAGATGCGTAGTCCGTGGAAGAAGTTCGTGGGATGGTTTGCCCATCTGCTTGCACCGTTTTTGTAAATATCCCTTCACTCCCTTTACTCCCCCTAAAATCCATTTTCTTTTTTTATCAATAATGAAATAGCAAATAGGTTTCCTCTACACTTATTCCGTGACTATCAAACAGTTTGCGAAGGTATTTGCCCTGTGGCCTTTCCCAGATTGATGCGGTTAACACTGATTCAATATCAATGTCTTTTTCATTGATCATCTCGTGAGTCTGTCTTACCGAATCAGTCTTCAACCACGTCGCAGCCACATAGAAGGCGGTGTATTCACTCATCTCAACACGTTCATCATACACCTTGTCAAATATCTCTTCCGACTTGTCTATCTGGCCATTCAGCAACAGCGAGGACGCTAACATCTCCTTCACTTCCCTGTCGTCCTGACGTTTGTAGTAGAGTTCGTAGAGCAGCGGGATGACCTCTTCGAAATGTCCCGTTTCGAAGCCTTTTTTGGCTACGTCAAAGCAGAGGGCTTCGTTATCGGGTTGCAGTCCTTGTGCATTCATCAGCAGCTGGAAGGCTTCTTCATCATTTACGCCGTTAAGTGTGTAGGCAAGTTTTTTCATTGCCACAGCTGAATTAGGTCTATGTTTTAAGGCGAGTCTGAAACATTCTTCCGCTTGTTTTACCTGATGATTAAGTTTGAGGAGAAACACTCCCATAGCCATCTCGCCCTCAAAGGAGTGAGCCATTGGCCAGGTCACACGGGTGATTGCATCAAACCATTCTTTGTCGTCTTTATTAAAATACTTTGAGAAAAACAACAGGAACGACGGATAGAGGTCGCCAAACCACGGGGCTTTGACGAACAGGGGGTTGAGCATGAAGACACACTCGCTTTTCTCTTTGGGCGTGTCATAACGTTCTTTGTTGTATGAAAAAGGCGTGAAATAGCCGTTGGTCCATTTGAAGAGGTTGAAGAAGCGATAGAGCGACTGGATATAGTTGCGACGCACTATGCTGGCTGCGAGGTCTTCGTCGAGCGACGTGGTCGGGACGGTAGAAAGGGCTTCCAGTATGTGTGTCGGTATCTTGTTTGCCACCTGCGCAAAGGCGAACGCATAGGAGTAGTTGTCGCTGTCGCAAGTCATTGACTCCCTTGTAAATAGCTCTATGATGTTTTTTATCTCTGGCGTGGTGGCCACCTTCCTCACTTCCTTATGGTTGATGCTGAACGGCAGAAACCAGTTGCACATCTCGGAGAAGAACGGGTAGTCTTTCACCTGTGCGAAGTCTGAAAAGAACAGGTCTGCCCCTTTGTTGCGCATGTCGTTCATTCTATCAATCATGATGTGCATCTTCTCTTCTATCTTCTCCGTCTTGTCGTTGCCGAGGATGTCGTCCATAGGGTCTTCTTCCTTCTCCTCTATCTTGCCGTTCTTGTATTTGAATGGCATGTTTTTCATCATTTCCGGCATAATCTCCTCTCTGAGGGTACGCGAGTCTGCCTTGGCGTTCATAGAGTATATCACCTGCATCTGCATCTCCAACACCTCGTCGCGCAGCTCCTCGTGGTCCATCACGCTGTCGAAGATAGTCTGATATTCGGGGAAGATGAGTTGCATGTCTGTTCCCATGCTGAAGACGAAGCCCACGAGGGCACGCTCCTTCACCCTTACGTCTTCTGAGTAGAGGACGGTATGCGCGAGGATGTCAAATTTTCTTATGTCGAAAGTCCTTAATCCCGTCAGCGTCAGCGCCGTCACTATCACCTGTTGGTCAACGCTATCCACGGTAGGGGTGAGCAGCAGTTGTTTGATGCTTTCCACCTCTCTGTTCTTTAGTTGTCCCATGGTGGCGAGATGGTAGAACAGCCGTTGCAGATACTCCATGTGGTCGTCGTAGATGCGGTAGTATCTGTCGGTGTCGTCGTCGATGCCGAGCGAGGCGAGTGCCTCTTCGCTGACGTAGTTCTCGAGTTTGCGTCTCACCTCTTCCCATTCCCACGAGTCGCCTTTCTTGTTGGCTTTCTTCTTCATCTCGTTGAGGAACCCTGAGTCGGCTTCGTTCAAGTATAGTGTGACGCTATCCATGTAGAGGTCGAAGATGTGTCGTTTTATCTCATCCAAAAACTGCTGCAGCAACGGGTCTTTCGCGTCTTGTCTCCAGTATGTGACTATTCTGTTAAGGTCTTCCCGCAAGGTATTTATCTCTTCGGCAAGACACTTGTTGGGAAACTTTTCCGTGGTTAATTCAAGTAACCGCACTGCATTCTTCAGATTCCCTTGTTTTAGATAGTCTAATATATTAGACGCATTGAGAAGTTCAAAATCACACTTGGTCATAAGTATTCGTTACTGTTTTTTCTTCAACCACATCCTTGCTCTTTCGATATCTTTTTCACGAGGCTCGATATAGTGATGGTATTTGTAGTTACGGATAGAGTCGGCGGTGGCTTCCTTCACGTCGAAGAGTCGTGCCACGAGTTGGCTGTAGTGGGCCACACCGTATTTGTTGATGGAGTCGCAGGCAGCGTCGTATGCCTGTTCGAGGGCTTTCAGCTGTCGCTGTCGGGCGGTGTCGTTCTTCTCAAACTCCCTGGCGACGATCACTCCCATCTTCCAGTCGAGCTTGCGCGAGTCCATGATGGTCTTGTGGCGGCCGGCTAAGGCTTCGGTGGCTTGTGGCTCGGTGAGGAAGAGGGCGTCCATCTCGTTGTTCTGAAGCATGCGAAGGCGTATCCTCACGTCGTTTATCTGTACACGAAACACCTTCTCGTGGTCGAGCTTTGCGCTATCCACGGCATGGTCGCCGAGCATGTCGGTGACTGAATAGCGTGTCATCGCCATCATCTTGTCGGCGAGGTGCTTCAGCTCCTTGATACGCGAGTTGCGGTTGGTGATGAGCAGCCAGTAGCCGTCGGTGGCGGTGAGATAGTGCAGCTTCTTGCCCTTGTCTTTCATGCGCTCGGCCCTCACCAGGTCGCTGGCCGCCACCTCCACGCGGTCGAAGAGGATGGCCGTGTCGCAGTCGATATGCGACGAGAAGGCTTTCAGACGTATGTCGGCTCCGAGGGAGTCAAACAGGTTGTAGTGTCTCGCCACGAAAAAGGGAAGGCAGTCGAGGGTGGGTATCACCGCCACCTTCAGTGCCGCCGAATCCTCACGGGCAAGACGTTGGCGTTCGAGCCTCGTGATGCGCTTTGTCTCTTCGTACGACTGTCCGCATGCAGCCACTATTGCAGCGAAGAAAACAAGATAAATGAGCTTCTTCATATCTTTTTTGTCTATTTTGGGTGCAAAATTACGAATAAATTTCGTCATTACGAAAATATTTGGTACTTTTGTGCCATAATTTTCACTAAACAATGGCAAAAGACAAGATAGCATACGTCTGCAGCAACTGCGGACAGGAATCGGCAAAGTGGATTGGGAAATGTCCCAGCTGCGGCCAGTGGAACACTTTCAAGGAACTGCGCATCGCCTCTGACACCGCCGCGTCAAAGGCTCATCAGGCAGCTACGGCTTCTGCCAAGGCGGGCGAATTAGGAAGGGGAATGAGGAGCGAGCGCAACCGCACGCTGCTGCTGCGCGAGATAAGCTCGAAGGACGAACCGCGCATCGACCTTCACGACGACGAGCTCAACCGTGTGCTCGGCGGTGGTCTCGTGCCTGGCTCGATAGTGCTCCTCGGCGGCGAACCGGGCATAGGCAAGAGCACGCTGACGCTGCAGACCATCCTCAGGATGAACGACCGCCAGATACTGTATGTCAGCGGCGAGGAGAGTGCTCATCAGCTGAAGATGCGTGCCAACCGCATTCCACACGAGGAGAACGACAATGTTCATATCCTCTGTGAGACCGACCTTGCAAACATCTTTACACATATAAAAGAGGTGAAACCCGACATAGTGATCATCGACTCTATACAGACCATCGCCACCGACGACGTGGACACCAGTCCAGGCAGCGTCACCCAGGTGAGGGAGTGTGCCTCTGCCCTACTCCGCTTCGCCAAGACCAGCGGCGTGCCTGTGGTGCTCATCGGACATATCACCAAGGAGGGCACTCTGGCAGGACCGAAGATACTCGAACATATCGTCGATACGGTCATACAGTTTGAGGGCGACCAGCATTATATGTACCGCATACTGAGAAGCATAAAAAACCGCTTCGGCAGCACCTCCGAACTGGGCATCTACGAGATGCAACAGACTGGACTCCGTCAGGTGAGCAACCCTTCTGAACTGCTCCTCAACCAGGAGCACGAGGGGCTCAGCGGCATCGCCATCAGCTCTGCCATCGAGGGCGTGCGACCGTTCCTCGTAGAGACACAGGCACTCGTCTCCACCGCTGCCTACGGCACTCCACAGCGTCAGGCCACAGGCTTCGACCAGCGTCGCCTGAACATGCTCCTCGCCGTGCTTGAGAAGCGCGTGGGCTTTAAACTAATGCAGAAAGACGTCTTCCTGAATATTGCCGGCGGGCTGCGCGTCACCGACCTCGCCATGGACCTCAGCGTCATCGCCGCCGTCTTGTCGAGCAATGTGGATACTGCCATCGAACCGGGATGGTGCATGGCTGGCGAGGTGGGACTGAGCGGCGAGGTAAGACCCGTCAACCGCATCGAACAGCGTGTGCAGGAGGCTGAGAAACTCGGCTTTACCGACATGATAGTTCCGCGATATAACTACTCGTCGTTAGCCGACAAGAATCTCTCCATCAGACTTCATCCCGTGCGTAAGGTGGAGGAAGCGCTGAGGGCTTTGTTCGGATGATGTGTTAACTTAGTTAAAAAGTGTGCTCTCTTTGTGAAAATAATTGCGAAAGTGTTTGGCACATGAGAAAAATATCATTACTTTTGCAGCGACAATTCAGTATTGTCACACTTAAACATTATCATTATGAAAAAGAAAATTCAATTCAGTCTCGTCTATCGAGACATGTGGCAGTCTTCTGGAAAGTTCCAACCACGCAAAGACCAACTCGAACGCATCGCTCCTGCCATCATCGACATGGGATGTTTTGCCCGTGTGGAGACCAACGGAGGCGCTTTTGAACAGGTGAACCTCATGGCAGGTGAAAACCCTAACAATGCCGTAAGGGCTTTCTGCAAACCATTCAACGAGGTGGGAATAAAGACCCACATGCTCGACCGTGGACTCAACGCCTTACGCATGTATCCCGTGCCTGACGACGTCCGCCAACTGATGTATAAGGTGAAGCACGCTCAGGGTGTCGATATTCCACGTATCTTCTGCGGACTCAACGACGTGCGCAATATCATACCAAGCATCAAATGGGCCGCCGAGGCGGGAATGACACCGCAGGCCACGCTCTGCATAACCAACTCGCCAATACATACAGCCGAATACTATAGCGAGATAGCCGACCAGCTCATCGCTGCCGGTGCTCCCGAGATCTGTCTCAAGGACATGGCGGGAATAGGACAGCCGGCCATGCTCGGCAAGCTGACGGGTATGATTAAGTCGAAGCATCCTGACGTCATCATACAGTATCACGGACACTCTGGGCCGGGGCTTTCCATGGCTTCCATTCTTGAGGTGTGTAACAATGGTGCCGACATCATCGACACGGCCATCGAACCGCTCAGCTGGGGTAAGGTCCATCCAGACATCATCTCCGTTCAGAGCATGCTCAAGAACGAGGGCTTCGAGGTGGCTGACATAAACATGAACGCTTATATGCACGCCCGCTCGCTCACTCAGGAGTTTATTGACGACTGGCTCGGATATTTCATCAATCCGCAAAACAAACACATGTCGTCGCTTCTGTTGGGATGCGGTCTGCCAGGCGGCATGATGGGCTCAATGATGAGCGACCTCGGCGGTATTCACGCCATCATCAACAAACTGCGTAAGGCTAAGGGCATCGACGAACTGAGCATCGACGACATGCTCGTAAAACTCTTCGACGAGGTGGCATACGTCTGGCCACGAGTGGGTTATCCTCCTCTCGTCACACCGTTCTCGCAGTATGTGAAGAACATCGCACTCATGAACCTTCTCACCATCGAACAGGGCAAGGGTCGATTCGTGATGATGGACGACTCGATGTGGGGAATGATCCTCGGCAAGAGCGGAAAGGTGCCAGGTGCTATCGACCCAGAACTCGTCGCCTTGGCAGAGAAACAGGGACGCACATTCACCAACGACGACCCTCACACTCTCATTCCAAACGCACTCGACGACTTCAGAAAGGAGATGGCTGACAATGGATGGGAAGCAGGACCTGACGACGAGGAACTCTTCGAACTGGCAATGCACCCCGAACAGTACCGTAACTTCAAGAACGGACAGGCTAAGAAGAATCTCCTCGCCGACATACAGAAGGCTAAGGACGCCAAACTCGGAGCAACACTTTCTCCAGAGCAGATTGCTGCCTTCAAGCACGCCAAGGCCGACGCTATCGTGGCTCCCGTGGCCGGACAGGTGTATTTCCAGTTTGCTGGCGAGGGCGTCAACAAGTGTCTCGAACCGTTCGTCGGACAGAAATATGCCGAAGGCGACACGTTCTGTTATATCCAGGCTAACTGGGGCGAGATTGTCGAAATACCTTCTGCCCTCGGCGGTAAACTTGTTGACGTGGCTGTAAAACAGGGCGGAAAAGTGCGCCGCGGCGATACCTTGGCTTGGATAGAAAGAGAGGTAAAAGAATAAGATAATGACTCTATCGAAAGAATGATTTATAAAGACATCATCGACAAGTATTATCCTCAGAACGACGAACTTAAGCAGCTGCTGTTAAAGCATAGCTCAGACGTCGCTGAGAAAGCTATCGACATAGTGCGTCGGCATCCTGAACTGGGGGCCGACGCACAGTTCGTTCACGAGGCTGCCATGCTTCACGACATTGGCATCTGCCGTACCGACGCACCTTCCATACACTGCCATGGCACCGACCCTTACATCCTTCATGGCATCAACGGGGGAAGGATGTTGCGCAACGAGGGATTGCCTGAGTTGGCACGGGTGTGCGAACGACATACGGGGACGGGCATCACACGACAACAGATCATCGACCGCAACCTGCCTCTGCCTCCCGGCGACTATTGTCCCGAGACCATCGAGGAACAGATAGTGTGCTATGCCGACAAGTTCTTCTCCAAGTCGCATCCCGAAAGGCGACGCACCGTAGAACAAACCGCCAAAAGCCTCGAAAAGTTTGGACCATCCACCGTAGCCCGTTTCATGCAGTGGGCGGAGATGTTTGAGTGAGTTGTTAATTTATTGTAAAATAAATAAAGGGATAACGATATTAGCATTTTTTGCAGTAATTTTGCAGCGTGAGAAAAAAGACATTGACATTCATCTTGCTCTTTGCCTTCGTATTCATTTGGGCTTCAATGCCTAAACATTACACTAAAGGCAAAAAGGCAAACGACATAGACAGCATCGGACTCAAGACCGACTCTGTACCTCGAGACACATTCGTAGGCAATAGGTTAAACACTACTGTTGACAGCGCCTTGACTGCGGGTCCTGACACTACACTGATGGACTCGCTCGAGTTGGCTATTTATCATCATAATAAGGCTATCGACGACTCGTTGGCCCTCGACAGCATCAACAGAAAACGTAAGAACGGCATCGACTCGCCCGTGGAATATGAAGCCGAGGACTCGCTCACATACGAAGGGGCAACGGGCTTGGCTCACCTCTACGGTAACTCGAGCGTGAAGTATCAGGACATGGACCTCAAGAGCGACAAGATATACATGAATCTCGACAGCAGCCTCGTGCATGCCACTGGCTCTAAGGACACTACTGGCAATGTCTTCGGTACACCGGTATTCGTCATGGGTAGCGACACCTACGAGAGCGACACCATGGCTTTTAACTTCAAGACAAAAAAGGGTCTCATCTCGGGCGTATATACTCAACAGGACGAGGGTTTCCTCACCAGCGAGATATCTAAACGTAACGACAAGGGTGAGATGTTTATCAAACACGGTAAATACACCACCTGCGACCATCCGCATCCCGACTTTTATCTTGCTCTCTCGCGAGGAAAAGTGCGACCAGGTAAAGACGCCGTCTTCGGACCTGCTTATCTCGTCGTGGCCGACGTGCCTCTGCCCTTCGCCGTACCATACGGCTTCTTCCCTTTCACCAAGAGCTACTCCAGCGGACTCATCATGCCTACCTATGGCGACGAGACCGAACGCGGATTCTATCTTCGCGACGGCGGTTATTACTTCGCCATCAGCGACAAGATGGACCTCAAAGTGCTCGGCGAGATCTATACCAAGGGCTCGTGGGGATTGTCGGCGGCGTCTAACTACCGCAAACGTTATAGATATAGCGGCAGCTTCTTCGCAAGCTATCAGAATACTATCAATGGCGAGAAAAACATGCCCGACTACATGAAGCAGACGAGCTTCAAGATTCAGTGGAGCCACAGACAGGATGCCAAGGCTAACCCCTTCCGCACCATCTCGGCCAGCGTCAACTTCGCCACCAGCAGTTACGAGAAAAACAACCTCACATCGATGTACAACCCGCAGAGCTATGCTCAGACCACTCGTACATCGTCTGTCTCGATGACAAACACCTTCTCGAGCATCGGTCTCACTCTTTCATCTACAATGAACCTCAGTCAGAACATGAAAGACTCTACCATCTCGATGACTCTCCCTGACCTTAACATCTCTGTCAGCCGCTTCTATCCCTTCAAAAGAAAAAAGGCGGCTGGAAAGGAAAAGTGGTACGAGAAGATCTCTATGTCTTACACCGGACAACTATCTAACTCTATTAATACTAAGGAAGATAAGCTGCTTCACTCAAGTCTTACAAGAGACTGGCGAAACGGTATGCGACACTCTATACCCATCAGCGGAAACTTCACGCTCTTCGGCTATCTGAACATCAATCCGTCGCTTAACTTCACCGACCGTATGTACACCAACAAGGTGAAGAAGTCGTGGGATGAGGTACGACAGACGGAGGTCAACGACACCATCGACGGCTTCTACAATATCTACGACTGGACGATGAGCGTCAGCGCTTCAACAAAGCTCTACGGATTCTTCATCCCATCAAAGAAAATCTTTGGCGACAAGATACAGGCCATAAGACATGTCTTCACTCCACAGGTGTCTTTTAACTATGCTCCTGACTTCAGCTCGTCACGCTATGGCTACTACGACTCTTACCAGCGTACCGATGCTGAGGGCAACGTGACACTCGTCGAATACTCTCCTTACTCCGGCGGACTATACGGCGTGCCGGGAAAGGGTAAGACGGGTAGCATCTCGATGGATATCTCTAACAACATCGAGATGAAGATAAAGTCTGATGCCGACACTACGGGATTCAAGAAAATCAGCATCATCGACGAACTCGGAGCGTCGATGTCTTATAACATGGCTACCGACATTCGCCCATGGTCTGACCTCAGCACACGTCTCCGTCTGAAACTCACCAAGAGCTATACGCTCAACCTCAACGCGGTGTTCGCCACCTACGCCTACGAACTCGACGAGAAAGGCAATCCACGCCTCTCAGAACATACCACGCTCTATAGCCAGGGTAAGTTCGGACGATTCCAGGGCATCTCGCAAAACCTTTCTTACACGCTCGACAATACTAAGGTCGGCAATTTCATTAAGTGGCTCAAAGGCGAGAAGGTGGAGAAAAACGACAAAAACAAGAGGAACCGTGACGATCTCGACGACGAGGACGAAGAGGATGACTTCAACCGTGAGACTAACGAGGACGACACCATGCAGAAAGGACAACACGGAGCACGAAAGGAAAACGCTGGCAAGGCTGAGACCGACGACGACGGATACATGAAGTTCTCTATGCCATGGTCGCTCAGCTTCGGTTATGGTATCACCATGCGCGAGAATACTTCAGGCGACTTCGACTACGACAAGATGCGCTATCCTTACAGCTTCTCGCAGACACTCAACGTGAGCGGCAACGTGCGAATAAGCGACGGATGGAACATCAGCTTCTCTTCAGGATATGACTTCGAGAATCATAAGATATCGATGACCACAGCGTCGCTCGGACGCGACCTCCACTGCTTCAATATGTCGTGCTCGGTGGTGCTCGCGCCTTACACAAGCTACAACTTCTCCTTCCGTTGCAATGCTGCCACCCTCACCGATGCTCTTAAATACGACAAGCGTAGCAGCTATAGCAATGCCGTGCAGTGGTATTGATGCCGTCAATAGGTATCGATAAAGCGCTGCAACATCGATAAAGTGTTGCGGTACTGATAAAGTGCTGCAACATCGATAAAGTGCTGCGGTACTTGTGCTGTGCGGTTGCATTGATGACGGTAAGGTGTGGTATATTCCCTAACATCCAAATTGATTATTGATATGGCTGAACTACCTCCTCTTGTAAAAGACCTCGCACTGATCCTTGTTGTCGCAGGCATAGTAACACTATTGTTCAAAAAACTTAAACAGCCTCTCGTATTGGGATATATAGTGGCTGGTTTCGTTGTCAGTCCTCACATGCCTTACACCATGTCGGTGATGGATAAGGCTGACGTACAGACATGGGCCGACATCGGAGTTATCTTCCTACTCTTCTCTCTCGGACTCGACTTCTCCTTCAAAAAGATTCTGAAGATGGGAGCGGCACCAGTCATCGCTGCCATGACCATCATCTTCTGTATGATGCTGCTCGGATTCACCGTCGGACAGTCTTTCGGGTGGAGCGAGATGAACTGTATCTTCCTCGCTGGTATGCTTGCCATGTCGTCAACGACTATCATCTATAAGGCTTTCGACGATATGGGACTGAGACAACAGCAGTTTGCGGGACTTGTCATGAGCGTGCTCATCCTTGAGGACATACTTGCCATCGTGATGATGGTAATGCTATCGTCGGTGGCGCAAGGCAGCAACCCCGACGGCGGCGAGATGCTGGGCAGCGTCATGCGCATCGCTTTCTTCCTTATCTTGTGGTTTGTTGTGGGCATCTCTCTCATCCCTATCTTCTTACGACGCATGAGGAGCATCATCAACGAGGAGACACTCCTCGTGGTGTCGCTCGGACTGTGTTGCTTCATGGCGGTGGTGTCAACACAGGTCGGCTTCAGCAGTGCCTTCGGAGCGTTTGTCATGGGTAGCATACTTGCCGAGACCATCGAGGCGGAGAAGATCATACGTGTCGTCGAACCCGTAAAGAACCTCTTCGGTGCCATATTCTTCGTCTCTGTAGGCATGCTCGTCGATCCTGACATACTCATTGGCTATGCCATGCCTATCGCCGTTGTCGTCGTCACCATACTCGCCGGACAGGCACTCTTCGGTTCTCTCGGCTATCTGCTCAGCGGACAGACCCTGAAGACGGCAATGAAATGTGGCTTCTCCATGGCGCAGATTGGTGAGTTCGCCTTTATCATCGCTTCGTTAGGACTGTCACTTGGCGTCATCGCCGACTTTCTCTATCCTGTCGTCGTCACCGTCTCGGTCATCACCACATTCCTTACACCTTATATGATTCGTGCCGCCGAACCGTGCTATGCGCTTCTTGAGCGTCGGTTGCCTAAGCGTGCCATTCGTTTCTTCAACAATATCACCCTCGGACTCCCTTCAGGCAAGGGCTCGAGCAACTACTGGCGCTCCCTTCTCCTTCAGATGACTCTCAATACGGTCATCTATTCCATCCTTTCCGTCACCGTCACAGCGCTGATGCTGATGTTCTTCCTCCCCATCGTGCGTCATCTCTTACCAGCATGGCCAGTAGCGGCCAACCTCATCTGTGGCTCCCTCACCATTATCGCCATGTCGCCTTTCCTTAGGGCGATGGTGGTAAAGAAGAATCATAGCGAGGAGTTCAAGGCTCTCTGGGCTGAGAGCCGTCTCAATCATCTGCCTTTGTTGTTCACCATTCTCGTTAGGGTGGTCATAGCTTGTTCATTCATATTTTATATTGTTAACTATCTTGGTCATTTTGCCCACGCACTGGTCATTGCCATCGCTGTGGCTGTGATTGTGTTGTTTGTGTTGTCACGGTGGTTGAAGCATAGCTCCATACGTCTCGAGCGTATGTTTCTGCAGAACCTTCGTTCACGCGACATTGAGGCGCAGCTACGCGGACGCAAGCGTCCTCTCTATGCTGGCCATCTGCTTGATCGTAACATTCACATCAGTATCATCGACGTTCCCACTGATTCCAGTTGGGCTGGTCATAGCCTCAAGCAGCTCGAGCTACGCCAGCGTTTTGGTGTACACGTGTGTAGCATCATCCGTGCCAATCATTACATCAACATCCCCGATGCTGACGAGCAGATCTTCCCCGCCGACCGTCTGCAGGTGATTGGTGACGACAGTCAGCTATCGAAACTTGCCGAGGCAATGCGTTCGTCGGTTGTTGCCGACGAGTATGCCGAGCGTCGAGAGATGAAGCTCCGTCAGTTAGTCATCAACGGCAGCTCTCCACTACTCAACGTCCGCCTAAAAGACAGTGGCATCGGCGACCATTATCATTGCATGGTAGTGGGATTGGAAGAAGGCAAAGAACGCCTCTCCCCCATCCCTCCCTCAAGGAAATTCCAAAAGGGCGACGTAGTATGGATCGTAGGCGAAGAAGAAAACCTACAACAACTAACCACCTAACCACGCCCCACATAACCAATAATAAAACATAGTATTCCCCAAAA
>NZ_NPJG01000015.1 GCF_002251245.1 Prevotella sp. P5-92
TCAAGTCTAAAGAAACCTATTCTCAATCTTTTCAAATTGACGGTTCGTTTACCCAATCGATTTCTCGATTGCTTCTTGTACTACTACTTCTCTGTTATGTAAATCTTTCAAAGAACTCTTCTTATAGCCGCTCAAGAGAAGCGTTGTTCTCAAAAGCGAGTGCAAAGGTACGGCAAAAATCAATACGCTCCAAACATTTCGGCAATTATTTTCCGAATTATTACACTATTTAACAATTACTATAAATACCTATAATTTATATTTGCTTATATTAACAATCATACATGATTTATTTTTTTATAGAAAATAGAATTATCATGAACAAAGTATTCATATATATTCCTATAATATAATAAGGTGTAATGAAGGACGCAAGAGATATTGCTCGATAAGCATTAGATAATATCCAAAAGTGTTTTGAAATTATGAATTATGAAATCGGCATGAGCAAGTTCGCCAATGGCACCATTCCCATAAGTAACGGCACAAGTTTTAACGCCGGCAGAAAATCCCATATTTACATCATAAGCAGTATCACCCACGACAAGCACATTCTCTGGTATATCTTCTGTATAGTCGAGTATGAGATTAACCATGTCAGGTGCAGGTTTCGCATTGGGAACATCCTCTGAAGTGACGACATAAGAAAAGAATCGCCTTATGTTCAACATGTCGAGAAGGGTATCGAGAGAATCATGTCCACGACTACTGGCGACAGCCAAGACACACCCCATGGCTCTCATTTCGGCAAGAGTATCTTCAACGTCAGGAAAAAGAACAACTATTCCTGGTTTGTAATTTTTTACAAAAAGATTCTTATACAAGTTTTCGCAAAGAGCAGCTTGTTCATCATCGACAGACAAGAGCTGGGCGAAAGACTGCCGAAGAGGCAATCCAATCATTTTTATGCACTCGAGTTCAGTCTTGGCAGGTAAGCCAAGTTGAGCGATAGTTTGTTGCATGGTAGAAACGATTAGGTTTCTTGTATCGGCCAATGTTCCGTCGAAATCAAAGACAATTGTGTTCATATCCGTAAAGTAAATGTTAGTTTGTTATTATTATTAATAGAATGGAAAGGAAGAAGGAAGACAAAAATAAATGAGTATATAAAAAAAGGAACCTCACTTCACAGTGAAGCTCCTTCAAAAAAACTAAATTAATCAACCATAAACCTTAACCATTTTGTATTTTTATTAGAATACGTACTATGTTACAAAACTCTTTTTGTATTTGCACTGCAAAGGTAACGCAAAAAAATCAAATAGCGGTTCAATATTAAGTAAAATAAGTTTAAAATGCGTGAAATTCACGTAATTTGAACCAAAAACAACATATTTCAAACCAAAAATGATAACAAAGGGCGATTTTTTCATAAAAAACGAACTAAAATTCGAGAAAAAGGAGTAACTTCGCAGCAAAATTTTGAATAATATGAGCACAGACAACATATACATTATTATCCTGATAGCGGCATTAGTATTATCGATATTGGTAATTCGCCATTTATACATACGCAATAACCGCCTTGCAGACAAGGTGAAGATGAACAAATTGTTCACTCAAATCTCGCACGAGTTGCTCACTCCGATGACGATATTATCAGCATCGGTAGATCATCTGCGCGAGAAAGAGCCGAAGAACGAGTTGGAATATGAGCTGATGTCTTTAAATATCCAACGTACGATGAGACTTCTTGGTCAGCTCAACGAGAAGAGCAAATCGACCGACGACAGGCTGCGTCTTCAAGTAAGTAACGGGGACGTGATGTCCTACATACGCGAGACGGCCCGAAGTGTAATCCCATTAGTGAAACGAAAGGGTCTGGAGTTTGAGATTACATGTTATCCGGAAAGTATGATGGGTTGGATAGATACGGACAAGATAGACAAGATAGTGTTCAACCTTTTGTCGAACTCAGTAAAATACACGACAAAAGAAGGCGGAAAGATAAGTATAGAAGTAAGGACAAACACCCATTACGACCGAATAGAGATAATAGTCAAGGACAATGGCGACGGCATACCAGCCAAGCGACAGAAGCACATTTTTGAGATGTACAATGACATAGACTACAAGAAATACGGTTCGACAAACACGGACATAGGTCTGTCGTTGACCCACGACCTTGTACAGCTTATAGGCGGAAGCATAAGATATGAAAGCGAAGAAAACGTAGGCACAACGTTTTACGTCACCCTTCCTATAGGCAAGGAATCCTTTTCATCGTCAGAGATAGACGAAAGCCACAGCATAACGATACCGATGACAAATATCATCGACTTCAAGGCCAAAGACATGTTGATAAACAGCAACAACATACTCGACGACATGATACTGGATAAAAATTCCTCCAACCTACTGTTTGTTGACGACAATGCAGAGTTGCTCTTGCTGATGAAGCAAATACTACGAACGAAATACAACATCTTCACCGCCAGTAACGGAGAGAAAGCCCTTGAAGTGGTGAAGAAACGCGACATAGACATCATCATATCAGACGTTAACATGCCCGTGATGAACGGATGGCAGCTAACGAGAACACTGAAGAGCAATCCTGAACACAGCCATCTTCCCATCATCTTGCTCACGTCACATGACCAGGAAGAGGAAGACAAGAAAAAGTCGCTCATTGCAGGAGCCGACGATTGTATATCCAAGCCGTTCAAGATGGGAGATTTGCAATTGCGAATACGCAACCTGATAGAGAACCGACAAAGAATAAGGGGAACCGAGTCGCCGACAATGCCTGATACAGAGGCAGAAGAGAAAGACATCATAGAGAAAGCCTCAAGCGAGAACGATTTCATAAAGCGTGCCGTAGCGATGGTGCAAACCCATCTTGACGACAGCGACTACAACCGCGAAGCGTTTGCGTCCGACATGGGGCTTAGCGCATCGTCGCTATATAACAAGATACGCGAGATGACAGGCATGAACGTCAGTTTCTTCATCCGTGAGATAAGGATGAAGGAAGCCTGCCGCATAGCCAAGAGCGAACCAGACATACGCATCAGCGAGCTTGCCTACAGAGTAGGATTCAAGGATCCGAAATATTTCGCCACCACCTTCAAGAAGACTATCGGCATGCAGCCTTCGGAATATATCGAGAGCGTGAAATAAGTGAAAGTCCGACGAAAGTGAGCAATCCGTTGAGCATGAGCAACTCATAGCCGAAACGATAGTCGAAGAAGCGCTGCGTAAGACAGTCGAGGACGAAGCAGACACATGGCGACAGCACGGCTACGACAGGCACCCAACGATCGACGAGCCGTCGGCGCATGACGAGCGCGAAGGTGAAGAGACCGAGTAGCGGGCCGTAAGTATAAGAACACATTATATATATGGCATCGATGACGCTTGTGCTGTTGAGCAGGCGGAAAAGGAGGATGAAGACGATGAACGTGGCGCACAAAGCCATATGCGCCATCCTCCGAAGCTTCTCATCAGCCGGGCGACGAATGATATCGACGCAAAAGCTCGTGGTGAGCGATGTGAGAGCAGAGTCGGCGCTGCTGAACGACGAAGCGACAATGCCTATGGTGAAGAAGACGACGACAGGAAAGCCGAGCGTACCTGTGGCAGCAAACATTGGAAGTAGTTCATCGCCCGAGGACGGCAGTGTAGAGCCATTGCCCGCTGCCAGTTGGACGAGAAGTATGCCCAAGGCCAAGAACAACCAGTTGACAGGCACGAAAGCCAACCCGTATGTACACATATCTTTCTGCGCTTCACGTAGTGTCTTGCAAGTAAGATTTTTTTGCATCATATCCTGATCGAGTCCCGTCATCACCACTACGATAAAAATTCCGCTGAGAAACTGTTTCCAGAAATATCTTGTCGAGTTAATGTCGTCGAAGACGAACACACGACTCATGGAACTGCCGGAAACGACATTTACGGCGTCAGCCAACGACAATCCGAGAGCATCAGCCACGTTGACGACAATCATGACCAAAGCCGTGAGCATGCAGAGCGTCTGGAAAGTGTCTGTCCACACCAACGTCTTTATCCCTCCTCGCCTGGTATAAAGCCATATCAATGCAACCATAGCCGTCACCGTAATCCAGAAGGGAATGGCGACGGCGTCAAAAACGAACTTCTGCAAGATGATGCATACGACATAGAATCTGACGGAAGCGCCTGTTAGTTTGGACAATATGAAGAACCATGCTCCAGTCTTGTATGCGCCCTCCCCTAACCTTTTGTTGAGGAAAGAATAGATTGTCGTGAGGTTGTATCTATAATATACAGGCAAGAGGACGAAAGCCACCACGGCGTATCCGAGTATGAATCCGAGGCAAGTCTGCAGGTATGTCATGTCGCTTTTCATCACCATTCCTGGAACGGAGACGAACGTCACTCCTGAAACAGAAGCGCCCACCATTCCAAAAGCCACCATATACCAAGGCGACTTTCTGTTGCCCCGGAAGAAAGTGTCGTTATCGGCCTTTCCCCCTACAATTCTGCTAAAGAGGAACAAGGCGGCGAAATAAGCCATTATGGTGATTAAAATCGTCATATCGAGTTTAAGAATTAATTGTCTTTATTTTTTCAAGAATAGCCACGCCCTCTTCTACTGACTTCACCTGGTCGATGACTACCGACCGTTTCCCGTTAGCCTCCCTGAGGTTGCATCTTCGTGGATAGGCCGTGATAAAGTTGAGCAGGAGGTCGAAAGTCTGGCTCTGGTAGTAAGCGCTTTTAATGTTGCTTACGAGATAGAGAGCCATGCGTTGTTTTTTCAGCATGATTTTCTCGCATCCCAATTGTTTTCCCAGTCGTCTGAGCGGTACGACCTGCATGAGTTCTTCAGCCACGTCGGGCAGTTTGCCGAATCGGTCGATCATCCTTTCTCGGAATGTCTTCAGTTCGTCGTCGGTTTTCAGTCCGTCGAGTTCCCTATAGAGCAACATACGTTCGCTGTCGCTCGGCACATATTGGTCGGGGAAATACATCTCTATATCGCTTTCGAGCGAGCAGTCTTCGACGAAATAGTCGCCGACGAGATAGTTTTTCTTCACCTCATCCTTATATAGGTCGGCGAACTCATCGTTTTTGAGTTCGGTGACGGCTTGGTTAAGTATCTTTTGATACGTCTCATATCCGAGGTCGGAGATGAATCCGCTCTGTTCGGCACCTAACAGGTTGCCGGCTCCTCGAATGTCAAGATCCTGCATGGCAATATTTATTCCGCTGCCGAGGTCGCTGAAGTTTTCGAGAGCCTCAAGACGTCGTCTCGATTCGGGGTTGAGTGCCGACAATGGCGGTGCGAGCAGATAGCAGAAAGCCTTTCTGTTTCCTCGTCCCACTCGTCCTCTCATCTGGTGCAAGTCGCTGAGTCCGAAGTTATGTGCGCCGTTGATGATGATGGTATTTGCATTCGGGATGTCGATGCCGTTCTCGACAATAGTTGTTGAGAGGAGCACGTCGTAGTCGTAGTTGGCGAATCCGAGTATGATTTTCTCGAGTTCCTCGGGTTTCATCTGTCCGTGTCCTATGGCGATGCGCACGTCGGGAATATACTTGCGTATCATATCGGCGATGCGTGTGAGGTCGTTGATTCTGTTGTTGACGAAATACACCTGTCCGTTACGACTCATTTCGAAGTTGATGGCATCGGTGATGATCTCTGGTCCGAAGCTGTGGATCTCGGTCTGTATGGGATAACGGTTAGGCGGTGGAGTCTGTATGACGCTCATGTCTCTTGCCCCGACGAGCGAGAACTGCAGTGTGCGTGGAATAGGTGTGGCCGACATTGTCAAGGTATCGACATTGGTTTTCAGCTGTCGCAGTTTCTCTTTTGTGGCCACACCGAACTTCTGTTCCTCGTCGATGACGAGCAGTCCTAAGTCGTTGAATTTCACGTTTTTGCCTATCATCTTCTGAGTACCGATGACGATATCTATCTTCCCTTCTGCGAGGTCGGCGAGCAACTCTTTAGTCTGTTTTGCCGTCTTAGCCCTTGTGAGATAATCGACCCTTACGGGCAGGTCGCGCAGACGTTTGGAGAAGGTTTGGAAATGCTGGTAAGCCAGCACCGTCGTGGGCACGAGCACAGCCACCTGCTTTGAGTCGCAGGCAGCCTTGAAGGCAGCCCTTACGGCGACCTCGGTTTTTCCGAATCCGACGTCGCCGCATACGAGTCGGTCCATAGGTTTCTGGCTTTCCATGTCGGCTTTCACCTCGTTTGTAGCCCTGAGTTGGTCTGGCGTATCCTCGTAGAGGAAGCTTGCCTCGAGTTCGTGTTGCATGAACGAGTCTGGGCTGAAAGCGAATCCTTTTTCATGTCTTCTTCTCGAGTATAGTTTTATCAGGTCTCGGGCTATGTCCTTGATTTTCTTTTTGGTGCGTTCCTTGAGCCGCTCCCATTGTCCGGTGCCGAGATGACTCAGTCGTGGCGGTTCGCCGTTGTCCTGAGCCTTATATTTCGCCACCTTATATAGAGAGTGTATAGAGACGTAGATAGAGTCGCCGTTATGATAAATGATTTTTATCATCTCTTGGTACGTGTCGCCCTGAGGCATTCTCACCAGTCCGCCAAATTTTCCTATTCCGTGATCCACGTGAACGACGAAGTCGCCTACCTCAAACTGCTTTATCTCTTTCAGCGTGAGTGCCACCTTTCCGCCACGAGCCTTGTCGGAGCGTAGGTTATACTTATGGAATCTGTCGAAGATCTGATGGTCGGTAAAGAGGCACAATCCCAGGCTCTTGTCCATGAAGCCCTCGTGCAGGGTTTTATCTACGGGTGTGAACGAGCAAGCCTCGCCAAGTATTTCCCTTAGTCGTTCCTGTTGTTTCTGGCTGTCGGCAAGGATATAGATTTTGTTGCCCGAGAGCTGATAGTCTTCGAGCGACTTTTTGAGCATGTCGAAGTTTTTGTGGAACAACGGCTGCGGGACGATGGCGAACGATATTTTCGCGTTAGCATCTCGCAAGGGTCGATGTCCGAACTCTATGGTACGGAATGCTGAGAGTCGTCTTTTGAAGTCGTTGCCGCTGACGAGCTGTGTCTCGCGTTTCATCTCGGCTATGATTTCCTCCCGTTGCATCTCGGTTGCGCTTTCGAGTTTTTCGGTCAATGCCTGTGAGGAGAAGCCCTCGTTGTATGTCTTCTCTACGGCGTCGCAGACGAAGGCGCAGTCGCGCATGGCGACCATCGCGTGGGCTGGCAAGAAGTCGAGCAAGGGCACTTTTTCCTCTTTTGATGAGGCGAGTTCGGGTACGATCTCCACGGTGTCGCGTCGTTCCTTTGAGAGCTGTGTGTCAACCTCAAAGGTGCGTATTGAGTCGATTTCGTCGCCGAAGAAGTCGATGCGGAAAGGCAGTTCGCACGAGAATGAGAACACGTCGAGTATGCTGCCTCGGCGTGCAAACTGTCCAGGCTCATAGACATAGTCCACCTCTGAGAATCCGTATTCGCGCAGTGTCTTCACCACTCTGGTCACGTCTGTTGTGTCGCCGTTTCTGAGCGTCATGGTGCGGTCGTCGAGTTTTTTTCGCGAGATGACCAGTTCGGCTATGGCTTCTGGATGGGTCACTATATAAAGAGGTGTATTGTCTTTTGCGTTAGTGGCTACATTGATGGCTGTGAGCACTTCGGTGCGCAGTATTTCATTTGCCGCGTCTCGCTGTCCGTATTTCACCGCCCTTCTGTAAGACGATGGGAAGAAGAGTGCATTGCTGTCTCCCATTATCTGTACGAGGTCGTGATAGAAATATCCTGCCTCGTCGGCATCGTTGAGCACGAAGAGAATGATTTTTCCCACCTTTGTGGCCATGGCTGCAAACGCGAGTGGTGTGGCAGAAGCCATGAGTCCTTCGAGGAAAATGTTTTTGACCGAAACACTTCCCACAGCCTTCGCCATTGCCGCCACATTAGGCGACTGGGCGTATAGTAATTGTAATTCTTTTATTGTCATTCTATAAAAATTGTTGCAAAATTACTTATTATTGTCGAAATAAACAAAAAAAAGTGCGATTTATTTTGATATTCCAACTATCTGAATTACTTTTGCATCATAAAATCAACAGAATATGAGCGACAGCATAGTAATCATACCCACTTATAATGAAAAGGAGAACATCGAGAAGATCATCCGGGCGGTGTTTGGCTTGGAGAAGTCGTTTCACATACTCATCATCGACGACGGTTCGCCAGACGGCACTGCCGGCATTGTGAAGCGTCTGATGTCTGAGGAGTTTGCCGGCAGGTTGTTTTTGGTGGAGCGCAGCGGCAAGTTGGGCTTGGGCACTGCGTATATCACCGGATTCCGTTGGGCTTTGGAGCGCGACTATGAGTATGTGTTTGAGATGGACGCCGACTTCAGCCACGATCCCGCCGACCTTCCCCGCCTCTATTCTGCATGTCATGACGAGGGTTATGATGTGGCCATCGGTTCGCGCTATGTCTCGGGTGTGAACGTGGTGAACTGGCCCATCGGTCGTGTGTTGATGAGCTATTTTGCGTCGAAGTATGTGCGTTTCGTCACAGGCTTCAAGGTCCACGACACCACAGCTGGTTTCAAGTGTTATCGTCGCGAGGTGCTTGAGACCCTCGAGTTGGACAAGATCCGTTTCAAGGGTTACGCATTCCAGATTGAGATGAAGTTCACGGCCTTTAAGATTGGATTCAAGATCAAGGAGGTGCCTGTCATCTTCGTCAATCGCCGCGAAGGCACGAGCAAGATGAGCGGCGGCATCTTCGGCGAGGCGTTCTTCGGCGTGATGCGTCTCAGATGGGACGGATGGACGAGGAAATATCCAAAGAGAAAGGGGAAATAGGAGTTTAGAAGTTAAGGAGTTTAGGAGTTAAGCCAATAGTCATGAGCGCAGAGTTAAAAGGCTCAGGCATTTGTCTTAACTCCTTATGTTTTGTTTCTCCTCTTTTCCCTTAGAACACCTTTATTTCATAAGAGGCCATGAAAGTGGCTCCAGGCAGGAGATGGTTCATCAGATACTTGTCTTTGAATTCGCCTTCGTAGCCAGCCCAGTCGTGTACGCCATACCACGGTTCGATGCATAGGAATGGTGCGTGCTTGCCGTAAGGAGTCCAGATGCCAAGGCAAGGGCAGTCGAACGAGAGGCCTATCTGCGGTCGTCCTTCCTTATCTACAATTACCGCCATTCCCACCTGCGACTTGTCGAGTATCACGGCGTCGTCTGCAAACGACTCCTCGTCGAACGCCCATATATGGCGGTCGGTCTTCACGTCGTATCTCTCTGGCTTGATGCATCCTCCGGTGTTTCCGATGATGCGTGTCAGCGGCTGTTCGTTGTCGAAGAGCAGCGTGCCTTCCACCTTGTCGCCTTCGCCCACGTCAGGCAGGTTGAATGCTGGATGTCCGCCAATCTGGAAGTGCATCTCTTCCTTGCCCATGTTTCTTACTGTCCACACCACGTTGATCATGTCGTCGTTGAGAAAATACGACACGTTGAGTCCGAACTCATACGGATACACCTTCATCGTCTCCTCGTTTGAGGTCAGTTCGTAGGTGACGCTGCTCTCGGTTTTCTCTATCACGTCGAAGTCCATGTCGCGTGCGAATCCGTGACGCGGCAGTTCGTAAGTCTTTCCATCCACCCTGTACTGCCCGTTCCACAGTCCGCAGACTATCGGGAAAAGCAGCGGCGAGCGTCTTGGCCAGTATTTTTCGTCGCCTTGCCAGAGATATTCACGTCCTTCGGCACTCTTGATGCTTTGCAATTCAGCCCCGTGAGCCGAGATAATCACGGTGATTTTGTCGTTTTTCAGTTCTTCCATAAGTATGATTTTTGTGTTTTAGAAATTATTGTCACGCTAAAAAACGCTTTGTCCGATGGGACAAATGCTGTTGGATTACGATTTTATTTTACATCGGCAAAGGTAACACATTTTCTTTGATTCTCCAAGAGTTTCGTCGGCTTATTTTCCCCGATTAACATATATTATATAGATAGAGCGGGAAATAGGGCGGAAAAATTTCTTTAGTTAGAGAAACTTTTTTCTTTAGTTAGAGAAAAATTTCGCCTTGGGAATGGGAATAAATTTCACAGCCGACAGAAGCCTCCATTCTTCTTGGCGTGACAGCGTGACAGGCGTGACAGTGGTTTTTCGCACTTGCATAGTTTGAATTTTTATTATAAAAAACTTCTATATTATACAATGTAGCTGCTATTTTGACCTAAAGAGGATAGGGAAAAATGGCTGTCACGCTTGTCACGCTGTCACGCTTGTCACGTTTTTGCCGGCAAAGAACGAAAAACTGCACACCAAAAAACAATGTGCGCAATTTCACGAGAAAACGTTTTAAAATAATATAAAACACTGATAGTTTATTCTCTTTTTCCGTAGAAAATGCGTATCTTTGCAGAAAATAAGCTGCATCTCGGCAAAACAATCAAGCAAGCTTGTTGTGTTGCACTCGATTTGCATTATCTTTGCAGAAAATAAGTTGCATCTCGGCAAAACAATCAAGCAAGCTTGTTGTGTTGCACTCGATTTGCATTATCTTTGCAGAAAATAAGCTGCATTATCTTTGCAGAAAATAGAAGAGAAAGAAATAATACATATATGTTTGAAAACTTAAGCGACAGACTTGAACGCTCTTTCAAAATACTGAAAGGCGAAGGAAAAATCACCGAAATCAACGTGGCAGAGACGTTGAAAGACGTGAGAAGGGCATTGCTCGATGCCGACGTGAATTATAAGGTGGCGAAAAGCTTCACCGATACAGTGAAAAAGAAAGCCCTCGGAATGAACGTGCTCACAGCCGTAAAGCCGAGCCAGCTGATGGTAAAGATCGTACACGATGAGCTCGCACAGCTCATGGGTGGAACGGCAGTGCCCGTCAACCTCGACGGCCGCCCCACGATAATCCTCATGTCGGGTCTCCAAGGCTCGGGAAAGACCACCTTCAGCGGAAAACTCGCCAACCTGCTCAAGACCAAGAACCACAAGAAGCCGATGCTCGTGGCGTGCGACGTCTATCGTCCAGCCGCCATCGAACAGTTGCGCGTGGTGGGAGCCACTGTGGATGTGCCCGTATATAGCGAGCCCGACAACAAGAACGTGGTGGAAATCGCCCACAACGCCATACGCGAAGCCAAGGCCAAGGCCTGCGACGTGGTGATCATCGACACCGCTGGACGTCTCGCCGTGGACGAGGAGATGATGAACGAGATAGCCACGCTGAAAGAAGCCGTCAACCCCAACGAGACACTCTTCGTGGTGGATTCGATGACCGGACAGGACGCCGTGAACACAGCAAAGGAATTCAACGACCGTCTCGACTTCGACGGCGTGGTGCTGACCAAGCTCGACGGCGACACACGTGGCGGTGCAGCCCTTTCCATCCGCACCGTGGTCACCAAGCCTATCAAGTTTGTAGGTACAGGCGAGAAGATGGAAGCCATAGACGTGTTCCATCCCGACCGAATGGCCGACCGCATCCTCGGCATGGGCGACATCGTCAGCCTCGTGGAACGCGCACAGATGCAGTACGACGAGAAGCAGGCCAAGGAGCTGGAGAAGAAGATCATGAAGAACAAGTTTGACTTCAACGACTTCATGAACCAGATACAGCAGATAAAGAAGATGGGCAACATCAAGGACCTCGCTGCCATGATTCCCGGAGTGGGAAAAGCCATCAAGGACGTGGACATCGACGACAACGCCTTTAAGAGCATCGAGGCCATCATCAGCAGCATGACTCCCAAGGAGCGCACTCATCCCGAAATCATCAACCAGAGCCGACGCACACGCATTGCCAAAGGCTCGGGCACAACCATACAGGACGTCAACCGCCTGCTCAAGCAGTTTGACCAGATGCGCAAGATGATGAAGATGGTGACCGGCATGAACAACTCGAAGATGATGCAGATGGCGGCCGCCATGAGACAAAAGATGAAATAACATACAGAGAGAGAGATACATACACACACGCTTATGCAACTGATAGACGGAAAGGCCACAGCGGCCAAGATAAAGGAGGAAATCGCTCAGGAAGTGGAGCAGATAGTGGCAGCAGGAGGCAAACGCCCTCATCTGGCTGCAGTGCTCGTGGGCCACGACGGAGGCTCGGAGACATACGTTAAGAACAAGGTACTCGCGTGCGAGGCATGCGGATTCAAGTCAACACTCATCAGATACGAGGACGACATCACCGAGCAAGAGCTGCTCGACTGCGTGGCAAAGCTCAATGCCGACGACGACGTGGACGGATTCATTGTACAGCTCCCGCTGCCGAAACATATCGACGAACAGAAGATAATCGAAGCCATCGACTACCGCAAGGACGTGGACGGATTCCACCCCATCAACGTGGGACGCATGGCCATCGGCCTGCCATGCTTCATCTCAGCCACACCACTCGGCATCATCACACTGCTGAAGCGCTACGGCATTGAGACCAGCGGAAAGAAATGCGTCATCCTCGGCAGAAGCAACATCGTGGGCAAGCCCATGGCACAGCTGATGATGCAGAAACAGTATGGCGACTCCACCGTCACCGTATGCCACAGCCGCTCGGCCAACCTCAAGGACGAGTGTCGCCAGGCCGACATCATCATCGCAGCCATTGGCCGTCCCGACTTCGTGACAGCCGACATGGTGAAAGAAGGAGCTGTGATAGTGGATGTGGGCACGACACGTGTGGCTGACGCTACCCGCAAGAGCGGATTCCGCCTCAACGGCGACGTGAAGTTCGACGAGGTGGCGCCACGCTGCTCTTACATCACTCCCGTCCCAGGAGGCGTCGGTCCGATGACCATCTGCTCGCTGATGAAAAACACTCTCGCCGCAGGCAAAAAAGAGTACTACAAGTAAAAAGTGCCTGAGAAAAAACAAGGAACTCAACTCCCCGAGACAAGGGAGAACAGCGGTCAAGCAATGAACAGCAGAGAGCTATACGAGCAAGGCAACGACTACCGTAGGCAGGGCAACTGGCAAGAAGCCATCAACAGCTATATACAAGCCATTGAGCTCGACCCCGACAGTCCTGCCGTAGAGGCAAAAGCCATGCTCGACGATATATTGAATTATTATCATAAGGACGCATACAATCCTTAAACAACAAAAAATAAGGTAAAAAGAAATGGGTAAAATCAAAGGTGCCATTGTTGTTGACATGGACCGCTGCAAAGGCTGCTCACTCTGTGTGGAAGCCTGTCCGCAGAATGTCATAGCACTGGCAAAGAAAGTAAACAAAAGCGGCTATCCATTCGTCGAAGTGGTGAGCCAAGACAATTGCGTCGGATGTGCCTCTTGTGCCATCGTCTGTCCCGACGGTTGCATCACGGTATATCGAAAAAAGATGGAGGACTGACAATGGCAGAACAGGAAGTAACACTGATGAAGGGCAACGAGGCCATTGCCCGTGCAGCAATAAGATGCGGAGTAGATGGATTTTTCGGATATCCTATCACACCGCAGAGTGAGATTATCGAGACACTCGCGCTCGACAAACCATGGGAAACCACCGGCATGGTGGTCGTACAGGCCGAGAGCGAAGTGGCAGCCATCAACATGGTACACGGTGCGGCTGGAGCAGGCAAGCGAGCATTCACATCGTCGTCAAGCCCTGGCGTGGCACTGATGCAGGAGTGCATCTCGTACATGGCCGGCTCTGAACTGCCCGGCGTCGTGGTCAACGTGCAGCGCGGAGGTCCGGGATTAGGCACCATTCAGCCATCGCAGAGCGACTATATCCAGGCCACCAAAGGCGGCGGCAATGGCGACTATAACGTCATCGTGCTGGCACCCAACTCCGTACAAGAGATGGCAGACTTTGTCGATCTCGCCTTCAACCTCGCCTTCAAATACCGCAACCCAGCAATGATACTCAGCGACGGCGTCATCGGACAGATGATGGAAAAGGTGGTGTTGCCACCATACAAGCCACGTCGCACCGAGGAAGAGATCAGACGCGAGTGTCCTTGGGCAACCATCGGACGCACCAAAGACCGCCAGCCCAACATCCACACCTCGCTCGAACTGAAGCCCGAGGCAATGGAAAAGCACAACATCCACTTGCAGGAGAAATACCGTCAGATAGAAGAAAACGAAGTAAGATATGAGACGCTGCAGTGCGACGACGCCGACTACATCATCGTAGCCTTTGGCTCCGCAGCACGACTGGCGCAGAAAGCCATCGAGATAGCACGCCAGCAGGGCATCAAGGTCGGACTGTTCCGTCCCATCACGCTGTGGCCGTTCCCGAAGAATGAGATAAGGGAAATGGCACATGGCAAGAAAGGAATACTCGTGGCGGAAATCAACGCTGGACAGATGGTGTACGACGTGCGTCTTGCCGTCAACGGCGAAGAGAGAGTAGAGCATTTCGGTCGTCTGGGCGGCATCGTGCCCGAGCCCGACGAAATTGTGGAGGCACTGAAACAAAAACTGTTATAGACAATTATGGCCAATATAAATGAAATCATAGCACCCGAGAACCTGGTGTACAAAAAGCCTGAACTGATGAACAACGTTCCGATGCACTACTGTCCGGGATGCAGCCACGGCGTGGTTCACAAACTCGTGGCTGAGGTAATAGAAGAGATGGGCATGGAGGAAAAGACCGTCGGCGTATGCCCAGTGGGCTGCGCTGTGTTCGCCTACCGCTATCTCGACATCGACTGGCAAGAGGCTGCTCACGGACGTGCACCAGCCGTTGCCACGGGCATCAAACGCCTTTGGCCCGACCGTCTCGTGTTCACATACCAAGGCGATGGCGACCTCGCGTGTATCGGAGCCGCCGAGACCATTCACGCCCTCAACCGTGGCGAGAACATCACCATCATCTTCATCAACAACGCCATCTACGGAATGACCGGTGGACAGATGGCGCCGACAACACTGATAGGACAAAAGACCAGCACATGTCCTTACGGACGACAAGCCGACCTTCACGGCTATCCGCTGAAGATGACCGAACTGGCAGTGCAACTCGAAGGCACATGTTACGTCACACGCCAGAGCGTGGAGTCAGTAGCAGCCATACGCGGAGCGAAGAAAGCCATACGCAAGGCTTTCGAGGCATCGATGGCAGGCAAAGGCAGCTCGCTCGTAGAGATCGTCTCCACCTGCAACAGCGGATGGAAGCTCTCGCCCGTACAGGCCAACGAGTGGATGAAAGAACACATGTTCAAGTTCTATCCAAAGGGCGATTTGAAAGATACTATTAAATAGAGGGAAGAAGGTGGAAGATAGAGGGTAGAGATTACTGAACTGCCATAAACCACGGGTAGAACATATCTCTACCTTCCACCTTCTACCCTCCTCACAAAACATCAGTTTATGAAAAAAGAAATAATCATATCAGGATTCGGCGGCCAAGGCGTGCTCTCAATGGGCAAGATCCTCGCCTACTCCGGACTCATGGAGGGAAAGGAAGTGACATGGATGCCTGCCTACGGACCGGAACAACGTGGCGGAACGGCTAACGTCACCGTCATCGTGAGCGACGAACAGATCTCCTCGCCCATACTCAGTACTTACGACGTCGCCGTGGTGCTCAACCAGCCATCGCTCGAGAAGTTCGAGCCAAAGGTGAAGCCAGGCGGAATACTCATCTACGACGGCTACGGCATCTTCAATCCTCCCACCAGAAGCGACATCAACGTCTATCGCATCGACGCCATGGACAAGGCGGCGGAGATGAAAAACGGAAAGGTGTTCAACATGATCGTACTCGGCGGACTGCTGAAAGTATGCCCGGTCATCAGCCACGCTGGCGTGGAGAAAGCTCTCTACAAGACCTTGCCCGAAAGGCATCATGCGCTCATCCCGCTCAACATGGAGGCACTGAAAGCCGGAGCCGACATTATTAAAAAAACAAGAAACATCAACCGCCGTGAACGACCGTACAGACAGTCTTCACGGCGGTCCATACACGTTTTATGACTCTATACAAAAAGGGAATTGATATCTTCAAGACCACGGTCATCGCACTGCTTTTGACCATCTTCTCGGCAACCACGGCAATGGCTGCCGAAAAGATTCTATATATCACCTCATACAATCCCGACAACGCGAATGTGGTAGGACAGCTGTCGTCGTTTGTCAAGCAAACAAACCAAAGAAACCCTAACATACAAGTTGTCGTGGAAAGTATGGACATCAACGGGATGATCGGCATCGGCGGATGGAAAGACTTGCTTATCTCACTGCTCAGGAAATATGACTCGCCCAAGAAAAAGCCCTCAGTAGTCGTGCTTACCGGACGTGAAGCCGTTTCCACATTCTTCTCCATCGACGACACAAGAATAAAGGACGTGCCAGTGGTCATCGGCTCCTGCAGCACCGACATTGTGCAGATTCCCGGAGAAAAAACCGACTTCTCCACATGGAAGCCTGACGCGAAAGACCTCTTCAAAGACTTCAACGACTACAACATCGTAGGCGGCATACTGACACATTTCGACGTAGAGAAAAACCTTGAGACCATAAAACAATTTTATCCCAACACACGTCGCTTGCTCTTCATCAGCGACAACTCGCTGGGAGGAATCACCCTGCAAGCCATTGCACGACAGGATGCGAAAGCATACAAAGACGTCAGCATCGACTATTTCGACGGACGTACAGAGACATACACCAACCTGCTCAACATCCTGAGGAAAATGCCAAGCACGACACGAGTGCTCCTCGGCTCATGGCGACTCGACAAAAACAACAGCTTCACACTCAGCCGCTCAACAAACAACTTGCGCAACTCCAATCCAAAGCTCGCCGTGTTTACCGTCTCGGGTATCGGACTCGACGGATGGGCTGTAGGCGGCTACATACCCGACTTCGACGAGACTGGCGAACGACTGGCCGACATCTGCCACAACTATCTCGTCACAAAGAGAAAACAGTCGCTCGTCGCACAGTCGGCAAGTTACAAGTTTGACTACAACAGAATAAAACAACTCAATATCGACGAGGCTCTCATCCCGATGAAAGCCAACGTCATCAATCGCCCAGTATCGTTCTTCCAGGCCAACAGCGAGTCGATAATCACCGTCCTTGGAATTATCCTCGTGCTAGCCCTCGGCTTTACCGTGTCGAGCTACTATGTGGTAAAGCTCAACAGGATGAAACTGGCTCTCATCCAGAAAGGCAAGGAACTCGAAGTGGCAAGAAACAAGGCGGAGGACGCCAACCGCATGAAGTCGGCTTTCCTCGCCAACATGAGCCACGAGATACGCACACCGCTGAATGCCATCGTAGGTTTCTCCAATCTCCTCGCCAAGCAGGGAGAGGAATTCACAGAAGACGAGAAAAACCACTTCAACAACATCATCAGCGAAAACTCCGACGCCCTGCTCAACCTCATCAACGACGTGCTCGACCTTTCGAAGATAGAAAGTGGAAGAATAAGCCTCGAACTCGACACATGCAACATCAGCCGACTCTGTAAGTCGGTACTCGAATCGGTTGAGGTGACGTGCAAGAAGCCTATCTCCTTCGTCTTCAACTGCAAAGAGAAGGCCGACGTGGAGTTTGTCACCGACGAGGCTCGTCTCAGACAGGTGCTCGTCAACCTCCTCACCAACTCCATAAAATTCAGCGACAAAGGCTCAATCTGCATCTCTCTCACCATCGACCGTGGAGTGAAGATAGCCAAGTTTGAAGTCACCGACCAAGGTTGCGGTATAAAGAAAGAAAACTCGGAGCGCATCTTCGAGCGATTTGTCAAGCTCAACCAGTTTAAGCAAGGCACTGGATTAGGACTGCAGATCTGCCGACAGATAATCGAACTCCTCGGTGGAAAGATATGGCACGACAACTCATACGCAGATGGAGCACGATTCATCTTTATCCATCCCATCGACCTGAAAAAGTGATTCCTTTTCACTTTTTCAAGCGATGAAACTTAAGGTTGTTTAGTCTTCACCAGTGAAGATCTATCTTGATTCCTCTTCTCAGACGAAGAACGATCTCGATTCCTTTTCTGCCATGAAGAAACCATTTCTTGGCAGACTATTTACTTCACTATCAAAGCGGTGAAGTGTCAATAGATTAGTACGAAGGTGAGGTAGAACGACAGTTCGGTGAGAAGAAACAAAGCTCCGCAACAATCGCCCGTATAACCGTGCAACTTGTTTTTCATAAGCATGTAAAGGCCGTAGAACACGAAGCAAGGCGCCATCACCAGCATCTCAATTGTAGATACCGCATAGCCAAACTGCGTCACCATGACATAACCGAGAATCACCATCGGCAGCAGTCCGGCAACAGCTAACCGCAAACCTGCAGCAAGATTATATTTCACATACACAGTCTTCGCCTTTGCCTCTTCCTCACGGCGTGCATATGGCAAGAACATTATTATCTGTCCGCTCACCATCTTGCAAAACGGGTCGGCAGCCAGCATGACAAAGGCAAGCAGTCCGGCCGGAATATCCGTCATCGATGCCACGAGCAAAGCCAAATACACGATGAGTCCAAGCACTCCGTAAGTGCCTATATGCGAGTCTTTCATTATCTCTAAGATGCGCTCGCGCGACGTTCCTCCACCAAACCCGTCGAAGAAGTCAGCCAGTCCGTCCTCGTGAAGAGCCCCCGTAACAAGCATTCTTGCCCCGACAGCCAACAGCACGGCAAGCGTCATCGACACATGCTGACTTGCCAGGAAAAACACCAGTCCCATCATTCCGCCCGTCAGCCATCCTGTCAGCGGCCAATATTCCACCACGTGTTTGTAACAGTGGCGTGGAGGTTCGTGCAGTCGCCAGAAAGGCAACCTCGTGAAGAAGATAAATGCAGCCAATGGCGTTTCCCACCATCGTGCATGGTCGATATTAATCTGCATGGCAAACTAAAAATATTTCGTTATCTTTGCATTGTCAAAGTTGTTCATCTCGCGTATCATCCTCACCGCACTGTCTATTACGGCATACGAACACAGAGCACCCGTGCCTTCGCCCAGACGCAAGCCAAGGCTCAACAACGGACGAGCGCCCATCTCGTGTAACATACGCGCATGACCGCCCTCATCGCCCACATGTCCGAATATCATATAGTCAAACGCCTCAGGATAGAGTCGTATGGCAGCTAATGCGCAGGCAGACATGATAAATCCATCCACCATCACAGCCACGTGTCTCTCAGCCGCCCTGAGCATGGCGCCAATGGCAGCCACCATCTCATATCCGCCGAAATAACGTATCGTCTCCTCGGTGGAAGCCGTCAGTCCCATCGTGGCATGGAAATGCTGCACAGCCTGACTCAGCACGTCATACTTATGACTGATGCCCTCGCTATTGAGTCCCGCACCTGCTCCCACACATTCAGCCAGCGGAATAATCTCAAAGATGCTCATCCAGATGCTCGACGGCGAGGTGTTGGCAATGCCCATCTCTCCGCAGCAAATAATGTTACTTCCCTCTTCCACAGCCTTGTCAACCATCTCCACGCCAACGGCTATCGCCCGGTCCATCTGCTCGTGAGTCATGGCTGGTCTGTGAAGGAAGTTGTCTGTTCCTCGTGCTATCTTCCTGTCGATTATCCCTTCCACATTGCTTAAGTCGTAATCCACTCCCACATCCACAATCTTCAAGTCGAAGCCATGTTGACGGCAAAACATATTCACTCCACCGCCGCCACGCGTGAAGTTTATCATCTGCTGCCATGTCACCTGTCGTGGTGACACGCTCACTCCTTCACGCTCAATACCATGGTCGGCACCGAAGAGGAAATGGGTGGGACGGCGCAGTTCGGGAGTAAGCGTCTGCTGTATGAGACACAGCTGCATGGCCAGCTCTTCCAGTCGTCCTAACGAGCCCTTTGGTTTGTTGAGATTGTCAATCTTCTGTTGTATCTTATCTTTTAAGCCACAGTCGGGCTTGGTAATGGAGAATGTTCTCATTGTTGTCTTTTTCTTTGTCTATTTAATTTTCACTTCTATTCCACTCACCATGAATATCACCTCGTCGGCTTTCGAAGCTACATATTGGTTCATCCATCCTTCAAGGTCGGTGAATCGCCGTTGTATTGCGCTCTCGCTCACTCCGCCACTGCCTATCTCATTAGTGACGAAGATGAAAGTGGCGTCCTGATTGGTGAATCGGTCAAATTCCGACTTCAGTGCTTCGAGAGCCGAATCTACCGTTGGTTGTTCCCATTCCGCCTTCTCTCGTGCGAAGAAGAAATTCGTACACCACAGAGTGATACAGTCCACCACGACCACCCTTCCTTCCACGTTGTGTCGGCTAAGTTCCTTTTCCTCCTCAATGTTTGTCCACTGCGGACCGCGTCGTCTTTGGTGCATCTCCACCCTTCGTTTGAACTCCTCGTCCCAGATATGTGCTGTGGCGAGATAGACAGGATTGTCAGATAGCTGCAGAGCCATTCGTTCTGCCGTCTGGCTTTTTCCTGAACGTTGTCCTCCGGTGATAAGTATTATTCTTCGCATATAATGAAATGGTATTGCTAAATAAAAAAGGTGTTACAAAAATGAAGGTATTGCAAAAATGATGATATTGCAAAAATGTTGGTATTGCAAGAGGATGGTATTGCAAAAAAAGCAGACACGCTGACTCCTCACCGTAATGAGAGAACCAACGTGTCTGAAATGTATTTTTAGGAGAGTGTATTATTCACCCTTCTCCATCTGTGCCTTGAGCTGAGCGAGAACATCGATATCGCCAAGTGTTGTAGAAGCTGGCTGGTTGTCGATCTTCACGGTCTCTTCCTTCTTGCTGGTACGAGCAGCCTTCTTGGCAGCCTTCTTCTCCTCACGCTGAGCGTCCTCGAAAGTGCGGCTGTGAGAAAGGATGATGCGCTTGCTGTCCTTGTTGAACTCGATAACCTTGAATGGCAGAGTCTCGCCGAGAGCAGCCTGTGTGCCATCTTCCTTAACGAGGTGCTTTGGAGTAGCGAAGCCCTCAACGCCCTTCTCGAGAGAAACTACTGCTCCCTTCTCGAGCATCTCGATAATCTTACCCTCGTGGATGCTGCCCACGGTGTATGTAGCCTCAAACTGCTCCCATGGGTTGTCCTCGAGCTGCTTGTGACCGAGGCTGAGACGACGGTTCTCCTTGTCGATATCAAGAACCATAACGTCGATGTCGGCACCAGCCTGTGTGAACTCAGAAGGATGCTTAACCTTCTTTGTCCAAGAGAGGTCAGAAATATGAATGAGTCCGTCAACGCCTTCCTCAAGTTCAACGAATACACCGAAGTTGGTGAAGTTGCGAACCTTAGCGGTGTGCTTGCTTCCAACAGGATACTTCACTTCGATAGCCTCCCATGGATCTTCCTTAAGCTGCTTGATACCAAGGCTCATCTTGCGCTCCTCGCGGTCGAGAGTGAGGATGACAGCCTCTACCTCGTCGCCTACCTTCAGGAAGTCCTGAGCCGAACGCAGGTGCTGGCTCCAAGACATCTCCGATACGTGGATGAGTCCCTCTACGCCTGGCTGAATCTCTACGAATGCGCCGTAGTCTGCAATAACAACAACCTTTCCGTTTACACGGTCGCCAACCTTGAGTTCTGCGTCGAGAGCGTCCCATGGATGTGGAGTGAGCTGCTTCAGACCGAGAGCGATGCGGTTCTTCTCGTCGTTGAAGTCGAGGATAACCACGTTGATCTTCTGGTCGAGCTCAACCACCTTGTGAGGATCATCTACGCGGCCCCAAGAGAGGTCGGTGATATGGATGAGTCCGTCAACGCCACCGAGGTCAACGAATACGCCGTAAGAAGTGATGTTCTTAACAGTACCCTCGAGGATCTGACCCTTCTCGAGCTTACCGATGATTTCCTTCTTCTGAGCCTCAAGCTCCTGCTCGATAAGAGCCTTGTGTGAAACGACTACGTTGCGGTATTCCTGGTTGATCTTCACAACCTTGAACTCCATTGTCTTGTTTACGAACTGGTCGTAGTCGCGTATAGGATGAACGTCGATCTGGCTGCCTGGCAAGAAAGCCTCGATACCGAATACGTCAACGATCATACCACCCTTAGTGCGGCACTTGATGTAACCCTGGATAACCTCTTGGTTGTCGAGAGCTGCATTAACACGCTCCCAGCTCTTGCTGAGGCGAGCCTTCTTGTGAGAAAGGATCAGCTGACCCTTCTTGTCCTCCTGGTTCTCTACGTAAACCTCTACCTTGTCACCTACCTTGAGGTCTGGGTTGTAGCGGAATTCGCTTGCAGGGATGATACCATCGCTCTTATAGCCGATGTTTACGATAACCTCTTTCTTGTCGCAAGAGATTACGGTTCCCTCGGTCACCTGATGCTCGCTGACCTTGTTGAGGGTTTCGTTGTAAGCTTTGTCAAGCTCTTCTTTGCTGACGTTTGCAGCAGAGCCATTTTCAAACTCTTCCCAATTGAAGTCGTCCAATGGCTTGACGTTTTTTGTTAATTCTGACATAAATTTTAAATTGTTGTTTTTTTTATAATAAAGTTAGACTTTATGTGAATTGTCCAGCCGACATTCCGCCGACCTTCTTTAAAATCGGCTGCAAAGGTACTGATTTTCATTCAGATATAATTCATCTTACTCGATAATTATCTCCTGTTTAATGTTTTTTAACCAAATATACAATAAAAAACATCACACTCTGTCACTACTCACACCTTTTTTTCGTACCTTTGCAATACTATTGATTTACTATAGCGTAAATATTGCTATACATTATTTATATATATGACAGAAGAAATCAGACTTTGGATTGAACATCTTGTGACGGGATGGGGTTCATCTGCCACTGGTGCCGTCTATATCACCGACGCGTTGCTTGTGGTGCTGACCGTCATCTTCTCGTGGTTGTCTTTTGTGGTGTGTCACCAGATGTTGGTGCCTATCACGGTGAAGATTGCCGAAAAGACCGACGCCAACTGGGACGACGTGTTGCTCAACAAGACCACACTCCGCAAGGCATGTCTTATAGTGCCTGCAATAGTGATATCGATGCTCATTCCCCATATCTTCTTTCGTCTGCCAGAGATAGAAGAGATATTAGAGCGCGTCACGGCCATATACATCACCGTGATGTCAACAAGACTCGGCATCTCGGTGGTCGATTCGCTGAAGATGCTCGACGTTGACATGCAGTCGGCGCGCCACCAGTATCTCCACACCTTCTGCGGAGTGCTGAAGATAGTGGTCATATTCCTTGCCATCATCGTGGTGGTGTCGATAGTCATCGACCGCAACCCGCTGACGCTTCTTGCCGGTCTTGGCGCCACATCAGCAGTGCTGATGCTCGTGTTCAAGGACACCATCTCCGGACTCGTGGCAGGGATAAGGCTGACGAGCAACGACATGCTGCACAAAGGCGACTGGATAACGGTGGAAAAGGCCGGAGTGAATGGCGTGGTAGAAGAGATAACGCTGACCACGGTGAAGGTGAGAAACTACGACAACACCATCGTCACCATCACGCCTCAGACTCTCGTCGATGACTCGTTCCAGAACTGGAAGTCAATGCAGGACGGCGACGGCCGACGGGTGACGCGACGCGTGTATATCGACTTCCAGTCGGTAAGGCTCGTTGACGACGATATTCGCCGGCGTCTCACCGATAAAGGCTACATCGGAGAGAAGGCGTTAGTGAAAGAAAAGGACGTGGCGAAAGACTGCGTCAACCTCTCACTGTTTCGCCTCTGGGCCGACTGTTACCTGTCGAAGCACAAGGACGTCAATGCCGACATGCTTTATATGGTGCGTCAGCTGGAATCCACTCCAACCGGCCTACCCGTGGAGTTCTACTTCTTCCTCCGCCAAAAGTCGTGGAAGCCATTCGAGAATCAGAAAGACACCATTCTCGAGCGCATGTATGCTGCTGTAGAAGACTTTGGCTTGCACATTTATCAGCGCACCGCAGACAGATGACTGTAGCAAGAAGAAAATCACGTCCAAAAGAAGAAGATGACATCCAAAAGAAGGAAATCCCATCCAAAAGGAGGAATCGTCTTTTTGTTATTGCATCAGAATAATGACATATTGAAACAAGAAATATAAATCAGCAATAATTAATAAATTAGAACGAAAACATGAAAAAAATCTCAATGCTCGCACTGGCATCGGCAATCACCCTGTCAGCCTGTGCACAACAGAAAGAAGGCGACTTCACCATCGAAGGCACCTTGCCCGACACCGTAAAAACGGTGATGGTCTATGCCGACGGCACCAAGGAACCAGTCGTTACTGGTCAGGTGACAAACGGCAAGTTTAGCGTGAAAGGCAACGCTCCGAAGGACGCGTTCCTCAACATCGGATACATGATGGACGGTGGCCGTCCACGTTTCATCACGGTTCTCAACGACGGCGAGCCGATTGAGATACGCCTCGTTGACGACTACTGGGTAAAGGGTTCGAAGCTCAACAACGAGTTGAACGAGATGAACCTCAAGAGCGACATCACCATTCTCGCAGCATCGCTCATCAAGGATTGGCAGGCAGCCCGTGCCAGTCAGGACGAAGCAAAGGCCAACGAGATTGCCGTCAAGATCAATGCCATTCAAGAGAGATGCGACAGCATCAAGATAGCATATATCGCCAACCACAAGAACGATGTCACTCCTGCGCTGCTGATGTCTCAGATGTACTATATGTTCGACTACAAAGAACTTGTTGAATATATCAACTCCGGTGCCGTATGGGTAAACCATCCCTTGTGCGACAGAATGAAGAAGCAGGTGGAGGCAATGGCAAAGCGTCAGCCGGGCATCAAGTTCACCGACCTTGAGATGAACGACCTCGACGGCAATGCCGCCAAACTGAGCAACTGGGTAGGCAAAGGCAACTATGTACTGGTGGATTTCTGGGCGAGCTGGTGTGGACCATGCCGACGCGAGATGCCACATGTGGTGAAGGCATATCAGACATATAAGGCCAAGGGCTTTGATGTTGTTGGCGTGAGCTTCGACAATAAGGCAGAGGCATGGAAGAAAGCTGTAGCAGAACTTGGTTTGGAGTGGCACAACATCTCCGACCTCAAGGGTTGGCAGTGCGCCGCCTCGTCGGCTTATGGCATCAATTCCATCCCGTCAAACATACTTGTTGGTCCCGATGGCATCATCATCGCTTCCGACCTCAGAGGCGAAGACTTGCTCAACAAGTTGGCGGAGATATATAAATAATCAGGAGTTAAGAAATTAAAGAAGTTAAGAAATTAAGGAGTTAATACAATGGCTACGAGCATAAAACACTAAGGCTCAACCGGTTGTACTAACTCCTTAATTCATTTTTTATTCCATTCTTAACACTATCACAGTCTCTGTTTTCTCACCCACTCTGCATTTCTCGCTCGTTCTCTCTCCCACGAGCCATACGATGAGTCCGGTAGCGTCTTCCACCACCAGTTGTCGGCGACGTTGGAAAAAGTTTAGTTTGCAGTCGGTAAGATAGTCGCTTACCAGTTTTGTTCCACGCATACCAAACGGAGCGAAGCGGTCGCCACTTTTCCACGGGCGGACCACGAGAGGAAACGTCACTGTCTTTGCGTCGAGACAAGCCACCGACTTTGATTTCACAACAGCGAAACCGTCAGCTTTCTTTAGCTCAATGCGCAGCCGTCTGCCGTTCATAACATACAAGCCTTCGATAGGCATTCTCACGGGTTGTGGAATTTCTTCTTTCCGTGCCACGAGCAATAGATTGTGTTCTGATGCCATCTCGTATTCCGTCGAGGCGACGGTCTTTCCTTTCTCCCCGTGTTCCATCATCGCCCACACCACGTTACTTTGCTGTGGCAAGAATCCGTATTGTCGGCAAATCTCAAACAACACATATCTCGGGGCGGGCAGCTGTCGGAGTAGTGTAGTGTCAATCCTTACGACACCGTCGTCGCCCTCTTCCATCACGTCGGCTTTCATCTTTTCCAAAGCCCACTCCACTATCTCGTCAGCATCCTGCAGATGTCGTGCCGTAGTGTCTATCGCTCGCGCCACGCTCGGGTTAATCTCCTTCAGTGCAGGTATCACCTCCAGACGATACTTGTTGCGTGTGGCGTCAGTCTCAAGGTTGGTGCTGTCGGTGACAAAACTCTCACCTCTTTTATATATATAAGCTTCGATATCCTCTCGCGTCATGTCGAGCAGCGGTCTTATCACACGTCCGTTCACTGGTCTTATTCCCGCCAGTCCCTTCAGTCCCGTGCCACGCACAAGGTTCATCAGCACCGTTTCCACGTTGTCGTCACGGTGATGCGCCACAACGATGGCCTCAGCCCCGATATCCTCTCGCAGTCGTTCGAAATAGCCGTATCGCAGGTCGCGTGCAGCAGTCTCTATGCTCAGCTTATGCAGCGCAGCATATCCACGAGTGTCGAAATGCACGCGGTGCAACGCCACGCCAAACCTCTCACACAGACCAGCCACAAACGCCTCGTCGCGGTCGGCCTCCTCGCCACGCAGATGGAAGTTGCAGTGAACGGCCTCCACGCGGTATCCCTCGTCGAGCATCATCATCAGTAGGGCCACGCTGTCTGCCCCTCCGCTGATAGCCACGAGGTAGAGTTTGTCGCGATCTAATATCTTCTTATTCAACATAAAGCACCAATCCCTTTAGATATTCACCCTCAGGATGGAAAATGTTTATCGGATGGTCGGCAGGCTGATGCAGCTGATGCAGGATGCGCACCTTCCTTCCTGCGATGGCGGCAGCCGTGAAGACAGCGTTACGGAAATTGTCTTTTGTCACCACCTGCGAGCAGGAGAAGGTGAAGAGTATTCCTCCCTTTTGTATCTTCTCGAAAGCCTTGGTGTTCAGACGGGTATAGCCCTTCAGCGCGTTATGCAGCGCTCCTCTGTGCTTGGCGAAGGCAGGAGGGTCGAGAATGACCAGGTCGTAGCGGTCGCCCATGCGGTCGAGATATTTGAATGCGTCCTCACAGAAAGCCTCGTGTCGGGTGTCGCCTGGGAAGTTCATATCCACATTGCGTGTGGTGAGCTCAATTGCCTTTGCGCTACTATCGACAGAATGTACCAGTTCGGCTCCTCCTCGCATGGCATAGAAGGAGAATCCGCCTGTGTAGCAGAACATGTTCAGCACCTTCTTTCCCTTGGCGAAGCGTTCAAGCAGCGAGCGGTTCTCACGCTGGTCAACAAAGAATCCTGTCTTCTGTCCTTTCAGCCAGTCAACGTGGAACTTCAGTCCGTTTTCCATCGCCAAGTTGTCGTCGCTACCTCCGATAATGAATCCGTCTTCCTGTCCTAATTCGGCCTTGTATGGCAGCGTTGTCTCGCTTTTGTAATACACGTTGGCTATTCTGTCTCCTGCCACCTCAACGAGGGCTTTCGCTATTGCCATTCGTTCCTGGTGTATTCCAACGCTATGCGCCTGCATCACGGCCGTGTTTCCATAAATATCGATGACGAGTCCTGGGATGTTGTCGCCCTCGCCATGCACCAGACGGTATGTATTGTTATGCGGGTCATCCACGATGCCGATGCTGCGTCTCATCTGGAAGGCAGACTCGAGTCGGCTCTGCCAGAACATGTCGTCGATATCGACGTCGCTAAACGAGAGCACTCTCACGGCTATCGATCCTATCTGATAGTGTCCCACAGCGATGAAGTCACCTTCTGAGGTGATCACCCTTACCACCTCTCCTTCTTCCAGTCCGCCGTCAGCCTTTTGTATGGCACCTGAGAAGATCCAGGGATGGAAACGTTTCAGACTCTCTTCCTTTCCCCTTTTGAGATATACTTTCTTATACATAATATTATTGGTTGTTCTGCTGTTCAGCTTGTTTTATGAGTTTATAATCGCCAGTCGTCTCAAGTCTCATTAGTTCCTCGTATATCCTTATGCAGCTCCATGCGTCAGTGGCGGCATACACTTTCTGCTTGTCGGAGAGGATGTCGGCTTCCCAGTTGGTGAGCCGTTGTCCCTTGCTTATCTTTCCGCCGAAGAGGTTGGCGTAGATCTTCTGCAGGCTGAGATCCTCGATACCTATTTCCTTCACGTGTTTCTGCAGGTCGAAGAAGTTTCCGGGTGTGAAAGGCTCGAGCTTGTTGAGAGCCGCCACATCGTCGTGGAGCGACAGTCCCACCTTCAGCACCTTCTTGTCTTCAAGCAGCCGCTTCACGGGCTCACACATCTTTATGTGGTTTAGACGGAAGAGGAAGCACACCTCGCGCGACGACACCTGCAACAGTGCCACCGTGTAGTTTGTACCTCTACGGAACGACGGTCTTGTCTCCGTGTCGATGCCAACGATATCCTGCGAGAGCAGGTAATCGACCGCTCTACCGGCTTCCGATTCTGACACCACGACGACTATCTTCCCGTCGAAAACGGCACGTGGCAAATCGGCTATTTTTGCCTTGTCAAACTTGTCGTATAATAGCTTTTCCATTACTTTTTTGATTTCGAGATGCAAAAATACAAAAAAAATGGGACATTTATGGTATTTTCTGACTTTTTTCAGTTACTTTTGCACAAGATTTCATATAACACACCAAAAAATGGCAAAGAAAAAGAAGATAAACAACAATAAATCGTTTAATAAGATACTCGGATTCGACTTCATTCAGAACGAGAAGGTCATCTTTGTGTGCAGCATTATACTGCTCGCCGTGGCCATATTCTTCGTCGCGTCGTTCGTGTCGTTTCTCACCAGCGGCAACATCGACCAGAGCATGATAGAATCGCCGCGCGAAGGGGAGATTATGAACCAGAACGGGGAGTTTACCAACTCCTGTGGATCGCTCGGTGCACACCTCTCTCATTTCTTCATCAAGAACTGTTTCGGTCTCTCGGCATTCCTCATTCCCGTGTTCATCGGAGCCATGGCGTTCCATTTCATGAGGGCATACTCCATCAGCCTCCTGAAATGGTTTCTCTCTCTCTCCATCGTGATGATATGGTCGAGCGTCACCTTCGCAAAGTTTCTCTCGCCCTTGTTCATCGACAGCTTCTACAATCCCGGCGGCGACCACGGACAGTTTGTTTGCCAATGGATTGAGAACCTCGTGGGTGCTCCCGGACTCCTCGGCATCCTCTGCGTCATAGCCATAGCCTTCCTCACCTATCTCAGTGCCGAGACGATCTATATGATTCGCAAGATGCTCAATCCCGTGAAGTTCTTCACCGACAGGGTGAAGTTTGACGTCAGCGTGGGAGGCAAACACGACGAAACGGCAACGGCTATAGTCGCCGACGACATCGTCGAGGATCCTGACGTGTTCGACAACCCCGAGACTCAGACCGTAGAGTTTGCAGTCAACAGCGACGTGCATATTATAAACAATGTAGAGACCGACAGCGGCGACGAAGCTACGACAGCAGAAAAGGCAACGATAAAAGCCGCAGTCAGCGATCCTAACAGTCAGATCGACATGGAGGTGAGCGCGGCTCAGGACGAGGAGAAGGCTAAGAGCAAGCAGCTCGTCAATGTCGGCGAGCGTCAGTTAGAGGCTTACGACCCGAAGCTCGACCTCGAAAACTACCACTACCCCACCCTCGACCTGCTGAAGAAATACGAGAACGACGGCAAGCCGTTTATCGACATGGCCGAACAGACAGCCAACAAAAACCGCATCATAGAGGTGCTGCGTAACTTCAACATCGAGATAAGCAGCATCAAGGCCACCGTCGGTCCTACCATCACGCTCTACGAGATCACACCCGCACAGGGAGTGCGCATAGCAAAGATACGCAACCTCGAAGACGACATAGCCCTCTCGCTGAAGGCTCTCGGCATACGTATCATAGCTCCTATCCCTGGCAAAGGCACCATTGGTATTGAAGTGCCTAACGCCAAGCCCAACATCGTGTCGATGGAGTCCATCCTCAACTCGAAGAAGTTCCAGGAGTCGGAGATGGAACTGCCCTGCGCCGTAGGAAAGACCATCACCAACGAGGTATTTATGTTCGACCTCGCCAAGATTCCCCACCTCCTCGTGGCAGGTGCCACCGGACAGGGAAAGTCTGTTGGTCTTAACGCCATCCTCACCTCGCTCCTCTACAAGAAGCATCCAGCCGAACTCAAGATCGTGCTCATCGACCCTAAGAAGGTGGAGTTCAGCATCTACGGACCTATAGCCAACCACTTCCTTGCCAAGGTGCCTGACGAGGACGCCGAACCCATCATCACCGATGTCACCAAGGTGGTGCGCACGCTCAACAGCCTCTGCAAGGAGATGGACACACGCTACGACCTCCTCAAGAGTGCTGGCACACGCAACATAAAGGAATACAACAAGAAGTTTGTCTCGCGTATGCTCAACCCCGAGAACGGACACCGCTACATGCCGTATATCGTAGTGGTAATAGACGAGTTTGGAGACCTTATCATGACTGCCGGCAAGGAGATAGAGATGCCTATAGCACGCATCGCCCAGCTGGCGCGTGCCGTCGGCATACACATGATCATCGCCACTCAGCGACCCACCACGACCATCATCACTGGAAATATCAAGGCCAACTTCCCTGGTCGCATAGCATTCAAGGTGTCGGCAATGATCGACTCGAAGACCATTCTCGACCGTCCCGGTGCCAACCAGCTCATTGGCCGTGGCGACATGCTCTTCCTCAACGGAGCCGAACCAGTGCGCGTGCAGTGTGCCTTTGTCGATACTCCCGAGGTGGAAAGCATCAACAAGTTTATCGCCAAGCAACAGGGATATGTCACTCCGTTTGAGCTGCCTGAGCCTGACATGGCCGACGGCGAGGTGGGCAGCGCCAACGATGTCGATATGCAACATCTCGACCCACTGTTTGAAGACACGGCACGTCTCATCGTGGCAAGCCAGTCGGGTTCGACGAGTCTCATCCAGCGCAAGTTCTCCATCGGCTACAACCGTGCCGGACGCATCATGGACCAGATGGAGAAGGCGGGCATCGTCGGCGCAGCCAGTGGCAGCAAGCCACGCGAGGTGCTCATTCAAGACGAGGTGAGTCTTAACAATCTCCTGAGCAACTTCAGGTAGTAATGTGTCGTAATGTGTCGCCACGACACCTTATAATATATATAGGACGGCCATTTCAGAAGACATCGATTTTAGAAGACATTCATTTTAGAAGACATACATTCATTTCAGACAACGTAACTATGAAGAAACTTTTTTCCATACTCACCGCTATACTGATAGCCATCTGCGCCGAGGCCCAGACCGCTCGTCAGGTGCTCGACCGCACGGCAGCCAACCTCAGCAACAAGGGCGGTGTCACCGCTTCTTTCTCCATCAAGGGTGGAGCCTCGGGCACCATAAAGGTCAAGGGACGCAAGTTTCAGGCCACCACTCCGCAAGGCATCGTATGGTTTGACGGGAAGACACAGTGGACCTACGTGAAACAGAACGGCGAGGTCAACGTGAGCAATCCCACCGAAGCACAGCTTCAGTCTATCAATCCCTATAACTTCATCAACATGTACAAGAAGGGATACAAGGCCGAGCTGAAAGACGTCGGCCAACTCTATCAGGTGTATCTCAAAGCCACCGACAAGAAACTTGGCGTGCAGGAGATATTCATCCGTGTTGACAAATCTTCATACACGCCGACCATCCTGTCCATGCGCAAGGGAAAGAAGTGGACCACGTTCACCATCACCGACTTCAAGAAGGGCAACATCCCCGACGGCGTGTTCCGTTTCAACTCAAAAGATTTTCCACAAGCAGAAGTTATTGACCTACGATGAATAAGTTACAACTCTTCCTCATGCTGAGACGCAACATGAAACTCAGCAACCGCCGCCATCCCATGTTTGAACAGAACAAGGTGGCCATCGTCTTCACCATGATAGGCGTCGGCTTCATGTCGATATATTTCATAGCCATCGGCACCATGATGGGCTGGGGAGCGCGTGGTGGTGCGGAGGACATGATCTTCGCCGTCCTCCCCATCTTCCTCATCCTCGACTTCTTCATGCGCTTCGGCGGACAGCAGCTTCCCATGCTAATGATCAAGCCATATCTGCTCATGCCCATCAAGCGTAACGACATCACCGAATGCTTCATCATCATGTCGATGCTCAGTTCCTACAACCTACTGTGGTTGCTGGTGTTCGTGCCTTATTTCTTCATCGTATGTTGCGGCGGACTGCCTTTCTCCACCACCATGGGCATGCTCTTGGTGTGCGAATGGCTCTTTGTGATCAACGCCCTCTGGTATATGCTCGTACGCACGCTCATCAACCAGTCGCTCTGGTGGATAGCCTTGCCTATAGTTGTCTATTGTCTGCCTCTCACACCCCTGCTCATTATGGGTCCGGAGAAAGGCTTCGAGAAACTGTGCGAATTCTTCTTCGACCATGCCTACTCGCTGGTAGGCGTAGCCGTCTATGCTGTGCTCACCGCAGTGCTCTTCATCGTCAACAGCCGTCTGCAGAAGCGTCTGGCCGCGTCTGAGGTGGCAGCAGAGGAGAAGAAAGACTTCCAGAACACTGCCGACATAGCGTTCCTCAACCGCTATGGCCTCACTGGTGAATATCTCAAGCTTGAGATCAAGAGCGCCATACGCAACAAGTCATTGCGCCAGCGCTATATCCAGGGCCTGTTTATCATCACGATGTTCTCGTTGATACTGGCCTTCACCGACACCTACGACGGCCGCTTCACGGTCAACATGTGGTGCCTCTATTGTTTCGTCTTCTTCGGCGCTGTCAACCTCGTGAAGATCATGGCTCCCGAAGGCAACTATATCGACCTGCTGATGACCCACAAGGAAAACATCCTGCAGATTCTCAAGGCGAAGTATTACTTCTTCTGCTTGGTGCTCGTCATACCTGCGCTGCTGCTCATCCCACCAGTGGTGTCAGGCCGTTTCTCGGTGCTCATGATGATTGCCTATATCCTCGTCACAACGGGTATTTGCTATTTCCTGCTGTTCCAGTTGGCGGTGTATAACAAAAGCTCGCTGCCTCTTAACGAGAAGGTGACGGCTAAGGGCAACTTCGAGAACACACTCCAGTTAGTCATCGAAATGATGGTGTTCTTTGTTCCCGTCGTCATCGGCGTTATCCTCACTACGCTTTTCGGCGATACCATGGGCTACATCATCCTCATCGCCATCGGAGCAGGCTTCACGTTCACCCACAACATCTGGCTACGTAACATCTACAACCGGTTTATGGAGCGCCATTACGAGAATATCGAGGGCTTCCATGCCACACGTTAGTATTTTCACAAAAATAAAAGTATCAGCTTATCATGCATTTGACAGGTATATTCATAGCCATAGGCACATTTGTCATCATAGGCATTTTTCACCCCATAGTCATCAAGTGTGAGTATTATTTCGGTACCCGACAGTGGTGGCTCTTCCTTGCCGTGGGCATAGCCACGCTCGTAGCAGCACTCTTCATCGACGACGTCCTCACCTCGTCGCTGCTTAGCGTCTTCGGTGCTTCCTGCCTGTGGTCGATAGGCGAACTCTTCGAACAGAAAAAGCGTGTGGAGAAGGGATGGTTTCCTAAAAATCCACGTCGCGCCAAGGAATATAAGTCACGATGAAGACCGTACTCATCCTCGTGGGTAAGACCACCGACAAGCATTTCGCCGCCGGCATCGACGACTATGCCAGTCGCATCAGCCATTATATGCCGTTCGAGATCGTCGTCATCCCCGAACTGCGCAACACCAAAAGCCTTGGCGAGCATCAGCAGAAAGCCGCTGAGGGCGAGCTCATACTGCGCCAAATCCAACCGTCAGACACCGTGGTGCTGCTCGACGAGCACGGCAAGGAACGGCGTAGCGTGGAGTATGCCAGATGGCTTGAGCAGCGCTCGATGAACGCCCGCCGCCTGGTTTTCGTCATCGGCGGTCCCTACGGCTTCTCGCCCGAGGTCTATCAGCGTGCCGACGAGAAGCTCTCTCTCTCGCTGATGACCTTCTCACACCAAATGGTCCGCCTTATATTCACCGAACAGCTCTACAGGGCATGTACGATAATAAAAGGCGAACCATATCATCACGAGTGATTTTTTCGTTTACTTGTCTATTGGTTTCAACTGCTTCACCAGCTCCTTGGCATACCGCTTGGGATAGCCTGGACGCACGGGACGCTCGCCGATGCCGTGTTTCGACAGTTGGAACGTGCCGTCGGCATTCTCTTTCTTCACCACCATGTCGTTATACTTCACAATGAGGTAGGTGGCAAGCTGTCGCCAGCGTGCTATCATCTCGTCGCCCTTCTGGCACGAGTAGTCGTTGAGATACTTCACTGCTGCCTCGCTGCCCTGTTGTGTCACCAGCTCCGCTGCCTTTGCCTCCACAGCTGCCTGGTTGGCAATCCATGAATTGTCGAGCGAGTCGCGCACTGCCTCTAAGCTGACGAACATCTGCGCATAGCGCGGATAAACCATGTTGCTCACCCAGTTGCACACCCAGAAGGCGTTGTCCATGCTGAAGTGGATGGCGTCGGCTCCGGGGGTGTTGAAACAGTTTGGAATGCGTGTGGCGGAGCAATAGACTGGATTATACGACACCATGTTGGCGTCGTCGTTGCCAAACCACAGCACACCGCCAATCTCGCGTGGCAACCACGAGCGCATCTGACTCACATAGACGAAACCTGACTGCTGCGTGCTCACGGGACGCTCGTTGAAGTATGTCTTGCCGTCAACCTCAAACTTCAGTGGCGTGGGACGGTATGGCATCTCCCATATACCGCCACCGATGTCGCCGTCAAGTGCGAACGGCGTTCCCTCGTAGTGGTCGCGCATGGCCATCTCAAGGTCTTTCACACTCAACTTTCGGTTGGGCACAATCCATAGCGGCATAGGCTCGGCTCCATCTACCTCACCCGAGGCATATCCCACATAGCGGTCCATGTAGTCGCAATACTTGTTGAAGAAGGTCCACACGCGCGCCTCGCAGAAGCGTCGGCCACCGAAGTCGGGTGCAGCGTAGGTGTCGCAAAAGCTGAAGTCTGCGTCCTTACCGCTATACCAGCCTTTCTCGCGCGCAAACTTCACCACGTTTTTCGATGCCATGCAGTTTGCCTTATCCTTAACGTTGAAGGTCCTGATGCGGCTCTGGTTGGCATGTGCGCAGATGGCATCGTCAGGCACTCGCAGTGCCACCCATACCACTCCTTTGCTGCCTGCGCCGCAGCCCATCATCTCCATGATCCACGCCTCCTCAGGGTCGCAGATGGTGAAGGTCTCTCCCTCGCTGTTATATCCGTAGGCCTCGGCGAGAGTGGTCATCACCTTTATCGCCTCGCGCGCTGTCTTCGAGCGTTGCAGAGCAATATAGATGAGCGATCCATAGTCAAGTGTACCCGTCGAATCCACCATCTCCTCGCGACCGCCAAAGGTGGTCTCGCCAATGGTCACCTGCCATTCGTTGATGTTTCCCACCACGTTGTAGGTCTTTTCCGCTTCAGGTATCTGTCCGTGATACTCATTAGAGTCCCAGTCGCGTATGTCTCTCATCGTGCCCTTCGGGTGCTTGCCTGCAGGGAAGTGGCAGAGGGGTTGAAACATGCCGTAGTCGTCTGCGCTGTAGGTACACATCACAGAACCATCTACACTGGCTTTCTTTCCAACAATGTAGTTGGTACATGCCATGGCGTAAGTGCCAGCCATGAGCATGAGAGAGAAAAATACTGTTTTCTTCATTCTTACCTTATTTATATTATATATATATCTTTGGCACAAAGGTACAACATTTCATCTACATTTCAAAACTAAACACCTATAAGAAATCAAAAAAATGCGCAAAAGAGCTTATTTGTGCATAAATCGATTTTAGTATAGAATTTTTAACATTTGCTTAATCACTGATTTTCAATATCTTACAAAAATGTTACAAAAACACTGAAAAAAAAATCATAAAAATATGAACGACATATCAAAAAAATGACTACCTTTGCAGCGTTTTAATAAACAAATGATTGTTTTACAGATTTAAAAAAGCAAAGAAATGAAGAAATTAGTATTTATGTTCGTAGCTGTTGCAGCTATCTCTTTCGCATCATGTGGTAACAACACAAATCAGGCTGCTCCTGTAGATTCTGATTCTGTAGCTACTGTTGACAGTGCAGTTGTTGATTCTGCTGCTGCTGATAGCGCTGCTGCTCCTGCTGATTCAGCTGTTGCCGAGTAATGTTGCAACACCGAACCTAAAGAGAGAAAATTCCGCTGAGCCAAGCTCAGCGGTTTTTTTATCTCCATACACGTGATCGACTAAACATTCGGAAGAAAAAACTGCCGCAATACCAGCCGCAAATATGCTGCAAATACGCAGCAAATCGGGTTGCGGTCTTACATAAAGTAAGACACTACGGCGACATTACCGCCAACAACTTGAAATAACTCTTCAACTTGAAAAAGTTACCAGTTAACCGGTAACAAGTTAACTTTTTTATCCTGTAGCCAGAGCTGATAACTATTCCAAAGCATGTGAATATTAAATTACGGATTCTATTGGGTGATAGCATTTCCGTCTTTGTCCGTTACTGTGGTATTTTCAGAGCCAGCTTTCCAATTGGCAGGTAGATTATTCTTTATTCCAAAATACACAGTTTGACTGGATAATATCAGCGTTCTTGAGGTTGCTTGCGTTCCTGCATCTTGGAGCCAATATAAAAGACAAGATTCGGCACTCACATCATCTGCTAACATTGTTACAGATGAGAGCTTTGAGCAATCATAGAACATTAACCAATAACAGTTATTTACCAATGTAGATGCTTTAAGTTCAGGAGCTGTAGTCAAACTCGTACAGCCCTGGAACATACATCTGTAACAATTATTTTCTAATGACGTCGCAGAAAGCTTTGGTGAAGCATTTAACGACGTGCAATTCATAAACATATACGAATAACAACATATAGCTAATGTCGTTGCCGGTAGTTCAGAAGGCACTTCTGTCAATTTAGAGCAGCCCTCGAACATACATTGATAACAATATTCAGCTAATTCCGTAGCTGGCAACTTTGGAGCTTTAGTTAGTGAGGTGCAACCCTTGAACATATTAGTATAACAATAAGCAGCTAATTTCATAGCTGGCAATTCTGGGGCTGTGGTCAACACTGTGCAACCATTGAACAAATAGCTGAATGTAGCTTGATCTGTTTCTACAGTCCTGTAGTATTCATAATCTACCAAAGTGCGAATGTCTCCTGTACACGATACTTTGACATCAGGATCTGTAAATGAAATATTACTATAATTAGTACCAAGGAGGCTCTTTCCTCTCAGACGGAGATTGCCCTTGCTTCCTCCGAACTTCACTTCGCCTGTCTGATCATCTAAAGTCTTCCATTCTCCATCACCAACGGAATATTCAAATACAGATTCGGTACTTGTGGCAGGCAAACTTCTTGTGCCAATATCATTTGCCATAAGAGGAAGGGGGACTGTGGGGTGGAGTTTTGCTACCACGCGAGGAAAAAATAAATTCCACGCGTGGAAACAAATTTTTGGTCGTGAGAGGGGAAAAGGAATCACCACCCTTAATTCCGCAACACTATAGTTTAACATTATTTATAAGTGCCTGAGCAACAAAAAGTTGCCCAGGATTTTGCCATGTCAGAATTTTCACTTACCTTAGTGTTGCGAAAAGAAGACAAGCAAAACT
>NZ_NPJG01000016.1 GCF_002251245.1 Prevotella sp. P5-92
CCATCGTCCATTTCAAAATACAGGGGGCAAAGCTGACTCATTGCTTATTCATAATGTAATTCTATAAGCAATCCACTGACAGGATAATACAACAGTTGTGCCAAAACTATTATTTCAGCTGCTTTAACAAAAGTCTGAATGTGGCAGACCCATAAAGTCGTTCCAACTCACCCACCAAATATTTCCATTAATGTACTGAAGTGAACCCATCCAACTTTGTGGGTTCACTTCATGAACCTGTCCCCTATGATTCTTAATTGCCGATGATATTTATTTAAAAATGTTTAAAATATTATCCGTTTGTTACTATATACAAATAAAAATCACTAATTTCGCACCCTGAAATCATAAATCAAATAGATAACGTATTATGACAAAGAAAAGAAAAACCAAACAATTAAGATGGCTCGTCACGATGATGATGCTCGCGATGACTATGGTGATGCCTATATCAACGTGGGCACAAGTAATGTACACAGTGTTCAATACCGAAACAAAAACGCTGACGTTCATGTATGGCAACAAACCAGAGGGTACTGATACCGAAAAGGTATATGATGTTCCTACCGATCCTACCGATCCTAAAACTTCTCCAGGATGGTTAGCAACATATAATAATTCCATTACGACAGTTGTCTTTGATGAATCATTCAAAAATGCACGGCCGACTTCATGCTATAAATGGTTCTATAGTTGTAGCAAATTGACATCTATTAAAAACATCGAGAATCTCAACACTGAGGAAGTGACGAATATGATGAACATGTTCCGTGCCTGCAAAAAACTCAAATCTCTTGACCTTTCAAACTTCAATACAGCCAATGTGACGAACATGGGTGTTATGTTCTATGACTGCCAAAGTCTCGAATCTCTCATTCTTTCAAGCTTCAATACAGCCAATGTGACGACTATGAGTAATATGTTCGATGGCTGCAAAAAACTCACATCTCTTAAACTTTCAAACTTCAATACCGCCAATGTGACGGATATGGGTTCTATGTTCGGAGACTGCTCAAGTCTCACATCTATCATTCTTTCAAGCTTCAATACAGCCAATGTGACGGATATGAGTTTTATGTTCTATGGCTGCTCAAGTCTCACATCTCTTAAACTTTCAAACTTCAATACCGCCAATGTGACGGATATGGGTTCTATGTTCAGCAGCTGCTCAGGCCTTTCCTCTCTTGCCCTTTCAAACTTCGATACATCCAATGTGAAGAATATGACCCGCATGTTCAATGGCTGCTCAGGCCTCAAATCTCTTGACCTTTCAAGTTTCAAAACAGCCAATGTGACGTATATGAGCTACATGTTCAATGGCTGCTCACGTCTCACATCTCTTGACCTTTCAAACTTCAATACCTCCAATGTGACGATTATGAGTTATATGTTCTATAACTGCTCACGTCTCAAATCTCTCAATCTTTCAAGCTTCGATACCTCCAATGTGACGGATATGATATATATGTTCAAAGACTGCAAAAAACTCAAATCTCTTGACCTTTCAAGTTTCAATACAGCCAATGTGACGAATATGAGCTACATGTTCAATGGCTGCTCAGGTCTCACGACAATTTATGTCAGCGATGATTTTACCACAAGCGATGGCACTAGTGGTTCTTTTATGTTTAAAGATTGCACAAATCTCGTAGGAGCTGCTCCATACAATTCTGGTAAAACAAAACAATCCATGGCCAACTATAGATCTGGCTATTTCAAGACATATTTCACATTGGGCGAAAATAAGGTGGAATTATGCGGAGAACAATTGACGACTGATATTCTTGACCTGTCAGGAGAAAAGGATTTCGTGGCTCATGCGCCTTTCACGGCTAACACGGCTACTTATTCCCGCGACCTCTCGTCATCAAAATCAACATGGTTCTCACTCTGCCTGCCATTTGCATATACCCCGGATAATTTTACTGCATATCAGCTTAAGGGCGCATCTGCTGATGCTGTGGAGATTGAGGAAATGACGGGAGAGATTGCTGCTGGAACGCCAGTGCTCTTCAAGTTTAAGGATGTCGTGAATAACGAGGAAAAGAAGATCAATATCTCTGCGAACAAGGCTGATATAGTAAAAGCGCCTGTTGATGGCACGGCAGTCAATGGCCCTGACGGCTCTCTGCAGCTCTGCGGCACATATCAGACGAAGACTTTCTCTTCGGAAGACAACAATGCCTTCATCCTGCTGAAAGACAAACTGATGAATCCTGCAAGGATGCTCACAACTCCAGGAGTGACGGGTGTTAGCGTCAAGCCCTTCCGCGGATATATGACTTTGACTGCTCCTGCTCAAACATCGAGTGCCAGGGCATTCTCCATCGGCCATGGTGGCGAAGAAGGAACGACTGCCATCGACCTGCTTAACTCTGTGGCCACCGACGATGCTGAATACTACGACATCAACGGCCGCCGAATCGACGCTCCCGTAAAAGGCGTGAACATCGTGCGCCGTGGCAACAAGACTATCAAATTAATCATCAAATAACTCATTACGACATTAGTAAATATGGAAAAGAAAAAGTATATGCGTCCCACAATAACAGTGTATGACATCACTCCCAGTGTTATCCTCGCGGGGTCGTCAATACAAATGGCGTTGGATGGTGATTACAACGGTTTAACCGGCAGTGAATACTACGGCGACTGACATCATCCCGACAATGGGGGATTGGATCACGGAGACCCCACAAGGGGTAATCCAAACGCTGGCTACCGTCCCGATGCAAACGCCTGTCGCAAATGTCCGCCGCAAATGTCCGCCGTTGTAGGGTCTTACCTCGTGTAAGACCGCCCGCCGCAAACGCCCGCGGGGAAATAACATATACGGGTTGCGGTCTTACACGAGGTAAGACCCTACATCGGCGGGGGCTGCGCCACGACGCCCGCCGCAAACGCCCGCGGGGAAATCACATTCAACTGTCACATAAAAGAAGAGGCAACTCAGTTGCCTCTTCTTTTTGTTCGTCTGCGATTTAGTTCAAGAGTGACATCACTCAGCGTACGTTCCTGCTATAGACTTCCCTGTTGAATAATAAACTCATATTTGAACATGGTCCCTGTCCCCTGTCCCTAATATTTTTATTTTTTCGGCAACTGTTTCATCATTCTGTCAAAGTCGCTTTCAAGCTGTGCCATTTCTCTCTGGCGGTAGATTTGGAACTCCTTTTCAGCCTTTTCCATGGCCTGTTTATGAGAGATGTGCCCTTTACCTTCCAGCAATTTCCTCTTTAGCATGATTATCTGGTTGTCGAGTGCTGACACCCAGTCGGCCATTCTCATTTCCTGCATTTCCAATGCCTGAAATTCAGCGTAGTCAAGGAATTGGGACACCAACAGGTTCAGTCTTTTCAGTTCCTGTTCCGTAAATGTGCAATGTTGCGTTGAACGCTACGTTTGCCCTCTTGGCGAACTAATAAGAAATCCTTATAAGTTCGATCTTCCTGTAATTCAGCGTCTTTGTATATGTTTTTAATGTGCATTGATATATTCTCTTGCGTAGTATCATATATCTCCGCAAGCTGTGCCTGCGTGAGCCATACGTCTTCATCAGAAAACCGTACGTTCACCTTGGTAATACCATTGTCATCTTGATAGATGAGTATTTTATTCTCTTTTTGTTGCATAATCCAATTATAAAAATGATGGTTATTCTATCTTATCTTTTATATCCAATTCTATTGCTTTTGCATATCGAAAACTAAACATTTCTCCAGCTTCAAACTCCAAAATGTTCTGACAAACAGGTCCGCCATCGTCCATTTCAAAATACAGGGGGCAAAGCTGACTCATTGCTTATTCATAATGTAATTCTATAAGCAATCCACTGACAGGATAATACAACAGTTGTGCCAAAACTATTATTTCAGCTGCTTTAAGTGCATGGGCATAACATTCAAATTGAGGTTGATAATGTCCTGCATAGAATTTGCCATTACTGTCCAATATGGCGGTCTTTCCCTTAGGGCATGTCTTGAAATCAACAAGCACTGTACCATTCTCTGTTTCCCAACAAAAATCTGGATGTGGCAGACCCATAAAGTCGTTCCAACTCACCCACCAAATATTTCCATGAACCAATGTACCTGTCCCCATGACCCTACCTCTCTTTCTTCTATTCCTTTCATACCACATAATTTATGTTTGCTGCAAAAATACAATTTTTCCGGGAAAGATGCAAGAAAATCCACAGAAATTTTGCATATTAGGATTTTTTATTACATAACAAGGCTTAAAAAACTTCTTATGCTATCAAATAGTTTTTGAATCCATTGTTCCTCCAAATGATGTCAACAAAATGTTTCAAGAATAAGTTCAATATCATCTGTGGAAATCCAATTATAATTATCAATCTGTATCAATCTGTGGATAAAATTTATGCGTAATTGTTAAATTGTCAGAATATTGAATAATTATTTGATGATGTTGATGCTTATATGAAATAAAATGTGTATCTTCGCAGCGCAGATGTTGTATCTGATACACCTCTGTAAAGAAAAAGCATGATTAAATTAGTTAATATTAGCTACGTATGATAGTGATGCCAACCATATACATTACCCATGACCGCCTGACTCATAATGATTTAGGGGGTACTTGCTATGACACAGCAACGTCAGCGACATATAACATCATACACAGAGCCTTCCGCAGGTGTCAGACAAAGGCACCGGCGGAAGGCTTTGTGCGTTTCAGACAAAACATTCAAAATGCTTTATCATTGCAATAACAAAATAATAAACAAAGTATAGTATGAAAAAGAAACTTACACAATTAAGATGGCTCGTCACGATGCTTCTGCTCGTGACGGCAATGGTGATGCCGCTCAAGGCTGCGGCACAAACTACTATCACGTCGGGAGACTTCACCTACGAAGTCATTTCGGCAGACGACAAGACAGTGGGTGTGAAATCCTACAGCGGAAATGGAGGTAATGTCGCCATCCCCCAAACGGTCTCCGACGGTACAAATACCTACACCGTAACTAAGATTATGAACTATGTGTTTTCTAAAAATTCTACGCTCACGGGCATCAGTATGCCTGGGACTATTATTGAAATTGGTAATAAAGCGTTTTATTCATGTAATAACCTTACAGGAGATATTACTATCAATGATCCTATACAGAAGATTGGATTAAGTGCCTTCAACAATTGCTATAATGACCAGCTCACCCTCAAATTCACCAACCTCCAAAATGTTCATATTGGCAGTGGGGCATTTTTCGGTTGCAAAGGTCTTAGTTCACTCGGCGGCACAATTTCATATATCGATGAAGCAGCATTCACCTCTTGCACAAAACTGACAGGCTCCCTCACTCTCAGTGCCGATATCACAAGCATAGGATATCAAGCATTCTACAAATGTTCAATTTCCGATATTACCTGCCATGCCTCAGTGCCTCCCACATTGAGTGATAGATGTTTTGATAGCGATGTCAACTATACCATCCATGTGCCATACAATACGGTGACAAATTATCAGTCGGTATGGGCGGCAAGCTACTCAAAGATGGACATATCTGCCATCGGGGCTGACCCTGTTCCCTCCGGCGGCATCACCATATATGCAAAGGGCGAAACTGCACCTTATATCTATGCCTACAGCGGAGAGAACAAATTGTCAGGCGCGTTTCCCGGCACTCAGATGACTCAGTGGACCAGTGTCAACGACGAGAAATTCTGGTTCTACAACATCAAGGGCTATGAGAGTATTAGTTATCGTCTAAATTCGGGCAGCGAACAGTCCCAGTCAGGCGAATTTACTGCCACCGACAACCGCTATCATGATACTGCGCCATGGGGCGACATTACCGATGAAGTCATCAACGGCAGCGGTGGCGGGGATAATCCCGAAGAAGGAGGAGAAACTGATGAGCCTGCCCCAGCCAAGGATATCACTATCTATGTGAAGGGCGCGGAAGCTCCGTATATATATGCAAGGATAGTAGTAGATGAGTCAGGAAATAGGATTAACCCTGCAGGAAGCTTCCCAGGCACTAAGATGACAGAATCGACCACCATCAATAGCGAGAATTTCTGGTATTACACAATTTCGGGATATAGCAGTTTCAAATATATTTTAAATAATGGAAATATTTATGGTGAGATTAAACAGTCAGAAACTCAATTAGCCACCGGCGACCGCTATCATGGTGAGGGCACTATCTGGGCAGACATCACCGCCCAAATGAGACCTGCCTCTACCGACATCACCCTTGCAGCCAACAGCGGCTCAACCGACTATTGGGGTACATACAGCAACATGAGTTCTGCCGCACGACTGAGCACAGTGGACGGCACAAGCCTGAAGGTGTATGACGCAAAGGTGAGCGGCGGCGTGTTGACACTGATAGAGCGCACAGGCTGCAACGTGGCACTTGGTGAGGGCGTGCTCGTATGGAGCAATGGTGCTAAGGTCCGCGCAACAGCTATCACCGACAAGTTGAACGCAACTGTAAATACCGACCTTGTTGCTACACCATCCGTAGCTCAGACGAAAACTGCCGACGACGGTTATAAGCTCTACCGCCTGACCTACAATGATGTTGAAAGCAAGACTGGCCTCGGTTTCTATCTTAGTTTGGTAAAAGATGAGAATGGTAAAGTTGATGAAACCTCACTTGGCAAAAAGCTTAAGGCCACTCCGGGAAAGGCATATCTCAAAGTATCTACCGAGGCTGCCACAACTACCGCCAATGCAGCGCCAGCCCGAGGCTTCGTCTTCCCCGGCGATGACGAGACAACCGGCATCGGAGAGATTGTCATCGAGGGTGATGCAGGCATAAGTGGCTCTGCCAATGCCGATGGCCGCATCTACAACCTCCAGGGCCAGCAGGTGACTGCCCCCGTGAAGGGACTCTACATCAAGAATAACAAAAAAGTGGTAATCAAATAAAACATAGAGACATGAAGAAAAAATATATTAAGCCAGAGATGAAGGTTTATGAAATTGAAACTCCACAGTTGTTGGTAGGGTCGCCAGATATTAATTCTAATGTGCCTTATGACAACAACGAAGGCATGTGGTAATATAGGATAATTATCTATTTCAATAACATTTGAAGGCTGCAAGCGGCATAGTAAATGCCATTTGCAGCCTTCATTGTGTTTGCGGAGGGTCATAAGGAGAGGTACGTTGGTTCACTCTTTAGGGTCGATGAACCTGTCCCCGATGATTCAAGAAAGTAAAACAGAAAACAGTTAAACAGTTAAACAGTTTTATTTTAAAGTAATGCACAATGAAAGATTGCGCCAACGCCTGCCGATGTAGGGTCTTACCTCGTGTAAGACCGCCCGCCGCAAACGCCCGCCGCAAACGCCTGCGGGGAAATAACATATACGGGTTGCGGTCTTACACGAGGTAAGACCCTACATCGGCGGGGGCTGCGCCACAAAAACCGCCGCAAACGCCTGCGGGGAAATACATATCCAGGGGGTGCGGTCTTACACGAGGTATTTTAATCTAAAGGGACAGGTTCGTCGGTTTACTCTTTCGTGTCGATGTACCTGTCCCTCGTGATTCTCTTAGTTTTGCACCCGAAATAGTGCGGAATGGTGTGTATAATTGTTAAATTGTCAGCATATTGAATAATTTTCTGATGATTTTGATGCTTATATGAAATAAAATGTGTAATTTTGCAGTATGACAGCATTGCCAACCATATACATTACCCTATATGACAAATTATAAGATTTCAATAACAAATTAAAAAATAAAATAGTTTATGGAAGAAAGAAACAAGAAACACTACGTGGCACCTTCGATGAAGGTATATGAGACTGAGCCAACACAGATTTTGACAGGAAGCACCAA
>NZ_NPJG01000017.1 GCF_002251245.1 Prevotella sp. P5-92
TTAGGGAGTGTCGTTAAATTTTAAGATTATTTATAACTATCTATTACTCAATGTGATAGAAATTTTGTACCTTTGTAGATGATAAGAAAAATCCCCCAATCACCCTAGGAAAGTGACAAATTGGGGGAATCACAAAAGTGATACGATGGCAAAGGTACAACATTTTTCTGGAATAAGCAAGCGAATTCCGTTCGAAGGGTTCGATTTTTATGATTTATTTCGAGTTACGTTTGAAAACAGCGAACTTGGACGTATGAAACGGCTTCTCCCTCTTCATGAGATGGCAGTGAACTTTGGTTTGGTGAGCAACCATCCTGTACGGAAGCGTGGCCGGAAGTCCTTCTTCTCCCCGGAGGGCAAAGTTGCTCTGATGTTCCTGAAGATGTACACCCAGCTGAGTGCCCCGAAACTGCTGGAGCAGTTGAACGGCAACGTCCACTATCAGATATTCTGCGACGTGTACGTCAATCCTCTGTGCCCCCTGACGAACTACAAGCTGATAGATGACATCATCTCCGAGCTTTCCGACAAGCTGAAGATCCAGCAACAGCAGAACATACTCGCGGATGCATGGAAACCGTACATGAAAGAGCTTGATACATTC
>NZ_NPJG01000018.1 GCF_002251245.1 Prevotella sp. P5-92
CGCTTTATGGGGTAAGGGGATTTTGTGTCTGCGACATTTCTGTTGTGCAAGAAATATGTACAATAAAATGAATTTTGTCGCTTTGCAAGCAAAATCCCACTAAACCCTATAGGTTGCGGATTTGAGGTTTTATATAAAGGAGTGGAGGGCGCTTTTTAGGAGGCAGAGTCTTGCTTATCCACAGAAATACTCTGTCATCAGAATGAGATTGGTGACGTAGAAGACGATGGTGAGGAACAGTGTCGTCGCCCTTACCGCCACGAGCCAGCGGCCGTTGACCTTTCGCATGAGATAGGCTATGGAGATGGGAATGATGAAAATCCAGTGGCCGGTCATGATGTATGCCTCGTTCAGGCCGAAGCCCAAGATGACATGGATGAAGGCATCGAACGCAACCCCAGTGGCAACCATCAGAAAGAACCGGGAACGAAGGCCGCAGATGAATCCGGCAACAAACAGAAACACCACAAGGGCTTCCAAGGAGTAGGGCACCCAGTGGTTGTAGGTGACGATGACAGGGCGGTTGCGCAGAGTGTCGTGAAGCAGGTAGCGCGGATGAAGCTGTATGGACTCTCCGAAAATGTTTTCCACAACCGATTCCCACCGAGGTGTGCTGATATCAGTCCACTTCATAAATCCCTTGTCCTCTATGGGTTTCCCTTTGTGTGCGTTGTGTGGTTTCTTTTGGTTGGCGAGCCATATCTCGTGTTTGTGCACCTGCATCTGGTAGTTGAACACTTTCAGTATCTGTGCGCTGTCCTTTATCGATGTGGTGTCGCGGAATGCGGCGAGTCTTTTCTCGTAGTCTTTCTTTCCTTCTTTGATTTGTTTCTCTTTCGTCTTTTTCTGGTGAGGTACGGTGAAGGTGTTGTATTCCCAAGTGGCAAAGGCCCACATCAGCGAACAGGGTACGATAATGCCGAGCAAGATATATTTGACGCGGAAGAAGCGTTTTCCATTGACAAAAAAAGCGTCGATATATATTTTTACGCCGTTGCTCAGCGTGGTGCCTGCAGTGAAGAGGAAGAGAAGCCATGTCTGGCGGATGTTCAGCCGTCGTCCCCGTTGCATACATTTCCCGCTGACGTATATAGTCATCAGGAGCATGAACATCGACGGGCCGAAATGGTCGGGCACCATAAATGTCAGCAGCACATAGGCAAACGAGAAGAGCATGAACGCGAGAAGGGTCGAGTCGGTGCGTTGGAGTCCGATGATCTCGCGGCATATCCTGAAGATAAAGATAAAGCTATAGTAAGCGAAGAAAATCAAAGGTATCATCACAAGAATCTGAACAAGGTTCATGCCCGTGACTTCGGTGATGCCTTTGTTGAGCAGATAGAAGGGATACATGAAGAAAGCTAACAAGGGATGCCGGTAAGGGTCGTATGTGGCGTCCCAGATGGTCAGTATGGTGTATGTTATTGGGTCAAACCCCGACACTTGGAAGTTGCCCATAAACTGTTTCCAAACAGCTTTGCCCGTGAGGCTGAAGATGCCGAAATACTTGCTTACCGCCATGATATTGACGGCAATGAATAATGCCAATGCCACGAGCGAGGGGACGAGTTCCTCGCGTTTGATACGGAAGGTCTTGAGAAATTCTTTTATCATTGTCTAAAGATGTGGATTTCCTATAGATATGTATTATTTTAAAAATTTGTGTTATTATAAAGATATGTTTATTCCCTAAAGATGTGGATTCTTTGCAAAAGGCTGTCCTTTGAAGTAACTCACGTCGGCATATTCTAATAGTTCGCGGTCGCCACGGCTATCGCCATAAGCCACGAGGTTGTACGTGTCGCGTTCAGGAAAGAAGGCAGACAGTCTGGTTACTTTTTCACTGCCGTAGCAGTTGGGCGTGGCAAAACGTCCAGTAAGACTGCCGCCGGCTGTCTCCGCCTCTGTGCCAATGACCTTGATGTTTAGGCCATGAAAGAATGGCGCCACCCAGTTGGTGATGCTTGCACTTACCACCACCATGTCGGTCTTCTCCTTGTCTAATGTCTGCAAAAGACGCAGCATCTCTGGTCGGATGATGTGCCTGTTCTGTTCTGCATAAGCCTTGCAATGCCTGTTGAAAGTGACAAGATCCATGCCGCTGAAGAAATGGCTGAAGACGCGTTGCTTTGTCTTGCCGTTGTCGTAAAGTCCCAGGCGCATTAGCAAGAGCCACGGAAGGTTGGCGGCAAAGCCAAGCAGCATGCGTGTTGTGCCGAATACCGACGCAATAAATCCTATGAGCGTGTCGCGGTCGGTGATGGTGCCGTCGAAATCAAAGGCATATAATGTTTTCATTCTGTATTGTGAGGAAACGTTTAACAAGTGAATTGTTTCAATGTATCTTAATCGTCAATGGAATATTTTGTCAAAGACTTACAAGTATATTATTATTGCAAACGTAGCGAGCCATCCAATGACGACGAGTTGTATGAATCTGTCTTTTAGCACCAGCAACGTAGGATCGCCGCTTTTCCTGTCAATCACCGTGAGCTGTATGTAACGCAGCAATCCGATGATGACAAAGAAACTCGTCATGTAAAGGTTAGGACTTTGAAACCGTTCGATCACCTCGGGCGAGACGGTGTACATCACATAACAGACAAGCATGACAGAGGCGGTGATGGTGATGGCTTGATTGACAAATGTGAGGTTATATCTCGTGGTGCTCTTTCTTGGCGCTTCGCCCGTTTCGTTCATTATCAGCACGTCGTCGCGCCGTTTGGTGAAGGCGAGAAAGAGACACAGCAGGAATGTCATCATCACTATCCATCGGCTCAGAACGATATCAGATGCCACTCCGCCAGCCAAGATGCGCAGTACGAAACCCGTGGATAGCACACACACGTCGATGATGGCATATTGCTTAAGGCGTAGGCAATAGGCGACATTCATCATCAGGTAAATGGCTATGACGACAGCCAACACCTTATTATATATATAAGGCACGCCGAGTGCGACAACGGCCAGCACTGCAGCCAGAATGTAAGCCTCAGTCTTGCTGACCAGTCCGGCTGCGATAGGTCGGTGGCATTTCTTCTCGTGCCGCCTATCCGCCTCCACGTCAATGATGTCGTTTAGACAATATATGGTAGATGCAGCCATGCAGAAAGCGAAGAACGCGATGGCTGAGGCTATCCAGTCGGCAGCATCAAAGAGGCTGCCTCCGAAGAATAGCGGGATAAAGACAAACGTGTTCTTTACCCATTGGTGAGGACGGAGAATCTTTATTATATTCATACTTTAATCCTTTTTACTATTGCCTTCTCAATGGCTTTGTGCAAGAGCCATGCGAGAGGCAGTGTGATGACAAGTGTTAGAATGGTGGTGAGCCAATAGCCAAGATCATAGGGCCTGATATATTTCAGCACAAACTCCACGTGGATTAGATAGAACTCCAAGCTGATGGTACCGACAAACGCCAACGCTTTTATAATCAAGGCAGGCAGAATGTCAAACATCTTGCACATCAAGAGCGAGAGCGTGATGGAAAGAGGAATATATACCATGCGTTCCATAAACAGCGGAAAACGTCCGCGCAATCCGCCCTCAAGTATGGTGCATATCCATGCGCTGAGCAAGAGGAGGATGATGACAAGTCCCCAAGCCGTGGCGTTGTCTTTGCGTTTCCCCCTTACCCATTGTCCCATGTTTATTCCTATCAGGAAGATGGGTATGCGGCTGAAGAATATCTCTAAATGGCGTAGCGCCGCCCACAAGTCGCTGTCATAGCGCATGAGTATGCAGAATAGTATGGCTACAATTGGCAGCCACGTCCATGCGCGGTCGCGCGAGATGAGTGTCATATATGCCGGAGCTATGGTGTAAAGAGCCATGATGGCTGGTATGTACCAGAAATGTAGTTCGTTGTAGATGGTCCAGAAGCCGTAGTAAAACGAGATGTTGAGCAATGTGTCGGTCAGCGACATCTTTTCTGAGAGGAAAAGAGGCACGAAGTACAGGCATGCAATGATGAACCATGCCGGATAGACTCTGATATAACGGCGTAAGAAAAACTGTTTCAGTGTAGGTCTTTTCTGCCATGCGAACCACAGCCCCATTCCGCTGAGGAAGAGAAAGATGTCAACGCCTATATTGCCGCATCTGCTAAGGCAGTAGGCGAAGGTCTCATTGTGCGGTCCGCCTACATGAAACATCAGTATGATGATCATGGCAAAGCCCATCAGCTCCCCTCTGTATCGACTGAGGTCAGCCCAATGTATGTCGTTTTTCTTCTCTTCCGAAGTATCCATTGCAGCGTTGTCTTGTTTGTTACACATGATTTTTCTCTTAGTTAAAGTCCCAGATTCGGTATCTGTTCTTATTCGTTTCCCTTGCCTAAAGCTTCGGACTCGGAATCCGTTCTGTCACCAGTGTGGTCAGCCATGCGAGTGCGATGGTCGATATGACGTATAATAACAGTCCGTCATAGACGTCGCCGTGACGTGAGATAGGGATGAATATTTTTCTCAACACGGGATGAATGACAAACATTGCCGCCGAGATGGAACCTATCCATATCAGTCTGTCGTTGATGAAGCGTGGCAACGCCTTGACGAGACAGATAGATGCGAACACCACGGCCAGCGGAACCCAAAGCCATGTATGGAAGGAGAAGCAGCCTGCCACTACCGCTATCGTGAGTAATAGGCAGCGCAAGAGCCAATGCCAACGCGAGATTTGCTCTTTTCCCGCAGAAGAGAAACGAGCTATGAGCAGTCCGGCGCCGAACGGTAGCATCCCGCCGATACAGTTGTAACGGATATAGTTGAGCGTGTCGCCTTCGGGGTCGCACATCGCTTGTATTAGCCAGCACACGCCGATGGCTCCTGCCGTGTAGCCCCAATGTCGGCGGAATAGCAGCAGGCTGTAGATGATATATAGCTGCATCATCAGTCCGAAGAACCAGTAAGGTCCGGGCCATATTACATTGTTGGGCTCAGGCATCAGGTTGGCACACATTCCGAAGAGAGCCAGCACGTTTTCAGCAGGATATTTATAGGGACCTATCGTCATAAAGTCGATAATGACGAATGCTACAAATCCAGGCACCATCATGCGCAAGAGCTTTAGGTAGTGGAAGCGGGCAAAGTTCATTGCCGGTGGAGTCTGCGATGAGGCTTGCTCATATTTCAATGTAAGTCCGAAACCGCTGAGGAAGAGGAATACGGGCACGCCATAATGGCCGAAATACGACAACAGCTGTATGGGCAGCATCTCATCGATGCCTCCGGCAATATAGTCAGCCAGCTGTTGGCTGCGCGAGAAGCGGAACTTATACTCATTCTCTTTTATTGCAAAGCTCAGCCAATGGCAGTAGTTGTGGAGCATGATGCCGAGAATGGCAAGTCCACGTAGCGCGTTGCATTCCGCGCGTGACAATAAGACATTATTTTTCAATTCTCTTTCTTTTATATTATGATGCCGACATCTTATGACATCAGCTTCTTTTTGAGTTATGCTACAGACTTCTTTTCAAGTTATGCTACCATCATACTCTTAATCTTATTTTTCTTCTATCAACTTGTTGTAATCCACCTGTCCCTTCAGTATTCGCGGTCTTTGGGCATTGTAGTCGTCTTCCAGCGGACAATAGTCGCTGCGATAGTCAGGACAGCTGATGCCAGCCAAGTAAAGCAACAAGTGCGAGATGTTGTCGGTCATAAACGGCAGATGGCTTGCCGCCTTTATCCTTCGCATCACGTCGGGATGCGCCTTCCTGTATTTCTTTGATGTCCATATCCAGAAAGGCACCTCAAACTCCTCGTGTGCCAGTCGATAGTCAACGACCGCCGAGTGTAGTCTTCCGTATAGCGGCTGTCCGTTGCCGAACGCCTCTTCGCCGTGGTCCGACATGTGTACAACGACCACTTCCTCGTCTTCCATCCTCTTCAGCAGTTCGTCGATGATATAGTCGTTGTAAAGCGTTGCGTTGTCGTAGTCGGCAAGTATCATCTTGTTTTTGTGGCTCAACGCCGGCCATGCGTAATCTTTGGCATGATAGCGTTTGAAGTTCTTTGGATAGCGGTAGCCGTAAGTGGTATGTTGTCCCATGAGGTGCAGTATCGTCAGTTTGTTGTTGCCATTGACGTTGGGGTTGGGTATAGAGTCTTTCAGTCGGTCGTATTCTATTATCACGCCGCCGTCGAGTTTGTGCAGCTTCTGGTTTCTCACGTCAAACTGCGCCTCGCTGAGGTGCGGGTTGTTGAGGAAGAAGCCTCCGCTGAAGTCATATACCGCTTCTTTTGCCTGAGGCAGAAACTGGTTGGTGATGAAGGTGACGTTGTAGCCAGCCTTCCTGAACAGTTCGGGAAACAGCGGGTAGTCACACCATTCGCCGCTGTCGCCGACGGCATGGAGCGAGAAGATGTTTTTGAACACGAAGCTCGTGAGGTTCCAGCACGACACCACGTCGTCAAACACCACCATCTCTCCTTTTTTCGTGCGCTCAAGTTGTAGCGGCGTCGTCTCGCGGTCGTAACCGTAAAGCTGCGAGTGGTGTTTGTTATAGCTCTCGCCGATTATCAATACTATATGCGGACTGCGGAAGGAGCACGAGTCCACCCTTACTCGTCCTGTGCCTTCGATGAGTTTGTCGAGCTGTTTTGATGCCAACTGGTTGGCGTAGATGCTGAATGCCAGTCGGTAGATAGGCAGATAGAGTGTGGCGCGGTCTTTCCTTGTCAGTTCGTGTTCCACCTCGCCGATATTGTCGTACGACAGCAGTCGTGCCGTTGCTTCTTTGTTTGCTGAGGTCTCTATCCATCCGTTGATCAGCATCCAGATGGACAGTGCTCCGAGTATTCCTCCTGCCGCGGCACCAATGCTCACCTTTGCCTTTTCCGAAGGCGACATCTTCTTGTACATCCGCCCCCATCGTCCTGTTAGCTTGTGTCTAACGGCGGGATGCGTCGTGTGTCGTGAAAGCAGCAGGGCGCATGCTATATGCGCGGCGAGTATGCCGACGAGTATGCCTAATGGTGACGCAAACATATCCCAATCGAAGTAAGCGCTGAAGAAGTTTTTAGCCTCGTCGCTGTTTGTCTCACCTACGAGGAGCAGCATCGTCGGTGTGAGTGTCGATTTGAATTTCACGAAACAATACATGTCAACTATCGATACCGTGTATAGAATGACATACATTGCCGACCGTATCCAGTTGCGTATCTTCCTCGGAATGAACGAGAGGATGAGGCACACGGCATAAAGGTCAAAAAATAGTTCTATGGTAGTTAGTGGATAAGGTTTCGCACCTTTCATCTTTGGCACTTCGAGCATACAGCATGTGTAGCCCACGAGAAACATGAAGATGAAGAAGCAAGCGTTGACCTTGATAGGGACGAACGCCTTCGACAGCAGTCTCATGCCTTTGTTCCAGAGCGAGAGGCCGCGTGCTGCCTTTGGCTGCAGCTTCTCTGCCACGCAAGGCGGCACAAGAGGGCTGATGTCCTCGCCTTCGGCAAGGCGTCGTCTCACTTCCGTGCTGCTCACGTCATATAGCGGAGTGTCAACGATTCTCACCCTTGGCGGCAGGTTGGTGTTGTCGATAGAAGAGCCTGGACGTGGATATACGACGACGTCATATTCCTCGACTATCTTGTCGTTGTCGCGCCATTGTGAGAAGTGTTCCCAGTTGTCGCCGCCAATCAGCAGCGAGAACGTGTCGTCGGGATAAGCCTTAGAGAGAGCCTTCAGCGTGTCGTAGGTATAGGACGGGCGTGGCATGGAGAACTCGAAGTCGGATACTTTTATCCGGCTTTCTCCCACTAATGCCTTTGTGGCGAGTTCCAACCTGAGGCTTTCGTCTGTCAGTAGCTCTTCGTCCTTCAGCGGGTTCTGTGGCGACACCATCAGCCAGACCTCGTCGAGCTGAGCCTCTTCGAGCAGGTGGTGTGCCAGTGCTATGTGTCCGTTGTGTATAGGGTTGAACGAACCTCCAAGGATGCCTATTCTCATATTTATCTGTTAATGAATTCAGAAACGATAGCCAATGTGTCGGTCTTGGCTTTCTCCAAGTCGTCGTTTATCACTATGCGGTCAAAGTCCTTGGCAAAGCCCAATTCGTATTCCGCACGTGCTATGCGCTGGTCTATCACTTCGGGCGCGTCGGTGGCTCGTGCTTCAAGTCGTCGGCGTAGCTCTTCCACCGATGGCGGTTGTATGAATACGCTGAGCGCCTTGTCGCCATAGTGTCGTTTGATGTTGCATCCGCCTTTCACGTCCACGTCAAACACCACGTTCTGTCCGTCAGCCGTCTGGTTATCCACCTGCGACTTCAGCGTGCCGTAGAATCTGTCGGTATAAACCTCTTCATATTCGAGAAACTCGTCGTTGTCTATCTTCGCTCTGAACTCTTCGGGAGTGAGGAAAAAGTATTCTACTCCGTTTTGTTCCGTGCCGCGTGGTTGTCGGCTTGTACATGAGATAGAGAAGGCGAGGTTCAGTTCCTTGTGTTCGGTCATGAGCCAATTGATTATTGTGCTCTTGCCTGTGCCCGACGGGGCGGAGAAGATTATCAGTTTACCTTTCATTTCTTTGTTCTCTTATTTTACAATGCGTTGAGCACCTGTTCTTTTATCTGCTCCAGTTCGTCTTTCATCTTCACCACGATATTTTGCATTTCGGCGTTATTGCTTTTCGAGCCTGTGGTGTTTATCTCCCTTCCCATTTCCTGTGCTATGAATCCGAGTTTCTTGCCTATTCCGTGCTCGTCTTCGTTCATTGTCTCGCGGAAGTAGTTCAGGTGGTTTGTCAGTCGTTGTTTTTCCTCGCTGATGTCCAGCTTCTCGATGTAGTATATCAGTTCCTGTTCAAGTCGGTTCTTGTCATATTCCACCTCGGGTATGCTTGCCAATCCGTCGATGATGCGTTGGCGTATCTTTTCCACTCTCGACTTCTCGTATGGTTCGATTTCAGCCAGCAGTTTTTCGATATTGTCAATCTTCTCCTCGAACTTCCTTTGCAGGGCGGCACCTTCCTGTCGGCGGAATGCCAAGAGCTGTTCCAGTGCGTTGTCTATGCATTGTCTTACCCTGGCCCATTCCTCGTCGGTCAGTTCCTCTATCTCCGTCCTTGTCATCACGTCAGGCATGCGCAGAATGGTGGCGAAGATGTCTTGTGGCTGTGGAATGCCGGTGGTGGCTACAATGTCGCATATCTGTTTATAGTAGGCTTTCATCAGCTCCTTGTTTATCGGCGTGGCGTCAGACGCCGCGTTTTTCTCCGTCCAGATGGCGAAATCCACCTTCCCTCGTTCCAGCGTCTTGGCTATAGCCTGACGTATTTCTATTTCCTTCTCTCTGTAGAGAGGGCAGATACGTGTGGAGAGGTCGAGGGTTTTGCTGTTGAGCGATTTCACCTCCACGTTGATCTTTTTGTCTCCAAAAGCCACTACAGCTTTGCCGTAGCCTGTCATTGATTGTATCATATCTTGCGAATTATATTGTTTTTGGGTGCAAAGTTACTAAAAATTAGAGAAGATAATGGTATGAATTGCCAAAAAGTAGAGCGTTGGGGCTACTTTTTTTTGCTTTTGTGTGTGTTATTTGAAAAAAACGTGTAATTTTGCACGATAATAATTATTTATTGGTCATTATGCTGAGAAAAATCCGACTCGTTATTGCGGCGTTCTTCTTCGTGGCGGTAACTCTTTTGTTCCTCGATTTCACGGGGATGGCACACAAGTGGCTTGCATGGACTGCCTCTATTCAGTTCTTGCCTGCCTTGTTGGCTGTCAATGTCTTGGTGTTGCTATTCCTCGTTGCCCTTACCTTGCTTTTGGGACGTGTCTATTGTTCCGTGATATGTCCGTTGGGCGTGATGCAGGACATCATCGCTTGGTTTGGAGGCATGGGCAAGAAGCGTCGCATGCGTTATAGCTACTCACCCGAGCGCCGTTGGCTGCGACGGTCAGTGTTAGTGGCGTTTGTCATTATGTTTCTTGGCGGCTTGGGTTCGTGGGCTTCCATTGTTGCTCCTTATAGTTCCTACGGACGCATAGCGTCAAATCTTTTCGCTCCTGTCTATCGCTTGGGCAACAATGTGCTTGCCTCTGCGGCAGAGCGTCTCGACAGTTATGCCTTTTACGAGACCGACGTGTGGATGAAGTCCATGCCCACGTTTGTGGTGGCCGTGGTCTCGTTAGTCGTCCTCTTTGTTCTTGCATGGCGTGGCGGCCGCACCTATTGCAACACCATCTGTCCTGTAGGCACCATCTTGGGTTTCCTTTCCCGTTATTCATATTTCAAGATCCACATTGACGAGACGAAGTGCAACAAGTGTGGACTTTGTTCTAAGAAGTGCAAGGCATCCTGCATCGACGGCAAGCACCATCTTATCGACTATAGCCGATGCGTGATGTGTATGAACTGTATCGACAATTGCAAGCACGGGGCGATTCATCTCGTGGCTCGCAAGAAAGATGCTGATGATAATTACGCAACGAAACATACTGATAATCACGCTACTGCAAAGTCTGCTGGGGTTGATGAGACACGTAGGGCCTTTGTCACTTCTTCTACTGTGCTCGCCGCCACGGCGGTTGTCGAGGCACAGACTAAGAAGGTGGATGGCGGCTTGGCGGTGATTGAGGAAAAGGTGGCGCCCAAGCGTTCCACCCGCATCCTGCCTCCCGGCGCGTTCAGCATGAGGCATTTCTCGCACCATTGTACCACCTGCCAGCTGTGTGTGTCAGCCTGCCCCAATGGCGTGCTCCGTCCCTCTTCCGACCTGCGCCACTTTATGTTGCCCGAGATGTCGTACGAACGAGGCTATTGTCGTCTGGAATGTACCCGCTGTGCCGATGTGTGTCCCACCAATGCCATCAAGCCCATCACTCGCGAGGAGAAGTCATCTACCAGGATAGGCCATGCCGTGTGGATCAAGAAAAACTGTCTGCCCGTGGCGAAAGGAGTGAGCTGTGGCAACTGCGCCCGCCATTGTCCTTCGGGAGCCATACAGATGGTGCCCATTGACGCCAACGACGAGGAGTCGATAAAGATACCCGTGGTTAACACCGAGCGTTGCATAGGCTGTGGTGCCTGCGAGAACCTGTGTCCTTCGCGGCCTTTCAGCGCGATCTACGTCGAGGGACATGAACGGCAGAGCACGTTTTGAAATTAGAAATATAAAAATACAGACAATGAAAGATATAACAAGACGCGAATTTTTGAAGACCTTGGGCGTGGCTGGAGCTGCCGTTGCAGGGCTGTCGTCATGCCTCGGCAAGAAGGAGGAGAAGACGACGGGAACGTCTGTAGAAGGAGAAATACCCACCGATAAGATGACGATGCGTGTGTGTCACTCCACGGGCGACAAGGTGTCGCTGCTCGGCTATGGCATGATGCGTCTGCCCCATCGTCCCGTGCCCGACAAGGAAGATGAGGAAGAGATAGATCAAGAGGCTGTCAATGAGCTCGTTGACTATGCTATCGCCCATGGCGTGAACTATTTCGACACGTCGCCCGCCTATTGCCGCGGCTTCTCCGAGAGATCCACGGGCATCGCCCTGAAACGGCATCCGCGCGAGAAATATTTCGTCGCCACCAAACTGTCAAACTTCGACCCGTCAACATGGAGTCGCGAAGGGTCGATGGAGATCTACCGCGCCTCATTTCGCGAACTGCAGGTTGACTATATCGACTATATGCTGCTCCATGCCGTGGGCGGCGGAAAGGACAGCATGGAGGAACTGCACAATCGCTATATCGACAACGGAATGCTCGACTTCCTGCTCGAAGAACGTAAGGCAGGCAGGATTCGCAATCTCGGCTTCTCCTATCACGGCGACATAAAGATCTTCGACTATCTCCTTGCCGAGAACGACAAGTATCATTGGGATTTCGTGCAGATACAGATGAACTATCTCGACTGGAAACATGCCAAAGCCACCAACCCCTTCAACACCGATGCGGAATATCTCTACGAGGAGCTTAAGAAACGAAATATCCCCGCCATCATTATGGAACCGCTGCTCGGCGGCCGACTGGCCAAAGTGCCTGACTTCATTGTGGCTCGGCTGAAGCAGCGCGACCCGGAACGTAGCGTGGCGTCGTGGGCTTTCCGCTTTGCTGGCACCTATCCCAATGTGCTCACCGTGCTCAGCGGAATGACGCTGATGGAACATCTTCAGGACAACCTCCGATCCTATTGTCCACTCGATCCTCTCAGCGACGACGACATAGAATTCCTTCAGGACGTGGCAAACGACATGGCGGGACTAAACACCATCCCGTGTAACGACTGCCAGTATTGCATGCCGTGTCCCTACGGAATAGACATCCCCGCCATCCTCACTCATTACAACAAATGCGTCAACGAGGGCAACGTGCCTCACGAGGCACAAGACGACGAGTACAGGAGAGCCCGACGTGCCTTCCTTGTGAGCTACGACCGCGCCATCCCCAAGCTCCGTCAGGCCAGCCACTGCATAGGCTGTGGAGAGTGTATGTCGCACTGTCCGCAACGCATCAAGATCCCCGACGAGCTGCATCGCATCGACCGCATGGTTGAGGAACTTAAACAAAACATATCGTAACACATAACACCTTGAATATGAATACAATCTCTTTTATTGGAGGCATAGGCTTCCAGGAAGTGCTGCTCATAGCCATCGTCGTCCTGCTCTTCTTCGGAGGAAAGAAAATCCCCGAACTCATGAACGGCCTCGGACGAGGCGTGAAGTCGTTTAAGGAAGGAATGAACGGCATAGAGGAAAAAGATTCGTCGGCTGACACGGTAAAGAAAGAGGAATAGTGGATGGCTCGATGTCTTTCTGGGATCATCTCGAAGTGTTGAGAGGCGTCGTCATAAAGGTCATCGCCGTCGTCGTCGTGTGTGGCGTCGTAGCGTTCCTGTTCAAGATGCCCGTCTTCGACATGGTGCTCGCTCCTAAGGAAGCTGACTTTGTCACTTATAGGCTTCTGCACCGCGTATCTTCGCTCTGCGGCGAGGATATGGAGCCGTTCTACGTCCAGCTTGTCAGCACTGGACTGGCGCAGCAGTTTGTCATCCATGTGAAGACGGCGTTGTGTGTGGGCGCCATCTGCGCCTCGCCTTATGTGGTCTATCAGCTGTTTCGCTTTGTCTCGCCTGCCCTTTACGAGCGTGAGCGTCACTATGCGGTGCGCATTGTCGCTTCTGGCTATCTGATGTTCCTCTTGGGTGCGGCGGTAAGCTATTTCCTCGTCTTCCCGCTCACGTTCCGCTTCCTCGGCACCTATCAGGTGAGCGGCGAAGTGTCAAACATGATCACTCTCGACTCGTATATCAGCACGCTGATGACCATGACGCTCTCCATGGGCATAGTGTTCGAGATTCCCGTGGTGGCATGGCTGTTGGCCCATGCCGGACTGCTCTCGTCGTCGTTCATGCGCCGCTATCGTCGTCATGCCATCGTGGCTATCCTCGTTGTCGCAGCCGTCATCACTCCCACGTCCGACGTGTTTACCTTGCTCGTCGTGTCAATGCCGATGTATGTGCTGTACGAGCTGAGCATCTGGTTAGTAAAATCAACAGCCGAGAGCCGTAAAACATCATGAACTACAACACCATCAGAGTCTTTATATAAAATATTCCTATATATATATAATAAGGTGTAAGCTCGTTTTTCGCAATATCTATATCAAGAAAATAGAAAAAAGTTGGACTTTTTTTAAAAAAAAGCAAGAAAAACTTTGTCGGTAATATAAAAAACATTAACTTTGTGGCGGATTATAGACTAGAGTCAACTCGTGCGTTATGAAAATCTTTTTAATGAGAGATGTGCGTATGTACGTGTTACATAGAATAATAAGTAGTATAAACATAATATTAAGTAAAATGAAAAGAAGAATTATCAATGGTTTCCTCATGGCGACACTGCTCGTTGGCGCCGTGGGAACAACTGTGTCTTGTAAGGACACTGATGAGGATGCAATTGCCGATCTTCGCGGCCAGTTGCAGAGAGAGAATGCTTCTCTTAAGGAAGTTCTTGAGGCTCAGATCAAGGGACTCCAGAGCCAGGTTTCTGTTCTCGAGTCAGCCAAGGCTGCATGCGAGTCAGAGCTCGCTGACGTTAAGACTCGTCTTGCAGCAGTAGAGAAGGCTATTAAAGAATCTAACTATCTTACAAAGGAAGAAGCTGACAAGTACTATGTAAAGATCGAGGCTTATCTCGAGAAGATAACTGAACTCGAAACTGCTATCCGTAAGCTCGACGGCGTTCTCGGCGATATTCGTAATCTGCAGGAGAAGGATATCGACCTCGAACGTCAGATCAACGACGTTAACATCATTGCCGCTCAGGCTGCCGCTGACGCTCAAGAGGCTCTCCGCCTTGCCAGAGCCAGTGAGTTGAGACTCAACAATCTTGAGACTACTGTTGGCGCAATGTCTGACTTCGCTCAGAGAATCACCGATCTTGAGACTGCTGTTGCTGGATTCAATAGCTTTATCACTACATGGACTCCTGCGCTCACTCAGCTGATACAGGACGTTGCCACAGCTAAGTCAAACGCAGAAACAGCAAAGAACAAGGCAGATGAACTTGAACGTCAGCTTAACGCACACATTCAGGCTTGCGGTGGCTCTTCACCTGTTGACCTCCAGCCACTGTGGGATAAGGTCAACGAACTCCGTGCAGATCTTGACAAACTCGAAAAGAAAGTAGATGACAACCTCATTGCCGCTAAGCGCTTCACCACCGACGCTATCGACGCACTGAAGGGCGCAGGCTTCACCTATTCTACTCTCGGCGCTTTCCAGAGGGCATTCGAGCAGTATTGCACTGACAACGGAAACAGACTTGATAAAATTGAGGCTGATGTAGCTAAGATCAAGGCTCAGGTAGCAGCTCTCAACCAGAGCATGGCAGATCAGGTTACTGGTATAATCATCCAGGGCACTGTAAACCCAGTTCTCGGCTACATGAACCTGCCGTTCGACACGCGTTCTACTATGCTCGCTGCATTCTGTGGTGAGAATGGTGGCACAGCTGTTAAGTTCCCTTCTGTAAGCCCAAGTGCTTATGTTAGCGGCGACCAAGTTGTTAACGATTGGGAGATCGACAACCTGCTTGCTTCTTTCAACCCATTGGCTATCGCTGGAGCTAACGAGCGCGTTTACGACTTCGATCCAGACGACAAGGAGAAGGGTGCTTATGCAGGTACACTCTACGTGACTGTTAACCCAAATACTGTTGACTTCACAGGAAAGAAACTGACTCTCGAGAATAGCGTAGCAGAGCAGTCGCCAATGACTCTGTCTCCTCTGCAGCCATCAGACTATAAGCTCTCGTTCGGCTGGACACGTGCTGGCAACAACAATGGCTTCTATGAGGCTAAGGCTTATGTTAAGGAAGCTGACATCCCAAGCCTCAGCGCTCGTGTTGACATGGACGCTATCAAGGATGTGGCTAAGGATGTGCTCGACAATAAGAATGGTGTAAACCTCACACAGATGGCTACCACCATTTATTCTACACTCTCTGACGTTCTCGATGCTTACGCAGTGAAGGCTTCTTATCCTTCATACACTATCGATGAAAACAACAATGTCGTAGAAAAGCAGGAGAACAACATCTTCTCTAACTACAACCTCGCGCTGACCACTATCAAGCCTCTGTCTTATAGATTCAGCACTAACGGTTTGCCTACTGGCGTGCTCTCTAAGCGCATTGCTACCATTGGCAACATCACCATCGAGTTCAATCAGAACATAAATGTAGATGTTAACGTTACAGGTACAACTTCTGTTCCAGTGACCGGTACTGTAACTATTCCTGCACAGAATGTTAGCGATGGTCATGGCGGTACAATTACTATCCCTGCACAGAATGCTGTATTCAATACAACTGTAGAGCTGAGAGATATTCTTGAGGATTATGCTGACGACATCGCAGGTTCTATGGAGAGCCAGGTTAACAACATGATTGCCAACCTCCAGAATCAGGTTAATGGCAAGCTCAACGAGTACACAGCTAAGGCCAACAACTACATCAACAAGGTTAACAAAGTATTGGATCGCTTCGAGGGATTCGTGAAGAACATCGACTCTAAGCTCCAGCCAGTGCTCCTCTTCGTCAACAACGGCAAATACGCCCGTATCAACGATGCTTACCTCGTTCCTACCAAGCTCCAGCTCGCAGGTTCAGGTCAGAGCGCGGTTACACTCGTTGCCACTTCATACACTGGTGAGCTCCTCGCTCCTGCTTGTAAGAAGCTCGTTGCTGTTACAAACGTTATCCGCTATGAGGGTGGCGTGAAGAAGACAGCTCAGAACGGCGACGCTAAGTGTATGGAAGCACTCAACTATGTAAACAGCAATGGTGGCGGCATGCTCGGAAAGGTTGTTTCTGGCTCAGTACGCGACTTCCCATTCGTTGTAAAGGCTGACTATGCAGACTACATCTTCGAGGTATCTTACTTCGCAGTTGACTTCTCAGGTGTCAACAGCCGTGTTAAGTCTTACATCCAGCCAGTACGCTAATTTTGATAACAATAATTTGAAAATACGAAAGTAATGAAAATCAAACAGACGATAATGGCTTGTCTCCTGTCTGCGGTATGCCTCTCGGCATCCGCACAGGAGCCTCAGGCTAAGACAGAATATGTCTTCAATCCTCACTGGTATGTGCAGATCCAGCCCCTCGGCATCCAGCACACCCTCGGTGAATTGGATTTTGGAAAATTAAACAGCTACAATGCTCAGATTGGTGTAGGTTATAACTTCAGCCCGGTTCTTGGAGCTCGCCTGGCCGTCAACGCATGGCAAAGCAAAGCCGGCTCGGAGTTTGATGACGCAACTTTCGAGTGGAAATGGAAGTATGTCGCTCCTATGGTTGACGTGACAGTAAACATGTCAAACCTCCTCTGCGGCTATAATCCTACACGTCTGTTCAACTTCGGCATCTTTGCAGGTATCGGCGCCAACATAGCCTTCTCTAACGACGAGGCAAAGGCTGCCAATGCCGCCATCGCACAGTATCAGAATTTCTCTGATGGCTATCAGCCTCTGCGTTATCTCTGGTACGACTCGAAGACAAACTTCGCCGCTCAGGCCGGTGTGACAGCCGACTTCCGTCTTAGCGATGCCGTAAGCCTCGGTCTTGAGGTCAACGCTAATACTCTTAGCGACCACTTCAACTCAAAGAAGGCTGGCAACGCCGACTGGTATTTCAACGCCCTCGCTGGCGTGAAGGTCAACCTCGGCAAGACCTACACCACTCGTACCGTTGCTCCTGCCGCTCAGGTAGTTGAGCCACAGGTAGTGGAGAAGGTAGTAGAAAAGGTTGTCGAGAAGGAAGCACCTGCAGCTGTTCAGCCTATCCGCCGCGACGTGTTCTTCACCATTCGCAGCACCTCTATCACCAACGTAGAGCGCCAGAAGGTGCGCGAGATTGCCGAGTACATGAAGGCTAATCCAAACTCACGCGTCAGCGTGACCGGATATGCTGACAAGGGTACTGGTAACGAGCGTATCAACAAGGACCTCTCTGAGCATCGTGCAAAGGTGGTTGCAGGTATGTTGGTTAAGGACTATAACATTTCCGCTTCTCGCATTGACATCGATTTCAAGGGCGATACCGTGCAGCCATACGCTGAGAATGATCTCAACCGTGTGACTATCTGTATCGCACAATAATATCGAAACATTATCAAAACAACACTAAATGGGCTGCACTATTTTCTTGACTACAAGGAAAGGTGCAGCCTTTTTTACTTTATAAAAACCCAATATTATGAAGAAAGTATTACTCACAGTATTCGCAGCAGCCGCTGTCACCACCGCCAATGCACAGGTTACCGACGGATATTATCGCGTTGAGAACGACGATATCCAACAGTGCATCTACTTCAAGTCAAAGACCCCACAGGACATAGACTATGCCAAGGGCGAATATCCCTTGGATAATATCCGTGGTTGCGTTAATCAGGAAAGACTCAAGTCGCTCTATTCCTCAGTATTGAAGATCACCGTTCTTGATGTAAAGGGAGGCGGCGCTGCTTACGAGATTGATATGGAAGGACAAGGCGTTAGCGCAAAGACCATTGCCGGAAACGCAAAGTTCTATATCGAGAAGGCTGACGGCGACCTGTTCTACGCCACCGCTACAGCTACTGTCAACGGCGTGGCGGCACAGAAGTATCTCACGGCAAGTAAAACTCGTGATGAAGACACTTACGAATGGTTGGATGGTGTTGTAAAGACAGGAAAGATAAGCGACAGCGGTTCGAAATGGAGATTGAAGCGTGTTGACGAGGCTGACAACTTTATCGGAGTGGCTCCACGTCTGGAGCACAATGGCGCTTATTACGATGCCTTGGCCGTCTATTTCCCCGTACATTTCGTTTCCTCTGACATCAAAGTCTATGCCATCAACACCATAAAGAAACTCTCTGACGGTAAGGCGTACGCCATCTACAAGGAAGTCACATCAGACCTTCCCGTCGGCACACCAGTCATCCTGAAGTGCGCTTCAGCCAATCCCTCCGACAATAAGATGCAGCTCAACGGCATCGCTCCTGAGGCTATTACCACACCTAACGTTCTCCGTGCAGCTTACCGCTCTTGTGAAGAGACCAAGATTGTCGATAAGGTTGATAACACTGCCACCGTGCGTATGCTCGGCGTGACCAGCGAAGGCAAACTCGGCTTCGTCTATAACAGCACGGCTTCAGTCCTGCCTGTCAACACCGCCTATCTCGAAGTGCCAAGCGACTTCCCTAACGAGTTGACTCTCGTTACTTCTGAAGAGTATAACGAAATCACCGCTGGCATCGATGGAGTAACAATCAACGATGCTGCCGCAAGCGCAAAGAATCGTGGCGTGTATAATGTTGCCGGCCAGAAGGTGGCTGACACGAACGACTTCGACAGCCTTCCTTCAGGACTTTATATCGTTGACGGTCAACAGCGTGTGAAGTAATGAGGAAGTTCCTTCTTTTTGTCTTACCATTGTTAGTTTTCTTGGCATGTGGCAGCGACGACGACATTCATCCCGCCGATATCGCCGTGGGAGAATGGCACATCACGAAGTATGAGATAAAGCCTGAGACCGACATCGAGCTCTTATATACCCGAGTGGTGTTTGCCGCCGACATGTCGTTCCGCCTCTATGCCAAGGAAACTAAGTGGGACGACGACGACTATGTCGCCTATTCCGGTCAATACGAAATAGGCGACGCTTATGTTCGCCTCGAGTACGACGAGGACGGACGCCGCCAAAGGCTACTCGCCGAGATTATGAGTTGTACCGCCACCTCGTTAGTATGGCATTACAAAGACTCAGACCAAGACATCGAGGTGACGCTGTGGTTAGAGAAAAAGTGAGAGAGTTAATAAAACTTAATTTTTCACTTGATTTATATCATTATTAAACAATAATCACTATCTTTGCATACAAATATAGTTCACCTACTGTCAATACGCCCCAACAGGAAAGTGGATTAGGAAATGAATAATGAACGGGGCGAAACTAACAAAAAACATCATATTATGAAAAAGTTATTGCTAAACCTTCTTCTCGTACTAGGTGTCGTTGGATTCTCCGCATGTTCAGTAAGCGACAATCCTGTAGATCCAACTCCAACACCAGGTGGACCAAGCCTTCTTGAAAAGTATTATTTCAGCATCGTTGACGCAACTTATGTTGATGCTGCCATGCCTACACCAACCATCACATCTGGTATCGGAGGCATCACCATGAACGGACAGGCTATTGCCGGTGGCTCAAACATCGTTACCATCACCACTCAGACGGAATATGAGAAGTTCTTCGTAGGTGTAAAGAATGTGAACGGTTATTGGGAAGTGGCTCCTGTAGCCGAGGGTAATGGCGCAGCAAACAGCGCTGTAAAGACCGATAATGGCTATCTCATCCCAATCCTCTATAGCGTTCTCTTCGACACTAACGTCACCATCCTTGTCAGCGCAAAGACAAAGTCTGGCGAATATACAAAGATCACCGAGTTCCCAATCTCTTTCGTTGAGACAAAGAGCGGCGACCTCGAGATTAACCTCAGCTTCAACAACGAGAAGGACATCGACCTCCATCTCTATACACCATCAGGAAAACACATCTACTTCGGCGACCGTGGCGGATCTGTTAACACATCTGAAGGTATTGTAGAATTTGGTCTCGACAAGGACTCAAACGCAGGTTGTAATATTGACGGACTGAACAACGAGAACATTTTCATCCCTGAAATCCTTGTGGAAGATGGTGAATATATCGTTCAGGTTGACATGTGGTCAAACTGCGATCGCTCTATTGCCACATCATGGGCAGTGCTCGCACGCTACAACAAGGAACTTCTCAACAACGTGGTTGAGGGCTACGGCAATCCTGCCATCGGTGAATATCCTGTAGGAGCAGGCAATGGCGACCACACCACAGTAATGAAGTTTACCATCAACAGAAGCAATAGGGCTAAGCCAGCCGGACAGTTCGTTAACTGGAACTCCTTCAAGCCATATCCTATCGACGATATCGCAAGCATGAAGGTAGAGGAAGAGTCTTGGAGATAATCCTTTCAAGTTGACAAGTTGAATGTTCAGTTGACGAGTTGACAAGTTGAATGTTCAGTTGACGAGTTGATACTGCAGTTGCTGCCGTTGTAGGGTCTTACTTTATGTAAGACCGCCCGCCTATCGCCGCCGCTATACCGCCGCGTCTCCTCGGCAACAACTTGTATTGACACTTCAAATATTGAATAAAATAATCAATAATTAGACGAAATCCGTCCCTGCCATGCAGCAGGGACGGATTATTCGTGTAACACGACAATGAATATCATTTCATCACTTTTAACGCTATTGTCTCTCAACGGCATGCCTGCCGACACCGTCGTCACACGCAACGACACCATACGTGAGATAGTCGTCACGGCACAGTCGCCGCGACAGCGAGTCAGCGACGTGCAGGTGGGTGCCGAACAGCTCGAACTCGACGACCTGAGAATCACGCCAGCGCTGTTTGGCGAAAACGACATCATGAGGTCTATACAACTGTTGGCAGGCGTTAAGAGTGAAAGCGAGGCATCGAGCAGTTTTCAAGTACGTGGCGGCACATCCGTACAAAATCAAGTGCTCTATGACGACGCCCCTGTATATAATGTAGGCCATTTGGCAGGATTGTTCTCTGCCTTCAACGACGCTTCTCTCTCCGCGGCTACACTATATAAAGGAATGATACCGGCCGCCTTCGGCGGAGCATCTTCTGCTGTGCTCGACGTCAACGCAAAGAGCGGCAACCGCGACGCTTGGCACGGCGGCGGCACCATCGGACTGCTTGCTGCCAAAGCCTCAATAGACGGACCCTTCGACGGCGGTCGCGGCTCTGTCCTCGTGGCTGCTCGTAGGTCGTATCTCGACCTCTTCATGAAACTCATCCCCGACTTCAAGGACAACACCCTCAACTTCCACGACATCAACGCCAAGGTGGATTATGTCCTTGGCAGCCGCGACAGGGTCAGCCTTACCTTCTTCACCGGCTACGACAACATACGCCTCGAGGACATGATGGGAATGAAATGGACCAACCTCGCCTCCACACTGCGGTGGACACACCGCACAGGCACACACTCACACTCGCAGACCTCGCTCTACTATTCCGGATATAATACCGAAAACGGCATCGACCTGCTCGGCATGGAGCAGTCTTTCACGGGACATATCCGTCAGGTGGGACTCCGACAGAACTTCCATATCCAGACAGGCTCACACATTGTAGAGACGGGACTGCAGACGACGCTGCTCGACGTGAAGTCGGCTGAATGGCAGATCGTGAACAACCATCAGAAAGAGAAACGCCGCAGCTGGGACAACAACATCTGGATAAACGCCAACCTCAACTTCGGCCAGTGGCTGAAACTCGCGGCAGGACTGCGCCTCGACTCCTACAGCGCACTTGGCGGCACAATGTATTACGGCATCGACGAGGAAGGGGAGATAATCCGGTTGTATAAGAAAAAGAGCAACGAGATCGTCAAGACATGGGTCAACCTCGAACCGCGACTTAGCGCCACGCTCCTTCTCTCGCCCTCCGTCAGCATCAAGGCAGGATATACACGCACCACACAGAACATCCACGCTCTGCGCAACCAGAGCCTCTCCACACCCTTCGACCGCTATGCCCTCACGAGCAATATCCTCAAGCCTGAGATAGCCGATCAGATCAGTGCCGGCGTCTTCGCCGTCACGCCCGACGAGATGTACGACATGTCTATTGAGGCTTATTGGCGCACCATCAGCAATGTGGCTGACTACCGCGACGGAAAGACGTTCAGTTCCGAGATTGAGATCGAAAGACTCATCCTTGCAGGAAAAGGTCGTGGATATGGTATCGAGACAAGCATAAGGAAAAACAAAGGCCGCCTCACGGGATGGCTCTCTTACACCCTCGCGTGGTCGAAGACGAGGATCGACGGCATCAACGGTGGCCGATGGTACGATGCCAACAACGACCGCCGCCACGACATTAACATCGTCTGCATGTACCAGGCAAGCAAGAGATGGAAGGTGGCTGCCACATGGGTATATAACTCCGGACAGGCTTTCACCGCCCCATACGGCAAATATGAGATTATCGACAACTGGGTGTATTACTATCCCGAACGCAACAGCTACCGCGCGCCGGCTTACCACCGCATGGACCTCAGCGCCACATGGAGCAAACGCACGCCGAAGACTGGCACACTGAGCCAATGGACGTTCAGCATCTATAACGCTTATAACCGCTACAATGCACTGCTCATCGACTTCGAGGACAGCAGCGACGGCGCACGCACCAAGGCAAAGCAATACAGTCTCTTCGGCATACTGCCGTCTGTGGCATACTCGGTATATTTCTGATTTCCTCCCCCGTCAGGCATCCTTCCCGATGGGCATCAATATTTCAAAAAGGCATTATGAAGAGAAAAAACATCATATCACTCCTGACCCTCTCGTGGGCAATCACCTGTCTTACCGCCTGCACCAAGGATCTCGACCTCGACTTCAAGGAGGCTGAGCCGCTCTATGTGGTGGAAGCGGAACTCGACAACCAGCGCACGCGCATCGCCGTCAACAAGACGAGAGCAATGAACTCGAGCGAGGCGAAGACTGGCGTTGACGGGGCTGTCATTACCATCAGCGGCTCCAACGGCTCCCTGCAGACCCTCACGCGCAGCGTCAACGGCATCTACTCTTCCACCGGCAAGGGAAAGGCTGGTGTGAGATACGACATCGTCGTCGAGGTCGAAGGACAACGCTTCACCTCGTCGTCGGTCATGCAACGCACGCCCGTCATCAAGTCGCTACGCTTCGTGTGGAAGAAGATGTTGTCAACGAGGATGCTCTTCGCCGATCTGCGTTTCGACGACTTCTGCCACGAGACAAACTATTTCTTCATGCATCTCTATCGCAATGGGGTAGGCTACCGTTGGGCTGTGCTCAAGGATAATGTAAACTCCAACGGCGAACTGCAGCAGCTCTTCAACTGCATGACCGAGGACACCGACGACGGTGACGACGACAAGCTCCTCGACGGCGACAACGTGAGGATGGAGCTGCGGGCCATCGACAAAGCCTCTTACGACTATCTCCACTCCCTCCAGCAGATGGGGCACGTGGCGTCAAACCCCATCGCCAACTTCTCAGGGGGCTGTCTCGGCTATTTCTCCGCCTACGGCAAGGCCACCCGCTCCCTCGTATTCAGCTATGCAGACGTGGAAGAAGAGTAAGCAGCGTTTAGAAGATACGTTTCGTCAGCTTGAGGTTGATGACAGGATAAACGCAGAACTTGTTCATGAGATCCACATAGCTCTTCACGTCGCCTCGTGCTATGATCACATCCTTTGAGAGGTTTGTGCCGTCGTGGGTAATCAAGTCGGGCTTGCCGCCCCAGAACATCACACCGCAGTCGAACGAGATATAATACTCGTCGCTCTTCTTCGATATGCGTCCGCCGTAGCCGAAGCCCAAGTACGGCTTAAAGCTGTTCACCTTCATCGTGGCTTTCACCATGCCGTCGGCATCAGGTTCCATGAAGTAAGTCTTACGTATGGGGTTGCCGTCGGCGTCTTTCATGATGTTGCCGTCGCTGTCGGTCTTGTATTGATTGGCAAATTCGCCGACTAATATTCCCATCCTTCCGTATTGTATCAGTTGTTCGCCTATGCCCTCCCACGGGCTGAGGTAGATGTCGCCGTATATAGGTTCGCGGTTCAGCACCTTGTCGTAGATATTGTTATACAGGTTCACACCCATCAGCGTCTGCATCTCCTCCGTGGAGTTATAAGCCTTCGCAATGTCCGACGGACCGAAATAAAATCCTGTGGTAAGGTGCCAGCTCTTGTTTCTGAACGGCCTCACATCCACCAGCAGGTGCCAGTTGTGGAATGTCGGTTCGCCTATCATCCTCACGTTGTCGTCCACCGTCATTCCCGTCACCTCTTCCAGCCTTTTGGCCAGTCGGTCGAATTTCGTCTCCACCCTGTTGCCGTTCTCGTCCCATTTGCTCTCAGCTTCCTCGCCCACCTGAATGGCGAAGTCCATGTTGTGATGGAACTTCGGTACAAACGAGTATCCAGCCCTGACGCTAAACATGTCAGAGATCGGTGTGGCCAGTTCTATGCCTAATCCAGTTGTACCCGTTGTGATGTTAAGATCCAGATGTTTGAATGGCTTGACACTGACGATGGTGTCGCTCTGTGCCATAGCGCCGTTGGCGATAATCAGTAGTGCAGTTAAGCACAATGTCTTTATCATCTTTTTCATTTTCATCTTTTGTTTGCTATGTTTAGCCTTTATATCGATATAATTTACTATTCTTTTCTCAGTTATTATTATATTGTCGCAACACTATCGTCGCATGTCGTCGCCGTCACTTATGTCGCCATCTTTGTCGTAGCGAAATACAAAAATACCATTAGCATACAACACGACTGCGCAAAGGTACAAAAAAAATCCGATATTCCCCCTCATTTCCCTCATTTTTAAAAGTTTTTTCACAATTTTGCATGTCGAAAGTCACATTCAAATGATAGTAATACTACATTAAAAGCATTACGTTCTCGTTGTGGTATAAGCATAGCTATTGGTACGGTCGTACCACAACTGGTGTCACGACCGTACCATAACTATGGAACACTCGTGTCGCTAACTGTGGTACTGTCGTGTCACAAGAGTATTCAGTTGATATCTTTGTAGTTTATCTATTTAAGTTGTGGTTCAACTATTTAATTTTACAACTTATCGTCTTATTTATATTACAGGTTGCCAAGTTAATTTAATATCTATTTTTAAAAGAGTCAATCCCCACTACAGCTGCTTCTGTGGGTGTGGGAAACTCTTATTATATTATTTGCCGGAATAAATAGTTTAGTTTAGGTTATGGATATATTAAATGCAAATAAACTAAACCGTACCGAGTTCTATCCACTTTATACTGTTATCTTTCTCTTTTGGACGGCAATTGTATCTCCATTATTAGTTCTATGCTTGTTTTTTTTGCTCTTAAATTCGCTATAAATACGAATTTGGAGATAAATTTATATAAAAATTACATTTTTTTTGAGAAAATGTTTGCTTGATAAAATAAAAAGAGTAATTTTGCAACAAATTTAGGCTGGTATTCATAAAATAAACGAAGATGGCTACAAAAATACAGCAAATATTAGAGACGGCACCCAATGAATCTGTCTTATTTGGTTCATGGCTTTCAAGCCAGGGATTGGATGCCCGTGGTCAGTATGCTTATATGAAAAGTGGATGGCTTGACCGTATATCGAAAGGGGTTTATAAGATACATGGAACAGACCCGAACTTATTTGCTGCTGTATCGTCATACAACACTCAACTTAGTAAGAGTTGTGTTGTAGGTGCATATACAGCTTTGGAACTTCGCGGAGGGGTCTGTTCGTGTTTGAGAACAGCACGCTGGAGCACCTAATGGACGTGCTGGCACAATGGTACGACATCAAGAAAGTGATCTACACAGACGACAAGCTGCGCAAGATACACTTCACGGGCAACCTTAAGCGCTATGGCAGCGCTGAGCGCATCATGAAGGCCATCATGATGGCTTGCGACGTGAACATCGTGCTGCAGAACGACACGCTCTCGGTGAGCAACTGAGAAAAGCAAACAACTGGTAACAATACATAAAAAACACCTTAAAGAAAAGAGATGATGAAAAGAATCGTGAAAAGAAGTCTGCTGCTCATCCTGGCGCTGATGGTCGCCCAGATGGTGTCCGCCCAGGCTCTCGACAAATCGCGTATTACCGTGGTGATGGAGAATGCCACCGTAAAGCAGTTTCTCGATGAAGTGGAGCGTCAGACAGGAATCGAGTTCCTCTACAATACCGACGAAGTGAAAGACCTGCGTGTCACCGTGAAGGAGACCAATGCCGTAGCCCGGCAGGTGATTACGAAGGTGATGGCCGACATTGGCTGTGAGATCAAGGAGAACAACGGTATCGTGGTGGTCAGACTGGTGAAGGAAGGCAAGAGCCGCCACACCGTGAGAGGCTATGTGGTCGACGAGAACAAAGAGCCGGTGATTGGCGCGCAAGTGAGAATCATGGGCACGAAGATGAATACCGTGACCAATGTCGACGGTGAGTTCTATTTCGACCAGACGATGCCCGAAAAGGCGCGCGTGCAGATCACCTATATCGGCATGCAGACAGTTCACCTGCCCGTGAAGAGCAATATGGTGATTAACATGAAGTCGGACACGCAGATGCTCGAGGGTGTGGTAGTGACCGGCTACCAGCAGCTGGACCGCCGCCACCTGACCAGTTCGGTCACCAGTAAGGACATGAGCGAACTTGAGATTCCCGGTGTGGCCGACCTCTCGAAGATGCTCGAAGGTAAGATTCCCGACCTGGTGTCGTTTAGTAGTAGTGGAGAAATCAATGCTACCAACCGCATCCGTATTCGCGGAACCAGCACACTCATCGGTAACCGCGAACCGCTGTGGGTGCTCGACGGCATCATCCTTTCCGACCCTGTAGGCTTGTCGCCCGATGTGCTGAACGATCCCGACTACATCAACCGCATTGGTAATGCCATCGCTGGCATCAACCCGCAAGACATTCTGCGCATTGACGTGCTGAAAGATGCTGCCGCCACCGCTCTCTACGGAACGCGTGCGGCCAATGGCGTGATTGTGGTGACCACCAAGAGTGGTCGCGAGGGCAAACCCACTATCACGTATTCCGGACAGTTCACCTTTCGTAAACGTCCCTATTATACAGACGATAAAATCAATCTGATGAACTCGGTGGAACGCATCCAGTTCTCGCAATATCTGGCAGAGCAACATTACATCTATCCGCCCAACATGCCTAAGGTGGGCTACGAGCAGGCTCTGAGCAACCTCTATCTGGGCATTTACGACCAGCAGACTTTCGATGAGCAAGTATCAAGGATGCAAACCATGAACACCGACTGGTTCGACATCCTCTGCCACAACTCTTTCTCTCACGATCACTCCGTGTCGGTCTCTGGCGGTTCGTCGAAAGTGCGTTACTATACTTCTATAGGTTATACTGATCAGGACGATGTAATCAACAACACCATAAACCGTCGTTATACGGCCATGGCGAAAATTGACTTTGACCTGACAAAAAAACTGAAGGTGCAGTTCAATCTGAATGGCTATCTGAACAATCGCCAGTATGCACAGTCGGACAACAACCCCATCAACTATGCTTATAACACTAGCCGCGCCATTCCTGCCTACAACAGCGACGGCAGCTATGCCCACTATCTGAAGGCTGGCAACAATGGATTCTATAATTTCAGCATCCTGAATGAATTGGATAACAGCTATAACAAGCAGGAGACAAATGCCGTGACCGCTACGGCCAATGCCCGTTATCAGGCCACCGACGATCTTTTCTTCAATGCAGTGCTCTCGGCCAACATCTCTAATTCGAGCCTTGAAGGGTGGTGGGGCGAGAACACTTTCTATGCGTCAAGTCTGCGTAAAGCAGAGATGGGTGAGGAACCCTCACTGACCAGCACCATGCCCTATGGTGGCGAGCTCTCCTTGCAGAAAAACCGCAACGTAGGTTGGACGGCCCGTCTGCAAGGAAACTACAATAAGTATCTGGGCGAGAACAAACACCATAACATCAATGTGGCGCTTGGTCTTGAGGCATCCAGCTCTAACTACAAGGGTGACAACTATACGCAGCGTGGCTATTATCACGACCGTGGCCGCACTTTTGCCAGCAGCATCCCTCTCGACTATGCCAGTTATTGGAGTTGGGTGAGGACCAATGTGCCCCACATCACCGACACAAAGAGCAACATGGTGTCGGCTTATGCCACATTGTCGTATTCTTATAAACAACTGTTTACGCTCAATGCCAACGGCCGTTACGATGGCTCCAACAAGTTCGGCAGCCGCAGTAACGAGAATCTGCTGCCCATCTGGTCGGTATCGGGCAATGCCAATCTTCAGGAGATCTTTGGCATTAAGGCCAACTGGCTGACCTTCCTCCGTATGAAGGCATCGTATGGTGAGCAGGGAAACATGCTCGACAACCAGACGCCGGAAATGATTATCAAGAAAGGAAACATGTCGGCTTACTATAATGAGATGACATCTACTGCCGCCTATTTTGCCAATCCCGACTTGAAATGGGAGAAAACTCACTCTACCAACCTGGGGTTTGAGGTGGGATTCTTCGACAACCGCCTGCAGCTGGAGGCTGAGTATTATTTCAAGAAGACCACCGACGCCTTTATGAGTAAGAAGATTTCCGATGTGAACGGTTTCGAGTCGTATATCGTTAACTCTGGAACCATCGAGAACCGAGGATACAACGTCACGCTCACGGCTACTCCTGTCAAGTTCAAGGATTTCTACTGGATTGTGTCGGGCAGCATGTCTAAAATATTTAATAAGGTGAAGACTGTTCCTGGCGCAGAAACCTACGAGCTGAATGACTTCCTCTCGGGTACTGCCGTGGTTGAGGGTCAGCCTGTGGGCACGTTCTATTCTTACAGGTTCGCCGGACTGAGCCCTGTGGACGGAGGTCCCTATTTCTATGACTGGGAAGACCGCTGGAACGAGTTGAAAGACCGAGGCAACTACTTCATCTATACCAGTGTGCTCACACCTTCAGGCCGTCGTGAACCCGACATCACCGGCAGCTTCAACAACACGATTACTTATCGCCAATGGCGTTTAGGTTTTACGCTGCTTTACAATCTGGGAGCCAAAACCCGTTTGTTCCGTCTTTTCGACGGATTGAACGGAATGGGTTATTCTTCCGAGCAGAATGTCAGCCGCGACATGCTCGACCGTTGGATGAAACCCGGTGATGAGCAACACACCAACATTCCGGCTATTCTTGGCTATGGCAACCCGGCCAATCAGTACTATAGCAGTCACTGGGCCGATCCGGGACTGAGTGGCTGGTCGGGCAACCCTGCTATTGCCACAAACTCATGGACAATGTATGACTACAGTGATGTGCGTGTGGTCAGCGGTGACTACCTGAAACTGTCCACCGTGAACTTGACCTACGAGCTGTCAGAGAAACAACTGGCAAAGCTGAAACTCCAGCGTCTGGCCATCACGCTGAGCGCCTATAACCTGAAGACATGGTGCGACAGCAAGCTGAGGGGCCAAACTCCCACTCAGGGAGGATTCAGCCAGGTGCAGCTCTCCGACACACCGAGCTATACATTAGGCATCAATATAAATTTCTAAATTAAGGAGGATAGAACGATATGAAAAAAGTCATATATCAATTGTTCTGCATGCTGGGAGTGCTGGCTGCCACTGCCTCATGCGGTAGTTTCCTGGAGGATTATTCGCAAGACGTTGATTACATTCGCTCTTGGAAAGACCTTGACGAGCTGCTCATCGGCGACTGCTATTTGAGTGCTCAGGGAACAGACGGATTCTATTATCAGCCCAACTATGCCCAGTTCCTGCATCTGATTGCCGACGAGGTGGAAGAAAACAACTGCGCATACGACGGTTCGAGTGCCGACTTTGACCACCATCCGGCCGAGTTTGGCTATTACACCTGGCAGCAGCGTGTGGGTATCAACGAGAACTACACGGGTTTTGCCACTGAGAATACCACTTGGACGAAGATTTATAAGTGCATCAATATTGCCAACAACGTGCTTTTCAGCATCGACAAAGTGCCACAGAACAAAGATGCAGAAATAGAAGGTGCAGCAAAGGTGACCGGCGAGGCTCATTTCCTACGGGCATACTACTATTTCTTCCTCGTCAATTTGTACGGAAAGCCTTACAACCCGTCGACGGCAAGCACCGACTTGGGAGTGCCATTGAAAACCAATGCGGAAGTGATAGACATCAAGTACACCCGAAACACGGTGCAAGAGACCTACGATTTAATTCTGAGTGACTTGCAGGCTGCCGAGGAAGCTTTCGGAAAGGTGAAGGCAGAGAAGAAATCTATCTATCGGGCAGACCTGACAGCGGTCTATCTGCTGCTGAGCCGTGTGCATTTGTACATGCAAAATTGGCAGAAGGCTGCCGAATATGCCCAGAAGGTTATCAGCAGACACTCGCGCTTGGTGGATTTGAACACAAATACCGACAAATTTATGCTCAAAAGCAATGCCGAGAACATTTTCTCTATGGGCGGCGATGACCTGCCTGTCATGTTTAAATACATGTATCAGGGACTGCGGGTAAGCAAAAGCCAGTACGACATTTATACCAACAATGACTTGCGCCGTTCACAATGGTTATGGAAATCGGGTAAATTCCAGGGACTGACCATGCGTGAGGTTACCAAAACTTACAATCAGCTGCCCGAAAAGACAGAACCCCGTTATTATTGGTATGCTTATAGCGAAGGATTGAGAGGATATATCCCTGAAGTGTCCTCTATCTTCTGGATGCGGTCGGCCGAGGCCTACCTCAATCTGGCTGAGGCTGAGGCTTATCAGGGGAATGAGGATGCAGCGCGTTCTGCCGTGAACAAACTGCGCGCCGCAAGAATCAAGAAAGACGCAGCAGGGCTGAATATTACATCTAACGGCAGTCAACTGATAAAAGACATCCGGTTGGAGCGCCGTAAAGAGCTGATGCTGCAGGGACACCGTTGGTTTGACCTGCGCCGCTATCGTGTGTGCAGTGTTGAGCCCGAGAAGATTTCAATCACTCACGACTACACCATCTATGCAGAACGTGGAAGGGCAGAAGTGAAAGAAACCCATCGTTTTGTCCTAACCGAGGACGATGCCTCGTGGACATTGCCTATCCCTAACGAAGTGTTGGAATACAACACCGACATGCAGAACAATGGCAACCAGTGGCGGGAATATACGGTTGTTCCCACTAGCGAGTAATCCTTAAAACATTATACATCAGAAAACATCATGAAACGATTATTCTATTCATTTGCAATCATATTGTCGGGCATTTGCCTCTTCTCGTGTGAGAGTGAGGATGCTTTGGAGCCAGACTACAAGAATCCCTCCGACTATTTCCAGCCCGCTGCCGACGACAATAGCGAGGAGGCGCAACTGCGGCGCAAGTTCTTCGCCGATTATGGGTCGTATCTGCTGTTCAACGATACGCTGCAGAATGTGTATCTGGGAAAAGATATCAATGGCGACCCGCGCTATTTCGTCGAGACTATCGACTTGACTTATACCGTAGGACAGACGGGCTATGGTACTTCGCTGTCGTCATACACATTTACTTATATTCCCAATTTCGAGCAAAAACTCGCCATGACGGAGTATTTAGAGACTTATATCCTTCCGCATTTCAGCGATGCCATGCGTCCCTACTCATGGCTGCTCACGAAAACCATCATTGGTAAGATGGACAAATACGACTCGGCACAGACCTTCAGTCCCTATGCAGTGGTGAACCAGCGGTGCGTGGCAGTGGCCTGCAACTATCTGACGCAGCGTGAGCGCACCGAAGCACAGAAAAAAAATTATGCTTCGCGTGTTCTGAACATCATGGTCAGCTCGATGGTGAAAGCCCAGACAGATGCCTTCGGAGAGTTCGAGGCTGTCAGCCACGACTATTACGGACGTTCGTACAGCAGTCTGGGACTGGAGAATGTGAACCAGGAAAAGCTCTACCAGTATGGCTTCCTGGTGGCAGGTAGTCCAGTGGGCTACATGACCGACCTCTCGAACGACATTTCGTCGTATGCCTCCAATGTGGTCGCCTATACCGACGAGCAGCTGGAGCAGCGCTATGGCAAATACGAGCTTGTGATGCTGAAGCACAGGCTGATGAAACAGACTTTGGAACGACTTGGTTATATTTTTTAATTGAACGAGACATGAGGAAATATCAATCTATGGTTTTGCCCCTGCTGGCATGGGTGTTGCTCCTGACTGTCGCTGCGTGCGACAAGGACGATGAGGAAGTGATGGGAAAAATTGCTCCCTCGGCATCTGGAACCTTTGTTGACGAACGCGACGGACATGAGTATCGTTGGGTGAGATATGGCAGTCTGGACTGGATGGCAGATAATTTCAGTTATGATTTGAAAAACGAGCAGAGATGCCTCGTCTATCTGAATGCCGAAGACTATCAGTATAACCGGGCAAGCACCAAGAACCTGGCTAAGTATGGCAGACTATACAATCTGCCCGGAGCACTGGAGGCTTGTCCCGAGGGGTGGCGCGTGCCTACCGATGCCGACTGGCAGAACCTGGAGTGCTGTCTGGGTATGTCTCCCGATGAGGCTGCAAAGATGGACTGGCGCGGAAACATTGCGCATCGCATGTTTTCGCTGGAAGATGATCCGTGCGACCTGAACCTGCGGTTGGGAGGTTATTGGACCACAAACATCAATATGAGCCGCTCGCCCTACCGCATGATGGGCCTTTTCGGCTATTATTGGTCATCGAGTCTTGACGAGCAGAAAGAGGGCATGTATTATCTCTATCGCAAGTTTGCCTACAACCGCAACGAGGTGTGCAGGCAGAGCATCGAGTCAGAGAAAGTGAAACTATACGTCAGATACGTAAGAGATGCTCACTAGGCTGCTTATCCTTTTGACCCTGTGGATGGGCTCGCTGACAGTGAGCGCTCAGGATGCCGACTCCATCAACAAGGCAGCTCAGCATCCGGAGTTCATCCATGTGTATCTGGTCACCATCGGACCCGGCAACGATGCCGTGTCGGCTTACGGCCATGCGGCCATACGCTTGCAGTGTGAGTCGAAGCAACTGGACTATTGTTTCTCGTTTAACATGAGCGACACTGGCCTTGCACCGTTGAAATTTGTTGCCGGTACGGCCAAGGCTGGATTCCAGGCCGTCCCCACCGATCGGTTTGTTGAGCAGTACAGGCAAGAAGGCCGTGCCGTGAGCGAGTATCAGCTGAACCTACTGCCGCTGGAAGAACAGCAGCTGTGGCGGTTGCTCGACGAGGAAATCGTGAAAGGGGCCTACTGGAAGTATGATTTCATCACCGTCAACTGCACGTCGATGTGTGTGTGGATCGTTCAGAGGGCACTCACGGGCGAGCGTCTTTTCTGCCGCAACATGCCGCCAGCGCTGAGTCGGCCATACAAGGAGTTGCTGCATGAGATATCGGCCCATTCGCCGTGGATGGAGTTGTTTTTCAACATCAGGCTCTTCTCCAGGCGCAATGATATAGGTACACCCGATGCGAAGATGGTGCCCGATGTGCTGGCAGCGGTGTGGTCTGACTCGCAGATAGAGGATTCTGCGGGTAACCAGCGCCCGATGATTGTCGGCAGCAGAACAATCTGCCAGCAGAAGGTGGCCTTGACCAGTCCGCTTGTCACGCCCTGCATGGCGGGATGGATGGTGGTGGTAGTGGTACTGGCTGCGGGTGGCATGCTCTGGCACAAACGAAAAAGAAATGTTTAACAATTTAATAGAAAGATTTATATATGAAAAAGTTCTTTATCAATTTGAATGCTAAGCGGCTGATGGTTTCAGCATCGCTGATAGCTGTGTTCTCACTCCCGGCATCAGCCAGTGAAACATGGTATGCCTATCATGCGCAGGTAGAAGCATACCCCACGGGTGCCGGACAGGTGTATATCTCTACAGAATTTGGGGTTCCCGAGTCGGAGCGCCAGTATAGTGAGCGACAGACCAAGGAGATTGTTTCTAAAGATGGCACGCTGTTTGTCTATCCCAAGGCTAATGAGGGATGGCAGTGCATTGGTGTGACGACCGACGAACTCAACGAAAACGAGGAGTGGGTATATGTGGATTCACTGTCCAACATTGTTTACCCTGATCAGGAATACATCACCGTCTCCATGCCTAATGGCATCTATACAAAAATCATAGATCCGGTTACGGGCGAGGAGCAGGATGCCGACTCTGCCACCACAGCGACACTGATGCCGTTGGATCCGAACAACAGTTTCAAAACCATCTTCACCCATGTGGCTGTCGATGAGTTTGACGATCAGAATGCTCTGGGCTCAACGGCAATCAGCAAACTGGCCAACTATATTGGCGACAAGGTGACACTGACGGCCACTCCGAACGATGAGCGCTGCCACTTCGTGAAATGGACACTCGACGGCAAAGACGTGTCGACAGAGGCCTCTATCGATGTGGATGTGACTGGCATTGCCACTTATCTGGCTCATTTCACTGCCGACTCTGCCGAAGTGCTGCACTTCGCTGAAGAGGGTGAATATAAGGTGTGGTATAGTCCCGACACCCGCATTTCTATTCCTTCGAACGTGAATTACTTTGTCCTCTATGCCGACAGCGTACAGAAAGAGGGTGACGAGATTGTTGCCAAGCCCAGTCCTTATCGCTACAGCGTGGACCCTGGCTTTCCGACAATCCTCTACGGAAAAGGCGATGCCCAAATTGTGAAGACTCCTGCCATTCCTTACGGTTTCGGCGACAACCTCTTTGCCTATTCGGGTGCTGACGGTGTGAAAATCGACACGCTTGATGTGGAGAAAAAGTACTACACCTTCGACACCAATGCGGTCGTATTCAATCAGGTGAGCGGTACAATCGCCCCCAACACGGTTTATGTGGGAATACCCGACAGCGTGTTCACCAACGCCAGTAAAGAGGTGCCTGCCACCATTCCTTTGAAAAATCTGTCGAGCATCGCTGCAGGCATTGCCGCACCTGTGGCCAAGCCCGTTGCCATCAGAAAAGGCATCTACACCATCGACGGCCGCCGTGTCAACGCCATGGAGCAGAAGGGTATCTACATCTATGATGGCAAGAAAGTGCTTTATCGTAAAGACAAGTAATCTCTCTTACGCAGAACAATGAAAAAGTTCTTTTACTTACTGACCCTTCTTCTGAGCTTCCATACCATGCAAGCCCAGGAGATGGGTTTTATCATTCATGGACAGGTCAATTTGCCCGACGGATATTCTGTGGGCATCGTCTGCCAAACCGACACCAGCTTTTCGGTGTCTATTGCCGATAGTCATATCAAAGACGGCCAGTTCGTGCTCAAGGGCAAGCATCTGGAAAGTCCGGCCAAGGGTACGCTCATGACCAACAATCTGGAACTCGTGGAGAAAAACCACTGGCCCACCGACTCTATCCGCTGGACATATAATGAGATATTCCTCTCTGACGGCAATCTTACCTTTACGCCCGACTACCGTCTCATCGGCACACAAGTGCAGCGCGACTACAACGACCTGCTCGACATGGGCGGCGAGATGAGTGCCGATGCCTTCGCGTTTATCGACAAGCATCCGCAATCTGTTATCTCGCTCTATCTGGCCAACCGCCTGTTGCAGCGCGGCTACAACCTCACCGACGAGCAGGTGGCTCATCTGGAAAAGACCATCCAGCCGCAAGGTGTCGACGCGGTGCGCGAGAAAGAGTATGCCAAGCGCATCTGTGCTGCTAAGTATACTACGAAGGGCAGCGGCGTGGCCGACCTCGACTTGCTGGATGTGAACGGCAAACGTTGTCAGTTGGCGGGTGTGATGCCTCGTGGCAAATATGTGCTGATTGACTTCTGGGCCTCGTGGTGCGGCATGTGTCTGCATGCCATGCCCGAAGTGGCAGAGATAGCCAAGGACTTCAATGACATCTTCTGTGTGATAGGTGTGTCCATCGACACGAAAGATGCCGCCTGGCGCAAGGCGATGGAGAAACATCCCGAGCCTTGGCCACAGTATATCACCACCAAGCAAGGCTATCAGGACCTCTTCGACAAATACCAGGTGGGCAACGGCGTGCCTTACTATCTGCTTGTGGCTCCCGACGGCAAGGTCATCACCTCGCCCGAGCATCCTTCTGATGTGCGTGAGTACCTAAATGGAATTGCAACAAAAAAATAATGAAGACGATGAAAAAACTATTGTTGACTATCATGTCGGCCATGCTGCTGACTAGTGTTTCTGCCCAGAACGGCTATACCATCACTGGTACGGCAGAAGGAACAGTGAAGGGCGACACCATCCTTCTTTGCGAAATGCAAGGGTGGTTTGCCATGGTGCCTCTCGACACCGCTATCGTGAAAAAAGGCAAGTTCGAGTTTACCGGACAGTTTGACGGTTGCACCCATCGCTATCTGCTTGCCATGCACAAGGGCGAGTATGTGGCCATGGCAGCAATTTTGCTGGAGAATGCGCCCATCAGCGTGCAGATGTTTAAAGACGAGAATAAAAACATCATCGTGGGCGGTCCCAGCGCCCGTTTGTGGGATGAGTATGAGCGCGGAGCCAAAGAGTTCGACGACCGGATGGCTGCCGACTGGAGCGTATGTCTGGACACACTTGTGGCCGAAGACAATAAGATTAAGGAGCGCCTGCTTGTGAATACCTACTCCGCCGACCGCAAGAACTATACCAAACGCTTCATGCTGCAGCACATAGGCACTCCCGTGGCCGACTATCTGCTGGCTCAGACACAGAGTGACTTCACGAAAGAAGAGCAGGTGCAACTGCTGAAACTCTTTGGGCAGCAAAAGCAGCAGTTCTATGCCTATAAAGGCATCATGGAGCAGCGGGCCATCGACCAGCGTACAGGCATCGGAGCACAATTCACCGACTTCAGTATGCCCGACCCGAAAGGCAAGATGATTAGTGTTTCCGACTACGTGAAGAAGAACAAATACACGCTCATCGATTTCTGGGCTTCATGGTGCGGTCCTTGCCGTGCGGAGATGCCTACCGTGGTGAAGGCCTACGACCTTTATCACGCCAAGGGCTTCGAGGTGGTCGGCGTGTCGCTCGACAACAACAAGGAAGCATGGATAAAAGCCATCGACCAGCTGAAGATGCCGTGGCCTCACATGAGCGACATTAAGGGCTGGGGTTGTGCCGGTGCTGCCCTCTACAATGTGAAGGGAATACCAGCCAATGTGCTTATTGACCAGCAAGGAAAGATTGTTGCCAAGAACCTGCGTGGCCAGGATTTGCTTGACAAAATGGCTGAGTTGCTGAAATAAAGTTTTTGAATAAAAGAAAAAGTATTCTTATGCTCAGTTTGATTTTCTTGCTGAGCATAAGTTTCTTTGTTTCTGAACGTGTAGCATTATCAGCTGCAAATATACGGAAAATTATTTGAAGTAAGCGGTTTTACATCCCTATTTTACACGCTCACTTATGATTGGCACTTTCTTTTGCAAAATCTACTTTCCCACGCAGAATGTGACGGGCTGGTTTTGTAAAGTATTACCCCAGTTCGGGTTTATAATCCCATTCATTTACATAAATTGCCTTTGGTGGAATTGCGCATAACTCTTAGTCCCAAGCGGGCGATTTGCTTTAGGAATTAAAGTTTTTTATTTCGAAATGACTCTTGGTGTAGTTAGAACAATTCCAGTTGCCGGGTCTGCTCTATACAGTATCCTTGTAAAGCCTTAGGTTTGTTTTCAAAGAAACAGTATGCCCCCAATGCTGATATGAGATTCATTATGAAGTTGCCTACAGAGCGGTGTCTTGAATGCACAATCTGTGCAGTGTTTTTAAGCAGGTCATTAATAGTTTCTATGATATGCCTTTTGCGTAGCATCATTCTGTCATAAAATGGTATGAGTTTGTTTTTCATGTTCGTTTTCAGTCCAGTAACCAAGTGTATTCCATCCTCAAAAAGGAAGTCGAAGAGTTTCTGAGAAATATATCCCTTATCTGCAAACAGCTTGCCATAGAGGCGTTTAGCAAGGACCTTGAATACCTCAGGATTTTTGTCGCTGACATTGGCACCTGTTAGGACGAATGCGATAATCTCTCCTCTGTCATTGCAGGCCAAATGTAGTTTGAAACCATGACACCAGCCCATAGTCCCCTTGCCATCCGTGGCAATGCCGTCAAAAACCTTGTTGGCATAACGCCTCAAATTGTGGCATATCGGAATCATTGTGGAATCCACAAATGATATCCCCATACACCTGCCAAAGGCACGAAGGTTCAGGAAAAACATAAGTTGAAAGAAAACGCGGCCTTCCAGTTCAACGAAACGATTATACGACACTGCCGTTGGGAAATAGCTCCTGAGGACACCCTTTATATATGTAAAATAATAGTGCTTGAAATTGCGAAAGCTTCCAAAGTGAAACAGCAGTAATATAGTCATTATTTCACTGTCTGACATTGAGGCGGATTGCCTTCGGCGACGTCTATCATCGTAATCGTCTCCACGATGACGTATTGCATATATCAAAAAACCGCTAAGAGGCGAGCTTAGCGGTTTTCTTTCCATTTGTCAGGCAGAAGCATCCTGTATTTCTCCAAAGGTGTATTAGGAGGCAATGCTGCAGCTTTGTTAATAACGTCCGATATGTATTCGAAGAAGTTCACGCCGTTGAGTCTGCACAAGCACACGAGGGAGTAGAACATGGCTCCCCGTTCGGCCCCCTTGTGGGAACCGAAGAACAGCGAGTTCCTCCTTGACAGCGAGATGTAGCGGTTTAGTCTCTCGATGTCGTTGTTGTCCAGATGGTAGTCTCCCCTTTTGAAGATGTTCATCAGCGCATCCCATTCTCCGAGCATGTAGTGCACAGCGTCATATTTCTCCGTCTTTGGCAGTATTGTCTTGTCGGCTGCCATCCGGTCGAGCTTTTTCCTTATGATTTTCATTATCGGCCTGCACATGTCCTTCCTCCATTTCCTGTGCTTGGCCTCGATCCACCCATTCTGTCCGATAATGTGCTTGTGATCCAGATGGTAAATGTAGTTTATCAGCCTGACTATCACCTTGCAGTCGAAGTCTTCGCCACAGTCGAGGAACTTCCTTTTCACATGTTGGAAACATGCAAGTCTGAGGAACCATTTCCCCGCGCTCTTGTATGTCCTGTGGCACTGTCTCGATATCATAGTAAACCTTGCGCTTGGCGCCGTTGTTGGTGTGCGGTCTCTCCTTTTTGTCATGAGACTCTTCCGATTCAGTATCATTGTTACTGTCGGGTGTTTCAGTCTCCTGTGCGGGCGGTGTCTGCTTCTCCGACTTGTTGCGGTTGAGCTTGCCGAGGACCTTCAATGCCCTTTTCGTCTTTTCCTCCTCCTCTCCCTTTTGGACAAGAAGCGCCTTAAGGCTTGCCCGCGGATCCTTGTTGAGAAGCTCAAGATAACTGTTCCAAGTCTCCTCATAACGTTCTTCTGCTGTTTTCATTGTTACCTCTTTTGTAAAAAACGCGACAAAGGTAAACAATTAATTTGGACGACGCAATACGTCATCGTGGAGACGCTTACTAATAATGCTATGGTTTTTCTCATGATATAGCAGTGTTCAGATGTCATAATAATACCTAATCATAATTTTAGTAGATACCCATTATAATTTATAGTGGATACCCAAAGTAAATGTATCACAATCGGGCAAATGGTTTATGTTCCGCAGTGCGGAATGTACGTTCCACAGTGGCGTATGTACATTCCGCAGTGGTGAACGTACGTTCCGCACTGCGGAATATAACTCAATTCCCCTTTTTATCCAAATTCATTTCCCCTTTCTTTATACATTTCCAACGAGCAAGATGATACATTCACTACAGTAATTCACAAAAACCTTAAATAATATAAATTTTCTTTGTACTTTCGATGATATCTTCGGTCAACCCAAACATGGCTCACCTCCTTTCCGGTAAAGGGACAGGAAAGACACCAACGCCTTGGCGCTGCAGCGCTTGATGTTGACAATCGTCCCGTCTGGGAAAGTGAGCGACACACCGGACAACAAGTCCGCATCTGGCATGGGGTTGCCGGATGCCGTTTCATCCGCTGTGACTGGCAGGAACATTGAAGTCGTATTGCATGAGACAGGTTCGCCTGACAGTGACTTACGATGGCACTCCCTGATTTTAGCCTTGGCATCATAAACGCTAAGCCCATTGTGCGACATCCATTTGGTCATGCCGCGATAATACACACTCTTTAACTTTGTAAAGGATACCAGGCTTGCCCGCGGATCCTTGACGAGAAGCTCAAGATAACTGTTCCAAGTATCCTCATAACGTTCTTCTGCTGTTTTCATTGTTACCTCCTTTAAAAAACTCGGCAAAGGTAAACAATTAATTTGGACAACGCAATACGTCATCGTGGAGACGCTTACTAATACTACATTAAAAGCATTACGTTCTCGTTGTGGTATAAGCATAGCCATTGGTACGGTCGTACCACAACTGGTGTCACGACCGTACCATAACTATGGAACACTCGTGTCGCTAACTGTGGTACTGTCGTGTCACAAGAGTATTCAGTTGATATCTTTGTGGTTTATCTATTTAAGTTGTGGTTCAACTATTTAATTTTACAAGTTATCGTCTTATTTATATTACAGGTTGCCAAGTTAATTTATTATTTGTAATGCTTGTTGACTCTTATTCAAATGCTACCGGTATGGCCGTTCTGCCCAGTCGCCTCTGTCAAGGCTTCTGTAGGCGATGGCTTCGGCGAGGTGGATGGGTTTGACGTCGGCTGACGCGTCGAGGTCGGCGATGGTGCGTGCTACTTTCAATATGCGATTGTAGGCTCTGGCGCTGAGGTTGAGCTTGTGCATGGCTTTCTTCAGGAGGGTGATGCCGGCTTCGTCGGGTGCTGCATATTCGTGGATCATGCGCTCGGTCATCTGTGCGTTGCAGTGGATGTGTGGAATTGACCTGTATCGCTCTTCCTGCATCTTTCTCGCGGCGATGACACGCTGGCGGATGCTGCTGCTGGGTTCGCCCTTTTCTGCCTTTGAGATCTCCTCGAACGGCACGGGCTGTATCTCACACTGTATGTCGATGCGGTCGAGCAGCGGTCCGCTGATCTTGTTCATGTAGCGTTGTATCTGGTTGGCTGTGCACACGCAGGTGTGGGTGGCGTCGCCGTAATATCCGCAGGGACAAGGATTCATGGAGGCGACGAACATGAACGAGCAAGGATATTCGATGGTGTATTTGGAGCGACTGATGGTGATCTTGCGGTCCTCGAGGGGCTGACGTAACACTTCGAGCACGCTGCGGTTGAACTCAGGCAGCTCGTCGCAGAAGAGCACACCGTTGTGTGCCAACGAGATCTCGCCTGGCTGGGGATTGATGCCGCCTCCAACGAGCGCCACCTGCGAGATAGTGTGATGGGGCGAGCGGAACGGGCGTTGGGAGATGAGTGACGTGTCGCGGCTGAGGGCGCCGGCGATGCTATGTACCTGTGTGGTCTCAAGGCTCTCAGCCAACGAGAGGGGTGGGAGGATGGATGGGAGGCGTTTTGCCATCATCGACTTGCCGCTGCCTGGAGGACCTATCATGATGATGTTGTGGCCGCCGGCAGCCGCCACTTCCATGGCGCGCTTTACGGTCTGCTGTCCTTTGACGTCGGCAAAGTCGAACTCGAAATGGCTCTGTTGCTCGTAGAATATCTTTCGTGTGTCGATAAGTTCGGGTTGTGCCTCTCCTCCTCTTAGGAAGTCGATGACCTCGGCGATATTTTCCATGCCATAGACGTCGAGGTTGTTGACCACGGCAGCTTCCCTGACGTTGGCTTTCGGGACGATGAGGCCCTTAAACTTCTCTGCCCTTGCTCTTATGGAGATGGGCAGTGCGCCGCGCACGGGCTGCAGACGGCCGTCGAGTCCTAACTCGCCGATGAGCATATAGTCTGACAGGCGGTCGGCATTGAGCTTCTCATCGCATGCCAGTATGCCGATGGCTATGGGGAGGTCGTAGCCGCTGCCTTCTTTCCTGAGGTCGGCTGGAGCCATGTTGATGGTGATGTCGGCCACGGGGAAACGGAAGCCGTTGTTTTCGAGTGCGGCTTTGATGCGGTCGAGGCTTTCGCGGACGGCATTGTCGGGCAGTCCTGTGAGATGACACATCACTCCCCGACTCTTATGTACCTCTACTGTGACTACGGTGGCGTCGAGGCCATTGACGGCTGCGCAAAATGTTTTTACGAGCAATGTATGAACGGTTTTAATTGGTTATTATTAATTATTATAATGTTATATTATTTTTTCCCCAACACCTCTTTGATTTTCTCTTCTATCTTGTCGGCTCTGAGGTCGCGTGCGATGATCTTGCCTTTGGAGTCGCAGATGATGTTGCCTGGTATTGTGGCGATGCCGAGGGTCTTGAGGATGGGCGACTGCCACATGTTGCCGTTGCATATGTTGCTCCACTTGATAGAGTCGGAGGTGACGCGGCGGCGACAGTCTTTGATGCTCGCGTCGAGGCAGATGCTGATGGCCTCGATGTCGTTGCCGTGTTCTTTCTTTTTCCTTACTATTAGGCGCTGGATGTTTTGGCTTTCGTAGTTCCAGCTTGCCCAGACGTTGATGATGTTGAACTTACCAGTGAGGGCGCTGTTGCTGGTTTTCTTTCCGTTGATGTCGATTGCGGAGAACCGTGGCAGAGGTTCGCCTACCTGTATGTTCTTCTGAGTGTCGAGGTGCTTCAGGAGAAGGTCGGTGGCGGCATCGCTCGGATTGGCCTTTTTCATGTCCTTTGCCAAGAGGGCAGCCTTCTTGTAGTCGGGCTGTGGGCTGTCGATGAAGTACTTACGGAGCAGGTAGCGGCTGATGATGGATGTGGGGTTGGCGTTGATGAACTTCTCGGCCTCGCGTTTCACCTCGGGCGGCGTGAGGTTGGCAGCCATGAGTCGCCATTCGGTCATCTGCTCGTTGATGTCGGTGCCACTGACTTCGACTTCCTTTAGATGGGAGGCGTCGCCGCTGAGTTTGGCGGTGGCACCCGACTCGCCGAAGACGGGATGTTCGGAAAAGTTGGGGAAGACGATGATGAACGTGGCGGTGGTGTCGAGCGGCGTGTCGTATTCGAACCGTCCCTGGCTGACCGTTATGGTGTCAAGGCCGGGGATGGCGCCGTCGGTGCTATAAACATAGAACTCACCCTGGTTGAAGTTCCTTAGCCGACCGGAGATGCGGAAATGTCCGCTCTCGGCACCGCAGGATACCAGAACCAGGGTGAGTAGTATATATCCAATGAATTTCTTCATTATGACATGTTAAGAGTGTAACGTCAGTATTACTTGCTTACGTTAACGAGCTCGAGGTCGTTCTCAGCATACTTGGCGTATGAAGAGTCCTTGCTGATGGCAGCCTTGAGGGCTGTGGCAGCTGCGCTGTTGTTGCCAAGACGAGCGTTGAGGATGGCCTTGAGATACTCAGTTGTGGCGTCGCCGTTCTTGATGTTGTTGAGTGTACTTGTGGCGGCGTTGTAGTTCTTGTTGAGGATCTGTGCCAGGGCAGCGCTGTTGCTGTTGATGTTGGCGAAGTCCTGCTCAGCCTGTGCGTAGTTGCCCTTCATGAGGTTGAGGTTACCTACGATCTCGCTGAGACCGAAGGCGTTGGCTGCCTTGGCGATATAGTTCTCAGCGTCGCGAACGTTGCCTTCAGCGAGAGCGATGAGTCCGAGGTTGGCGTTGCTTTCAGCATTGCTGCCATCTACGCTCTGAGCCTTCTGTGCATAGTTCTTTGCTGCGCTGAGGTCGCCCTTTGCGAAGGCGAGTGTAGCGAGGTTGTTGTAAGCGCGTGCGTCGTTGTAGAGCTCGGCTGCTTTCTTGTAGAATGCTTCCTTTTGAGCGTCGTTGACGAGTGTGGCACCGTAGATGAGCTCCTCGTTGCTGAGCTGAGAAGCGTCGTTGCCAAACTGCTCTACGATCTGAGCGTCGCTGCGGCCGATGACCTCATAGTTGAGGGTGAGGCGTGCGCGGCGGAGTTCGGGCAGGATGCCGTCTGCCAACTCGCGGAACACTGCGCTCATGTTCTTGATTTGCTGCTCGCGCTCCTCTGGATCTTTGTACATAGAGAGCACGCGGAGAATAACGTCCTTGTCCTGGATGTCAGATACCTTTACCAGCTCCTGGAAGCCTTCCCAGTCCTGAGCGGTGTATTTAGCGTCAACGGGAGCCTCTACCTTAGTGTTCTTGAGGGTCTTGTTGACAAACTTCTCGGTGTTGTTCTGGCGCTGAGCGGCGAGCTTGTCGTTGAGCTTCAGACCGCCATCAGGAGAAGCGTAGGCAGAAACCTCTACGTTCTTGAGGTTGAGACCTTCCTTGTCGGCGTTGATCTTCTTCAGCATCTCAACGAACTCCTTAACAGAGTTATTTTTGAGTTCGCTCTTGCGGAGAGTGGCCTGCTGGATGAGGAACTTGATGTTAGCCTCCTGCTTGTGCTCGATGATGCGCTGATAAGCATCCTGAGCCACGCTTGCCTGAGCCGACTTTACGGTGCGGCCGCTGAGTTCAGATGTAGCGACGATGCCGTCAGCCACCTTCACTGCGGGAACGTCAACCTTCTTGCTTCCGATATAAGCATCGAAAGTGAGGTAGAGTTCGCTCTTCTGCATCTCGGGAACATACTTGAAGTTGGTCTTCATAGAGTAGTTGCCGCCGACCTTGTAAGAGATGGTTTGGTTGTTGCCCTGCACCTTCTCGCCCTGGAATGTGGCGCCAGTGCCCTGTACGGCCTGTCCGTTGCCATAGCGGAGTTCTGGGATGACGGTGACAGTGGCCTTTTTCTTCATGTATTTCTCCGGGAACATGCCATTGATGGTGGCGGGCACCTGACCTGCTGTTGTCTCCAGTGGGTTAGGGTCAACCTTGAAATTGTCCGATGAGAGTGCTCCGAGCTTAGAGCAAGACGACAGGATCATCATTGAAGCTGCCGACAAAAGCAATAAATTTTTCTTCTGCATATTTTTATAAGTTAATTAAACGATTACGTAGCTATTTCGCGTGCAAAGTTACAAAATTCTTTATAAAGGCGGGGAAATAACGCGTGCTTTTTATGTAATATTAACTGATAAGTGCCGCGAGCGGGACTCGAACCCGCACAGCCATTACTGGCCAAGGGATTTTAAGTCCCTCGTGTCTACCAATTCCACCATTGCGGCTTGTGCTTAAAAAGCGTTGTGGCGTTTTGCGTTTGCAAAGGTACGACAAAAAATGTAGAATGAAGAATATAGGCGTAAGATTTTCTGTCTTTTAACTATTTTTTTGTTTTCTCTTTGCCTCTTCAAGGTGTTAGTTGTGGATTTGTATCATCGTCCCGTTGGTCTGTATGCGGTATTCTTTGAGGCGTTCGCCGTCGTTGGAGATGCCCGAGGTGAGGTTGAAGGTGCGTTGGCAGCGGCTGCATGACACAGACTGTCCGTTGGCGGTCCAGGCGAGTGGATGTGAGGTGGTGGAGGTGTTGTCGAGGCAGAAAGGGCATTGGCGGTCGTAGGCGCGCCATTCGCCGAAGGGCGTGCAGCCGACGATGAGCTGTCCGTTGGCGCCCATGTTGTCGTAGTTGAGCCGGTTGTTTTCTATCTCGGTGGTCAGGGCGATATCTTCCTGGATGTCGCCGTTGTTGGGATGGACATAGAGGTGGTTTACCCCCGCCTTCTTCTTTACTTCTATCCACACGAAGAGTCCGGGATTGTCGAGTACGCGTGCCAGGATGCTGGTCTGGTGATAGCTGGCATAGAAGGTGAAGTTGCAGGGATAGGCGGTGGAGTACCTGTTGCCGTCGGTGGAACAGGAGGTGAGGAGGATAAGTGAAGTGAAGAGGACCACGAAGGCGATTTTGAGAATATGGGAAGGTAAGGAAGTTAAAGACGTATGTTTAAGAAGAGAAAACTTCCCTTCTCGAAAGTACTTCTCTTCCCGAAAGTACTTCCCTTCTCGGAACCGAAAGACTGTTGTCTTTAACTTCTTTAACGTCCTTAACGTCCTTACCTCCATAACTTCCTTTACTCCTTTACTTCTTCCAGCAGTTTTGCTTCCGCTTCTGTCATCCGTTCGAAGTGGAAGTCGTGGAAGATGCTGTCCATGAGCTCTACTATCTTGTCGTTCATCAGATTGCCTATGCTGCCCTCGTGGGTGTGGTGTATGTCCTTGACGGGCGTGAACTTGCCAGCCTCGATGTCGAGCCCCACCTTTTTGTAAGCGTCGCGGAAGGGCATTCCTTCGGCTGCGAGGCGGTTGACCTCTTCAACGGAGAACATAGGGTCGTACATAGGGTTGTCGAGGATGTGCTCGTTGACCTCGATCTTGTTGATGATGTACGCCGCCATCTGCAGACAGTCTTTGAGCTCGTCGAAGGCAGGGAGGAACACTTCTTTTATAATCTGCAAGTCGCGGAAGTAGCCGACTGGCAGGTTGTTCATCATCAGCATGATCTGCTGTGGCAGGCTCTGCAGTTTGTTGCTCTTGGCGCGGATGAGTTCAAAGACGTCGGGGTTTTTCTTGTGAGGCATGATCGACGAGCCCGTGGTGCACTCCTTTGGCAGTTTGACGAAGGAGAAGTTCTGGCTGTTGAACATACACGCGTCGAAAGCCATCTTCGCCAATGTGCCGGCGATGGTGGCGATGGCAAAGCCCACGTTGCGTTCCATCTTGCCGCGTCCCATCTGTGCATAGACCACGTTATAGTCCATGGTGTCGAAGCCGAGCAGACGTGTGGTCATGCTGCGGTTGAGCGGGAATGACGAGCCGTAGCCTGCCGCCGAACCGAGCGGGTTGCGGTTGGTCATGCGGTAAGCCGCCTGCAGGAAGAGCATGTCGTCGGCGAGGCTCTCGGCGTAGGCGCCAAACCACAGTCCGAAGGAGCTGGGCATGGCCACCTGTAGGTGGGTGTATCCTGGCATGAGCACGTCCTTGTACTGGTTGCTCTTCTGTATGAGCTCGTCGAAGAGAATCTTCACCTCCTCGGCGATATCCTTCAGCTGGTGGCGTGTGAACAACTTCAGATCGACGAGCACCTGGTCGTTGCGCGAGCGTCCGCTGTGTATCTTCTTGCCCATGTCGCCCAGTTTCTCGGTGAGCATAGCCTCTACCTGCGAGTGAACGTCTTCCATGCCGTCGTCGATGACAAACTCTCCGCGTTCGCAGATGCGGTAGATGTTTTTCAGTTCGGTGAGCAGCGGCGCGAGCTCTTCCTTCTTGAGCAGTCCGATGCTTTCGAGCATGGTGATGTGAGCCATGGAGCCGAGGACGTCGTATTTGGCGAGATAGAGGTCCATCTCGCGGTCGCGTCCTACGGTGAAGCGTTCGATCTCCTTGTTTATCTCAAAGTTTTTTTCCCAGAGTTTCATTCGTCTTGTTATATAAAGTTATAGGGAATCTGACTCAGCATCTTGGCGAAGTCGTCGATGCCCTTTTCCAGTTTGGAGCCAACCATCATCTTTATCATTGGGTTGAGGTCGGCTTTGAGCGTGATACGCATCTTAGACGTGAGGTCGGTGACGGGTAGCACCTGTATCCACAGGTTAGCTTCGATGGGCGACTTCTCTGTCTCGAATTTCACGCATCTGTCCTGTTCGCGCTCGATGATGGTCAACGCCACCTCGCCTACCATGGGAGCGGGGAACGAGATACGGTCGGCTGTGAGGGTGACGTCCTTCAGCTTCTCGAGCATGGCAGGATCCTGACCTGCCCCGCGGATCTTCTCTTTCAGCATCTCGTTGTTTTGAGCCACTTCGAGCATGGGGCGCAGCTTCTCAAGATTGCTGAGCACAGCATACACACGTTCCACAGGGGCATTGACCTGCTGGACACTACTTTCGTATTTTGCCATTTTCTTTTCGGTGTTGTTAGGGGTTAATCCTGTTTCCAAGTGCTTGGCGACTTACGCCATTCAGCCAATACGGCGAGGTCCTCCTCCTTGATATATCCCGTCTTGGCGGCGATGGCTGTAGTGTGCTCGTAGTCTGAGAGGGTGACGAGACGCACGCTGGCAGCCTTGAAAGCCTCCTCGGCAACGGGGAATCCGTAGGTGTATGACGCTACCATGCCCACCACCTCGAAGCCAGCGTTGCGCAGAGCCTCGACAGCCTTCAGCGACGAACCGCCGGTGGAGATAAGGTCCTCGACCACCACCACCTTCGAGCCTTCGGGGATGGTGCCTTCGATCTGATTGCCCATGCCGTGGTCTTTCGGCTTTGGACGGACGTAGCAGTAGGGCAGCAGCAGTTCGTCGGCCACGAGGGCTCCCTGGGCGATGGCACCTGTAGCCACGCCAGCCACGGCGTTAGCCTCGGGGAACTCTGAATGGATGAGGTGAACCAGTTCTTGCTTTACAAACGAGCGCAGTTCGGGGTAAGCCAAGGTCTTGCGATTGTCGGTGTATATCGGTGATTTCCAACCTGATGCCCATGTGAAGGGGTCGTTTGGCTGAAGCTTTATTGCCTTGACATCAAGGAGCTTCTTTGCGAAAGTTTGCTTTATTATTTCCATAATTATTGTGATTTATTATTGTCTTCGTTTGCAAAAGTAACAAGAAAAATTGAATTAGCGAAGAAAAAAAGCATTTTTTTCATATTTACTCTGTCTGTCGTTAACTTATTGTGCCGCGAATCATGCGTTGTCGGCCGTAAAGGTCGTTGCGCAAGGTGATGTCGGTGAATCCCTCCTTAGCGAGCATCTCTACAAGGTCTTTTGCGTATAAGGGGTTGATCTCGAAATACAACCGTCCACCGGGGAGAAGCGTGTGGGTGGCGTAACGGGCTATGGCGCGATAGAATAACAGCGGGTCGTCGTCGGGCACGAAGAGAGCTAACGAAGGTTCGTAGTCAAGCACATTGTGTTCCATGGCGGCCTTCTCCTTGTGGCATATATACGGCGGATTGCTAACGATCGTGTCCCATCGACGGTCGGTGGCGCCGCTGTTGAGCGCGTCGTGTCTTTCCATACTTATGTTGAGCGCGTCGCACTTTTCCACATTTACCTTTGCGCCCAAGGCGAGTGCGTTTTCGAGTGTGGTCGCCAAGGCCGTGTCGGCGATGTCCCATGCCGTCACCTCGGCGCCAGTCTCCAAGGCGAGGGTGACGGCGATGCATCCGCTGCCCGACCCGATGTCGAGTATGCTGTCGGTGTTGTTGCTCTCGCCAATGATCCACTCGCAGAGCTCCTCTGTTTCGGGACGTGGAATGAGCACGCCCTTCCTCACGGCGAAATAGCGTCCGAAGAACAAGGCACGCCCTACGGCATACTGTATGGGCATGCCGCTGAGGATTTTTCCCCATACCTCAGCGTCGGGTTCGACGCTTCTGCCGCTGAAGATGTCAGACAGCGTGAAGCCGTGATAATCCTCTAAGAACACACGCACTATGGCACGCGCCTCGTGCTCGTCGTAGAGAGCTTTCCCGTAGCTATCTTTCGCCTCGGCAAGTGTTTTAGAGAGTTGCTGATAATTCATTTCCAATGATTTTGGGTGCAAAATTACAATAAAATAATGAGAATGTCGAAATAATGTATTACTTTTGCACGCAAAAACAACGACTTTTTAGGTGGATGGACGACTTTCGTTGAGAATGGACGTCAAAAAAAGAAAGAGAACGACAGTTATGGAATACAATGACAAAGGAAGAAAGAAAACACGTCGTGGTGCGATAGAGAAGCCCGACGGCATGACCGAGGTGCTGCTGCATGCCTGTTGTGCACCCTGTTCGTCGGCAATAGTGGAATGGATGTTGGCAAACGGTGTCCGTCCCACAATATTCTATTATAATCCCAACATCTATCCGCGAGAGGAATACGAGATGAGGAAGGAAGAGAGCAAGCGCCACGCTGAGAAGCTCGGCATAAGATGGATAGACGGCGACTACGACCACGAGCGCTGGCTTGCCGACATATCGGGCCTGGAGGACGAGCCCGAGCGGGGAGGACGATGCCTGCACTGTTTCCGCTTGCGCCTTACCACCACCGCCCTGCAAGCCCAACGTCTTGGCATAAGGCATTTCGCCACCACGTTAGCCTCGTCGAGATGGAAGAGTCTTGAGCAGATATCGCAAGCTGGCGAGGCCGCTGCTGCAGCTGTAGCCACGGCTGCCGCCCCCGTTACGTTCTGGGCGCAGAACTGGCGCAAGGGAGGACTGCAAGATCGCCGCAACCAGCTCCTCCGTGAATATGCGTTTTACAACCAGCAATACTGCGGGTGCGAGTTCTCGATGAGAGGAAGGAAAAATAATTAGAAGGGGTCGGACATCACGTCTGACCCCTTCTTCAATCGTTGAACTAAAATATGATGGATTTATTTTGAAAGGAAAATATCCACATCATGAGCAGCTTTGCGACCACTTGCCATGGCTCTGACGACGAGCGAAGCGCCATTGGCGGCATCGCCGGCGACGAACACATTGTCGGCAAACTTAGGCTGTTCGGGCTTGAGAAAGCCCATGGCGAGAAGCACCATCTCGCACTTGATAACCTCTGGCTTGCCCTTTTCCACCATCAGCGGACGGCCGCCTTCGGGATTAGGCTTCCAGTCTATCTCCTGAACTTTTACGCCAGTGAGCTTGCCGTCCTTGCCCAAGAACTCGAGCGAGTTGATGTTCCATCGACGGGTGCAACCTTCCTCGTGGCTCGAGGTGGTCTTCAGAGTGCGAGGATATTCGGGCCAAGGATTCTTTGGGTCGCACGGACCTTCGACGGGACGCGGCATGATCTCTATCTGTGTCACGCTCTTGCAGCCTTGGCGGTGAGCCGTTCCGATACAGTCGGAGCCGGTGTCGCCGCCGCCGATGACCAGCACGTCCTTGCCTTTCGCGTTGACCAGCTCTTCTTTCTTGTATTCGATGCCCGCCAGCACTCTGTTTTGTTGAGAAAGCATCTCAAGGGCGAAATACACGCCTTTGAGTTCTCGTCCGGGAATCTTCAGGTCGCGGGCGGTAGGTGTGCCAGTGCAGATGACGTAAGCGTCGAAGCCCTCGGGCAACTTGGTCACGTCGATGTCCTGGTTATATTTAAACACGATGCCCTCTTTCTCTAACACGTTGATACGGCGGTCGATGATGGCCTTGTTGAGCTTGAAGTTTGGAATGCCATAGCGGAGTAGTCCGCCCGGAGCCTCGTTCTTTTCAAATACAGTAACGCTATATCCCTTCAGGTTCAGCTGGTTGGCAGCGACGAGACCTGCTGGGCCGGCACCAATGACTGCCACCTTCTTGCCGTTGCGCTCAGGCTGAGCGATGCGGACGAAGTTTTCCTGGAACGCCATCTCGGTGATGGCAGCCTCGTCTTCACGGTTGGTGGTGGGCTCGTGGATGGTGAGGTTGAGCACGCAAGCCTTCTCGCAGAGAGCCGGGCAGATACGGCCAGTGAACTCAGGGAAGTCGTTGGTTGCGTTGAGCAGGCGATAAGCCAACTCGTAGTCGCCTTTGTACAGGGCGTCGTTCCACTCTGGCGGTTTGTTACCCAAGGGGCATGCCCAGTGGCAGAAGGGCACGCCGCAGTCCATGCAACGGCTGGCCTGAGTGCGGCGATCTTTACTGTTGAGTGTCTGTTCGACCTCGCCGAAGTCGTGTATTCTATCGTGAACTGGCCTATATCCCGCCTCTTGGCGCGGAATGGTCAAAAATGCTTTTGGATTTCCCATATCGTTAAAATTTAAAAATTTAAGAATTGAAATCTTTCAATCTTTCATTTTTTCAATATTTTTTAGTAGTCTCTCTGCATGTCGGCAATCTTCTGTTGCAGCTTCTTAACCTGCTCTTCCTGGAGCACACGCTTGTACTCGATAGGCACGACCTGAATGAAGTCTTCCACATAGTGGTTCCAGTCGTCGAGCATGGTGCGTGCGAGCTTAGAGCCAGTATAGAGATAGTGCTGGCGTATCAGTTCGTGGAGCTCCTTGCGATAGCTGCTGTCTTCCACGAGATTGATTTCCACCATATCCATGTTGCAGAAGTAGTCGAAGTTGTGGTTCTTGTCCCATACGTAAGCCACACCGCCCGACATTCCGGCTGCGAAGTTGCGTCCAGTCTCGCCGAGCACCACCACGCGTCCGCCTGTCATGTATTCGCAACAGTGGTCGCCTGCGCCCTCGATGACGGCTATGGCGCCTGAGTTACGTACGCCGAAGCGTTCGCCCACCTTACCGTTGATGTAGAGCTCGCCGCTTGTCGCGCCATAGAGACCTGTATTTCCGGCGATGATATTGTCTTCGGCAGAGAAGTTGCTACGTGTAGGCGGCAGGATAGCTATGCGACCGCCGCTGAGTCCCTTGCCGAAGTAGTCGTTTGTCTCGCCTTCGAGCTTGAAGTTGACGCCCTTCACGAGGAAGGCGCCGAAGCTCTGGCCAGCCGATCCCTTGAAGCGCACGTTGATAGTGTCTGTGGGCAGAGCGTCCTCGCCATAACGTTCAGCAATCATACCGCTGAGCATTGTACCTACGGCACGGTCGGTGTTCTTTATCGCATAGTCGAGATTTACCTCTTCCTTGTCGGCGATGGAACGCTGTGCGGCACGTATGATCTGCTGGTCGAGCACGTTGTCGAGGTCGTGCGGCTGGTTGATGGTGTGATATAGAGAGCATGTGTTGGCCTCTTTGTTGAGCAGACGGGTGAAGTCAAGCGTAGCTGTTTTCTCGCTTGTCGGCTTTTTCTTTTCTATCAGTTCGGTGTGACCGACGATGTCTTCCAACTTGGTGAATCCCATCTCGGCCAGATACTCGCGCACTTCTTGTGCAAGGAATGTGAAGTAGTTGACGAGATAATCCGACTTACCGATGAAGTGCTTGCGCAGCTCAGGGTCTTGTGAGGTTACGCCCAACGGACATGTGTTGAGGTTACATTTACGCATCATCACGCAGCCGAGCACGATGAGGGCTGCCGTACCGAAGCCGTATTCCTCAGCTCCAAGGAGAGCCATGAGCACGATGTCGCGGCCAGTCTTCAGCTGTCCGTCAACCTGCACTCTTACGTGACCTCTCAGTCCGTTCTTTACGAGCGTCTGTTGTGTCTCAGACAGACCGATCTCGGGCGAGATACCGGCAAAGCGCATGCTTGATGCAGGGCTGGCACCCGTTCCGCCCTCGGCACCCGAGATGACGATGAGGTCGGCCTTTGCCTTTGCCACACCAGCAGCGATGGTGCCGACGCCACTCTCTGCCACGAGCTTCACGCTGACAGCCGCCTTCGGATTGACGTTCTTCAAGTCGAAGATGAGCTGGGCGAGGTCCTCGATGGAGTAGATGTCGTGATGAGGTGGAGGAGAGATGAGCGAGATGCCAGGTATGGAGTGGCGTGTCTTGGCGATGATCTCGTTGACCTTGAAACCAGGCAGCTGACCGCCTTCGCCTGGCTTGGCTCCCTGTGCCACCTTGATCTGTATCTCCTCGGCGTTGACAAGATATTCTGTCGTCACGCCGAAACGTCCTGAGGCGATCTGCTTTGTCTTTGACGACAGCGACACGCCGTCAACGAAGGCATGGAAACGAGCGTTGTCCTCGCCGCCCTCGCCAGTGTTTGAGCGCCCGCCGATCTTGTTCATGGCAAGACAGATGGCCTCGTGTGCCTCGATAGAGAGCGCACCGAAGCTCATGGCTCCCACCACGAAGTGCTTGACAATATTCTCTACCGGTTCCACCTGATCTACAGGTATAGGATTCTTCTTGAAGTCGAGGAAGTCGCGGATGAATATCGGCGCGTCTTTCTCATCGACGAGCTTAGAGTACTGCTTGAACTTAGCGTAGTTGCCCGTGCGGGTGGCCAGTTGCAGGGTGGCAATGGTCTCGGGATTCCAGGCATGCTTGATGCCGTCCTTGCGATAGTGGAACTGTCCGAGGTTTGGCAAGAAGTCGCTCTGCATATTTTTCGAGAACGCCTCGTCGTGCATGCGTATGGCGTCTTTGGCTATCTCCTTAAGGCCAATCCCGCCGATGGTGGAGACGTTTGTGCCGAAATAGTTCTTCAGCAAACTCTCTGACAGACCGATGCTTTCGAATATCTTTGCGCCACGATAAGAGCGTATGGTGGAAATACCCATCTTGGCCATGATCTTAAACAAGCCCTTCTTCACGGCCTTTATATAGTTGGCTTCAGCCGTGGCGTAGTCTTCTTGTATCTTGTGACGTTTCACGAGGTCGTCGAGGATGGCGAATGTCATATATGGACAGAGCGCCGACGCTCCGTAGCCGAGCAGCAGGGCGGCATGCATTGTCTCACGTATCTCACCGCTCTCGACGATAAGGGCTGTCTGCACACGCTTGCCGACAGAGATAAGGTAATGATGAACGGCAGATACGGCCAGCAGCGACGGGATGGCGGCATGAGTCTCATTGACGTCGCGGTCGCTGAGAATGATGTAGTTATAGCCGTCGTCAACACTGCGTTCGGCGTCTTTGCACAACTGGTCGAGAGCGTCGCGGAGTCCTTCCTCGCCCTTGGCACACTCGAAGAGGATAGGCAGTTTCACGGTGTTGAAACCCTTATAGCGAATGTTGCAGAGGATGTCGAGCTGCGTGTTGTTCAAGATAGGATGCGGCAGGCGCACCATCTTACAGTTGGTCTCGTCGGGTGAAAGGATGCCCGATCCCACGCGACCGATATATTCCGTCAACGACATCACAAGTTCCTCGCGAATAGAGTCGATGGCGGGGTTTGTCACCTGTGCAAACTGCTGGCGGAAGTAGTTGAAGAAGATCTGCGGCTTGTCTGAAAGCACGGCAAGCGGAGTGTCGTTACCCATGGCGGCGGTAGGCTCCATGCCTTTCGTGGCCATCGGTGCTATTGTGCCATCGACATCTTCCTCGCCATAGCCAAACAAAATCTCGTGCTGCAGCAGGTTGTCAACGCTGTTCTCCACCTTACGTCCGCTCTTGAGTTTCTCGAGCTGTATGCGGTTGGTGGAAAGCCACTGACGATAAGGATGGTCGGCGGCAAGGCGCTCCTTGATCTCTCCGTCGTAGTAGATCTTGCCTTCCTGAGTGTCGATGAGCAGGATCTTACCAGGTTGCAGACGACCCTTCTCGGCTATCTCTGTCGGGTCGAAGTCCATCACGCCCACTTCTGACGCAACCACCATAGTGTCGTTCTTGGTGATGGTATAGCGTGCGGGACGCAGACCATTGCGGTCGAGCATACCGCCAGCGAAGCGGCCGTCGCTGAAGAGAAGAGCAGCAGGGCCGTCCCATGGCTCCATCAGGATGGAGTGGTACTCGTAGAACGCCTTGAGGTCTTCCGAAATGGGGTTTTTGTCGTTGAAGCTCTCTGGCACCATGACGCTCATAGCATGAGGCAGCGACAGTCCGCTCATGACAAAGAACTCAAACACGTTGTCGAGCGAAGCCGAGTCAGACATGTTGGGCTGTACGATAGGCGAGATCTGCTTGATGTCGCCGAGAGCCTGCGAGTTAAGCACGCTCTCACGTGCCTGCATCCAGCCACGATTGCCTCTGATGGTGTTTATCTCGCCATTGTGGGCAAGGAGGCGGAACGGCTGTGCCAAGCTCCATGTGGGGAAGGTGTTGGTTGAGAAACGGCTGTGTACTAGTGCCAGACCGCTTGTGAAATAGTTGTTTGTCAGGTCGGGATAATACTGTCTTACCTGCAGCGAGGTGAGCATTCCCTTATATACGATATTCTTTGACGATAGCGAGCAGATATAGAAGTCCTTGTCCTTCACTCGCTTCTCTATCTTCTTCCTTATTATATATAAGGTGCGCTCGAAGGTAGGCACTTTGTCATCGGTCACGCCCGTCACAAACACCTGCTTGATGGCTGGCTCTGTAGTGTGTGCAGCGTCGCCGAGGCAGTCAGGATTTGTAGGCACGTTGCGCAGATGCATGAGCGAGAGTCCCTCGCGCTCAATTTCCTCGATCATTATCGAGAGGATGTCGCTCTGTGCCTTCTCGTCCTTGGGAAGGAAGACAAGTCCAGTACCATATTTTCCCTTCTCGGGCACGGGAATACCTTGGAGAAGAATAAACTCATGGGGTATCTGAAGCATGATACCCGCGCCGTCGCCGGTTCTGCCGTCAGCACCTTCTGCACCACGATGGCGCATGTTTTCAAGTACTTTTAGCGCATTGTCAACCAGCTCGTGGCTTTTGTTACCGTGGATGTTTACCACCATACCGACACCGCACGCATCGTGCTCGTATTCGGCATTATACAATCCATTTGCCATATTTTAGTTGCATTAAGTTAAATTAAATCCTGTTTTACTTACATTTTGCGTGCAAAATTACTATATTTCTGTCTAAATGACATTCTTTTTATGCTCTTTGTGTTTAGAAAATGCTGACTTATTACAATAGGAAAGAAAAAGAAGTGCTACTTTGTACAAAGTGAAAGTAAAAGGCATAAATTACTAACATTTTATTATATGGATAAAAATACATGGTATTCCTTGATATAAAACAACCCAAAGGAGGTGCTGCCATTACTTCTTTGCCTTCTTTTTTCGCTTTGCTCGGGGAAACCTCTTACTTAATGTCGTTGATTTGCGAACTCGGAGTTAAATATGCCTAAAAATGCGGATGTAATAAACGATAATTGCAGAATAAGTAATATATTTGCAATGCTTTATGGATAGGCATGGAATGTCCAAACAGCTTGTGATATGTAATTTTTTAGATTCTTGACTATTGCGTTTATGGTTTCAATACTAGTTCCTGTATATGGGGTGGAGAAGTACATAGAGAAATGTGCCGTGTCCTTGTTCGAACAGACATGCAATGACATCGAATATGTCTTTGTCGATGATTGTTCGCCTGACAATAGTATAGGAATCCTGGAGGAAGTAAGGAAGAGATACCCTGAGAGAGACAAGGTGAAAATCATAAGACACGACAGAAACCGGGGGTTGGCGGCTGCCAGAAAGACGGCGCTGATGGCTTCCGTTGGCGACTACGTGATACATGTGGATAGCGACGACTGGGTGAGTCCCGACATGGTGGCGACACTGGCCGAACAGGCTATGAAGACGGGCGCCGACTTGGTGGATGGAAATTATTATCATGCCACCGACAGTCGTGTGGCAAAGGAATTCAGACATTTCGAGGGCAGAACGGAGATAAATATCAAACTGCTGGTTAGTTCGTCAGAACTTGTCGATAACCGTATCTGGGGACGGCTGATGAGAAGGAGTCTTATCGTCGATAATGCCATATTCCATCAGGAAGGTGTAGATTATGCAGAGGACTTTTCGGTTGTACCGCAGGTGTTGTATCTGGCTAAGCGCGCGGCAGTGGATGCTTATGTGTATTACTACAGGGTTGATAATGCCAATAGCTATACGCATAGCATCAGCGACAAGAATCTTGTCTCGCTGATGAAAGCTCACACGATGGTGTATGACTTCTTCCGTTCCACAGCCGACTTCAATTCGTATAAGACCGACCTGGCTTTCGGCATCGAGAACGTGTTTAAGACGGCGGTGCTGAACAAACGCGAGCCGTCGTCGCTCATCGACTATCTACCCGCTGACTACGACTGCAGCCCGTTTTCCATTTACCACAAACTCATCTTCTCGCGAGATGCGTCTGTCCGCTCCATGGGCATGATATATTATAAGGTGGTGAAGACATTAAGATACCGACCCTTGCTACTGCTCAACAAAGTTGTCGCTCTTGGCACACGCTGGTGGAACAGAAAAGGCGCTGGGGGAACAGATAAAAAATAAGGGATCCGCATGCATCGCTGCCACGAATCCCCGGGGTAATTTAGATATGGTAAGAGGTCGTATATACGAAACGATATGCATTGTTGGTGTTGAATAGCGGCGCAAAATTAAAGAAAAATACCGATAAAATCGAGAAAAATGTGCAAAAATACGGTCAATGAAACAAATTCTATTCTTTTAGATACATTTACCCTTTGGCAACATTTAAATAATTGTTAACTTTGCAAAAATTATTAATCCAAGACAGATATGAAACAGTTGTTTATTTTGGCGATTGCACTAATGATGACAGTCGCAGCACAAGCAAAAGGAGAGAAGACAAACGGACAATGGGTGGCTACATGGGCTACCGCAACCGAGTTTACAGGCAAGGGCGACATGCCGAAGAGCGGCACCTTGACCGAGAAGGCTATCAGGCAGATAGTTCACGTCTCGATAGGCGGACAGACCATGCGCCTGCATCTCTCAAACGAGTATAGCAAGGAGCCAGTAGAGATAAAGTCGATCTTCGTGGCTGATATCGTGGAGGGAAAACCAACAGAAGACATCGGTATCGACATCCTGTCAAAGACGGCCCGTTACCTCACCTTCGGCGGCAAGAAGGCTATAACCATCGAGGGCGGAAAGACTGCCGTCAGCGATGCTCTCGCTTACAACCTCAAGCCTCTGCAACGTCTTGCCATCACCATCAGCTATGGTAACACGCCGGTAAATGCCACCAGCCACCGCGGTTCGCGCACCACTTCTTATATAATAAAAGGTGAAGCTAAGCCAAAGACACAGTTCGTGGACATCGAACGTGAAGACCATTGGTATAATATCGCCACCATCGACGTGATTTCTGACAATGCCAATGCCGTAGCATGTATAGGCAACTCCATCACTGACGGACGTGGCACCACGACCAACCTGCAGAACCGTTGGACCGACTTCTTTGCTGAAGGTGTGGCTGAGAACAATGTGGCTGTACTCAACCTCGGCATCGGCGGCAACAGCGTCTTCTATGGCGGACTGAGCGACCCCGCCGTGAAACGTTACGACCGCGACTGTCTCGAACAGGATGGCGTGAAGAGCGTAATTGTGTTTGAGGGCGTCAACGACCTCGGCGGCATCAATGGCGACGCTGAGGCTCGAGCAAAGAAGATAATTGAGTGCTACAAGGAGTTTATACGTAAGGCGCACGACCGTGGCATGAAGATCTACGGAGCTACGATCACCCCGTTCCTTGGCAGCTTCTATGACGACAAAGGCTACTTCCGCGAGGCTGCCCGACAGACTCTCAACAAGTGGATACGTGAGAGCGGGGAGTTTGACGGAGTAATCGACTTCGACAGCGTCATACGCGACCCAGCTTGCCCGTCAAAGATGAACCCAGCATTCCATTGCGGCGACTGGTTGCACCCTAATCCTGCCGGATATGAGGCAATGGGACGCTTTGCAGCTAATCAGCTGAAAGCATTGCAAGGACTGTAAAGGGAAAGACAAATCTTATAGACTAACATCATAACAAAAAAAATAAGAAACATGAAACTGATATTTCTTGCCTTGGCGATGACAATGGGCGTCGCCATGGCAAACGCAAAAGACGTAAAGGTGACATCGCCCGACGGACGTGTCGTGGTCACCATAAGCGACAACGGTGGCCGCGTCACCTATTCCGCCACACTCGACGGGAAAGACATGCTCGTCAACTCGGCGCTCGGACTAAAGACTAATATCGGCGACTTCACCCGCCAGCTCACCATCACAGCCTGCGAGGAGAAGAAAGTGGATCACGCTTATCAGATGACTCGCACAAAGGCTTCGTCGGCTCATTATGTGGCAAACCAGGCCGTCGTGACGCTCGTCAATGCCGATGGCTACCGCATGGACCTGACGATGAACGTGTCTGACCGCGACATAGCTTATCGCTATTCATTGCCACGAGGTAAGGACAACAATCCCAAGTGTGCCGTCATCTATAGCGAGGCGTCGAGCTTCAACTTCCCACAGCACACCACCACCTTTATCTGTCCGCAGAGCAAGACCATGGCGGGGTGGGAGAGAACAAAACCCTCGTATGAGGAGGAGTACAAGGCTGACGCACCGATGACCGACAAATCGGCATTCGGCGAAGGATATACTCTGCCTTGCCTCTATCACGTGGGCAACGACGGATGGGTGCTCGTCGGCGAGACGGGAGTGGGCAGCAACTATGCAGCATCTCATCTCAGCGACTATGATCCGCAAACGGGTTATACCATCACGTTCCCGAATCCTACCGAACTCAATGGTATGGGCAGCCAGTATGCTGCCATCCCCCTACCAGGAAACACACCGTGGCGCACCATCACCCTCGGTTCCACACTGCAACCAATAGTCGAGACCACCATTCCATACGACCTTGTGGAACCGCTTTATCAGCCGTCTATCAACTATAAGCCAGGACGTTATACCTGGAGCTGGCTCGTATGGCAAGACTCGTCAATCAACTACGACGATCAGACGAAGTTTATCGACCTCTCGGCTGAGATGGGCTTTGAATACTGCCTTGTCGATAACTGGTGGGACACACAGATAGGACGCGAACGCATCGAGGAGTTGTCGCGATATGCTCAGAGCAAGGGCGTGCGACTCATGCTGTGGTATAGCTCTAACGGATACTGGAACGATGCTCCACAAGGACCGCGCGACTGTATGAATACAGCCTATGCTCGTCATCGCGAGATGAAATGGATGAAGGACAACAATATCGCAGGAATAAAGGTTGACTTCTTCGGCAGCGACAAACAAGAGATGATGAAACTCTACGAAGACATCCTCGTCGATGCCAATCAGTATGGACTTCAAGTGGTGTTCCATGGTTGTACCATTCCGCGCGGATGGGAACGTATGTATCCCAACTACGTGGCGTCTGAAGCGTTGCTCGCCTCTGAGAATATCCGCTTCTCTGAATACCACGCAAAGCAAGAGGGATTCCAACTTACCATGCATCCGTTCTCGCGCAATGCTCTCGGAGCCGCCGACTGGGGTGGTGTGATCATGAACCGCCATATGAGCCAGGACAACAAGAGCGGACATCCACGCTATTCTTCCGACATCTTCGAACTTGCCTCGGCCATCGTCATCCAGACAAGTGTCAACTGTGTGGCAATGTGTCCGAATAACCTCGATGAAATGGAGGATTTTCAGCTTGAATTCCTCACTAAGCTCCCTACAACATGGGATGAGACACGCTATATCGACGGCTATCCTACACGCTACGCTGTGTTGGCTCGTCGCACTGGCAACGACTGGTATGTGGCTGGACTCAACGGTACCGACAAGCCAATGACTCTCAACCTCAACCTTCCTATGTTAGCCGGCAAGACAGCAAACCTCTATATCGACAATCCGCGCAAGAAGGGCGAGATAGTGCCTACGTCGGTCATGAAACCAATAAAGGTGGGTAAAGACGGCATGGCCAAGGTCACCATTCAGCCTATGGGCGGTATGATAATTAAATAAATAATGATAGGACGATAGATCAGTTTGCAATATGTATTATAGGATACAAATTGTATGATATCAAAAAGGTGGGGAAATGCGCTTCCCCACCTTTTTTGATGCCCGTGATTTTATCCGTCACAATATCCGTCGAATCTTTATGCCGCATAGTAGGCGACCTTTTTTTATGTCGCCCGACATAATGATAATCTTGCCATTAGAGACCTTGATGAAACGGCGCTCGCGAGCGGCAATGCTGTATCGGTCGTCAGAGCCGCGGCCCAGCAAATTGGCAAGTTGTCCCGATGGAATGGTCTTTTCTACGGTAAGCAGTTCCACTTCGTATTTCCCATTTACTACATCGAACACATATTCGTAACTGCTCTCGCGCCATGTTTGGAAGAGAGGATCGTCGGTGGTGAGTAATACCTCTGAAGTGTTGCTTTTTGTCTTTCCACCACGGAAGTTGCTGTCTGATAGCCATGTCACGCCCTCGTCGGAGGTGTAGTCGCAGTTGCTACCTACGTTTATTGATAGTTCCTCGCCCGTTGCTATGTTGGGCATAGGCAATATGGATATTGTGGTGGCGTCATACGCATCCTTGCCTTTGTATGTTCCCTTTGCCATGATTGCCGAGATACCATCGGGCATGTCCACATTGAATGTGCAGTGATAGTTTTCTGTCTTTTGCCGTCCTACTGACACGCCATTGACCGTAAGTTCCACCTCGTCGCAGTTGGTGTATATCTTCACGGGATAGTCTGGGCCGTCAGCGGCTGTGAAGTTGTCGCGGTCGCGTGTGGCAATGTGTATGACAGGAATGTCGTCGCGCCAAGCTGCTTTGAAATAATATGCTACGTCTTTGGGCTGACGATTGTTGAAAAACACACCTTTGTTGTTTACCCTTGGCATCGATTCCTGACGTGCAGCCACGTTGAAATCGATAAAATTCCAGTATGCGCCTCCCATAATGTACGGTGTCTGTTCAATTACGGGCAGATAGTGTTCGATGTATTTTTGCTGATATTCCATCGAGAAGTCGAAGGCTTTCGGGTTGGCGGAATGTAGGCGGCGGTCGCTGCCCGCTCCCCATTCGCTTATCATAAACGGATGTTTAGGATAGCGCTCATGCTGGTCGGCGCACCACTCCTCGAATCCTTTCAGTTCACCCCAATACCATCCGTGATAGAGGTTCCATCCTGCCACGTCTTCCAGATCGAGTCCTATCTCGTTATACTCGTTGCTGGCGGCAAAGGCCATGACGCTTGTCCTGAGAGAGTCTTCCTCTTTCAGCTTCGCCTCCAGTCGTCGGGCGAGGGCGACAGTGCGGTCTCGGCATGGCTGGAAGTCGTCCTTGTCCTTTCCTGGTGCGGTAAGGAGTATCTCGTTCATATATCCCCACGCAATAACCGACGGGTGGTTATAGTGCTGACGTATCATCTCCACGAGGTTTTGTTCGCAGTTGTCGTCATATCCTGGCGTGTCGGGCACAAAGTTTACGATTGGAATCTCTTCCCATGCCATGATGCCCAGTCGGTCGCATTCGTCGAGCAGGGCGTCGTCTTGTGGATAGTGTGAAATGCGTATAAAGTTTGCGCCGAGGTCTTTCATCATCTGTATGTCGCGCCGATGGGCCTCGTCGTGAAGTGCCACACCATGAGGCCATTGGTCTTGGTGGCGGTTGAATCCGCGTAGTTTGTAAGGCTTCCCGTTGAGCGTGAATCCCTTGTCGGCGTCGAAATGCCACCATCTTAGTCCTGTCTTATGAGTCTGATGGTCTATCTCCACTTTCGTTTTCCTATCCACTATCGTTGTTTCCACCGTGTAGAGGTTAGGATTTTCAGGACTCCATAGTAGTGGGTTGTGTATCACGTTTGTGGTCACTACGGCATCCTTCCGCTCTCCTGGTTTCAGCCTTAACCGTTTCTTGACAGTCTGCACCACAGCCCCGTTAGGAGCTGTCACCCGGCATGTCAGTTCGAGGTTCGCCTTTGTCGTAGCCTCGTTTATCAGTTTGCTTTTTACGCTTATCACTGCAGAGTCTTTGTTCACCTTTGGCGTAGAGATGTAAATGCCGTCTGCACCGTGGTCGGTGATGTCGAAATGCAGCAGCGGAGTTTCTATCAGCCATACGTCGCGATAGATGCCTCCCCAGAAAGTGAAGTCAGCAGATATCGGTGTCACGTCGTTTCTGCTGTTGTCAACGTCTATCTCTATGGTGTTTTCTGTTTTAAGATATGGAGTGACGTCGAGGGTAAATGCTGTATATCCACCAGCATGACTGCCTACCGTTGTCCCGTTGATGCTCACAGTGGCGTATTTGCTTGCCGCATCCACCTTCAGGTAGTATCGTTTGTCGCTACATACAGAGTCGAGCTTAAGTATGCGCTTATACGACGCCTTTCCCTGGTAATAGTTGCGGGAGTTGTAGGCGTCGTGGTTGTATGTGTGTGGCAGGTTCACCTGTGTCCATTCCTTGTCGTTTTGTTTCTTAAACGACCAATTGTCGTTGATGGTTGTCGCTTTTCGTTGTGCGAGGCATATGGATGCTCCTAATAACAGCAATGCCGTCAGCCAGTGTTGTAAGGAAGTCTGTTTCATGTAGTGTAATATCGTTATGATGCTTGTTTCATACTGTGGGATTTCGTATCGTCTCTTTTTCATGAAGTGAGGAATCGTATTGCCTCTCCCTTATTATTCCGTTATCAGTTAATCTCAGCAGTGTGTGTTGCTGTCATTTCTCGAAGTGCTGATAGTCTTTCAGACTTGTCCAGTCGCCGCCCCATGTAAATCCGTGTTGCTTGAAGAGCTTGTAGCATAGGTCGTTGTGGTCAATCTTGTAGTCAAACTGCCTGTTTCTGTCGGCATAAGGTCGGCCGCTTTCCGGACTGACATAGAGAGTGCCGTTGGTGCGTTGTTTCACGTATGGGTTGTACAGCGGGTTGATGTCTATGGCCATTCCCATGCTGTGGTTAGAGAGTGTCGTTGTACCGGCAATAAACCTGAAGTTGAAGCACGACGAGTTGTTAGCTTCCATCGATGGGTCGTCTTGGGCGTTATAGTTGTCTATTAGCACCATACGCTCTATGGGGTATCTGGCATCGTATAGTGTGCGGAAGATGTCGATGAAGTCAGCTGCCACCGCCTTGTTGCACACCAGTTCGCCGAGCACGGTCTCTCCCTCAATATTCCGGTGGAGCACCTTCAGGTATCTCAGGTCGCTGCGTGGTACGGTACAGTTGTCCTTATAGGTCTTTCCTTTCATCACGTTGAAGACGCTGTCTGAAATGTTTTCGCTTACGAAGCACTTCTCTATGCCGAATGTCTCTACATCTTTGTCGCTCACCTTCTCTCCTGCTTTCCATGTGGTGAGAGTGGGGTTGGGTGTAGGGCTATATTCGGCATTGTCTGTATTGCTCACGCAGCATGTCATAGTCACAGCTGCTATCAAAGTCATCATTGCTGTCATTGTTTTTTTGAATGTCATATAAAATACGATTTTTAAATAATATTGATGTATGTCTCGAACGATTTGTTCTGTTCTGCTTTCAAACCACGGAACAGCTCTCGCGAGTCGTACGACATGTCGTAGTAGGCACATAGCATCTTCGCAGCCATCGACTTGCCGAATCGGCGGCAGCGGGTGACGCAGCTATAGCGGCTCTCAGAGTTGAGATTGCATTGATCAGCGGTATCAGCGATGTCCTGTCTGCATACTCGTGATACACTATGTCTCGGAACTTTATATTACCTCTATTTATATATGTACCCATGGTTCTCGACTGTTGCAGGAGTGATAAGCCTACATCTAAGTAGGTCTGCGGGGTTTCCCCCGCTTTCCCCTTCAAGAACCGTGCATGCGACTTTCGCCGCACACGGCTCGTGTAATTCTGTTAATTATCTCTCGTTCTAAATAATCGGCTCTATGCGGTC
>NZ_NPJG01000019.1 GCF_002251245.1 Prevotella sp. P5-92
TATATCAGGTGGTTTTTGCGGCGGGGTCCCACCTCTTCCCATTCCGAACAGAGAAGTTAAGCCCGCTTGCGCCGATGGTACTGCAATGCAATGTGGGAGAGTAGGAGGCCGCCTTCTTTTAGAAGCGGGAGTGCTGAGGATAGAAATATCTTCAGCACTCTTTTTTTATTGTCTATTTTTGCTATGTGCGCACACAGTAAACATAACATATATCCGTTGTTGTTATAATACTCCCATTTTTTCGAACCAGTGCATAAGTCAAATAAATTTTGTAACTTTGCACTCGCAATGAATACTCAAACAACTCGTAGAATACTCACCCCTGAGTTCAAAGCAAAGGTGGTGATTGAAGCTCTCAGAGAGCAGTCAACCTTGGTAGACATCGCCAACATGGGAAAAGGCTTGCGAAGGAATACGCATGAGCATGGACGGAAGGCGCAGGTGCCTGGATAATGTTTGGATAGAACGGTTCTGGCAAACAATCAAGCGCGAGTATGTATATATCAATCCCACGGATAATGTCAAGGAACTGCGTGATGGCATCAAGAACTACATTGAATACTACAACACCAAGCGCCCTCATCAGGGTATTGAGCACCAGATCCCGATGACGAAATATGCCAAAATCGCTGCATGATGAAAAAAAACGCAAATTACTTGTCAGTTCCGCAAAGAATGATTACATTTGCAGCACCCAAGGAATGGACGATGGTGACACACTACACTGTGGTTCCATGAAACTAACGGGGCATCGAGCCCCATTCGTTTCAACCCAAGGAAAGGGACTCAGGCTCCCCATTGCCTGTTGTTCTACAACAATGTTGAGGCTGACCGTGGCATGGTTGCCATAGAGCGCGGGCCTATTGTCTATTGCGCTGAATGGCCCGACAACGACTTCGACATAATGGGAACTCTCGTCAACCAAAAGCCGAAGATGACTGTAGAGGACGGCACACTACATGCCAAGAACTAAAAAGTGGCCGACTATTATATAAAGGTGATAAAGACAGACGCACAGACGCTGAGCTTCGACAACAGCGGTCGCCTGACGGCCAAGGACGTGAAGCTGACACTTATACCTTACTACGCATGGTGCCATCGCGGCAGCGGCAAGATGAGAGTATGGCTGTCTCAAGACCTGAGCTCGTCAACTCCTGCTCAGTGACAACGACAGCTATTAAGATGGAAATCGACCTTCCCTCCGAACACTTTTCAGGACTCTTCGAGTGGAGTGTAAAATAAAAACGAGTTGACGAGTTGACAACTTGTCAACTCGTCAACTTATATTCCTAACTCAAGTTTCGCATGTGCTCAACTCTAAGAAGTTAAGGAAGTTAAAGAAGTTAAAGACAATAGTCTTTTCGCTTCCTTTCGGGAGTTTTCTGGGCTTTGACATACGTCTTTAACTTCCTTAACTTCTTTAACTTCTTTAACTTCCCTTTTCTGCGAAAGTTGAGTTCCTAATATACGCTATATGTGCAATACTGGCTGAGGAACTGCTTGCTGTTGCCACCTCCTGTTGTTTTGATGTAATTCTGTATCAAATCGTATATGGCACGCGAACACTTTAATGTGGCTTTCTTCGACTTGTTGGAAGTGCAATAGAACCAATAGTCGATATTGACACCGGAAGGCACATTGAAATTTGGCCCGAGGTCTATTTCTTCTATATATGCACTATTAAACATACTGCCGATACTTGTCACATTGTCAGCGCTCCATCCTGAGATGTTTATCGTCTTTGCATTTCCACATTTAGCGAATGTGCTGCTAAGGTTCTGAACTGACGTAGTCTTCCAGCCGGAAAGGTTGATGGAAGTGGCAGTGCATCCCTTGAATGCGCTGTCCATTATGGTGGCAGAAGAGAAGTCGGCATCTACACATGTGAACTCACCGTTGCCGCCTACACCAGCGAACGCATTCTTCATTTTGATGATATTCGACGTATTGCTCTTGCCGAACACAACAGTCTGAAGACTATTGCAATTGCTGAATATTGAATTGAAATCATTGGCATTATGGAAGTCAAACGAAGACATGTCCACCTTCGGCAACAGATAGCAGTTGGTAAACATCTCCGTAACTCCCGCTTCCGTCAACGATGTCTTGCTACAATTCATTTTCACATCGGTGAGCTTCTGACAATTCGAGAACATACGGTTGAAGGTTGTAACCTTATCAGTGTTCCACGAACTGATATCCACAGACTTGAGCGAATAGCAACGGTCAAACAGGCTGTTCATCGAGGTGACGTTGGACGTGTTCAAACCCTTCACGTTTACAGACTCAAGACTCTCACATAGAGTAAAGATTCCGGACATATTGGTCACTTTTGAAGTGTTGAGCGGAGTGAGGTCCACGCTCTTTAGCTTCTTGCAGCTAATGAACATTTTTTCCATGTTGGTGCAGAGCGAGATGTCAAGTCCCGACAGGTTAACCTCCTCCAAGCCACCGCAATTACCAAACATGCCAGAGCAAGTGTTGCCGGTGCTTACGATTGCCCCGGGAGTGGAGACGGTGATGGTGGCGTTGGCGGCATCCCATTCCATGTAAACATTATGCGGCAAATTTTTATCATTGCCAGCTATCCTCTTCACATTGGCAGGGAGACTACTTCCTTTATACCCATTATATTTGTCGCTATGGCCTATGATGTTCACCTTCTTTACGTCGGTAATCACTCCTCCGTTAGCTTTTACGAGACTCTCTATATTATTTTTGAATCCGCCGTTGGCCTGTATCAGCGCTCCGTCATAAGCCTCCGTCATTTGGTATACCTTGAACGAGAACTTCTTGCTGATGTCGGTGGTTGGGATGAGGGTGACGGTTGCACTCTTGTCGGTTCCGTTGTAGTTGTTATATACATAGAGTATGAGTTTTCCGTCTTCCTTGGTGAAATCATATATCCATCCTTCCTCGCCGAAACACACGTCAAAGTCGCAATTAGCTTCCACGGGCACCTCCACCATTCCACCTGCCACAGGAGCTTCCACTATATTCTTCTTGATGTCGATATAAGGCTCCTGCTGAACGTCAGAAGAACCGCCGGTGTCGGTATCTTGTGAGTAGTCAACAACTAAATTCTGGTCGTAGTCGGTGAGCCAGTCTGTATCCTGTGCTCCGCAGCTTTTCATCCAGTTAGATATTCTCGGAAACACTTGGTCAATCTTTTTTCCCTCAATAGTATGAGGCATATATCCCTCTACCCTAAACGCCCATACGAGTCCTTTATCATGAAAATTCTTCTCATCGCTATTTGATGCAAAGCGTGTGACCTTAGTGTTTTTCTCATGTATCTCCACCTTGTTCTGTGTGTTATAGATGAAGAAGTTGAGGTCTTTGTCCTTTATGTCCAACTGTTGATTGCCGTCGAGCGAGCGTGTGATGGTAATGGTGACATAGGGCAGTTCTTCTTGCGCCACTTTTGGCAGAGAGACATTAAAATAATCGCCATTTGGCTTTATGTTCTGCGCACCATTCACTCTGAAGACAGGAGTTCCATTGGCATCATTTTCCGACACGTTCTCTACCGAGAGACGAGAGTCAGAGGCTGTCCAGCTCACATCGAGACCGTCGACATCTACTCCCTTTAGCTCTACTCCAGGCACAAACGGCAGTGTTCCGCCGATGGCGCGTATCTGAATAGTGATTTCCAAAGTCTCCGAAGTGTCGGTCTTGCCATACTGCTTTCTGTAGCCAAGCACGAAGTCGTTCATGTCGTAGTCGCCCATTTTTGGATACATGTCCTCAAAGAGCACGGTGCCATAAATCGTCCTGTTGGGTGAGAACACCAGGGTCTTGTTACCTTCCGACGACGGCAGTGTCTCGGAGGCGTCTGTAATGTCGCCAAATAGGTTGATAGCACGAGTGAGTATCTGCTGCTGGGCAATGTCGATGGTGCGCACTGCCGTCCTACCATCCTTGGCAAGGTAGGCAAGATATAATTTATCTAATGAGTTGAGTGTTGTGAGAGAGACTGTTTCAGGCTTGTCTGCCTCAAGGACAGTGGTACACATGAGGTTCTTTAAATTCTCATCTTCATAAATATAAGCACGAGTCCTAACATTGCTTTTCAACTGTATTTCCACGTCTTGCGACATGTTCCAATCAAAATCCAAAGGAACTTCAGTAAGACCATTATCGTCAGGATTTTCATTAGGCCTATGATATGTATCTATTCTATCAATACATGCACTGAGAGTTGCAAGCGCAATCACAACGCCTGTCAACTTTAATGTTTTTTTGTAATTTGGTTTCATATTCTTGTTTTTATTTTCATAGATTTGGTGCAAAGATAATTAAAATATCATAAAGTTCCAAATATTTTTCAAAGAAAATCGACAAATATCTATAATACATTTCTTTTCCTGGCAATTTATCCCCTTTTCAGTATAAAAAACTATATAAACGAGCCTGAGTTTTGGAAGAATGGGAAGTTAAGGACACTTCCTTAACTTCCCTTATTAGCTAATATGAGTATCTTAGCACACCTTGTTTAGTTTCTTCACAATAAGGAAGATGAACAGGGCGGCTACAAGACAGATGCACATAAGAGTACCCCATACGATTGTGAGATCCATACCCCACATATGACCTGGGATAGACACGAGCTTGTTGCCAAGAGCAGTGGATACAAACCATCCTCCCATCATCATACCCTTATACTTTGGAGGAGCCACCTTGGTTACAAGTGAGATACCAATGGGCGAGAGCAGAAGCTCGGCGAAGGTAAGCGTGAGGTAGGTGGTAATGAGAAGATTTGGTGTGACGTCGGCTACGTGGTTGGGATGGTCGGTGGCTGGAAGGCCGACAGACGAAATTGTCATGAGCAGATAGGCTGCTGCAGCCACAGTGCCTATCACGGGATTGTCGTCCTGGTCTGTAATGCTCTCTTTCCATCTCATCTGCGTAAGGTTTACCTCCGCCACAATGGCACAGATGCTTTTGAAGTATTTTTCACACGTATAGCGTATAGTGGCTCCCGCCGTGAACCCCCCGAGCTGCGCCGGCGGCACGTTTGGGCTGAACCCCACTTTGCTCATGGTGTAACCGCCATTACAACCCACTGACAAATCGTTGCGATGGTCGCCCACTTGGGCATGCAATATTGAGGGCAGTGTAACCAAAAGCAGAAGAAAGGTTCTATATAGTCTGTTCATAAATATATATAATAATGTGTCTTACATGAGTTTCACTTAGAAATGGATTGTCTCAACGCTATGCCCAGGCAGATAGTGTACAAACAGTATGCTGCGGTTTTTGTATCCACCGCCATTGCCCACGCGCTCAAAACCAAGAGGTGTTTGTATTGGTGTATAGCCCACGGAACCTGGAGCGCCCGTAAACTTGTCGCCATAGAGGTAGAGACCTCTGATAAAGAAGAAAGCCTGACCCTCTTCTCTACTCCTCCGATATACGGATAGTAGTACTTTGAAATATGAAGTATTCTCATAAAAACCCTCCTTTTGCAGAAACTTTTCTTGTTATTCATGCATGATTTGTGTAATTTTCGTTAAATTATCGGGCGTGTATGCCGTATATATGAAGCATATTATATATCTTTGCATAAGATAAGCTGCATTTGACTTCGTCGACCTCTGTCGCGACTCGGAATAGCTCGAGTAAGCTCGGCTCTTCACTCGCTGCTCCATCGGTTCGGCAAAACAATCAAGCAAGCTTGTTGATTCTGCACTCGATTTGCATTATCTTTGAAACCGAATTAAAGCATTTGAATTATGAAAACAGAGACATTAACACCATCCAAAAGAAAGATTATCAATCTTGACGAGTCCACCTTCAAGACCCTCTCCATCATGGCCATTGAGAACGGAACGAACCTCAAGAACTACATTGAACATTTGCTTTCCGATATAGCAGACAATTACGAGGACGCACGCCTATATGCCAAGCTGAGCAAGGAACGCCCCGAAGGACTTGTCAAGCTCAACGAACAGGAAAAGGCAGAATTTGAGAAGTGGTTAGGCGTATGAATGTTGATTACTCCAAGGACTTCAAGAAGTCCGTCAAGAAACTTTCCGGCAAGATGCTTGACTCCGTGCGAAGAGTCGTTGAGGAAGTCAAGAACGCCGAAAGCCTTAAAGACATCACCGACTGCAAGAAACTTGTCGGTTACCGCAACGTCTATCGCATCCGTATAGGCGACTATCGTGCATTCTTTACATTCCATATAGAGATTATTAACGATACTATAATTTTCAGGTATCTTGTTCCTCGTGGCGAGGCCTATGACAAAAAGGCTCAGAAAGAACTCAAACGTATAGATGACTGAATACACTATAATGGGGTTATACTAACATAATTGTTCCATATCCGTTTTTCCGTACACTAAGAAAGTGTACGCCTTAATCTTAAACGAGGATTTTTTACTAGTTTGCAATTCGTCAACCTCATCTTGTAAAGCCCGATCAATTTCTGATAATATTATTATCAATCTTGCCAAACCATCCTTATCACCAGCCTCTGCATACACAATCAATTTTAATGCTGTTATGTCGCCCTTTCTGGGCTTGAGCCTCCGCGGCTTTTACTAATATATCAAACATCTTTAAACGATAATCGACAAGACGATTTGATGGCAATTTCTTTGTCACCTCATTCATCACCACGGCATAACGCATGAGATCCTTCGTCTCACCATTCCTGATTCAGCTGAGCGAAGAGTCTGATCCTACTACTCCACTACCGATTAATACCTCTGTCATAGAAATCGACCTATGACTCACATTCACTTCGCGGATAGCATCTTATCGGTACAGGGTTCACTTCATGACCTGTCCCCTGTACCGCGTTATACATTTAAATGTTAAATAACTAATGTTTTTAGTTTAATTAACTAAGAATATTAGTTGTATAACTAAAACTTTTAGTAACTTTGCATCGTGAAATAAAAAAATGAGACAATTATGAAAACATTGACAGCAAAAGAAGAGGAAATCATGCACCATTACTGGACGTATGGTGATATGCAGATACGTGAGTTGCAATCGCATTATGACGATCCCAAACCTCATGTTAATACGTTAAGTACGCTTGTGAAGATTTTAGAAGATAAAGGTTTCCTTTCACATCGTGCTTTGTCGGCTCGTTGTTTTCAATACTTCGCTACAATCAGTCGCGATGAATATTCTGGTGGCTCGTTGGCGAATGTTGTTGATAAGTTTTTTGGACGTTCTTATCTTAATGCTGTATCGGCTCTTGTGAAAAATGAGAAAATCAGTATTGATGAGCTGAAAGAATTGATTAGGGAAGTAGAGGAGGGATGATTATGGGTATGTTCTTTGTTTATTCCATTAAAGTCGCGTTATGCCAGATAGCCTTTTTCTTGGTATATAAGTTGCTCTTGAGTAGAGACACTTTTTTTCGTTTCAATCATTACTTAATATTGACGATGATTGTGGCGTCCTTTATTTTGCCGTTTGTTGGTTTGACTTTTACAGATTCCAATACACTCAATCAAGGAGTTGTTGAAGTGGAATCAATAATTCTTCAAGGTGAAGTTATTGACGACTTTGCAACTCCATATAATATATCGTTGGTGCAAGTGTTTTTTATTATATATATTATAGGTGTAGTCTTTATGTTTTTGTCAAACATAGTTTCTCTTTTCCACATTTTCAATCTTATCTCCAAGGTTGACTACATAAGAGAAGAAGACGGTATTAAGATTGTTGTGGTGGATAGCAAAGTATCACCTTTTTCCTGGTTTGGATATGTTGTGATGAACAGAGAAGATTATGACATGGGAAGTAAAACGATTGTGATGCATGAAAAGGCACACGCCCGTTTGGGTCATTCATACGAGGTTATGCTTTGCAATGCAATGATAATGTTCCAATGGTATAATCCCGCGGCATGGCTAATGAAGCGCGAGTTGCAGGATATCCATGAGTATGAGGCTGATGCAGCCGTGTTAAGCGAAGGAATCGATGCCAAGCAGTATCAAATGCTGCTTATAAGAAAGTCAGTGGGAGAACGCGCGTTTCTGCTGGCAAACAATTTAAATCACAATTCACTAAAAAAACGTATTAAAATGATGAAAACAACGAAAACAAACAAGTGGCAATGCCTGAAGGCAATTGTCATGGTGCCAGTAGCAGCCTGTGCGGTTGTAGCTTTTGCCTGTCCTGCGGTAGAACGCACTACCATGGACATTGAGCGTGAAACGGAGAGTGCGATTGAGTCTTTAAGTGTGGTAAATGTTACTGATGCCAATGCACAGTCCAAGAAGGCGGTTAAGCCTCAAGCCAATCAGAATACCAGTGATAAAGGCAGGCAGAAGAGCAATCCTCAAGACAAACAGAATGATAATGCAAAAGTATATGATGTAGTGGAGAAGATGCCTTCTTTCCCTGGTGGTATGCCAGCGTTGTTCGAATATCTTTACAATAACGTCCATTATCCTAAAGTGAAGTGAACCCCAAAAGTTGGACACAACACTTACTGTTCATATGCGAAGAAGAACATTAGAAGAAAAGTTAGAAGCTATTAGATTAGTAGAGGCGGGCAACTCTCCTCGTTCAGTGTCTGACCGTTTACACATTGGACACCATCAAATTTATGAGTGGTTATACATTTATAAAGAAAAAGGAGTCTCCGGACTTGAAAACAAGCGTATATGTAAGAAAAACCAGTATTCATTTGAAAAAAAATGCGAAATTATTCGTGAATATCAAGAATCTGAGCTAACTTTGCCTGAGATTAGTTCTAAGCATGGTATCTCGGCTAGTACCTTAGTCGGCTGGCTGTCCAAGTTCAACAAGGGTGGAAAGGATGCGCTTGCAAGTAAGCAACCATCGCCAAGAGAACAATCCAGGAGCATTATGAAAAGATTACCAAAGGAAGAGTGTGAGAAGGAAAACGAGAGGCTCCGCAGGGAGATCGAACGCCTCAGGGCGGAGAACCTGCTGCTAAAAAAAGTGAAAGCCTTAGTCGAGGAAAGAGAGTCCCGAAACAGAAGGATTGGGCGCGGGCCATTGACGAACTAAGGCGCGAGGAGCATGTGGATCTCAATCTCCTGTTGGAGTTGAAGAAGATGGCACGCAGCACTTTTTACTATCACATGAAAAATATTGGCAATGATGACAAATACAAGGATGTGAAGGACAAAATAGCAACAATATTCCACAAGCACAAAGGCCGGTACGG
>NZ_NPJG01000002.1 GCF_002251245.1 Prevotella sp. P5-92
GATAATCATGTCTCAATCCGATGATAAAGGTCTTAAGCGAAGATATCCTAGTTTTCCAGTATTTTTTCATCCATCTGACGAGTGCAGTAGTATCGTTTCCTTTGATTACATTGCAGAAGCTTTCCATAGCCTCATACATTTCCCTAAACCAGTCCAGTCTCATCAGTGTGTGCAACGTCAATTTCTGAGTCTCATCCATCTCCTTTCCCTTCATACTTTTGTCAATAATCGATGCTATACCTTTTATCGGCACCAGTTCAGATCTGTTGTCCTTTGGCTTTAGCTTCCGGGTGTCTGGCTTCCACGTCTTAGCCCTGAATCCACGATGGCCGTCTGAGAGGTATCTGTAGTGGTCATAGAATGGCGTCAGGCTGCCTGAAAATCCCACGGAACATATCTCTTTATGGATTGTGCTGAGAGGCTTCCCTTTTGCCGCCTCCTGCTCCACGTATGCATCATACTCATAATATCCGTTTCGAAGCTTACTGTTCCTTGCAGGCAGCGACTCAAACTTGCAGTACTTTGTAGCCGTCTGCCTTGCTATGCCCAATTTCTTGGCGATAGTCGTCGGCTTGAATCCCATCCGCTGTAGTTCCTTTACCTCGTTAAATATAATCTGCCTCGTGTCCAGCTTGTCGGAGGACGGCAGTCTTTTGCCTACTATAGCCATAGGTTTTTCGCTCCCTGCTGCTCGCATAACATTCAGTTCCTCATCTCTGACAGCCTGCCGGTAGTCCGCATAGTTTTCTGCGACAAGCTTTGTCATACGGTCTGAGATGTTCTTTACAAGATGGAACTTGTCTGCCACCTCGTTTATCGACCGCCCCGTGGATGCGACGGCAGAACTGTAGTCCGTTGATCTGTCACGGCTGACAACGGATACTTTCTCATGTCCCTCCAACCACTGGCGGAAACTCTCCGTTTCCCTGTCTACAAGCAAGTCAATGGGCCAGCCGTTCTCGTAGTCGATAACAATACTCCCATAGGTCACACCCTTGCGCCATGCCCAGTCATCAACGCCTATTTTCCTGACTTCCGGGTAGGTCGAGGGCCGCATTCTATGCAAGTCACGCAGGACAGTAGAGGAACTGACATTTATGCCCATGCGAGCAAGCAGCCTGCTGGCAGATCCCGAGGACACGGATATGCCCTGACGGGCCACAAGCCTCTCGCACCTACAAGTACGCCTGCGATAACGGAACACCTCACCGCCGGGCTGCTCTGCAAAAGTCTTCCTATGGCATTCCTCGTTATGGCAGAAGAACTTGCGCGTCTCAAGTCGTAATACGACTCGGTTTCCGAGGATTGACAGATCCTGTATTGTCCTGACATACTTGCTGTGAACACTACGGCTGTGATGTCCGCAATAAGGGCATATGCCATAGTCTAATGACGATGATGCATACAGGTGAAAAGTCAGACTCTCGTATTCTGCTTCATGAATGAGAAGGTCGGACGATAGATAAATCTGGGTTATTCCTTCATCACAGAGCAATTTTTTTTCTTTTGCCTTGCCGAAATTTGGATTTTTTGTTGTAACTTTGTCGCCATTAGGGTATTTCTGCATGATTTGATACTTTATGTTTGGCGATATAAAGGTACAAAAAATATATGAAATGCCCTAATATTTTGTGTTATAAATATCTGATTATTAGTTAATTAAGTATAAATGCGGCATCGTTTCACTAAACTTGACTTAGGGGGACTTCCTGAAAACTTTTGATTGCGATGACTGCTTAAAAAAGCTATGGCAGTAACTTACGCTGAGACGTGTGCTCTTCAACTAAATTGCAGAAGAACC
>NZ_NPJG01000020.1 GCF_002251245.1 Prevotella sp. P5-92
AGTCAGAATTGACAATCTTGTTTCGTATTGACTTGTTCAGATTCTGTCTTTCTTTCAATCTACTATTTATAGTAAGATATAATAAATTATATATTTATATATAATTTATTATATATATTATATATATAATAACGCGTGCGCGCGCGATACCGAAGTTTTTTCTGCTTGCAACCTTTTGTCGCAGCGAGAGGGCAGGGTGGGGGTGAAAAGCGGGAAAAGTTACCAGTTAACCGGTAACAAGTTAACCTTTTGGGCAACCCCTGGCCACTTCAAGCCTAAGACACCCGCAAACGCTTGTGTAGCGCGTGTCCCAAAATTTCTATTGCAATACAGAGAGTATAATACACTATGTGTATTATAAAAAATTGTTAACGACAAGAAAATATTTATGAAATGATTTGCGAGTCTGAGAAAAATGCATTAACTTTGCACAAAATAATAGAAACGACGCACAATGCGCAACAAATGGATTTAACAAACAAATAAAGGAATAATGGAAAAGGAAGAACAGATACTCGTCGGCATTGCAGGACAAGACCGCCCGGGAGTCACCGCATCGGTGACGGAGATACTCGCAAAATACGACGCACAGATCCTCGACATAGGACAGGCTGACATACACAGCACCCTCTCGCTCGGCATTCTTTTCAGAATAAGCGAAAAGATGTCGGGGCAGGTGATGAAAGAACTGCTTTTCAAAGCCACCGAACTGAACATCAACATCGACTTCAAGCCCGTGGGCGACGAAGAGTATGAGGGATGGGTGGAGCAGCAGGGCAAAAACCGCTACATCCTCACCGTGATAGGACGGTCGCTCTCGGCCAAGCAGATTGCAGCCGCGGCAAGGGTGATAAGAGACCAGGGGCTGAACATCGACTCGATAATAAGGCTGACGGGCCGACAGAGCGTGATGCACCCGGAGAAAAACGGAAGGGCATGCATCGAGTTCTCGCTGAGAGGCACTCCGAAAGACCTCGCCGACATGCAGTCGAAGCTGATGCACCTCTCGGCCGACATGGCGTTCGACTTCTCGCTGCAGAAGGACAATATGTACAGGAGAATGCGACGGCTGATATGCTTCGACATGGACTCGACACTCATACAGACCGAGTGTATCGACGAACTGGCTGAACGCGCTGGAGTGGGCGACAAGGTGAGGGAGATAACCGAACGAGCCATGAGAGGCGAGATAGACTTCCGCGAGAGCTTCAAGGAACGCGTGGCGCTGCTCAAGGGCCTTGACGTGAGCGTGATGAAGGACATTGCCGAGAAGCTGCCCATCACCGAGGGCGTGGAACGACTGATGGCTGTGCTGAAACGATATGGATACAAGATCGCCATACTGAGCGGTGGATTCACGTATTTTGGCGAATATCTGCAGAGGAAGTTCGGTATCGACTATATGTACGCCAACGAACTGGAGGTGGACGACAACGGCAAGCTGACCGGCAAATACCTCGGCGACATTGTGGACGGGAAGAGAAAAGCTGAGCTGCTGAAACTGATAGCCCAGGTGGAGAAGGTGAACCTCGCACAGACCATTGCCGTGGGCGACGGTGCCAACGACCTGCCGATGATCTCAGAGGCCGGCCTCGGCATTGCCTTCCACGCTAAACCGCGCGTGGTGGCAAATGCGAAGCAGTCGATAAACACGATAGGACTGGACGGAGTGCTCTATTTCCTCGGTTTCAAAGACAGTTATATCGATTGAACTGCAAAAAGCGGAAACATCGATTGAACTGCAAAGTCTTGTCTTATGAAGAGTGTCGCTACACGTGTCGTTTCAGCACAATATGGTGGTCGATGCACGAGGGTAGTTCCTCATGATAGTGGGTCACCATGATGATGGTCTTGTTGCGACGGCGGCTGAAGGCGTCGATGATGTCTTTCACCAGACGGCGGTTGCGGTTGTCGAGCCCGTGGAGCGGTTCGTCGAGGATGAGCAGCTGAGGGTCCTTGACAAAGGCCCTGGCGAGGAGGACGAGACGCTGCTCGCCGCTTGAGAGCTTGAGAAACGAGGTGTCTTCCTTGCCCTTCAGTCCGAAGAGGTCCATCCACCATCGGCAGATGTCGTATTCCTCGGCTACGGGCTTGACGTAAAGTCCGATGGAATCTTTCAGTCCGCTGGCCACGATGCGTATGGCAGGCACGTTGCGATTGTATGACCGGTGCATCTCGGGCGAGACATATCCTATGTGTTTCTTTATGTCCCAGATGCTCTCTCCGCTGCCTCTCTTATGGCCGAAGAGGGAGATGTCGCAGGCATAGCTTTGCGGATTGTCGGCGCAGACTAATGACAGGAGGGTTGACTTGCCGGCACCGTTTTGTCCTTCGAGGGCCCACCGCTCGCCGTTTCTCACCGTCCAGTTGAGGGTGTCGAGTATGGTGCGTTCGCCGTAGCGAATGGATACTTGGTCCATTTCAACGACGTTTTCGCTGTTGTATTCGCCGTCGCGGTATGGGAGGTTGACGATGGCTTCGGCCCTGTCGTCGGCGAGCACCCGCAGCGGATCGTCAGGGCGGCGCTCGAGATATTGGCGTCGTGTGGTCTTCTCGGCCACTACCATATCCTTCACCTCCACCACGTGGGTGATGAATTCAGGAATGTCGTCGGTCTTGGAGAGGACGAGTATGATCTGCAGATGACGTTCCACGGAGAGTGTCGTGAGGAGGTCTTTCAGCTGGTCGCGAGTGTCGGCGTCGAGACCAATGAAGGGGTTGTCCATGATGAGCACCCGCGGTTCGGCAAGCAGTGTCTTGGTGAGCTGAAACTTGCGCAGTTCGCCGCTTGAGAGCAGAATGATATACTTATCGAGCAGATGGCGGATGTGGAAGAGGTCGTAGAGGTGCTGTTGCATGGCACGACGTTCGGGGGTGTCGTTGCCGGCCATGTCGTAAGCCTTTTCGAGCAGATCGTTGACGAGGGGCGTCTCCTTGTCTATTTCTTGCTGATTCCATCGTTGTTGGAGGTAGTATTGTCCGTCGTTGTCGCCATAGGAATCGCGGAAGGCTATGTAGCGAATGTTTTCTGAAGCCGACTGGCGTGTGCTTGGCGTGAAGTCGTAGTGTGGCTCGTTTTGGAGCAGCGGATGACGACCGGTGATGATGTCAACCAGCATGGTTTTTCCGCTTCCGTTAGCGCCCACGATGGCAATGTGTTCGCCCTCGTCGAGGGTGAAGTTTACGGGTTGCGACAGTCGCCATTCCGGCATGCGTGTCACTCCTTCTTTTATTTCTATTATCCTTTGCATGATATAAGTGAATTGTTTTTTCCGAGTTTCTGTTTTTTCCGAGTTTCTGTTTTTCCCCGAGTTTCTGTTTTTTTTTGATATTCCCTCTATCTCACCCTTTCTTTGTTTCTGCTAACGAAATCTTTCCATCCGCGGTATTGTTTTGCCCCGGTGTCGGGTCGGCTCATCTGCAGGTAATGGCAGTAGGCTGCGCCGAGGGCGTCGGTGGCGTCCATAAATCGGCACATCTCCGAGGGGTCGAGCTTCAGTAGTCGTTGTAGCATGGCGGCCACCTGCTCTTTAGACGCCTGTCCCTGTCCGGTGATGGCCATCTTTATTTTCAGTGGAGCATATTCGTGTATGGGCACTCCGTGACGTATGGCGGCGGCAATGGCTGTCCCCTGTGCTCGTCCTAATTTGAGCATCGACTGCACGTTTTTGCCGAAGAAAGGCGCTTCTATGGCCATTTCATCGGGGAGATAGGCGTCGATGATGCCTGTGACTCGTTCGAAGATATGGCCGAGTTTGAGGTAGGAGTCGCCGAATTTTCTCAGGTCGATGATGCCCATGGTGACCATCTGCGCCTTGTTGTCCTTCACCTTTATCACCCCGTAGCCCATGATGTTGGTGCCGGGGTCGATGCCAAGTATTATTTTCTCCATTGTATGTTATTTCAAGTTATTTCGGGATTGTACGTAGTTTATCTTCTTATGATGAAAAATCCCAATCTGTGGCTCTGTCCACGACGGTTGAGCGACCTGACGACGTAGAAGCCCTCGTCGAGTCGTGACACGTCGGTCTTGCCTGTCTCGTCGTATGCCGAGGTGGTGATGAGGTTTCCAGCCACGCTCTCGATGGCAATATATTCGAGGTTGGCTGAGCCGTGGTTGGGTGGCAGCGTGAGTGTGGTGCCGTTGCAAGGCAACATCCCGAGGATGTCGGCAGACGGCCGTCCGTCGTTGACGGGGAAGAAGGCCGGAGCGCTCTCGCGTCCGTAGCGGTCGGTGGAGGTGACGGCGTAATAGCGGTAACGCGACTGGCGGGGCAGCGTGACCGACGTCGCCTGCAGGCGTGTGGCTATGAGGCAGCGAGGGTCGGAGGTATCTACGGGGTAGGTGTCTGAGGCATACACGTTAAAGAGGTGGTACAGGCCGTCAGACTGCGGGAAGGCCTTGGCCGACGACCACGACAGTGTGGCGCTCTGTGACGACGCCCGGGCAGTGAGCGAGATGTCTGTGGGCGCTTGTGGCGACGGCGAGATGTCGGCCGTTGTTGGAATGGACTGCATGGCGTTTTCGGATAGAGTAGGCGGTATAAGTGCGGGATAGGTATTGATTTCATCCTTTACTACATCGAAAACTCCCTTTATGTTGTCTAACAAGAACTTACACCTGAAGAACGCCTGTCCTAAGCCGAGGCTGCGGATGTAGTGTAGCTCGCGACGGATGACGTCTATGCTCCAGTCCTTCTCGCGTGGCGAGAGGAAATAGATGCCCAGTCCCGGGACGACGGTGCGCCCGTGGCTGTTCTCCTGCCAGTCGATGGCGAAGGGGAAGAAGTGGTTGTCCTTGAAATACATCATGGGATAGAGCTGGTCCATGAGTCCGCGGCGGAGCCAGTCCTGCGCCTCTTGGCACACCTTGGTGCGTGCGTTCCATCCGTTGCTCGAATAGCGGCTGAGGTCGTCGTGCTTACCTATGGGCGAGCAGCTGATCTTCACCCAAGGCTTGCAGCGTCGCGTACGCTCTGCCACCTGTTCGACGATGCGTGTGATGTTGCGTCTGCCTTTGTGGATGTCGATACGGGCCTTCCACGTCTCGGGGTATCTGATATAGTCGAGGTGAATGCCGTCGATGTCATAGCGTCGTGTCACCTCCTCGCAGATGGAAGAGACATAGCTTGCGGTGGCGGTGTTCTCAGGGTCGAGGAACGCCTCCTCGCCGATGCGTCTCACTATCTGTGGGTGCCGTTTGCGCAGTTGTCGGCAGCCGTATCCGTTCCATTTGCCTATGGGTATGCACACGATCCATGCGTGGAGCTCCATGCCACGGCGATGACACTCGTCGATGGCGAAGGCGAGAGGGTCGTAGCCAGGCGACTGTCCGGGAAGGCCCGACATGGCACCGTCCCACGGTTCGATGTCTGAGGGGTAGATGGTGGTGGCCCGCACTCGTGTCTGCAAGAGTATGGTGTTGATATTGGCCGACTGCAGACGGTCGAGGATGGAGCGAAGCTCGTTCTTCTGTTTTTCGATGGAATGAGCCGTTTGGGCGTAAGAGTGCGGCCAGTCGAGTCCGCCGATGGTGGTGAGCCATACCGCCCTTACCTCGTGTTTGTTGATGGCAAGAAGAGGCGTTGCCAAGCACAAGAGGAGTGAAAAAACGATGCGTTTTATGCTTAAAAAGGTATGTTTCATGCTTTTTTTCTTAAATTTGGGTGCAAAGTTAGGTGTTTTTTTTCATATTTCAAATTAATTTATTACTTTTGCACCAAAGATAATGCAAAGAATATATAAAACTTAATTCTTTTAAGATGATTTCTTTTATAATATGTTTGGTTGCGCTGATATTGGGATACCTGATTTACGGAAAAGTCGTGGAGGGCGTGTTTGGGCCCGACGACCGTCCCACGCCAGCCATGGAAAAGGCCGACGGGGTTGACTTCATTGCCTTGCCCACGTGGAAGATATTCATGATTCAGTTCCTGAATATTGCCGGCACAGGACCCATCTTCGGAGCCATCATGGGAGCAAAGTTCGGACCCTCGAGCTATCTGTGGATTGTCTTCGGCTGCATCTTTGCCGGGGCGGTGCACGACTACCTCAGCGGAATGGTGTCGATGCGTAACGGCGGCATCGGACTGCCTGAGGTGATAGGCAAGTATATGGGTACGAAGATGCGTACCGCGATGCTCGTGCTCACGGTGTTCCTGCTCATCGTGGTGGGAGCGATATTCATCTACAGCCCAGCGGTGATACTGGGCGGCATCTGCGGTTCGCTGACGTTTTGGATTGTGGCTATATTCATCTATTACATCATTGCCACGATGTTGCCGATAAAGAAGATTATCGGACGCGTCTATCCCTTGTTTGCAGCCTCGCTGCTGTTTATGGCCCTTGCCTTGCTGGTGATGCTATTGGTGAAATGGCCCACCATACCCGAGATATGGGACGGACTGGGCAACAGGGCTATGGAGGCGAGTCCCACATGGAAAGACAACATCTTCCCGTGTCTGTTTATCGTGATATCGTGCGGAGCAATCAGCGGGTTCCATGCCACGCAGAGCCCGTTGATGGGGCGTTGTCTTGGCAGCGAGCGCATGGGACGTCCGGTGTTCTACGGAGCGATGATCACCGAAGGCATTGTGGCCATGATATGGGCGGCCATAGGTTCGTACTTCTTCTACGCCAGTCCGCAGCCGGGCTACGAGCTACAGTCGGTGGCGGGCAACAGCGGTTTCGCCACGTCGGCTCCGCATGTGGTGAACATCATCTGCAGGGATTGGCTCGGTATGGTAGGTGGCATCCTTGCCCTGTTAGGCATAGTGGCAGCACCCATCACCACGGGCGACACGGCCTTGCGCTCGGCACGTCTCATCATTGCCGACTTCCTCAAGGTGAGCCAGAAGAAGACAAAGCCCCGTCTCTATATCACCATCCCGCTGTTTCTGCTGACGTTCTCGCTGCTGATGTGGCAGGTGGCCAATCCCGAGGGCTTCGGTGTGCTGTGGCAGTATCTCGGATGGTTTAACCAGTGTCTCACCGCCATCACCCTGTGGACCTTGACCGTATATCTGATAAAGGAGCGGAAGATGTATATGATAACGTATGTCCCGGCGGTGTTTATGACCATCGTCACCTCGACCTATTTCTTCGTCTCGGGCCAGCTGTTAGGCCTTCCAGCTATGGTGGGTTATCCCCTCGGCTTGTGTGTGTCTGCCGTAGTGTGGGGCACCTTCCATCTGTGGTACTTGAAATATAAGAAGTCGGTAGGGACTAACGATGAAGGCGAAAAGGTATAAACAGTGAAGGCGAAAAGGAATAAACAGAGAAGGTGAAAAGGTATAAACAGAGAAGCCGAAAAGGTATAAACAAAAAGTCAGTAAGGTAACATTTAGAATATTGATGATATGATTTCATTCATTTTATGTATGGTCGCCCTGTTTTTGGGCTATATGACATACGGAAAGTTTGTGGAAAGGGTGTTCGGTCCCGACGACCGTGTCACCCCAGCAGTGGCAAAGGCCGATGGCGTTGACTTTATTGCCATGCCCAACTGGAAAGTATTTCTTATCCAGTTCCTGAACATTGCCGGCACTGGCCCCATCTTCGGAGCCATCATGGGAGCGAAGTTCGGACCCTCGAGCTATCTGTGGATAGTGTTTGGCTGTATCTTTGCCGGAGCAGTGCATGATTTCTTCGTGGGGATGCTGTCGATGCGAAATGGCGGAGCGAGTCTCCCGGCATTGGCAGGGCGTTATATGGGCAAAAAAGCGGAAAAGGGAATACTGGTGTTCTCGGTTTTCCTGCTGCTGATACTCGGCTCGGTATTCGTGTATAGTCCCGCAGAGATCATGTCGATGTTTGGAGGCACCACATTCCTCTGGGTGATAGTGATATTTGTTTATTATATCATAGCCACGCTCCTGCCCATCGACAAACTCATTGGCCGCATATATCCGCTGTTTGCCATCTCGCTGCTGTTCATGGCGCTGGGCCTCGTGGTGGTGTTGCTGATGAAATGGCCCGCAATACCAGAGATATGGGACGGATTAGGCAATAAGGCACTGACCGTGGACCCGTCGTTCAAGGACCAGCTGTTCCCGTGTCTTTTCATCACCATAGCATGTGGAGCCATCAGCGGATTCCATGCCACTCAGAGCCCTATCATGGCACGGTGCCTGAAGAGCGAGCGCATGGGACGGCCCATCTTCTACGGAGCGATGATCACCGAAGGCATAGTGGCGCTGATATGGGCTGCAGTGTCGTCATATTTCTTCTATGGCGAACCGACGCCGGGATATGCCCTCTACGAGGCGACGAAAGACCTCGGACTGCTCACCTCGGCACCAAAGGTGGTGTATCTCGTTTGTGAGGACTGGCTCGGAGTGGTAGGCGGTGTGCTGGCCGTGCTCGGCGTGGTGGCTGCGCCCATCACCAGTGGAGACACTGCCTTCCGTTCTGCACGTCTCATCATTGCCGAGGAACTGAAATACGAGCAGAAGAGCATCGTGAAGCGTCTCTCTATCTGTATCCCAATGTTTGTGGCGTGTATTGCTCTGCTGGTGTGGCAGACTGGCAATCCCGACGGATTCAACACCGTATGGAAATATTTCGGATGGGCAAACCAGACGTTGGCCACGTTCTGTCTATGGACCGTGACATGCTATCTCGTCATACATGGCAAGCCGTTTGTTATCACGCTCGTTCCAGCGCTGTTCATGACATGTGTCTGCTCTACCTTCCTCTTCGTCTCGCATCAGGCATTAGGCATGGAGGAGACTGTCGGCAATCCGTTAGGACTGGCGGTCATGATATGTGCAGGCATATGTTTCGGCCGTTGGTACAAGAAATTTGAAAAGAACAGAATACAATAACACCTTTATATATATGCTTATGAAAAAGAAAATATGTCTTGCGTTGGTAGCATTACTTGTGTCTCTCACCGCCAATGCACAGTTTGAAAAGGAGAAAATGTATTTCAATGCCTCTCTCTCGGGATTCAACCTGAGATATAGCGGCAACGAGAAATGTAACTTCGGCATTCAAGGCACTGCCGGTTACTTCTTGGAAGACAACATCATGCTGCTGGCAACTGTAGGATACAACAAAAAGACCGATGTGCCATCGACGGTGACGTTGGGTGCAGGCGGACGTTATTATTTCCAGCAGAACGGCATCTATTGTGGTGCAGGGATAAAGTATGTTCACGTAGGCGACCTCTACGACGACTTCATGCCGAACATTCACGTAGGCTATGCCTTCTTCCTGGGCCGACAAGTGACAATAGAACCCGAACTCTATTACAATCAGTCGTTCAAGAGTCATAAGGATTACAGCACCATAGGATTCCGTATCGGAGTGGGTGTGTATCTGTAAATAGTGCAAGATGGTCTTCCGGAAATTTCCGGAACCTCCGGAAATCCCGGAAACCTCCGGAACCCCCGGAACCTCCGGAACCGCCGGAACCCCCGGAACCTCCGGAACCTCCGGAACCTCCGGAAACCCCCGGGAACCTCCGGAATCTCCGGCCCCCCGGAACCCTCCGGAACCCTCCGGAAAAACAAAAAAAAATAACCCCCAAAAAAATATATAGTCATGCTTAAAGTAGAAGAACTTGTAGATAAACTGATAGACCTCGCCTTTGCTGAAGACATCGGCGACGGCGACCACACCACATTGTGTTGCATACCAGAAGACGCCATGGGCAAGTCACATCTCCTGATAAAGGAAGACGGAGTGCTCGCAGGCGTGGAAGTGGCAAAGGAAGTGTTCAGACGCTTCGACCCGCAACTGAAGGTAGAAGTGCTGATGGGCGACGGCACAAGGGTGAAGAAAGGTGACATTGCAATGGTGGTCAGCGGACGAGTGCGCTCGCTCCTGCAGACAGAACGACTCATGCTGAATATCATGCAGCGCATGAGCGGCATAGCCACACAGACAAGCAAGTACGTGGAGAAACTCAAGGGAACAGGCACACGCGTGCTCGACACACGTAAGACAACACCCGGACTGAGAATGCTGGAAAAGGCTGCCGTCAAGATTGGAGGTGGATGCAACCACCGCATAGGACTCTTCGACATGATACTGCTCAAAGACAATCATGTGGATTTTGCAGGAGGAATATGCAACGCCATCGACCGCTGTCACGAATACTTGAAAAAGAATAATCTCGACCTGAAGATTGAGATAGAGGTGAGAAATTTCGACGAACTGCAGCAGGTGCTGGTCCGCGGAGGTGTGGACCGTATCATGCTCGATAACTTCACTCCTGCTGACACACGCAAGGCCGTAGAGATCATTGACCATCGCTATGAGACGGAGTCGAGCGGAGGCATCACCTTCGACACGCTACGCGACTATGCGGAATGTGGCGTCGATTTCATCTCAGTGGGAGCGCTGACACACTCGGTAAAGGGACTGGACATGAGCTTCAAGGCTTGCTGACATTATGATCGACACATCAGCATTCCAAGGCAAGAAAGCATCATACTACACCCTGGGCTGCAAACTCAACTTCTCTGAAACTTCAACATTCGGGAAGATGCTGCAAGACATGGGAGTGGTGACGGCACAGAAAGGCGAAAAAGCTGATCTGTGCCTCATCAACACATGTTCCGTGACCGACGTTGCCGACCACAAATGTCGGCAGGCAATAAACCGGATGGTGAGAAACAATCCAGGGGCGTTTGTCGTCGTGACAGGATGCTACGCACAGCTCGACCCGCAGAGAATAAGCCAGATAGATGGCGTTGACCTCGTGTTAGGAAGCAACGAAAAGGCGAACCTCGTACAGTTCCTTTCTGAGAAATGGACTGCCGACAACACCACTGGAGAGCATCTGCACGAACACTATTCGGTGAAGACAAAAGACATAAAGACATTCGCGCCAAGCTGTTCGAGAGGCAACCGAACACGCTTCTTCCTGAAGGTGCAAGACGGATGCGACTACTTCTGCACTTACTGCACCATACCTTTCGCAAGAGGATTCAGCCGCAACCCGACAATAGAGTCGCTCGTGGCACAGGCAAGGCAAGCCGTCGAGGAGGGTGGACGAGAGATAGTACTCACAGGTGTGAACATCGGAGACTTCGGGAAAACCACAGGCGAGAAGTTTATCGACCTCGTCAGAGAACTCGACAAGGTGGAGGGAATAGAGAGATACCGTATCAGCAGTCTCGAACCTGACCTTGCCACCGACGAACTCATAGAGTATTGCGCAAGTAGCCGGGCCTTCATGCCTCATTTCCATATCCCGTTACAGAGCGGAAGCGACACCGTGCTGAAGCTGATGCATCGCCATTACGACACGACACTCTTTGCCGACAAGATTCACTTAATAAAAAAAGTGATGCCCGAGGCGTTTATCGGAGTCGATGTCATGGTGGGATGTAGAGGGGAGACAGACGAATGTTTCGAGGAGACATACGACTTCTTGCATTCGCTCGACGTGACGCAGCTGCACGTCTTCCCATACTCCGAACGACCTGGTACGGCCGCTCTGAAGATTGACTACAAAGTGGACGAACCGACAAAGAAAGCACGCAGCAACCGACTGCTGCAACTCTCAGACCAGAAGACACACGCCTTCTATGAACGACACATAGGAGAAACCGTAAACGTGCTCTTCGAAAAGGCACCAAGAGGAAAGGCCATGCACGGATTTACCGAGAACTATATCCGCGTCGAACTACCGCCGGCAGAAGCACGGCAAGAGTACGACAACCAGATCATGGAAGTGACACTATCCGGATTCAATCACGACAAGACAGCCCTGTTATGCACAAGATAGCGATAGTAATACTCAACTGGAACGGAGCGAAGATGTTGCGACAATATCTTGCCGACGTGATAAAATTCTCGACAGAGGACGGAGCAGTGGTGTATGTGGCTGACAACGCATCCACTGACGACTCCATAGAATTGCTCGAGACACATTTCACGTCATGCAGGATCGTCAGACTCGAAAAGAACTGGGGATTTGCCGAAGGATATAACAAAGCCCTGAAAGAGATCGACGCCGAATACTACGTGCTGCTCAACTCCGACATCCGCGTGACAAGACATTGGCTACAGCCACTCGTGCAGTTTATGGACAACCACAAGGAAGCAGCAGCATGCCAACCGAAACTGTTGTCGATGACGGACAATAGCTCGTTTGAGTACGCGGGAGCATCGGGTGGCTTCATCGACCGATACGGATACCCATTCTGTCGTGGAAGGATTTTCGACACAGTGGAGCGTGACAACGGACAGTATGACGATGTGGCACCAATACTCTGGGCCACGGGAGCTGCACTGCTCATACGCTCGGCCGACTACTGGAAGGCAGGAGGACTCGACGGACGATTCTTCGCCCACAACGAGGAAATAGACCTCTGTTGGCGTCTGCGTATCATGGGACGGAAGATATACTGCGTGCCACTCTCACAGGTATATCACCTGGGAGGAGGAACGCTGCCAAAGGGAAATCCAATGAAGACCTTCCTGAACTTCAGAAACAACCTAACCATGCTCTACAAAAACCTGCCCGACAGCGAACTGGGACACGTGATGAGATGGCGATGGGCACTCGACTACATAGCGGCATTCCAGATGCTCGTCATGGGAAGGAGCTGGGGCGACTTCAAAGCCGTTTTCCGCGCAAGAAGGGCGTTCAGCAGATGGCGGAAAGACTTCGATGCCGACAGAAAGAGAATCCTACAGATGGCAACAGACAACGACATTGCTGAAAGGAAGATGACGTCGGTCTTATGGCAGTATTACGTCAAGGGAAGGAAGACATACAAGAAGATGTTTTGTTAAGAGATATTTTGTTAATAATTATTTTTCGCGCAATAATTAAGCGCAAATAGCCGTTAACTGCAAATATGCAACTGTTAAATTGCGACAAATAATACTGACAAATTGACAGATTAACACTTTTTGCGCATATCTTTGCAAGCAGAAAAGCAGATTATATAACAAAAATAAAATAGTGACAATGAAAAAGATTTGGAATTACATCTTGCCAGCAGTTTGCCTGGTGGCTATCGCATTCTCGGTAGCAGCATTCAACAAGGCCACAGCGGCCACATCCTCAGCCTCTCCTGTTGCGGCTGTAGGACAACCCGTAGATCTAACCTATGCAGCAGACAAGGCTCTGCCATCGGTGGTGCATATCAAGTTTGTGCAGAACTCAAAGGTGCAGACCGTGGAAGTGCAGAGCGACCCGTTCAGCGACTTCTTCTCAGACCCATTCGGAGGCTTCTTCGGACGTGGCAACGGTGGCACACAAAAACGACAGGTGCAGACACCTAAACGACAAGGTACTGGCTCGGGTGTGATCATCTCTGCTGATGGATATATCGTGACAAACAACCACGTCGTGTCAGGTGCCGACGAACTCATCGTGACTCTTAACGACAACAAGGAGTTCTCAGCACGAGTGATCGGTGCCGACAAGACCACCGACCTCGCACTCATCAAGATCGAAGGAAAGCAACTGCCGGCCATCACCATTGCCAACAGCGACGACCTGAAGGTGGGAGAGTGGGTACTGGCAGTGGGCAACCCCCTCGGACTCAACAATACGGTCACCGCAGGTATCGTAAGCGCAAAAGCACGCTCGTTAGGTGCTAACGGAGTGGAGTCGTTCATTCAGACCGACGCTGCCATCAACCAGGGCAACTCTGGCGGAGCTCTCGTCAACGTCAGGGGAGAACTGGTGGGCATCAACGCCATGCTTTATTCACAGACAGGATCTTATAGCGGATATGGCTTTGCCATTCCTACCGCCATCATGAACAAGGTGGTGGCAGACCTCAAGCAGTATGGCACTGTGCAGAGAGCGGTAATAGGAATACAGGGTGGCGACGTGAAAAACTTTGTCGATGCACAGAAAGAAGATGGTAAGGAAGTGGATTTCGGTACCATGGAAGGTATTTATATCGACAAGGTCATCGACGATGGAGCTGCTGCTGATGCTGACCTGAAGAAAGGTGACGTGATCGTGGCCATCGACGGACAGAACGTTACGCGAATGGCTGAGCTGCAGGAGATTCTCGCACAGAAACGACCGGGCGACAAGGTATCGCTCACTTATATGCGCGACAAGAAAAAACATACTGTCAACATCACTCTCAAAAACGAACAGGGAACGACAAAGGTGGTGAAGAACGCTGACCTCGACATTCTCGGCGGCAACTTCCGCGAGATTAGCAAGGAAAAGATGTCGCAACTCAACATCTCTTATGGACTTGAAGTGATAAAGGTGAACAAGGGTAAACTGGCTGAAGCCGGTATAAGCCGTGGATTTATCATACAGAAGATCAACGACGAAAGCATAAAGACAATCGACGACCTTCAGAAAGTGGTAAAGGAAGCATCGACCAGCAAGGAGCCTGTCCTCTATATCCAGGGTCTCTATCCTACAGGACGCAAGGCTTACTTCGCCATTCCACTGCAAGACTAAGTTGACGAGTTGACAAGTTGATGAGTTGACAAGTTGATGAGTTGACAAGTTGATGAGTTGACAAGTTGATGAGTTGAAACCTCAAAGGCAAACAACTTATTTACTTGTCAACTCTTCACTCGCCAACTATAATATTTTTATAGCATAATACAAATTGATATGACAGCTTTTGAAGATTTAAAAATTGCAGTAGCCGGAACAGGATATGTGGGACTGTCTATGGCGACTCTTCTCTCGCAGCATCACGACGTGGTGGCTGTGGATGTGATACCCGAGAAAGTGGAGAAGATCAACAAACGCATCTCTCCTATACAGGATGAATACATCGAGAAATTCTTTGAGGAGAAAACGCTGAGGCTCAGTGCCACACTTGACGGACGAGCTGCATATAAGGATGCCGACTTTGTCATCATTGCCGCACCGACAAACTACGACCCGGTGAAGAACTTCTTCGACACCCACCATATCGAAGATGTCATAGACCTCGTACTGGAGGTGAACCCCGACGCGGTGATGGTGATAAAAAGCACCATTCCAGTGGGATATACACGTAGCCTATACGTGAAGTATGCGGCAAAGGGAGTGAAGAAATTCAACCTCCTCTTCTCCCCGGAGTTCCTGCGTGAGAGCAAGGCTCTTTATGACAACCTCTACCCAAGCCGTATCATTGTGGGATATCCGAAGGTGATAGAGCGCGACGACTTCAAGGAAGAGAACGATGCCATACTAAAAGTAACCGACGTGGAACGTATGCAAGAGGCGGCAAAGGTGTTTGCACGACTGCTGCATGAGGGAGCGATAAAGGAAAATATCGACACCCTCTTTATGGGAATGAAAGAAGCTGAGGCAGTGAAACTCTTCGCGAACACGTATCTTGCACTGCGTGTGTCGTATTTCAACGAACTCGATACCTACGCCGAGATGAAGGGAATGGACACTCGCTCGATAATTCAGGGCGTCGGCCTCGACCCGCGTATCGGTACATACTACAACAACCCTTCGTTTGGATATGGTGGCTATTGTCTGCCGAAAGACACAAAGCAACTCCTCGCCAACTATAAGGATGTGCCGGAAAATCTCATCGAGGCCATCGTGGAGAGTAACCGCACAAGAAAGGATTATATAGCTGATGCGGTATTGCATAAGGCTGGATGGTATGGATATTCGGAAAACAACGAATACGGACTGTCGCCACAGGGAGAGCGTGAGGGGGCTTCTGTTGTGGTGGGAGTGTATCGTCTTACCATGAAGTCAAACTCCGACAACTTCCGTCAGAGTGCCATACAGGGAATCATGAAACGCATCAAGGCGAAAGGTGCCGAGGTGATAATCTTCGAACCTACACTTGAAGACGGGACAACGTTCTTTGGCAGCAAGGTGGTAAACGACCTTGAGACATTTAAGGCTATGAGCAACGCTATCATTGCCAACCGCTATGATGCGTGTCTCGACGACGTGGAAGAGAAAGTCTATACACGAGACATCTTCCGTCGCGACTAAAGTGTATTGCTCTATTGACACTATATGCTTTGCACATTCATTGTCTCACCATGGTTCATTCTTCGATATGAGACAAAGAATGTGCAAAGTTGCGTATGAAGTTAGTGGTCATCTCCATTGGGAAGTAGCGGAAATAACGGGCGGAGTGCTTCACTTGCCAAAGCATGGCCTTGGAATTGTTTGACTTCACGAAAATATTCTTCCCTTGTGTGAAATACCACTCGTCAGAATGACTGTGGTCGAAGGCGAGAAGCTCGTCAGTAAGCGGGGATACTTCTGTCGCCAAGTGGCTTATGTAAAAAGGCAGTTCGTCTTCCGAGAAGTTAAAGAGACTGATGAGCATTGCCGCCTCCAGTGTGGCGATGCGTTCCATGCCGAGCGAGTGTAGCCATTGTTGCAGTTTCACGAAATCCACCTTTGCGCCTATTGTGCGCAACATCATCCCGAGGTCGATGAGTTGTTTCAGTTTCAAACCGTCGTTGATGATGTATCGAGCTATTCTCGTTATGGCTATCAGTATGTTGAGTGTCGGTGGCAGCGTCTCGATACGTATGTCGGCGATGGTGACATAAGTAGAGTCGCAACAGCGTATTTCCTTTTCGATGATATTCTGTAGTCGGCGGTTGAGCAATGTGTTGGTGAGACGCTGTACATATCGGTGGTTTTCCACCGCCATGCCGTTCCAGGTGTATGGGAAGATGTATTTGTCGGAGTATTCTGCATGTTGTCCGTTTGTCCTTGCCCATTCATCAGCTTTGTTGGCTTGAGGCTCGTAAGGGAAGTAAATGTCGCAGTCGCCACCTGTGCGATGTTCTGGATGAGGATAGAGGAGAGCGATGGCTTGTCCCTTTAGCAGTATAGGACGTAGCTGGTTGTGGCTGAAGATGCCAAGCAACTGTGAGGTGCAGATGTTCATGCGTCTGTTGTCTTCCTCTACGGCTTTGGTGTTTTCATTCCATGTAGCCATGATGTCGTCTGGAATGTTTACAAACGTCTCCGTTGCCCTGCTCTTGATGCCGTCAGCGATTAGGGCCGACACTCCGTGCATGAGCGACATCTGGTAAAGACGTCTCCATTTCCAGTGCGACATGGGTTCACAAGACTCGTTGTCGCCAAATGTCCCGCTCCTGAGGAGTCTCAAAAAATTGCGTTCAATAATGTCCATCGTTCTTTTTCCTCCAGAATAAAAACAGAATCAAGAATAACTCTTAGGGTATCTTATCAATATTGCAGTGATGGTAATGATGCCGATAGTGAAGGGATAATATAAATAAGGTATTATACCCACGGGGTTGATTTCCGCCAGTCCAGCTGCCATAAGCACTTGAGCACCATAAGGGATGATGCCTTGCACGCAACACGACATGGTGTCGAGGATGCTTGCGCATTTGCGGTTGTCAACGCCGAAGCGGTCGCCAATCTTTTTTGCCAGTTGGCCTACGGTAAGTATTGCCACCGTATTGTTTGCCGTGCAGACGTTCACTATGCTCACGAGGACAGCCAGACACAGTTCGGCACCACGTTTGCTGTTGACATGACGTGTGAGCATGTTGATGATGAAATCAATGCCTCCACGTTCCTTTATCAGTTCGAGCATTCCCGCTGCCATGAGGGTGATGATGATCAGCTCGCCCATCCCCATTATTCCGTCGCCCATGGCCTTACACCAACCGAAGAAGTCGAATGTGCCGTCGGCTATCCCTATCACTCCGGTGAGCATGATGCCGAGGGTGAGGACTGCTGTCACGTTCATGCCGAAGACGGCCGTGGCGAGCACTATGAGATAGGGCAGGACCTTGACGATGTTGATGTCTTCAACGTGGGGCGTTGAGGCGATCGACGTGCCCATGACAGAATAAAGTATAAGGACCAAAAATGCCGCAGGGAAAGCCAGGAAGGCGTTTACCCGGAACTTGTCGCTCAGCTTGCATCCTTGAGTCGTTGTGGCGGTGATGGTGGTATCGGAGATGAATGAGAGATTGTCGCCGAATAACGATCCGCCAACGATGACGGCTGTCATCAGGTAGATATTTGAGTCGAGGGATTGCGCTACGCCGGCGGCAATAGGCGTCAGGGCGACTATGGTGCCCACGCTTGTGCCTATGGAGAGCGAGATGAAACAGGCAGCGATGAACAGTCCTGCAAGTATCATGCTTGAAGGAAGAAACGACAATGTCAGATTGACAGTGGCGTCGATGCTGCCCATGGTCTTTGCGGTGTTGGCAAACGCGCCAGCAAGGACAAAAATCCAGAGCATAAGCATCATGTTTGAAGTGCCTGCACCACGGCTGAAGATGTCTATGCGCTTGACAAGGGGAATGCCCCCACCTATGATTACTGCATAGATGGAGGCTATCATAAACGCAACCGTTATCGGCATCTTGTAAAAGTCGCCTGCCACGATGCTCGTGACAAGATAAAGACACACGAAAACGATGAGCGGACTTATTGCTATTATTCCTTTTTTATACATTAACTTACTTACTTGTCAACTTGTCAACTTGTCAACACGTTTACTTGTCAACTCGTTTACTTGTCAACTCATCAACTACAACGTTACTCCGTTCTTGAAAATCGAGATCTCACGATAGTCGTTGATTTCGTTGCGCGACTTTTCTCCACTTGCCACAGCCACGATCTTGTCGATAAACTCAGGTAAGAGCTGTTCCATGGTCTTGCCCTCTATGAGTTGTCCGGCACTGAAGTCTATCCAGTTTGGCTTGCGCGAGGCGAGGGTAGGATTGGTGGCAATCTTCATTGTTGGGACGAAGGTTCCGAAAGGCGTTCCACGTCCGGTTGTGAAGAGTACGATATGGCATCCTGCCGAGGCGAGGGCTGTTGACGCCACGAGGTCGTTACCGGGAGCCGACAGGAGGTTGAGACCGTTGGTTTCGAGTCTCTCGCCATATTTCAGCACACCGCTCACCATGGCCTTACCGCATTTCTGTGTGCATCCAAGCGCCTTGTCTTCGAGAGTGGAGATGCCACCTGCTTTGTTGCCTGGAGAAGGATTCTCGCCGACAGGTTCGCCATGGCTGAGGAAATACTCCTTAAAGCTGTTCACCATGTCCACAGTCTTTTCAAACAAGAGAGGAGTCTTGCAGCGGTTCATGAGTATTGTTTCTGCACCAAACATCTCAGGCACCTCGGTAAGTATCGTCGTACCACCTTGAGCCACGAGCCAGTCGCTGAATTCTCCTACGAGAGGGTTGGCGGTTATACCGCTGAAACCGTCACTTCCACCGCATTTCAGTCCTATGCGCAGTTTGCTGACAGGCTGTTCGGTGCGTTCATCGTTGCTGGCTTTAGCGTAGAGGTCGCGTAGTATTTCCATTCCGGCTTCCACTTCGTCGCCATCCACCTTTTGTGTGACGAGGAATTTTATCCTGTCGTGGTCGTAGTCGCCGAGGAGCTGTTCGAAGGCATCTGGTTGGTTGTTTTCGCAGCCCAATCCAAGCACGAGCACTGCTCCGGCGTTAGGATGAAGCACTATGTCGCGCAGAATGTTGCGTGTGTTCTCGTGGTCGCCGCTAAGCTGCGAGCAGCCATAGTTGTGATGCCAGGCATAAACAGAGTCGATGCCCTTTTCTCCAGTCTCCTTTCGCAGTTGGGCAGCAAGGCGTTCGGCTATTCCGTTTACGCATCCCACTGTCGGCACTATCCATATCTCGTTTCTCACTCCGATGTCGCCGTTCTTACGTTGGTATCCCATGAATGTCCTTTTCTCGTCTGCAATATCGAGTGTATTGTTTACTGGCGAGTATGTATAGTCAAGGGTGCCTGCAAGGTTGGTCTTCAGGTTGTTTTCGTTCACCCAGTCGCCGGCTTTCAGGTCTTCGATTGCGTGTCCGATAGGATAACCATATTTGATGATGTCCTCACCCTTTGCTGTATCCTTTAGCAGTACTTTGTGTCCGGCTGGCGTGTCTTGGTTGATGACGATGTCAATGCCGTCCACATTGATGATTTCGCCTTTTTTCATTGGCTGCAGGCAAACTACTACCGAGTCGGCCCTGTTGATTTTTAGAAAAGTTTTTTCCATTGTAGTTTATTGTTTTTTTTATGAGTTATGTTTACCAAATAGTTATGTTTACCAAATAGTTATGTTTACCAAATAGTTATGTTCACTAAATGAGTTATGTTCACTAAATGAGTTATGTTCACTAAAGCTGTGTCCTTCGATAGAAATCCACGTTTTCTTTTGTGAGGAGTTCTATGGGAACGTAGTTGACGGGGTTAACCTTCTTTTTCAGCACAATGGCTTCAAACAAGGTCTCTATGCACGAGTATCCCTGCATATATCCGTGTTGCGCGATGAGGAACGAGATGGAGCCGAGTTTCACGCAGTTGGCATTTTTCTCCACCATGTCGTATCCCATTATCTGCACGTCGCGTCTGTTGGTGCGCAAGAGGAAGTCGCCCACGAGATGCGCTTTAGAGTTGAAGGTGATGCAGTGGTGCGTGTTTGGGTGTGTTTCGAAATACTCTTCGAGGATTTCTTCATATTTTTCCCTTTCCACGTCCAGAGGCAGGTTGACTTCCTCGATGGCGATGTCGGGGAAGTGGTCGTGCATGTAATGGCGGAAGCCCGTCTCACGGTTTTCCTGTTGCTTGCTTGCCACGTTGCCGTCTTTCATCTGTTTCATCAGCATTATCTCTGTCTGTCCTTGTGCTATGAGCATAAGCATGCGTCCAGCGAAATATCCGCTACAGAATGAGTCTTGTCCGAAGAACGACAGCGGACGCAGGTCTGGCATGTAGGAGTCGAGAAGGATAAAAGGTATGGATGCTGAGTGCAGCTGGTCGGTGAAGTGTTTGGTCTCGGCCAACTTTGAGGGTACGACGACTACACCATCGGGTTTGTCCTTAAGGCATTCCTCGGTGACCTTTACAAATGTCTCTATGTCGTACCTTCTATAGTAGAACATCTTCACGCGCACATGGAAGTCACGACGTTTGTCGCATGCAGCCATCGCGCCTTCCTCGATCTCTTCCCAATAAGCTTCTGAAACGTGCTTGGGCATTATGCAGCAGAAGGTGTATTTCTTGTTGTAAGCCAAAGCACTGGCATAGACGTTGGGTCTGTAGTCCATGTCCTTAAGGGCTTTCTCCACCTTCTTTCTGGCGTCTTCCGACACGTTGGGGCGGTTGTGAAGCACCCTGTCAACGGTGCCGACCGACACGCCCGCCAACTCTGCCACATCTTTTATCCTTATCTTTTCTGTTGTCATTATTTGTAAGTAATATGCTTAATGATTGTGCAAAATTACCAACTAAAGTTTCCCACACCCACAGAAGCAGCTGTAGTGGGGATTGACTCTTTTAAAAATAGATATTAAACAATTAGCCTTTAGGTATTTCGCTCTTTCTGCTTAAAAAGCGTTAATCCATAGGTTGCTTTTTGAAATCTTGATCACATCTGAGAATGCGTTCCAAGTCTTGCCTTGTTTCTTCATCTGCCATAGCCCTCTCAAGCAGGTCATCCAGTGTGGAATCAAAGAGACTCGCAATTTTCTCAAGCAAT
>NZ_NPJG01000021.1 GCF_002251245.1 Prevotella sp. P5-92
TACTTTTCACAAATTAGATTCCAGGAGGTTGTCGGTTTTCGAAGCAAATGAAATAAAAATACTTGACAGTAAAAAAAACGGCTTACCCAATGGTTATGATATCATTTATAAAGATAGCATAACGGAAGTATATATATAATGAAAGTGGCAGAGATTTATATGTTACTTTTCACAAATTAGATTCCAGGAGGTTGTCGGTTTTCGAAGCAAATGAAATAAAAATACTTGACAGTAAAAAAAACGGCTTACCCAATGGTTATGATATCATTTATAAAGATAGCATAACGGAA
>NZ_NPJG01000022.1 GCF_002251245.1 Prevotella sp. P5-92
TTGCGACATGAAGTCGTACAGATAATTGTTCTTTGAAACTAATGAACCTCTTATTCCGTTAAGAGCAGCCTACCGAAGCGTGCGTAGTTGGCAACGACTGGGTGCGAAGCCTTCGGGACAATATGGCGAGGTCTTGAACATCACAAGACGCAGCTGTTAGGCTGACTGACAAGGACAACGTAAAGTAACCGCCGTTACCAACCATCGTAACAAAGAATTGGCTCACGGATGTTTATGAGCCATGCCAAAACGGCAAGTGGATAGGTTGGCTATGTATTTGTAATAGCCACACGGATGTCGCACCACCGGTGGAAAGGCGGGTCCTAAATCAGTCGAAGTTATCCGTACGGAACATGGTAAGCCTATAGGTCTCCTCATCTCATTATGGGAACAGGTAAGTCAATCGCAAGAGCGACCGAACGGCTTGTAGGTAAATGACGATGGAGAAAGCGAATGCCCCTCTGTAATGGCGGGGATAGGGGTTGGGACATCACCCCACGCGAAAGCGGGCAGACTTCCATCAGGTAATTCGCTACGAAATGAAATGTAGAACTTGTGTAAATGAAGAAACGACAATTGGACGAGGCGCAAGCCGAGTGTGCATCCTCAGCCGCACTGACCGCATGGCAGACCATCAACTGGGTGTCGTGTGAGAAGGAGGTACGCAAGCTGCAAGTCAGAATAGTAGAGGCTCTAAAGGCAAACCGCATTGGAAAGGTGAAATCTCTCCAACGCATCTTGATTAGCTCGTTCTCCGCCAAGGCATTGGCAGTGAGACGCGTGACATCAAACTCGGGCGGTAGCTCTGCTGGGGTTGACAAGGAAACCTGGCTCACTCCCATAAGACGCTACAAAGCCATCAGCTCTTTGACAACGAGGGGTTACAAGCCAAAGCCTCTTCGCCGTGTCTTCATACCGAAGAAAAACGGCAAGATGCGCCCGCTCGGAATCCCTACCATCAAGGACAGGGCTATGCAAGCCCTCTTCCTAATGGCACTTGAACCCATAGCAGAGACACTTGCTGACGGCAACTCCTATGGTTTTCGCAAATACCGCTCATGTGCGGATGCGATAGACCAGATATACAAGTGCCTTCACAAGAAGACCTCGGCTCAATGGGTGCTTGAGGGTGACATAAAGGGATGCTTCGACCATATCAGCCACGAATGGTTGCTTGACAATGTCATAATCGACAAGGAAATGCTCCGCAAGTGGCTTAAGGCGGGAGTGATAGAAAAGAATGTGTTCCACATGACCGACGAGGGGACACCCCAAGGCGGAATAATCTCCCCGACACTGGCGAACATCACACTTGATGGGATGGAGGCATTGGTAGCCAAACACTCAACCCGAAGGGACAACGGCAAGACCTACTCCAACAAGGTAAACCTCGTACGCTACGCAGACGACTTCATCGTCACTGGCGATACGAAGGAGGTACTTGAAGAGATAAAGTCAGAGCTAATCGTATTCCTAAAGGACAGAGGTTTGGAACTCTCAGAGGAAAAGACGCTGATAACACATATCAAGGATGGTTTTGACTTCCTCGGTTTCAACATACGGAAGTATGGCAACGGCATGTTGCTGATTAAACCGAGCAAGAAGAATCAGAAGAAGTTTGCTGAGACGACGCATGAAGTAATATACAAAATGCGCTCAGCCAAGCAGACGGATGTAATTGGCAAACTCAACCCCAAGATAAGCGGTTGGGCGAACTATTACAGATATGTGTCCTCGAAGGAGGTGTTCTCCAAGCTCGACCACATAATCTTCCTCCAACTGAGGAGATGGTCGATAAGAAGACACCATGACAAGTCGTTGAAGTGGATAGAGAAGAAGTATTGGCAACACGACGGGAAACGTGGATGGATATTTGGAACAAAGGGCAAGGATAAGAAAGGCAGGGAGAAAATCTATCGCCTTATCCAAATGACCCACACACCGATACTCCGCTACACGAAGATAAGGTCGAAAGCCAATCCGTTTGACCCACGATACGACGAATACTTCAAGCAACGACAAGAAACAAAAAGCCGTACACGCCCGCTCAAATGCAGTGCATGACAGCACATAGAGCCGATTATTTAGAACGAGAGATAATTAACAGAATTACACGAGCCGTGTGCGGCGAAAGTCGCATGCACGGTTCTTGAAGGGGAAAGCGGGGGAAACCCCGCAGACCTACTTAGAT
>NZ_NPJG01000023.1 GCF_002251245.1 Prevotella sp. P5-92
ATCAAAAATTATCGGTATTTTAGCAAAAACTAAAGCATTGGTATATTAAATAACCGTACCTTTGCAGCAAAATTTCTATAAACTAACATGTAGCGTGATTAAAACCTACTTTAATTAAATATGAGTAAACAAAATAAGTTGAACCCCTTCCTGCAGTTCACAGTGGCTTGTATGGCTATGACGATGGCTCCTCTTGCCGGAGGACAGACCGTCAAAGCCGAAGTGCACAACATGCAGCAGGCGAAGGCAATCAAGGGTACGGTTGTCGATGAAAACAACGAACCCGTTATTGGTGCTACCATCCTTGTGGTGGGAGGAAGCACCACACATGGTGCTGTTACCGATTTCGACGGTAACTTCAGTGTTAATGCCAAACCAGGTCAGAAACTCAAGATTACCTACATCGGTTACGACGAGATAATCGTTACCGCAAAAGAGGGAATGACCGTACAGCTGAAGGCTGCCGCCGGTGTGCAGCTTGCAGGCGTCGAGGTTGTGGCGTATGGCGTTCAGAAGAAAGTCACGATGACGGGTGCCGTTTCGAGCGTCAAGAGTGAAGACCTTATCCGAACATCAGTGGGTTCGGTAAACAACGTGCTCGGAGGACAGCTCTCGGGTGTCACCACGGTGCAGTATTCGGGTGAGCCTGGTAGCGACGCCGCCGAGATTTTCGTGCGTGGTAAGGCCACATGGGGCGACTCCAGCCCGCTCATCCAGGTGGATGGTGTGGAGCGTACGATGGCCGACATCGACCCTAACGAAATAGAGAGCGTCACAGTGCTCAAGGACGCTTCTGCTACCGCCGTCTTCGGTGTGCGCGGTGCTAACGGCGTGGTGCTCATCACCACCAAGCGCGGTACTGAGGGCAAGGCAAAGATCAGCGTCTCTACTTCGTGGACCGCACTCTCGCCGACAAAGATGGTGGAGCAGGCCAGCTCTTATGAGTATGCTAACTTCTACAACCAGATGTCGTACAACGACTACCTGCAGAACGCCAACGTGTCTGTTGCCAACGGAAAGTATGCAAGCGTAGATGCCTTCATGGCAGAAAACGCCTTCACTCCGAGCTTCTCGCAGGGCATCATCCAGAAGTTTAAGGACGGTAGCGACCCTATCCGCTTCCCTAACACCAGCTGGGCAGACTACATCATGAAGGACGTCACCCTCCAGCAGCAGCACAACCTCAACATCTCGGGTGGTACCGACCGCGTGAAGTACTTCATCTCTGCTGGTTACTACGCACAGGGCGGTCTGTTCAAGGAGTTCGACCGTGGCTACAACTACGGATACCAGTATCAGCGTTTCAACTATCGTGGTAACCTCGACCTCAAGGCCACGAAGACCACTACGCTGTCGTTCAACGTTGCAGGTAACGTCAACGACGCCGACAAGCCTTACACCGGACAAGGCTCAGGAGGTATGATCAAGAACATCTATTATGCTACACCTTTCTCAAGCCCAGGTATCGTTGACGGCAAGATGGTATATTGCACCACTGACTATACCGACGGTCTCAACCTTCCGTTCCTCGGCGGCTCGGGTATGGCATACTACGGCAATGGTTTCATGCAGACTAACGTCAACAAGCTGCAGATGGACCTCGTGCTCGACCAGAAACTCGACTTCATCACCAAGGGCTTGAGCTTCAAGGTGAAAGGCTCGTACAACTCTGCATTCACCGTCAACAAGCAGGGTAACTGTGGCGTGGCTACGTTCAACCCTCTCGTGCAGTATGACGAGGCTGGCAACGTCATCCTCAACCCCGACGGCACACCTTATATAGTATATCGCCAGAACGGCAACGACACCGAGCCCTCCTACAAGGCTTCGCAGGGCAAGGGACGCGACTGGTATCTCGAAGGTAGCTTCAACTACTCTCGCGTGTTCGGCAAGCACACCGTCAACGCGCTGTTGCTCTACAACCAGTCGAAGCAGTATTACTACTCAGGCACCTCTTATCCCGACGTGCCACGCTCGTATGTAGGTTTGGTAGGTCGTGTGACATACGACTATGCCAACAAGTATATGGCAGAGTTCAATATGGGTTACAACGGCTCTGAGAACTTCGCTCCTGGTCGCCGCTTCGGTACCTTCCCAGCAGGATCTATCGGATGGATTGCCAGCGAGGAGAAATTCTGGAAGCCAGTGTCTAAGGTGATCAGCTTCTTCAAGCTCCGCGCATCGTGGGGTCTCGTAGGTAACGACAAGACCACCGAGGCTATCCGCTTCATGTATCTCGCCGACCCATATATCACTGGCTCATGGGGACTTATGACCAACTGTCTGACACAGCCTCTCACCGACACCTACGGCTACCTCTTCGGTAACGCACAGTCAGGTACCGATGCAGGTATCTCGGGCATCGCCGGAGCTTACGAGGCAGTGAAAAACAACCCTGACATAGGTTGGGAAAAGGCATTCAAGCAGGACTACGGTTTTGACATGAACTTCTTCGGCGACCGCATCCGCACCACATTCGACTACTATCGTGAGCATCGTACCGACATCCTTCTGCGCGACGCCACCGTACCTTCGTCGCTCGGTTTCACCATGCCATACACCAATGCCGGTGAGACAAAGTCATGGGGATGGGAAGTGTCAGTGTCTTATAACGACAAGATCGGTCAGGACTTCCGCTTCTGGACCAAGCTCAACCTCTCTTACAACCAGAACGAAATCATCGAGATGAAAGAGACTCCACAGAAGAATGACTACATGTTGAGCCGCGGCCATCGTATCGGCGCACGTTCGATGTATCAGTTCTGGAAGTACTACGAAGGCGAACAGACAAAGGCAGAATACGAGCAGACATTCGGCACTCCGTTCCCTACACAGCTCGTGACTAACCTCCAGCCAGGCGACTGCGTGTATGTTGACCTTGACAAAGACGGAAAGATTGACCAGAACGACATGACTCGCGACAACGGCTTTACCGACGACCCAGAGTATATGGGAGGTTTTAACTTCGGTTTCAACTGGAAGCGCATCACATTCAACGCACAGCTCACCGGCGCATGGAACGTGTCACGTTACATCACCGACGTGTTCCGTCAGCCATTCTTCTGCTCGTCAAACACCACACAGGGCGGTCTGCTCTCTTATCACGTCAACGACACATGGACTCCAGGCACCAACGAAGATCCTAACGCACTCTACCCACGTGCCACATGGAGCAACGCCGTGCAGAACTATGCTGGTTCAGACCTCTGGGAGAAAGACGCTAAATACCTGCGTCTGAAGACCGTATCGGTTTCTTACGACTTTATCAACCCAGCATTCAAGAAGATCGGTATGACAAAGTGTGAGGTGACTCTCTCTGGCTACAACCTCTTCACACTCACTCCATACGAGTGGGGCGACCCTGAGACAAGAGCCTCAAACTCGCCTTCATACCCACTGCAGCGTACATACACTATAAGTCTCAACGTGGGCTTCTAATATATATAATAAGGTATAAATACAATAAGGTATAAAAATGAAACACAATATATTTTCACGTAGTGCGATAGCCATGCTGATTGCCGGAGCAGCCTTCACAGCTTGTACCGACAACATCGCCGTGGGCGACGCCGCCCTCGACAAGGCTACCAGCTCTACAGCAACTATTGATACCGTATTCAATAATGCAGAATATACGCGTCAGTTTCTTGTAGGTATCTACTCAAAGCAGTACTATGGTCTGCCCTATGCCAACGGTGGCGCTTACATGCCACACTCAGGCAACCCCTACACAGGAAAGATGGACGCGCTGACAGACTGCTGGCACCTCTTCTGGAACGGTGCAGCCGTATATGGACAGTATTACACCGGCGCCATGACCGCCACTACCAACCGCTCTGACGGTCTCGACGGTCCGCTCTACTCTTACGACAAGGAGTTTCAGTGGTACAGCATCCGTGCCGCACATATCTTCATCGACAATGTAGATAGAGCTCCAGAGGCCGACATGACACAGGACGAGAAAAACCGTCTCAAGGCCGAGGCACGCTGCCTCATGGTTGATGCCTTCTTCAACACCTTCCAGCACTACGGCGGCATTCCTATCATGGACCACGCCCTGGAGACCAGCGAAGCCAACAACGAGATGCCACGCGACTCTGTGGATAAGTGTGTAGATTGGATGATAGGCGAGCTCGACCAGGCTATCAACGAGAGTGCATTCCCTTGGATCACCTCTAATCCTGCCACAATGAACGGCCGATGGACAAAGGCCGGCGCGATGGCGCTGAAGTGTAAGATCCTGCAGTTTGCAGCTTCTCCACTGCTCAACCCCAAAGACGGAAAGCCTTATTACGCAGGTGCTTCGGAAGAGGTGAAGCCATTCATCATGTATCTCGACCCATCGCAATACCAACAGCGCTGGGATGCCTTCGCAAAGGCTTGCGACGACTTCTACAACGCCCTGCAGAGCAACGGACAGTATGAGCTGGTACAGGCACAGATACCTTCCTCTGCCAACACAGCGGCAAAGAAGGTGCCTTACTATCGTCTCGCCTACCGTCAGGGATACTTCCTCAACGCCTCTACCGAGACTCTCCATCAGGTGCGCGTATATGGTAACGACCCTATGCAGACCGCACGCTATGGCTGGCACCAGTGGTATTCGAAAGACGTGCCACGTAATGCCTACTGCCCAACTCACGAGTACGTAGAGAAGTTCGCATGGAACGACGGCGAGCCTTTCAACTGGGAGAGTGCTGCCAAGAAGACCTACAAAGACCAGGCTACCGAGCCTGACATGACCGTTGAGGAACTCGAGGACGGAAGCACAAAATACACTGTGACAAACTTCGTGACCAACAAGCTCACTGGTGCCATCACACGTAATGCCAAGTCGCTCCACACCATGTTTGTAAGCGGCGACGTGCCTGCCGGCGGACGACAGATCAACACCACGCTCACACGCGACCCACGACTCTACGAGGAGTGTATCGTCAACGGACAGAACATGAACCTCGACTGGACAACAGCCTCTATGACTGGTTATCCTTGGGAGCTCTGGTACAACGGTAACAACGGCGGTACTGGCGTGCTCACACAGCAGAACACCATGTTTGGCTCGGGCTACGGCTTCAACAAGTACTATCTCGGTACAGGCTCATATACAGCTGACCAAAGTGCCGACTCTTACCGCTTCCCGACACAGTGGGTGGCACTGTCGCTGCCAGAGTTCTACCTGCAGTATGCAGAGGCTCTCGTGATGCGTTCAACACCCGACTACGACAAGGCGGTGAAGATGATCGACATGGTTCGCTCACGCGTGGGTCTGCCCACCACAGCACGCCACTGGACCAACTCTACATGGCGCAAGGCTAAGGGATATACAGCTACCTCAGTGGCAGCTGCCGCCACAACTCCTGTCACACTTGCCAACGGTGAGACATCGACAGAGTTTATGGAAGAGCTCCTCGACGAGCGTGTACGCGAGCTCGGACTCACCAACGCACGCTGGTTTGACATGATACGCCTGAAGCGTACCGACTGGATGACAAAGCAGCTGCACGGACTCGAGCAGTATCGTCTGATACAGCAGGGAACGGTGTTCGTCAGCCGCCACGTGGCTTGGGTTGGCGCCGACCGCGACAACGACGCGTCATCGACACAGCCACTGTTCTTCCTCAACTCTATAAAGAACATCACAGGCAACAGCCGTTACCTCTGGAACAAAGACCCAAAGAGCGACGAGGTGAAGAAGTGGCTGTTTGAACCACTGCCACAAGCAGAGATCAACAAGAAATATGGTCTTGTCCAAAACCCAGGTTGGGAGTAATAACTGAAAAATGAATTCGTATATGAAAACAAAGAATATATTTATGCTGACATTGCTCGCAGGCGTTGCCCTGCCTGCAATGGCACAGCGTGACATAGCTGACTCCGTTGCATATAAGGACCAGACGGTTGACATCGGCGCCAACCGACTGTTCACACGCGAACAATCGACGGCCGCTGTCAGCGTGATCACCAACAAGGACGTCAACAAGCGTGGCGCACGCAACATCGGTAACAATATCCTCGGACAAGGCTCGGGACTCGTCAGCCTCGACGGTTCGGGACTCTTCCACGCACAGAATCCCACATTCTATATACGCGGCCTGCAGACATCGAGCGGCAGCACTCCGCTCATCCTCGTCGATGGCGTGGAGCGCGCTATAGAGAACGTAGTGGCTGAAGACGTGGAGAGCGTACAGATACTCAAAGATGCCGCCGCAACAGCTATCTACGGATATAAGGGCGCAAACGGCGTGATACTCGTCACCACAAAGCACGGACAGTACAACACCAAGTCGTTCACCTTCTCTTACGACCACGTGTTCTCGTTCCTCACCAACAAACCCGTGATGGCCGACGCCGCCACATACGCATCGGCAGTCAACGAGGCCTACCGCAACCAGGGCGGTAACGCGGCTTACAGCGATGCGGTGATCAACGCTTACAAGAACGGCACCAACCCGCTCTACTATCCTAACGTGAACTGGGCCGACGAGACCTTCCGCAACGTGTCTAACAACGACCGTCTCAACCTCGAGTTCAAGGGAGGTACAAAAAACTTCCGCTACTTCACCAACGTACAGCTCCTTACCAACAAGGGCTTCGTGAAGAACTACGAGAACGACGGATATTCTACACAGAACAAATACACACGCGGTACGCTCCGCTCTAATATGGATATCGACCTCAGCCCGAAGACAAAGCTACACACGCATCTCTTCGGATTGCTCACCGAGCAGTCGCAGCCTGGAGACCAGGCAGACCTCTGGTCGATGATCTACAAGGTGCCTGCCAACGCCTTCCCCGTGAAGGTCAACGACGCCGTATGGGGCGGTAACTCAGTGTTCACCACCAGCAACCCCGTGGCACAGAGCCAGGGCGCCGCTTACTACAAGAACCACCAGCGCGCCCTCTATGCCGACCTCGTGCTCGAGCAGGATCTCTCTGCCATCACCGAGGGACTCAGCGCACAGGGACAGCTCGGCTACGACACATGGTCGAACGTGTATGAGAACCACTCGAAGACCTACCGTTACAGCAACTATCAGGTGACAAACAACGGCGACGTCATCGCTGACGGCAACGCCACACTCGCCTCTGTAGAAGGTTCAGACTCAAACATGGGCACCGCCTCGGGCAACGACGCATGGATACGCCGCTGCATCTTCAACGGCTCGCTCAACTACAACCGCACCTTCGCCGAGAAGCACGACGTGTATGGACAGCTGAAGTACGACTATGAGTTCAGCGACAAGACCGGTACCAACACCACCGTCTATCGCCACAACATCTCGCTCTTCGCACACTACGGCTATGACCGCCGTTACCTCCTTGACGTGGCTCTCGTAGAGTCAGGCTCAAGCCGTCTGGCTCCAGGCAGCAAGTGGGCATTCTCGCCCAACGTGTCGGCTGCATGGAACATCTCTAACGAGGCATTCATGAACGACGTCACATGGGTTGACTTCCTCAAGCTCCGCGCATCGTGGGGTAACAAGGCTCTCGACGTGCTGCCAGGCGACGACGTATGGACATACTACAACCAGTTCTATCTCATGAACGCCAACACCTATCCGTTCGACGCCACATACACCGGTACACAGTGGGGCAACACCTATCTCTCTACCGCTATGACACAGTCGCTCGGACACGAGCAGGCAAGCAGGTTTAACGTAGGTATCGACGCCACACTCTTCGGCGGGCTCAACCTCTCGCTCGACTACTACTACCAGCACCGTTATAATATATGGTACTCTACGGCTGGCAGCTACACAGGCGTGTTCGGTCTGACAGCTCCATACGAGAACGTCGGCGTGATCGACTCCAAGGGCTTCGACATCTCAGCCGACTACACCAAGGAGATAAACAAAGACCTCACCGTAAGCCTCGGCGCATCGCTCACTCTCAACAAGAGCATCGTGAAGGAACAGGCAGAAGCTCCACAGCTCTTTGCCAACACCTCTTCTACCGGCGAGCGTTACGGACAGGCATTCGGATATGTGGCTAACGGATTCTTCCAGAAGAGCGACGACGTCAACGGCGACGGCATCATCTCGGCTGCCGAAATGCAGCAGAAAGGCTATCCTGTACAATCGTTCACCACGGTTTATCCTGGCGACGTGAAGTATGTTGACCTCACTAATGACGGCATCATCGACGCCAACGACCGCAAGGCCATCGGCTACAGCACCACCGCTCCTGACCTCTACTATAACTTCCACCTCGGAGCAGAGTACAAGGGCTTCGGTCTCGACGCTATGTTCCAGGGAGTGGGCAAGTGGACAGGATTCATGAACACCAACGGACTCTACCGCTCGGCTGTGGCTACAAACACACTGTCGCAGTATCTCTACGACAACTCTTGGTCGGCTGAACGTGGCAACACCGAGAACCCGGCATTCCCACGCCTCTCTACCACATCAAACGCCAACAACGACGTGAACAGCACTCTCAACATGTTTGACCGCAGCTATCTCAAACTGCGCTACGTGGAACTCTACTACCACCTGCCAAAGTGCGTGCTCGAGAAACTCAGCGTGATCAACAACGTGAAACTCTATGTGCGTGGTACCGACCTCTTCACTATCGACAATCTCGAAGAAGCTGACGCTGCCGCTTACGGCACCACACAGCCTCTGACAAGAAGCCTGCAGCTCGGCGCTGCCGTAACATTCTAAACTTAATACACGACGATTATGAAATTCAAAAAGAATATATTAGGCTTTGCAATGGCTGCGGTGACATTGTCGTCCTGCAACATGGACTACAATGAATACACTGCCTACGACAAGGAGTATATACAGCGTTCTTTCGCTTACGTGGGAGGACTCATGACAATGATATACAACGACATCGACACCGACTGGGGAAACCTCTCGGGAGCCATGCTCTCGTCGGCAACAGACGAGTCGGAATACAGCCATGACGGAAACTCGGTGGAGGATTTCTATAACGGCAACTGGAGCGCCGCCAATCCTCATCAGACCATCTGGACCTCGGCATACGAGGGCATCACTTACTGCAACGAGGTGATCGACAACTGGTCGAACCTCGACTTTGAGCAGTTTAAGCTCAACCTCGACTACGAGAAGCAGATGTATCTCTACAAAAACTATGTGTATGAGGCTCGCTGGGCTCGCGCTTACTTCTACTTCACACTGCTCCGCCAGTATGGTGGCGTCCCTTTCAAGACCACTAATACCACAGGTACAGAGGAGACAGCACTGCCTTGCTCAAGTGCCGACGACATCTTCAACTTCATCGCAAAGGAGTGTGACGCCATCAAGGACTCGATTATCGAGGACTACTCTGCCGACAAGGAACTTATCCTCGCCAAGGCTGAGACTGGCCGCGCCAACAAGTATGCTGTGCTCGCTCTGAAGGCTCAGGCTGCCGTTTATCATGCCTCTCCTCTCTTCACCCAGGGTAAGTCTGCCGACGAGAAGAAAGCCCTCTGGGCTGCCGCCGTTGGCGCTTGCAAGGAGCTTATCGACGCTGCCGAGGCTAAGGGAATGGGCTTGGCTGACGACATCGAGACTCTCTGGGCTACCGACTACTACTCTAACACCCAGAGTTGCAAGGAGATTATCTTCGCTCGCCGAACAGCTTCTGCCAACACCTTCGAGGGATATAACTTCCCGGTAGGCTACTCGTCAGGTCAGGGCGGCAACTGCCCTACACAGGACCTCGTCGATGCCTTCGAGTGTACCGACGGTAAGACTATCGCCGAGAGCGATCTCTATGACGAGGCTAACCCTTACGACAACCGCGACCCACGTCTCACCAAGACCGTCGTGCTCAATGGAGATGCATGGCCTAACGACCTCGCCGATTACAGCGCCGACCACCCAACAGTGGAGACATACATCGGCGGATATCACTCTCGTACAGGTAATGCAGCAGGTAAGTCGTACGCCACACCTACCGGCTACTATCTGAAGAAGTTCTGTAATCCTAACCAGATACTGCGCGCACGCTCAGGCGTGGCTGTCACCACATCGCCTCACGGATGGCTCACCTTCCGCATGGGTGCCATGTACCTCAACTACGCCGAGGCTCTCTTCCAGTATTTCAAGGCTTCGGGAAATGGCAATGCAGCTGACGCAAGTGGCAGTGTGACATTCAACGACGCTGAGGGACAGCCCCAGACCGTGGCTGTGCCTGCTTCACAGACAGCCGCCAAGATGGCGAGCAAGACAAGAACACGCTCTGGCATGCCTGCTTTTGCCATCGGCATGAACAACGACGAGTTCTGGGCTAAGTACAAGAACGAACGTCGTGTAGAGCTCGCCTTCGAGGGACATCGCTTCTATGACGTGCGCCGTTGGATGGAGGATGGTGACAAGTTCATGAACATCCACCGCATGGAGATTACCAAGAACGAGGATGGCACCTTCACATATAATAAGGTGGCTGTGACTCGTGGTGATGGCCAGTGGCAGGCGAAGTGGAACCTCTTCCCATTCTCGCAGACCGAGATCATGAAGTCTGGCAACGCTATTCAGCAGAATCCAGGATGGTAATATACTGAGAGTGGAGTGAGGAGCGGGGACGTTGATTTCCCTCTCCTCCCTCCATACTCAATTATTTAAACAATAAGAGACAACAATTTTTTTTAATATTAACTAAAAACAATGTAAAATGAAAAAGTTTACTTTAATTTCATTGCTTATGCTCATCTGCTGTACGATGGCAAAAGCAGAGTTGATGGACAAGTTCTTCTTCAAGATTCCAACCGACAAGGCTGACGGATGGACTCTTCAGGATGCAGGTCGTATGACCCTCACTCCTGGCAAGGACTACCTTGAGGTAAAACTCACCAACAATGGTGGTCGTATGATTAACCGCTTCTGGAACGAGGATGCTTGGAAGAAGGTTGACGTGGCTTCTCTGCCTAACAACACTTACAAGTTCTCTAAGGACATGAAGATGACCGTCAATGCTACACGTACTGACATGGAGTTCGTGCTTCTCCCTGTCAACGCTTGTTCAGCTACAGACTCTCGCGTGTCTTCACACAACTATCACTGGTTTAACAACGAGGGTGAGGACTATTTCTTCCGTTATCGTGTAACAGCTTCCACAGCTGAGACCGCTGACATCGTTATCAACGAGAATCCTACTGCACGTGGCGATTGGCCCACACCTACAGAGGAATCTGAAACAGCTACTCTTAACGTCGGTGTTAAGTATTCTTTCGCAGTTGAGATAAACGTTGCTGATAAGACTGCCACTTACACTATCTCTGACGAAGAGGGTAATGTGGTAAAGACCGGTGTTCACAACTATGTTTGCGAAGAGAACCGTGCTGGTATCTGGGTAATGTCAACCAACAGTGCCAACTCTGTAATTCAGCTCTCTAACATGGGTCTCTCTTACAAGGCTGAGGGTCCATTCGCTGTTGAACCTTCTGTAGATCTTCTCGCAGCTATCGGCGAGCAGCGTGCATACTATGTTGACTTCAGCGAGGGTCATACACTTCACTGGATTCAGGTGGGCGATGCTGAGGACGCTCTTGGTAATGCTTATGCCGACGGTGAGGAATATACTGTAGGCTATGGTGACGCTAACGATACTCGCGAGTTTGAGCAGAACGCTGAGGAATACTTCGGAAAGAAGATTATCTATTGTACAAAGTCTGGCGACCTGAAGGTTTGGACTTCTCTCGATGATGATGAGGCAAAGGTTTCTGACGAAATCATTACTCCTGTAGTATGCGAGACTATAGCAATGCCAGTTCCAGTTGCAAAGATCACCAACGTTGAGGCTGGCTATGGTAAGGAATACACTATCACTGCCGACAACTCTAACACTCTCTTGAATCCAGTGGTTACCATCAAGTGCATCGTAAAGAATGCTTCTGGCTCTGTAATCGAAGAGAAAGACATCCTCTCTGGCGAGAAAGTTAAATTCACTGATGCAGGTTCCATTGAGATGTACTCATTCGACGGTACTCACCCTCAAGAATGGTATGCTCCATCTGAGAAGGTTACTATCACTAACAACGCTGAGTATGTTGTTGCTGTGGATAAGAGCTACATCATGACATACGACGAGATCAATGCAGGATTGTCTGGATGGGATAAGGTAGAGCTTGTTGACGCTGCAGGTAAGTCACACTGGGATCGTATCATGTCATCTGAGAAGCGTGGTTACAAGGCTGACGGAACAAACGAGGTTTATGTTGAAGACAATGCCGCTTCCTATACATCGGTTAAGGAAGGCCATGGCATCTTCGCCGACACTGACTGCGGTACTGAGAATGCAAAGTGGAACGTGCTCTGTCCTAACGATGTTTACACTTGCGCTCTCCCACTTATCCCATCTGAGGAAAATGCAGCTCTCTACAAGGTGTTCAACGATCACTATGCATGGTGTATGATGCCATTCGAGGGATTGGTTTACTACGATGTAAACACAAAGGTTGACGGCGACTGCGCTGTACGTTCTAACTACCTCAACATGCACCTCGATCCTCAGTACACAAGCGACGATGCAAGCAAGCCAAACTTCTTCATCGTTAACAAGACTGGTGGTTACAACCGTCCTGACAAGGGCGACTGCACTTCTTCAGAGGTTGTTGTTGCTGGCGAGACATTCAAGCTCTATCGTTATGACACTGCTATCAGCAGCGTAAAGGTTATGACATACAAGGGCTTCGTTCCTGGCAGCGCAGGCATCTCTTCTATCAATGGTGAGGAGACTGTAGCAAAGGTAAGAAAGATCGCTACCAAGAACGGTATCGTTATCGTTAAGGGCGAGAAGGCTTACTCTGTTTCAGGTGCTGAAATGAAGTAATATTCACACTTCTCATAAAATACTTTTTCCGACCGGGACTGCGCTACTATAGCGACGGTCCCGGTCGTCGTTTTTATTTTAAATCAGCCAAAAGAAGTGAAAATAGTGAGATTTGGTGAAAAATAAAATTTAATAATTTGCCAAATCTTATTTTTTTTTGTACTTTTGGCGAAAAATTAGATTTTAATAAAATTTTCAGTAAAAGTTTGGTCATTAAAGAATAATTCTGTAATTTTGCCAACAAAAAGGAGAAAACATTATAATGACATTCAGACGCAGGTTAAATGCCATGAAAGAAGGAGTATATTAATCTTGATAGTAAATGAGAAAACTTTCGATAATAGCAATTGCCGCCCTAAACATCGCGGCGGCGTATGCACAGCGTTCGCAGAACTTTAATGCCGAATGGAAGATAGGCGACAAATCGGTTACACTGCCACGGGCATGGAACGAGGAGTATGCTTTCAAGGCGCCTATAGAAAAACTGCCTGACGCGGAGGTGTCTTACACCAAGACATTCCTTGCCCCCAAGACTTGGAAGGGCAAGAAGGTGTTCATCGAGTTTGAGGGCGCAAGACAGGCTGCCGAGGTGTTCCTCAACGGTACGAGAATAGGACTGCATGAAAACGGAGTGATGGCATTCGGATTCGACCTCACTCCATACATGCGCATAGGGAAAGAGAATGTCCTCGAGGTGAAAACCGACAACTCATGGGCATACAAGGAAAAGGGGACACCTACTGACGGCGAGGTTGTTGCAGACGGCAACAACCTTCCGAACAATACCCTCAGTCCGGCTTCATTTCAATGGAATAACAAGAACTTCAACGCCAACTACGGCGGACTGCCCAAGAACGTGAAGCTGCACGTGACAGACCGCCTCTATCAGACACTTCCACTTTATTCCGCTCTCGGAACAACGGGTACTTACGTCTATGCCAAGAATCACGACGTGAGGGGAAGGAAGGCTATCATACATGCCGAGTCGGAGGTGAGAAACGAGACGGGCAAGAAACAGACTTTTGTATATAATGTGGAAATCATCGATCGTGACGGCTCCACACTGTCTGCCTTCTCCTCAGCTCCAGTCACATTGGACAAGGGCGAGACACGCACTGTCAGTGCGGAGAAGATGGTGGAAGGACTGCATTTCTGGTCGTGGGGATATGGCTATCTGTATGATGTGAACACCAGCATAACGGTCAAGGGAAAGGAAATAGACAGGCAGACCACCACGACAGGATTCCGCAAGACTGCCTTCCGCGATGGAATGACCTACCTGAACGATCGCGTAATGATGATGCACGGATATGCGCAGCGCACATCCAACGAATGGCCTGGAGTGGGAATGTCGGTGCCGGCATGGCTGAGCGACTACAGCAATGAGCTGATGGTACTCTCGGGCGGTAATCTTGTGAGATGGATGCACGTATGTCCATGGAAGCAGGACATCGAGTCGTGCGACCGTGTGGGACTCATACAGGCTATGCCCGCGGGAGACGCCGAGAAGGACGTGAGGGGAAGACACTGGGAACAGAGGGTGGAACTGATGAGGGACGCCATCATATACAACCGCAACAACCCTTCCATCCTCTTCTACGAATGTGGCAACAAGGGCATCAGCGAGGAACACCAGATGGAGATGAAACAACTGCGCGACAAGTACGATCCGCACGGAGGCCGTGCCATAGGATGCCGCGAGATGCTCAACAAGACGACATGTGCCGAATATGGCGGTGAGATGCTATATATCAACAAGTCGGCGGGAAAGCCCGTGTGGGCAATGGAATACTGCCGCGACGAGGCTCTGCGCCGCTATTGGGACGACTGGTCGTATCCATATCACAAGCATGGCGACGGTCCTCTCTACAGGGATGCCGACGCCTCGGCATACAATCAGAACAACGACCAGTTTGCCGTGGAGATGGTGCGCCGATGGTATGACTACTGGATGGAACGCCCAGGAACGGGACTGCGAGTGTCAAATGGTGGCACGAAGATTATCTTCTCCGACACCAACACCCATAACCGTGGTGAGTCAAACTACCGTACATCGGGCGTGGTGGATGCCATGCGTCTGCCAAAGGATGCTTTCTATGCACACCAGGTGATGTGGAACGGATGGGTTACGCCAGACAAGTCGATGACGCATATCGTGGGACACTGGAACTATGAGGAATACTGCCGTGACAGGAACAACGGCAACATGGATTTCAAGAAGACGGTATATGTAGTGAGCGACGCTCCAGTGGTAAGGCTCTTTGTCAATGGTAAGGAGACGGGACGCGACTCCGTGGCTTACCATTTCCTGCATGTCTTTGAGAACATAGCCTTCGAGCCGGGAAACATCAAGGCCATTTCATACAGTGCCGACGGCAAGGCTCTCTCCGAGCATTGCATAGAGACCACAGGCAAGGCCACCTCGCTTCGCATCAGCAATATAAAGAACCACCAGCTCGTTGCCGACGGTGCCGACATGGTTCTCTTGGAGATAGAGGCTCTTGACGACAAGGGTCGCCGCAATCCTCTAGCCACCAATATGCTTCACTTCTCAGTGGAGGGTCCGGCGGAATGGATAGGCGGCATAGGCAAGGATAGCCATGACACCAACTGCATCCGTTCCAAGTCACTGCCCCTTGAATGTGGCGTAAACCGTGTTCTACTGAGAAGCACCGGCGAAGAGGGCGTTGTGCGTGTAAACGTCACCTGCGACGGTATGCCTGCATCGTCCATCACCCTTGATGCCAAGAAGGATGCCGCAAACGCACCCTTCGAGTTTGTTAGGGCAGAGACTCCCGCCACTCCTTCCTATAAGGACATCAAGCGCACCATACAGTGCAAGTCTGCCACTGCGGGATGCAACCAGCAGGATGCCATCCGCTCTTACGACGACAGTGAGGACACAGAATGGAAGAACGACGGCAGGATGTCAACGGCATGGATAAGATATGAGCTTGCGGAAAAGGCGCGCGTGGATGAGGTGGTGCTCAAACTTACGGGATGGCGCAAGAGGGAGTATCCCCTGCAGATCTTCGCCGACGACACCCTCGTTTGGGAGGGTAAGACTCCCGTGTCATTAGGTTACGTTCACCTTCCCCTTGCCGCATCCCAACCTGCGGGCAGCATAACCATCAAACTGCAAGGCACAGCCTCCGACTCCGACAAGTTTGGCAATATCAAGGAGCTTGCCGCCCCCGTGGCCAACGAGCTTGACCTCTTCAAGGCAAAGGATGGCGACAAGGTTCGCAATGAACTGCGAATAGTGGAGTGTGACTTGCTGCAATGGATTAAGCCAAATTAATTATTGCCATCAGGGTGTTCACCCGAATTGACTCCCGCTTGATGCTTGAAGACTGATACTTCCTCCATCTATGCAATTACTCGCAAGGCTTGTAGGCAAAGTCGTTTACGGTGCCTGTTTCGGAAGAGAAGCTGATGCCTACCTTGTATATCTTGCGCTTGTCGGCGGCGTATGGTTGGGCATATCCCTTTTCGTCTATCTGTTTCAAGGCAACTTCCGCCGTGGAGTTGAGTTTGAACTCGAAGATATATACATAATCGGGACACTCGAGTATGCAGTCAATGCGCCCTTGGCTCGTCTCCTTCTCAATATATGTGTTATATCTGCCAAGCAAGCACATGATGAGATAGAAGGTGTATTGGAAGTGACGTTCGCACTCCATAGCGTCCTGCTTGCGCTGGAAGCGATAGGAGATGTTGGCGAGGAAGGCAGTAAGTTGAAGTTTGAACTTTTCGAGGTCGCCACTAAGAAGAGTACGGGTCACGTCAACAATCCGTGAATCCGAGTAGTTTCCAGAACTGAAATAATCAGATGCAAGAGCCGATGCCATTCCGCTACGTACTTCCTCGTTGGGGAAATCGAGACGATAGACATCGAAGGTGGGGTCATAGCCCTTTATGGTAAAATATCCGCTTTGGTAGATCATTGGCAGCGGCTTTTGCTTTGTTGCCTTGTAATCTACAAATTCTGCGGCTGAATATTCCTTGCCTGCCAGTTCGTTGATGTTTTCATGGTTGTTTGCCAAGAGACGCATTAGATACGTCGGGGTGCCGGTGGAGAACCAATAGTTTTGGAAATCTTTAGAGTCGAGGCAGTTCAAGATGCTGAACGGATTGAAGATGTCCTTCATCTGTTTACTGAAATGATAACCATCATATTTCCGTTTCAGTTTTTCTATTGTCTCTTCCTCTGTCATGCCGTTCATCTCGCCAAGTTCCCTTATCTGCTCCTTGAACACCGTGAGAAGTTCGTCCTTCGAGATGCCGCAAAGTGTGTCGAAACGGGAGTCGTAACTGATGTCCTTCGGCTGGTTGAAACCGCTGAACACGCTGACCTGCGAGAACTTCGTCACTCCCGTGAGCAGCACAAACTGCAGATGCTTGTCGGCGAGTTTGAACACGCTGTACAGACCTTTTAATATCCCTCGATGTATGTCCTCAAGTTTTGTTTCCTTCCCGTTGAGCAATCCTGTATAGTCAGTGTCAATAACGTCGAGCAGCGGCTTGTCGTATTCGTCGACAAGCACAACGGCACGTCGTCCAGACTTCTCGTGCGCTTGTTTAAGCACATGGGCAATCCTTGCGCCAAGTTCCTTGTTTATTGGGTCTTTGCCCCATTGGTTCTCCCATGTCTCAAGATTTCCAAGAATACGGTTTTCGAGTTCTCCGTCTTTGTCGTAGTTACCACCGTTGAAGTCAATATGGAACACAGGATATTCCTTCCACTCCTTCTCCATCGCTTCTATTGCAAGCCCATGGAATAGTTCCTTGCGTCCGAGGAAATAGTTTTCGAGTGTGGAGATGAGCAGGCTCTTGCCGAAGCGGCGAGGGCGGCTGAGGAAATAAATAGTCCCCTTGCTGACAAGCTCATAAATCAATGCCGTCTTGTCAACATAAACGTAACCGTCTTCACGTATTCGCTCAAAGCTTTGTATTCCAATTGGGTACTTCATAGTTGTGCTCTTTAATTTTTCGGCAAAGATACAAAAAAAAACTATTTCTCCAAAGAAAAACATATATTTATTGTCGTTTTTCCTGATTTTCGCTCTTATATTAGTTTTATAATGCTTAACATTCAATCTTTAAGTTTCATTGGATACCTGACTCCATTACCCATTAAGTCAATTATATATGTAGTAAATTCCTGCAATTTTGTAGTTAAAAACCTTTCTTCTATCACTTCTATCACGCTTCTATCACTCCTTCTATCACTATCCAACTGTCTATCAGTAAGATTGTTAATATGGTTTGTGATAGAAGTGATAGAAGAAAATGAAAAAACATAGAATGCGAACGATCGCGAGAGTGACAGCATCTACTTGCCTGTTATAAATATGTGAAGGCAGGCATCTATAAATATTCACGAAAGCTATTGTAATTTAATACCATGGGGCTCTCGTTTTATGTTCCGCAGTGCGGAACGTACGTTCACCACTGCGGAATATACGTTCGCCACTGCGGAATGTACGTTCCGCACTGCGGAACATAAAACGAAAGCGTATTCACATCATATTCAAGCAGTCATCGTGAGGAAATCATTTCAGCTGTAATGAATAAGTTATAATAGTTAGTCAGATAGCAGCTGAGTAGTTAGGCTTCTATCGTTATGACCAAGATTCCATTTTATTCAGTACATCCATCGTCATTGTAGAATGAAAGATGCTGGTAAGAGTCAGTGTGTCTTGATGACTTGTTTTTATTACGCCTTGTGCCAAAAAGTATAGGTGAAAATCAGAAAATTGAGTGTCTTGTTATATTTTTTTTATTAACTTTGCACCCAAAATAAGAAACCTAATAGATACTGTTTATGAAAAAGAAACTTATCGCATTCGTTATCGCTGCATTCGCATCGTATAACGTGGCTATGGCACAGAGATTTACGGACAGGCTTGACCGCGGTCTTGTTGCCGTGCAAACTACAGGTGGCGTGTATTGTTCGTGGAGAATACAAGCCGATGAATACTTTGACGTGAAATACAATCTCTATCGCGACGGCACCAAGGTGAACAGCGAACCGCTCAACGTGTCGAACTTTACTGATGCCGCCGGTTCTGCCAGCAGCAAATATACAGTGAAGGCTGTGGTGAACGGCGTGGAACAGGCTGCATCGAAAACTGCCGAGGTGCTCACCAACAACTACAAGACAATAAAAATCATGCACGACGCTTCGCTCAAATCAACCTACGTGCCTAACGACGCCTGTTGTGCCGACGTTGACGGAGACGGCGAGGTGGAGATACTCATGAAGTTCGACAACAAGGAGGAAGGCGAACAGCTTTATCCCAAGAACGGACCGACCATCAACGGTGTGGAGACAAAGGAATACTCCATGCTCGCATGCCTCAAGCAGGACGGAACCGTGCTGTGGTGGGTGAACTGCGGTCCAAACATGGGCGACTTCCAAAACAACGAACAGAACATAGTAGGATATGACTGGGACATGGACGGCAAGGCAGAGGTTGTAATGCGACTCGAAGAGGGCTCAACAGTACACATGGCCGACGGAACAACATACACAATCGGTGCCGACGGTAAGAACGGCACGTCGTGGACAAACTACCGCATACCCAAAGGCTCTGGCTCAGTGGAGTGGTTTACATACTACGGCAATGAATTCCTTTACTATTGCGAAGGAGCGACGGGCAAGCCATACCAGTGTATTGAGTATCCGCTGAAAAGATACGAGAGCGGCGAAACTGACCTTAAGGCTGCATGGGGCGACGGCTACGGCCACCGAAGCAGCAAGAACTTCTTCGGTGCGCCATATCTCGACGGCAAGCATCCGAGCATCTTCCTTGGTCGCGGTATTTATACAAGACATAAGTTCATCGCCTACGACGTGAATCCTACGTCACACGAGCTCAGCGTACGTTGGTATTGGACTAACAACAAGCCAGGCTCGCCATGGTATGGACAGGGCTATCACAACTATTCAATAGCCGACGTGGATTGGGACGGACGCGACGAGATAGTATGGGGCTCGATGGTGATTGACGATAACGGAATGGGACTCTCCACCACAGGACTCGGACATGGCGATGCTCACCATGTCAGCGACCTTAACCCTTATCGTCACGGACAGGAGATATTCGCCTGCAACGAGGATAATCCCGCCAACAACTTCCGCGACGCCACCACGTCGAAGATATACTACCGCATGACCGATACCAACGATGCCGGACGTGCCATTGCAGGAAACTTCTATAACTCTCTTCCTGGTGCCGTGTGCTATGGAGCTCACGATACACCCATCTCAACAGTAATTGCCGATCATGTCAACGTGAACACCAACGGACTCGGGATGAACTTCCGCATCTATTGGGACGGCGACCTACAAGAGGAATGTTACGACAATATCACAGTATCCAAACCAGGAGTGGGCACACTCGCAACCTTCTCGGGAGCTTACTCTAACAACAGCACCAAGGCCACCCCTTGCTATCAGGGCGATATCTTCGGCGACTGGCGAGAGGAGGTCATCGTGCGTACGGCTGACAATAACATTCGCATCTATACCTCTACCATTCCTACCGAGTGGCGCAACTACTCGCTATGGTATGACCATCAGTACCGCAACGCCATGGTATGGCAACCCTGCGGCTACAACCAGCCGCCTCACGCCTCTTACTTCCTCGGCGAACTCGAAGGCATAACCATCGCGCCTCCTCCTCTCACCACAACAGGACGCGTAGAGGTGACGACAGCACTCGGTACCGACCTCAATGACAAGCAGGCGCTGCTGGCCACTAACGGCGACGCTACCGTAGCCGTAGCCGACGGAGCCGCTCCTTCGGTATTTATCGACAATGCTCCTTCATGGGTGCAGGGCAGCGCGCCAAGCGAGTGCACAGTAAAAGACACAGAGATATCTTATACCTATTATACTCATACGCTCACGGGAGGCGCCTTTACCGGAAATATGCGACTGGTGAAGCAGGGCGACGGAACACTCGTCTTGCCAAACGTGAAAGAGACATACAGCGGCAACACTGACGTGTGGGCTGGAACACTGCAGTTTGACGGAACCATGGAGAAGAGCCCCGTATGGCTCAACCGCTTTGCCAAGTTGAACTCTAACGGTACGTTTAATGCTGGCATCAAGGCCGACTACGGCTCTGTAATCTATCTTGGCGGCATGGACAAGACAGGCTCGCTTTCCACTTCAGAACTCAACCTGGGCTTCGGCGCACGTATAGTCTTCGACGCGGAAGGCAATAACGTCGATAAGTTTGTTGCAACAAAGATGACCATTGAGAAAAAGAACTGGGAGAACGGCCCTGAATACGATGCGCCTGTATTCGAGTTCACTTCTGCACCGCAAGCTGGAGATTATGTGCTGGCTGAGGTAGCAGAACTGACAGGAAACATTGCCGACATCGTGGTCGAGGGACTCTCGGGAAAGAAATACCAGTTAGCTTATGCTGACGGAAAGATCACGATGACCATCCAGGACGGCCGAGAGAGCGAGAGCGTGACATGGACGGGCGAGGGTGGTTCTACATGGGACTTGATGAACACGGCCAATTTCTCTTCTTCCGACAATACCTTCGTCACGGGCGACGATGTGACCTTCGACGACAATGCCTCTACCACATCAGTCAACATTGCCGAGAACATCACTCCAGGCAGCGTAGTGTTTAAGAACAACAGCAAGACTTATACAGTCTCGGGCGACGGAGCCATTGAAGGCGACATCCAACTCCGCGTTGAGGGTTCCGGCACCGTGAATATAAATAATGTGAACAAGTACTCTGGCGGTACGGTAGTAAGTGGCGGTACGCTTGTTCCCGCATCGCTAGCCAACAACGACGGCCTGCAATACGGCGCTCTTGGCGATGTGTCTAACACCATCACTCTCGAGGATAACGGTACGCTGAAGACCACATCTAATATGACGGCTTCACACACCATCGTCATAGGCGACAAGGGCGGCACGATAAACACTACGGGCACGCTCATCCTCAACGGTGCCGTGAAGAAAAACAACACCGGAAAAGACCGCGACTTACACAAGACTGGTACGGGTACGCTGCAGCTCAATGGCTCTGCCGACTACGACAAGCTGTATATCGAAGGAGGAACAGTGTATGACTTCGGCGATTCTCACTTCAATGGTAAGACGGTGGTGCTCAACGGAAAAAAGGTGGTGCTCAAGGCTGAAAACACCATCTACAGCAGTAACTCAGACAACGTCAACATCGATGTGCCTGAGGGTTCGACGGCAAGTTGGTATCCTGACGGCAGGTGCGACTATACAGGAAAACTCACAGGTGCTGGCACCATCGACATCTACGCCACTTGGGTTCGCTGCCCATTTAACGGCGACTGGAGCGGTTTTACAGGTACAATCAATGCCAAGCGTGGCAAAAAGAATGCTTACGAACCGGTATTCGACTTCAACAATACTCACGGCATACCGCAAGCCACTCTCAACGTTGATGCCCGCTTTACGAAAGACACGCCTTTCAATACCAGCGGCAAGAACTTCGCCATTGGCGCTCTCATGGGTTCGGGATATATCAGCAACGGCGGATATTATGGTTCAAGCACCAACACTCTCACCATAGGTGGAAAGAACGTCAACTTCAACTTCTCTGGCTCTATCAATGGAAGCAATGTGGTGAAGAACGGTACGGGTGTATGGACCATAGCCTCTGAGAATGTGCTTGCCAACGCCAAGTCGCTGAAGATTGTCGAGGGTGTCGTGAAACTTAATAAGGCTACTGCCACCATGTCGATGACGGCGCCGACCATAACTTATGTGCAGGATGAAGGCGAACTGCGTGGATTGGGATATTGCTACGGCGTCAACCTCCTGGATGGTGGCTCGCTACGTCCGGGCACTTATGCTGCCGAATCGCAGAACAAGAACGTTGGCTATATTGTCATAGAGAAAAATCTCAAGGCTGAAGCTGGATCAAACATCTATGTCAACAAGACAAAGGCCGACTCGCTGTCGGTAAACAGCATTACAGGAGCGAAGAGTCAAGCTTGGGCTTTCCTCAAAGTGAAAGGCAATGCCGCGCTCGACGGTACTATCCACGTCACCTATGGCTCTGGCTGGACACCGGCTGTCGGCGACTACGTTCGTGTCGTTAGCTGTGAGGGAACCATCAGCGGCTCTCCTGCCTTCGCCCTCCAGGCTCTTCCCGCCGGTCTCGGTTGGGATACGTCGCGTCTGCTCTCTGAAGGCATCATCGCCGTCATTATCGACACAGGTATTGACGACATAGAGGCAACGGCATCGTTCGAGGCAGATGTCTTTACCATGGGCGGCATGAAGGTGCTGACTCGTATTGAAACCACAAAGGCGTCAATACCTGCCGACCTCAAAAAGCAAGGTCTCGCTCCTGGCACATATATCGTCCGTACGGCCAAGGGTGGTATAAAAGTATCGATAAAGTAATACTTTCCATAAGAAAGACATCCTTTTTCATTAAGGATATTTTTAGGTTTATAAGGGACATCGTTAGGTTTGCAGGCAGAAGATTCCACGTGAACTTCTGCCTGTTTTATTTTGCAACCGATTGTTAAAAAACAAAGAAAAGTATTTATGGGAAAAGAAGATGAAAACACAAGAGTGTAAATTTATGCAAAAATAAAGGGGCATAACTTGGCGTTCTCAGGAAAAATACATATCTTTGTTCCCATAATTATCTAACAATAATGTTACCTTATGCAGAATAGCAAGTACCTCGTAGCGTCCGAACGTGACTTGGAATGGGGATTGACCGTGAGCACTGTAGGACATGAGATTATAGAACCTGGCGAAGCTTATCCTACCCGTGGGCATGCCTACGGATATTATTTCTATGTAGATAAAGGAAGGACACTTGATGAATATCAGTTACTCTATAATCCGGCAGGAGAAGGCGTGTTTAAATCTGCCTCGGTGCCCGAGACGCTGATAAAACCAGGCGACATGTTCCTCCTCTTCCCTGGCGAATGGCATACGTATTATCCTCTTGACGACAAGGGATGGGAGAGCTACTGGATAGGGTTTAAGGGAAAGAATATCGACGATAGGGTGCGCGCGGGATTCCTATCGAAAGAGAAACCTATTTACCACGTTGGCTTCAGCCATGAGATTCAGCAACTGTACCAAGAGGCATACAGGACTGCACTCGAAGAGGCTCCATACGCGCAGCAGACAATGGCGGGCATAGTGAATCACCTCATAGGACTGATGTATTCGTTGGAGAGGAACAACGAACTCAACCGCACGTCGCATGCGCAAGTGGATATCATCAACAGGGCACAGAAACTCATAAGGGAGTCGCTGGAGAAGAATCTTACCATACAGGATATATCGCAGGGCTTGGGACTGAGCTATTCGAGCTTCAGAAAACTGTTTAAGGAGATTACAGGAATAGCGCCTGCCACATATCAGCATGACCTGCGGCTGCAACGGGCAAAGGAACTGCTCTCGGCTACCAACGAGAGCATAAAAGAAATAGCCTACCGACTCAACTTTGAGTCGCCAGACTATTTCTCTTCTAAGTTCAAGGCTAAGACGGGTATGAAACCATCAGAGTTTAGAGCGATGAACCGTTGATTTTCAGATTCTTTACCTTTGTCTTTTCTATCAGCTTAGCGTCAAAAGCGTTGCGCTTGTCGCTCACGTTGATATCCTCAAAGGTGAAGTCGTAAAGACGGTATTTGTCGCTCGTGCCTACATCGAAGAAATTGTTACACTTCATGTCGATGTCGCGCATCACGATATTGTTGCACTGGCTGAGCGGCATGTCGGTGCGGTCTTCGGGCTTGAAGAACTGTGTCCACGGACGTATGACGAGGAAACTGCCAGTGGTGCCAGTGATATTTTCCACGGTGACATATTCATAATGCTGAGGCGTGTCGGGACGCATCTTCAGCCATAACACGCGGTCGGCGTTGTCAACGTCGATATTACGCAATACTATATTACGGTCATAGACGCTCTCGCTGCCGAGGGTGAGACAGCCATGTACCACTCCATAACGGCAGTTCTGGATGAGGATATTTTTGTTTGGACCATTCTCCGGAGCTTTGTCTGCCCAGGTGCCTTTCCCGCCTTTTATGGCTATGGCATCGTCGTTGACGCTCATATAACAACCATCCACGAGCACATCGTGGCATACGTCGATGTCAATGGCGTCGCTACTCGGCGCCTTCACACCCTTGGTGGGAGCGTAGATATGACAGTCGAGGAAGCGCACGTGGTCGGAACGATAGAGATGGTTGGTCCAGAACGGACTGTTTTGCAAACGTACATCTTGAACGGTGACATTCTTGCAGTTAGATATATATACCAAGCGCGGACGCTGGGCGTCTTTATTAGTACACTGTGGATTCCACTTGCGGCGGATCCAGAACTCTTGCCAATAATGATAGCCGTTGCCGTCGATAGTGCCATGACCAGCGATGGTGAAACCATTGAGATTGTCGGCATTGACAAGGGCAGCGAAGTATTTGCAGGTCTGTCCCTCTATGCGTGTCTCAAGGATGGGGAAGTCGGCGATGCGCTCGCTTCCCTTCAGCTTTCCGCCGTCCTCGACAAGCAGGTGGGTCTTGGGCTTGAAGAACAAGGCTCCGCTGAGATATGTTCCCTCTGGCACCACGATAACACCGCCGCCTGCCTTTGATGCCTTGTCAATCACTGCCTGTATGGCTTGTGTCTGCACGATGGTACTGTCTGACTTCACTCCGTGTTCGGTCAAGATGTAACGCTTTCCTAAGGTGTCGGTATTTACCTTTGTCACATTACTAAACCATGGGTCCATCTTGGTGCCGTCTGGCCAAACGTCTTTTTTCTCGCGGGCACTGACGCTTACCGTTGTCAGCATCAGGGCTAATAGTATGAGTTGTTTTTTCATCTGTCTTTTTTTTGTTTTCTCATTCCTTTCTTATCACTCTTCACTCTATTTCTTTGTTAACTTGTAATATTCGATGGCTCCAAGCATGAAGCAGCCTGTGCCGTAGTCTTCAAAATCGGGAACAGAGGTGAAGGTGACGGGCTGGCCTGCTGAAGGATCTTTGCCTGTACCTTGGTTCCAGCCGAGGAATCCGTTAGGATGAACGCAGGAGGCCATGGCTTTCCAAGCTTTCTCCATCACAGTGGCATAGTCTTTCTGCTTTAGGATGCCGTTGCGTACGCCCCACGCCATACCATAGAGGAAGAGCGAGGTGCCGGTCATCTCGGGACCGCCATAAGTGACGGGCGAAACAAGGCTCACGTTCCAGAAGCCGTCCTCACGTTGGCATTTCACGAGGGCGCGGCTCATTAGGATGAAGTCTTTTTTCAATTCCTTATATGCCTTGTCGCTCTTTGGCAGTGTCTCCATCACTCTCACTAACGCTGCATACACCCATCCGTTGCCTCGGCTCCAGTAGCAGTTGTTGCCGTCGCTCTCCTTATATGGGGGCACATAGTCCTTGTCGCGCCACCAAAGACCTTCTTGCTTGTTGAACAAACCGCCGGCAAGTGTGTCGCGCGACCAGCGATAGGAGTTCATGGCATAGTCGAGGTATTTGCGTTCGCCAGTGAGTTTGGCATATTTGGCATATACGGGCATTGCCATCTGTATGGCATCGATCCATGTCCAGTAGTCGTATCTGTTGGTTGACATCTGGTAGTCGAGATTCTCCTTTACCTTTGAGAGGTCTTTCTGCATGCCGCTCTGAATATGGCGGTCGATGTATGTCTGCTGGCAGCATTGGTTGTCGGCATCGGTGTCGTGAACACTATGGCGAGCCGTCCATTTGTGATAGTCTGCCCAGCGGTCGGTGTAGTCGATGTAGCGTTGTTGTTTGTCAATCTCATACAGGGCCATAAGACCTTCATAATACACGGCACGCGTCCAGAGGTTGCTCGTACGTCGTTTGTTGACGTAGGTGTCGAGTGTCGGGTCACTGTATTTCTCCATGAAATAATCGTTGGTGCGGTGCACCAAGTCAAGGATGTTGTCCTGGGCTTCTATGGTGATGATGCCACAGAAGGCGAGTAGGATGGTGAAAGCTGTTTTCTTCATTTTCATATTTGTCGTTTTTTTTATCAATTGGTTATATCTCGTTTTCTTTTCACATTGTCTCTATCAGTCTTACGCTGCTGCCAAGGCCACTCGGCACGGGAGACCAACTGTCGTAGGTGGTTCTCTTGTAGTTGATGTTGACGATGTTTATCTCGTTCATCTTGCGCCACTTCACTCCTCGGCGGTCGAGGTCGGCAATGCGGTTTGCCGGCAGATTGGTCACCTCTATTCTTATGGTGTTGTTTCCCTTGTGGAAGGCATCCTTACAATTTAGAATATATGGAACTGCCCATGCGCATCCTATATATTTGTCGTTGACATATACACGGGCGCTCTCGCGGACGTCGCCAAGGTCTATCATCCACTTGCTGCGGGCTTCGGCCTTCGTCATTTTCACAGTAGTCTCATAGATGCCAGTGCCCATCGTCACAGCTGCGCTATCGCCCAACGACTCCCATGTCTGCAGGCCATCTAACGTATATGTCTCGTTTACCTTAGGCTGTTCCTCGGTGAAGGAAAGAGTCCACTGGCGACTTGTCAGGTCGATCTCCTTGGCTGATTCTACCTTGGCTGGAGCAGAGGTGGTGGCGAGAGCGTCGAGGCTGTTGGCCGAACAAATAAGGATACGGCTTTCGCCGCTTTTGAGGCTGAGTGAGAGGCCGTCGCCATTAATGTCGGCAACGTAGGTCTCGCCTGTCAACGGGTCGTACCATAGTCCATGGCGGGCGTCGATGGCTAACTTTACTCTTGTGTCAACATCGTTTGGTGTAAGATTGGCTATGAAGTAGTGGTGGCCGTAGCTGTTGCTGCGCCTGATCATCTTTAACCCGAGTTCGCGTTTGATATGTTCGGGACGTGCTGCCTCCTCCATGGCTTTCTCGTCGTTGCCGTCGATGATGATGGCTCCCTGCTTCTTCAGCGTGTCGAGATGTCGTGCCACTGTCTCGGGCAGCCTACAGTCTTTGGGTATTATTATGCCACGATAGCGTGTGCCTGCTGCTGTCTCCAACATCCCTTTGCGGAAGGTGGTGGACATGAGATAGTGGTCGCTGATATAGTCGCAGTCGAAACCTGCACGGTCGATGTCAAGGATGGTCTTTATGAACTCGGGCGCTTTCTTCGCCATAGAGTGGATGTCGAACTGCATGAGCAGGTTCTTGGTATCGTTGCGCCACATGTCGCGCACGGGCAGATAGACAAGGAAGTCGTTGTCGGGCTGTCCCCACTGCAGGTATGTCTGGCAGCGGGTGATATAGTCCATCAGATTTTGCGCGTCGCGCCAGATACTGTTTGTGGGACTCATATCGACAGAGGCGTAGAACTTCCATCCTGGCCATGGGTCGTCTTTTGGCGAATAGCATGTGCCGTGGAAGAAAGCGTGGTTGACTCCTGCACAGAACATCAGGTCGAGATCGGGTTTCATCTGACTGAGTGAGGTACGGAAATGTTCGGTAAGCCAGGTGAAGGTCTCGCTGGAGGTGTAACGCTTGCCCGTGATATGGGCTGCTGAAGGGGCATATTTGAGCATGCTGAGGTCTGAATCGTTGCGACGGGTGTTGCCTGAATCGCTTCGCAATCCGCGGATGCCAAAGTCGGTAAGGCCGAATCCTTCTATCTCTGGTATATCTACAGCGGCATAACAGTCGATGAGGTTTGCAGGCGAACCGTGTGCTTGGTTGCGTGTTATTGCGCCATGACGGTGTGCCCAGGCTGTCCATTGGTTAGTGAAATTGGCAAGGAGCATGTCGCCAAGCGTCTCGCGATAGTCGCTCACTGTCTGCGGGTCGCCATCTACAAGTTCTTTTATCTTGTCTTCAAGAGCATATCCGCGACGGCGGCGGAACTCGTCGAAGAGGGTGGGGGTCCAGTTGGCACCATATACTTCGTAACTGTCGTTGAAGAAGGTATGAGGGAATGGTGTACCCGTCTCTACAAAGGCTTTCTCGATGTGTGCGAGATAGTTTGCGACGGCTGTAGAGTCGAAATGGTCTATCACATATCCCTCTCCACCGGGAGCCGCACGTTTTACCATTTGGCGGGTTCTGCTTTCAAAAAGGGCAATGACACGTTTCTTGTCGGATGTGCCGTCGAGGGGATATTCCCTGACGAGTCTCAGAGTGGCGTATTTCGTCTCTTTTGCCGGCAACGTAAACTTGATGGCGTCAACGTGATGTTTGGCGTCAACGATGGTATCTACAAAGATAGCTTTGCATGCAGCCTCTTCGATAGGAACCCATGGACCTCCAAAGGGCCATCCCGTACCGGTAGCCATTCCAGTCTCAATGTCGTTTCGTTGGTTTTCCTGCTCAACAAGATTCAGCATGTCCATCCATTGGGGGGATAGATATTGGATATTGTTTTTGTCGTTGCCTTGTACCCCGTATATTGGAGTGATTTCGACGGCACCAATGCCTTTCTCCTTGTATTGGCTGAGATTCCATTTCAGATTTTCCTTGTCAACGGCAGATCCTAACCACCACCAGCGTATGCCGGGCCTGGCTTCACGGGTGGGTTGTGGAAGCGTCTGCGCGACGAGTGTCTCACTTGGCGTTGCCAACAACGAGAATAATATCACGGACTGTGATAAAAACAGATGTTTTATTCGCATGATCATAAAATGTCTTTAGTATTTTTTTGGAAGTAGATTCGTTATCGGATGCAAAATTAATAAATCCATCTGATTCTGCATAACTTTATGATATGAAAAATATCCAATTATATAAAACGTAAGTTAAGGTTAGCAAGAGTTGCCAAAACTCAAAGGTACTATATCAAAATCAAATGCTTTGATTCTTAAAACAAGACTATTTTTGCACCCGAAAACGAAAAACAAACAACATTTGATATATGAAAAGTATTCTTGAAGGTCGTCCCAACCTGAAAAGGGAAATAGAAAAGATTGCTGAAGTAGCTGGATATCTTTGGCAAAATGGATGGGCTGAGCGTAATGGCGGAAACATTACAGTGAATATTACTGAATATGTGGATGACGAGATAAAGTCATTACCCGCTATCAGTGAAGTGATTCAGATAGGCACTCAGTTGCCTGCGTTGAAAGGTTGCTATTTCTATTGTAAAGGTACAGGAAAGCGCATGCGTGACCTCGCAAGATGGCCTATGGACAATGGAAGTATCATCAGGATATTGGACGATTGCGCCTCATACGTTATTGTCGCTGACAATGCCGTGATGCCTACTTCTGAGTTGCCAAGTCACCTAAGCGTACATGCACGTCAGATAGAAAAGGGTTCTGCTTACAAGGCCACCGTTCATACTCATCCTATTGAACTCATCTCGATGAGCCACAACAAGGCGTTCATGGGCAAGGATGTGTTGAGCACTCTGCTCTGGAGTATGATTCCTGAGACAAAGGCTTTCTGTCCGTTAGGTCTCGGCATCGTGCCATATACTCTTCCCGGTAGTCTCGAACTTGCCAACAGGACTCTTAAGGAATTGGAAGAGTATGACGTGGTGATGTGGGAAAAACACGGAGTTTTTGCAAAGGGCATAGACGTGATGGATGCCTTCGACCAAATCGATGTACTGTCGAAGAGTGCAAAGATTTATATCAACGCTAAATGTATGGGCTTCGAGCCAGATGGCATGAGCCAAGAGGAGATGGCAGAGATGACTCGAGCCTTCAATCTTCCAAGATAGGGTTAATGTAATAATATAGAGCGAGGAGAGAGGTGACACGCACCTCTCTCCTCGCTCTGTATTATTTATAAAAGTCTCCTTGCGAAGTATCTTACAGGATACCATACTGCTGCATAGCCCACTGCGAGCACCGTGAAGAAGATGACGACAATGTCTTCGGGATGCACGCTGACGGGATAGCTGTCGATGATAAACGAACCACTGGAACGTCCTAATCCAACAATCCCCCATGTCTGCTGAATCCAGCACAACAGCAAGCCTATGGCGATACCCACAACGGCTCCTGTGGTGGAGATCATTCGTCCCTCAAAGAGGAAGATGTGTACTATCTGCTTGTCGCTGGCACCCAAGTTCCTTAGCGTAACTACATCATTACGCTTGTCGATGATCAGCATCGAGATGCTGCCTATGATGTTGAAACAAGCTACGATGAGGATGAACGTAAGGAAGATATAAGCGATGAGTTTCTCTATCTTCATTATCTTGAAGGTGTCTTCCTGCTGCTCGTATCGGTCTTTGACCAGAAATTTGCCTTTGCCTATCTCCTGCATCTCTGACTTCACCTTGTCGAAATCGCTACCAGGTTTCAGACGTAACTCCACTGCCGACACCATGCCTTGCTGGGCAAACAGGTTGCGGGCAAACGAAATACTTGTAAGTATATAGTTCTTGTCGTATTTGCCTTGTTTCACATAGAAGAGCACACCTGGCGAATACAGGTTGTCGGCCACGAAACCTTCTTCCGGATTTGCCATGTTGAGCTGGCCCTCGCGTTTAGGAGCGTATATCCTAAGCTCGTTCTGGAAGGTATAACCCATGCCGAGGCGCTCGGCCAGCCGTATGCCCAATATGCCGTAATTCATGTCGGCGGCATGAAGTGCATATTCTCCGTCGCCGACAAGAATCTCACGAATATGGGTAAGACTGTCGAAATTGTCTTCCACACCCTTTATCCTTACCATTGCCTGGCGGTCGTTATACACGGCGAGTGCCATGTCTTCTACCGTCTCTGTTGCCACTTCCACTTCCGGGAGTGAGCAGATCTTCTGTAGCGTGGGGTCGTCAGCAGCCACGGTCTTCCCCTTTATTGGAGATACCTCCAGCTGAGGGTCGAAGCTGGTGAAAAACGATGCTACAAGATCGTGGAAACCATTGAACACGCTCAGTGTCACTACCAAGGCCATGGTAGCCACGGCTACGCCTATGGCGCTGATGGCACTGATGATGTTTATGGCGTGTGTGCTCTTTTTTGAGAAGAGATACCTGCGGGCGATGAAAAACGGAAAGTTCATTTCTTCAGAAGCTCATCTATTCGGTCAATATAGTCGAGAGAGTCGTCGATAAAGAATCGTAATTCAGGAATGATACGCAACTGATGACGCACTCTCGTTCCTAATTCGTACCTGATAGTCTTGTCGTTGGCATTGATGTTTTTTATTATCTCCTCTCCGCGTTCGCTGGGGAAGACGCTTAGGTAGGCTGTGCATACGCTTAGGTCGGGGGATATCTTTGTCCTTGTGACCGACACCATAACGCCTCGCATTGCCCTTGTCTGCTGCTGGAAGATGACACTCAGTTCCTTCTGAAGCAGACGGGCTATCTTATTTTGTCTTGTCTCTTGCATAATATTTATTTTTATGTGTTATGCCTCGCCTTTTGTATTGAAAGGGGCAACGGTACGTGGCTCGCTGTTTGGCAACTGTATCTTGCCGTACTCGCGCTCATAGCGAACAATGTTCTCCTGCAGTGCCATAAGCAGGCGCTTTGCGTGTTCAGGAGCCAATATTATGCGGCTACGAATCTGTGGCTTCGGCACTCCTGGCAGTATGCTCGCAAAGTCAACTACAAAGTCGCTGCTTGAGTGGGTGATAATTGCGAAATTGGCGTATTTCCCCTCTGCTATTTCTGAGGGCAGTTCAATCTGGGCGTTTGCTCCCTGTTCCTTATTCTCGTTCATAGTATGTTATGTCTTTAGAATTATTATTTAACGAGTTGACGGGCAACCAAGCTGTTTTGTCCGTATAGACTACAACTTGCCAACCCGTCAACCTTTTCTATTTACTCGTCAACTTGTCAACTTGTCAACTCGTCAACTTCATAATCAATCTCTTTCTGTCTCAACAACATCTTCGTCGGCAAAGTCGAGCACGTTCTTGCGATTAGCCTGCATGCGCTCGTATTCTTCTTTCGAACCGACTACCAGTTTGTCGAACTCGCGGAGACCAGTACCAGCAGGGATGAGATGGCCGCAAATCACGTTCTCCTTCATACCCTCCAGACGGTCAACCTTACCACGTATGGCTGCCTCGTTAAGCACCTTTGTAGTCTCCTGGAATGAAGCTGCAGACATGAAGCTCTTTGTCTGAAGGGCTGCACGGGTGATACCTTGGAGTATCTGGGTTGATGTGGCAGCCACAGCATCGCGCACTTGTACCAACTTGAGGTCGCGGCGACGAAGCAGTGAGTTCTCGTCACGCAGTTTGCGAGCAGTGACGATCTGACCAGCCTTGAGGTTCTCGCTGTCTCCTGCGTCGGTGACAACCTTCTTACCCCATATACGGTCGTTCTCTTCTGCAAAGTCAAGCTTGTCAACTACTTCCTGCTCGAGGAACGAGGTGTCTCCTGGGTCGTTGATCTGTACCTTGCGCATCATCTGACGTACGATAATCTCAAAGTGCTTGTCGTTGATCTTCACACCCTGCAGACGGTAAACGTCCTGAACCTCGTTGACGATGTACTCTTGAACTGCCGTAGGACCCTTGATGGCAAGGATGTCGGCTGGTGTGATAACACCATCTGAAAGTGGAGTACCAGCACGTACGGCGTCATGCTCCTGTACCAGGATTTGCTTAGACAGAGAAACCAAGTATTTGCGCTGTTCGCCTGTCTTTGATGTTACTACGATCTCGCGATTACCACGCTTTACTTTGCCCATGGTCACCTCTCCGTCGATTTCTGACACTACGGCGGGGTTAGACGGGTTGCGTGCTTCGAAGAGCTCGGTGACACGTGGAAGACCTCCGGTGATGTCACCACCCTTGACAGCAGCGCGTGGAATCTTGACAAGTGTCTCACCAGTCTTGACGCTCTGGCCGTCTTCAACTACGATGTGACCTCCTACAGGGAAGTTGTATGTGCCGACCTTCTCGCCGTTCTTGTCTATGATGTCGCAGGTAGGCACCTTTGACTTGTCTTTCGACTCGGTGATGATCTTTTCTGTAAGACCTGTGGTTTCGTCAGTCTCGGCACGGTAGGTTACACCTTCAACCACGTCGTTGAACTTCAGCACACCAGCGTACTCTGTTACGATAACGGCGTTGAATGGGTCCCACTGGGCAATCTTCTCGCCCTTTGGCACGATGTCTCCATGCTTGTGATAGAGTGAAGAACCGTATGGTATGTTCATTGTAGAGAGAACGATCTTCGTATTTGGATCTACGAAACGGATTTCGCCCAGTCGGCTTACTACCATCTCGCATGGGTTGCCGTCTTCCTCGAAAGGTACAGTACGGAGCTCCTCGAACTCAATGAGACTGTCGTTCTTAGCCACGATAGACGCGTTGGCAGCAGCATTCGCTGCCACACCACCGGCGTGGAACGTACGGAGAGTAAGCTGTGTACCTGGTTCACCGATGGCTTGTGCCGCGATGACACCTACAGCCTCGCCTTTCTGTACCATCTTGCGTGTAGCAAGGTTGCGGCCGTAGCACTTCATGCAGACACCGTGCTTGCTCTCGCAGGTGAGCACTGAACGAATCTCAACGCTCTCGATAGGTGAGTTCTCTATTTCTTGTGCCTCTTTTTCTGTTATCTCCTCGCCGGCAGCCACAATCAGCTCGCCTGTAGTAGGATGTATGATGTCGTGTACTGACACTCGTCCAAGAATACGCTCTGACAGAGTTGAGATTACCTCGTCGCCATTCTTCAATGCCGTGCATACCAGACCGCGAAGTGTACCGCAGTCTTCCTCGTTGATGATCACGTCGTGCGAAACGTCAACGAGACGACGTGTTAGATATCCGGCGTCGGCTGTCTTCATGGCGGTGTCGGCAAGACCCTTACGAGCACCGTGGGTAGAGATGAAGTACTCGAGCACTGACATACCTTCCTTGAAGTTAGAAAGAATGGGGTTCTCTATAATCTGTGCTCCCTCGGCACCCGCCTTTTGTGGCTTGGCCATAAGACCACGCATACCTGACAACTGACGGATCTGGTCCTTAGAACCACGCGCTCCAGAGTCGAGCATCATGAATACGGCGTTGAATCCTTGGTCGGCTTCTGTCATCTCCTTCATAAGAACATTGCCAAGGTCGTTGTTGACGTGTGTCCATGTGTCGATAACCTGATTGTAACGTTCGGTGTCGGTGATGAAACCCATATTATATGTCTCGGTGATCTGGCGTACCTCTTCATTACCACGCTCCACAAGTGCTTTCTTTGCCTCTGGGATGATGATGTCGTCGAGGTTGAACGAAAGACCTGCAAGGTATGCCATGCGATAACCCAAGTTCTTGATACCGTCGAGGAACTCGCAGGCTTCTGCAAAGCCGACAGTCTTGATAACATCGGCGATGATATCGCGGAGACTCTTCTTTGAGATGACCTTGTTGACAAAGCCTACCTCTTCTGGGATGATACCATTGACGATGACACGTCCAACGGATGTCTCTACCATCTTGTCAACGAGATTACCGTTCTCGTCGAGGTCCTTTACAACCACCTTAACCAATGCGTGGAGGTCGCAACGGCGCTCGTTGTGGGCGATGATGGCCTCTTCGGGACCGTAGAAGGTCAGACCTTCTCCGAGAGCTCCCGGACGTATCTTGGTGATATAGTAAAGACCAAGCACCATATCCTGTGAAGGCACTGTGATAGGCGCACCGTTGGCAGGGTTGAGGATATTGTGGCTCTGAAGCATCAGGATCTGTGCTTCGAGGATAGCTTCGTTGCTCAGTGGCAAGTGAACAGCCATCTGGTCACCGTCGAAGTCGGCGTTGAATGCCGTACATGCCAGTGGATGCAGCTGGATAGCCTTGCCTTCGATGAGCTTTGGCTGGAATGCCTGGATACCGAGGCGGTGAAGTGTAGGAGCACGGTTGAGAAGTACGGGGTGACCCTTCATGACGTTCTCGAGAATATCCCAGATGACTGGCTCGCGACGGTCAACGATTTTCTTTGCGCTCTTTACTGTCTTCACGATGCCGCGCTCTATGAGCTTACGTATGATGAATGGCTTGTAAAGCTCTGCTGCCATCAGTTTAGGCAGACCGCACTCGCCCATCTTCAATTCTGGACCTACGACGATAACCGAACGTGCAGAATAGTCAACACGCTTACCGAGGAGGTTCTGACGGAAACGTCCCGACTTACCTTTCAGTGAGTCAGACAAAGACTTCAGTGGACGGTTGCTTTCGCTCTTTACGGCGCTGCTCTTGCGAGAGTTGTCGAAGAGGCTGTCAACAGCTTCCTGCAACATACGCTTCTCGTTGCGGAGAATAACCTCCGGAGCCTTGATCTCAACAAGACGCTTCAGACGATTGTTGCGGATGATGACGCGACGATAGAGATCGTTGAGGTCAGATGTGGCGAAACGGCCTCCATCCAGTGGCACGAGAGGACGCAGCTCGGGAGGAGTGACAGGGATAATCTTCATTATCATCCACTCCGGACGGTTCACGTCGCGGCTGCTACGGAAAGCCTCAACCACCTGAAGGCGCTTCAGAGCCTCGTTCTTACGCTGTTGCGAAGAGTCGCTGTTGGCACGGTCGCGCAATTCGTATGAGAGCGAGTCGAGGTCGAGACGCGTCAGAAGGTCGTAGATGGCCTCTGCTCCCATCTTGGCGATGAACTTGTTTGGATCGCTGTCGTCAAGATAGTCGTTGTCTGGAGATATCTTGTTGTCAACGATATCGTTGTATTCGTCCTCCGACAGCAGGTCATACATGTTTGCACCGAGTGCGTCGTTGCCTTCACTGTCTTTCTTTCCTGCCATAGCGCCTGGCTGGATTACGACGTAGCGCTCATAATATATGATAGCATCGAGTTTCTTTGTGGGAAGTCCGAGAAGGTATCCGATCTTGTTTGGCAAAGAACGGAAATACCAAATATGAGCGACGGGAACGACGAGGTCGATATGACCCGTACGCTCTCTTCTCACCTTCTTCTCTGTCACCTCAACACCGCAACGGTCGCACACGATGCCCTTATAGCGTATGCGCTTGTACTTACCGCAGGCACACTCATAGTCTTTCTGAGGACCGAAGATGCGCTCGCAGAAAAGTCCGTCACGCTCGGGCTTGTATGTACGATAGTTGATGGTCTCTGGTTTAGTCACCTCGCCGAAAGAGCTCTCGAGGATCTCTTCTGGCGACGCAAGACCAATGGTAATTTTGGTGAAATTACTCTTTATCTTTGAATCTTTCTTAAAAGCCATATTTACTTCTTTGTATGTTGTTATGTAAAGAGTTTACTGTTATTAGTCGAGGGTGACGCTCAGACCGAGACCCTTGAGCTCATGGAGGAGCACGTTGAGTGACTCTGGTATTCCAGGAGTTGGCATTGGGTCGCCCTTGACGATGGCCTCGTATGCCTTGCTACGGCCCACGACGTCGTCAGACTTGATGGTGAGCACTTCCTGAAGCACATGGCTTGCGCCGAAGGCCTCGAGAGCCCAGACCTCCATCTCACCGAAACGCTGTCCACCAAACTGTGCCTTACCTCCAAGTGGCTGCTGTGTGATGAGTGAGTACGGACCGATAGAACGGGCGTGCATCTTGTCTTCCACCATGTGACCGAGTTTGAGGAAGTATGTTATACCTACTGTAGCAGGCTGGTCGAAGCGCTCACCTGTCTCTCCGTCGTAGAGGTATGTAGAGCAGAGGTGTGGCAGTCCTGCCTTATCAGTCCACTCGGCGAGGTCTTCCAGTTTTGCTCCGTCGAAGATAGGTGTGGCAAACTTCACGCCAAGCTTCTGTCCTGCTGCACCGAGGATGGCCTCGAAGATCTGTCCAAGGTTCATACGTGATGGCACACCGAGAGGGTTAAGCACGAGGTCAACAGGACGTCCATCCTCGAGGAATGGCATGTCTTCCTGACGTACCACCTTTGATACGATACCTTTGTTACCGTGACGACCGGCAAGTTTGTCACCGACACCGATCTTACGTTTCTTGGCAACATATACCTTTGCCATCTGGAGGATGCCAGAGGGCAGTTCGTCGCCGATGGTGATGGCAAACTTCTTGCGTTTCATCTCGGCATCGAGCAGCTTGTACTTCTTCAGATAGTTGATCACGAGTTGGGCTATAAGCTTGTTCTTGTGGTCGTCTGAGGTCCAGTTAATCAATTGGATATCACCATATTCAAGGTTGCGCAGGTTTGTTTGAGTAAACTTGCTTCCCTTGGTGATGATTTCTGCACCTGTGTAGTCTTTTACGCCATTAGATACCTCATCTTCTGTCAGCTCAAGGAGTTTGTCGATAAGGATATCCTTCAAGTCCTCGTTCTTTGCTGCATACTCGTCGTCGATCTTGGCCAGGAGCACCTTGTCCTGCTGCTTAGTCTGACGGGTCTTGATGGCACGGGCGAAGAGCTTCTTGTCGATGATGACACCGGTAAGAGACGGGTTGGCCTTCAGTGAAGAGTCTTTGACATCTCCAGCCTTGTCGCCAAAGATGGCGCGGAGGAGCTTCTCTTCTGGAGATGGGTCGCTCTCTCCCTTAGGAGAAATCTTTCCAATGAGGATGTCGCCTGGTTCTACTCTTGCACCTACGCGGATGATACCGTTCTCGTCGAGGTCTTTTGTTGCTTCCTCGCTGACGTTTGGTATGTCGGCAGTGAACTCTTCCACTCCACGTTTTGTCTCGCGCACATCGAGTGAATACTCATCAACGTGAACAGATGTAAGCACGTCGTCGCGTACGATACGTTCGTTGAGGACGATGGCGTCCTCATAGTTGTAACCCTTCCAAGGCATGTAAGCAACGAGGAGGTTGCGTCCCAGTGCGAGTTCTCCGTTTTCGGTAGCATATCCTTCGGTGAGGATATCTCCGGTCTTCACGCGCTGTCCTTTTGAACAGATTGGACGGAGGTCGATGGTCATATTCTGGTTAGTACGACGGAACTTCGGTATTCTGTATTCCTTGAGTGCTGGCTCAAAGCTTACAAACTCCTCGTCCTCCGTACGGTCGTAGAGAATGCGTATAGTGGTGGCGTCAACATATTCGATGACACCATCGCCTTCAGCTGTAATCATCGTGCGTGAGTTCTCGCATATCTGCTTCTCGATGCCGGTACCTACTATAGGAGCCTCGTTGTGGAGCAGAGGTACGGCCTGGCGCATCATGTTTGATCCCATCAGCGCACGGTGTGCGTCGTCATGCTCGAGGAATGGAATCAGCGATGCTGCTGGTGATGCTATCTGCTGTGGCGACACGTCGATGAGGTCAACCTGTGCCGGTGGCACAACGGGGAAGTCAGCATCCTGACGGCATTTCACCACGTCGCGGATGAATGTGCCGTCGTCGTTCAATGGGGCGTTACCCTGACCGATAACGTGATCCTCTTCTTCCTCAGCGGTGAGATATACTATGTGGTCGTTGTTGAGGTCGGCAATGCCACCCTCAACCTTACGATATGGTGTCTGGATAAATCCGAGGTTATTAATCTTCGCATATACACAGAGAGACGAGATAAGTCCGATGTTTGGACCTTCAGGGCTCTCGATAGGACAGAGACGTCCGTAGTGTGTGTAGTGTACGTCACGCACCTCGAAACCTGCTCTTTCGCGCGACAGACCGCCAGGTCCGAGTGCTGAAAGACGGCGCTTGTGTGTAACCTCTGCCAACGGGTTGGTCTGGTCCATGAACTGTGACAGAGGATTGGTGCCGAAGAACGAGTTGATGACACTCGAAATGGTCTTGGCGTTGATAAGGTCGGTCGGTGTGAAGACCTCATTGTCTCTGACGTTCATACGCTCACGTATGGTACGGTTCATGCGGGCAAGACCAATGGCGAATTGGTTGCCGAGTTGTTCGCCGACGGTACGTACACGACGGTTTGACAAGTGGTCGATATCATCCACGGTAGCTTTTGAATTGATAAGCTGAATAAGATATTTGATAATCTCGATGATATCCTCTTTTGTCAATACGCGTACATTCATGTCGGTATTGAGCGAGAGTTTCTTGTTGATACGATAGCGACCTACCTCGCCGAGGTCATATCGCTTGTCTGAGAAGAACAGGTTCTGGATCACCTCACGCGCGCTGGCGTCATCGGCAGGGTCTGCATTACGCAACTGGCGATAGATATAGAGCACGGCTTCCTTTTCTGAGTTTGAAGGGTCCTTCTGCAGTGTATTGAAGATGATAGAGTAGTCCTGGGCGGTATTCTCGTCCTTGTGAACAAGAATCGTAGTGGCATTGCTCTCGAGGATCTCCATCATGTTCTCTTCCGTAATCTCTGTCTCACGTTCCATGATTACCTCGTTACGCTCGATAGATACTACTTCACCGGTATCCTCGTCAACGAAGTCCTCGTTCCAGCTCTTCAGCACGCGTGCGGCGAGACGCTTGCCAAGCACCTTCTTCAGATTGCTCTTGTTCACCTTTACCTCTTCGGCAAGTTCGAAAATCTGAAGGATGTCCTTGTCAGCTTCGAAACCTATAGCACGTAGCAGCGTTGTAACAGGCAACTTCTTCTTTCGGTCGATGTAAGCGTACATCACATTATTGATGTCAGTGGCAAACTCTATCCACGATCCTTTGAAAGGAATGATACGTGCAGAGTAGAGCAGAGTGCCGTTGGCATGTACGCTCTGTCCGAAGAACACGCCGGGTGAGCGGTGAAGCTGCGACACTACGACGCGTTCGGCACCGTTGATGACAAACGTGCCGTTAGATGTCATATATGGAATAGGGCCAAGGAAAACGTCCTGAATCACGGTTCCGAAATCTTCATGATCAGGGTCTGTACAATAAAGCTTCAGCTTGGCTTTCAAGGGTACGCTATATGTAAGTCCGCGCTCGAGACATTCGTCTATGCTGTAACGTGGAGGGTCGATATAGTAATCCAAGAACTCAAGAACGAAATTGTTTCTTGTGTCGGTGATAGGGAAGTTTTCTGCAAACACCTTATACAAACCGTCATTCTTGCGTTCCTCAGGTGGTGTGTCCAACTGCAGGAAGTCTTTGAAAGACTTTAATTGCACATCAAGGAAATCCGGAATAGGCATCGGATTCTTGACGCTGCCAAAATTAATTCTGTTGTCTATTAGTTTTGAAGCCATAAAATAAATATATGTCTTGGATGGACTGAACAGTCCGTGAAAAGTCGAATATAGACCGGTGCGGTCTCACGAGAAGAAGAGATGTCAGTGTCATAAAAGACACAAAAAGGTTAAGAATCTTCTACTTAAAGATTCTTAACCAATATGTATCGATAAAGTGCTAAATTACTTCAGCTCTACAACAGCACCAGCTGCCTCGATGGTCTTCTTGAGGTTCTCAGCCTCGTCCTTAGAAAGACCTTCCTTCAGTGTTGAAGGAGCGCCATCTACGAGGTCCTTAGCTTCCTTCAGACCAAGACCGCAAGCTTCCTTAACAGCCTTTACAACCTGCAACTTAGCAGCACCAGCCTCCTTAAGAACAACGTCGAAAGAGGTCTTCTCCTCAGCTGCGGCCTCAGCGCCACCAGCAGCAGGAGCAGCTACTGCAACAGCTGCAGCGGCGGGCTCAATTCCATACTCGTCCTTGAGGACTGTTGCCAACTCGTTAACTTCCTTTACAGTAAGATTTACCAATGTTTCAGCGATAGCTTTGATATCTGCCATTTTATTTAAATATTTAATTGTTTTTAATTTAATTAATTGTGACTTTAAGTTTTATTCAGGACGCTCGCCTAAAGTCTTCAGCACACCATGGATGGTGTTTGCACCTGATTGGAGAGCAGAAACAACGTTCTTTGCAGGAGACTGCAGCAGTGCCACAACATCTGCGAGGAGTTCGTTCTTGCTCTTGAGAGCTGCAAGCTCCTCAAGTCTGTCGGCACCGACGAAGATGCTCTCTTCTGCATAAGCAGCCTTGAGTGCAGGGATGCCTTCCTTCTTGTATTCCTTGAGCAGTTTTGCAGGTACGTTAGCCGTAGTAGTGAACATTACGGCGGTATTACCCTTCAAGCAGTCATAGAGTGGAGAGAAATCTACTCCAGAAGCCTCGAGTGCCTTCTGGAGCAAAGTGTTCTTAACAACTTCGAGCTTTATCTCACTCTTGAAGCACTTACGGCGCAGATCGCTTGTCTTCTCAGCGTTCAATCCAGTCAAGTCAACCAGATAGAAGTGAGGATATTCCTTGAGCTTCTGTCCGAGTTCTACGATTATAGTATCCTTTAATTCCTTTTTCATTTTACTAAACTTTTAACGAGTTATTCAACTGATTTAGGATCTACCTTGATACCCTTACTCATAGTGCTTGAAATAAAGATACTCTTGAGATATGTACCTTTAGCAGCAGCAGGCTTCAGCTTGATGATAGTCTGGATGAACTCCTTAGCGTTCTCGTAGATCTTCTCTGGTGAGAATGAAACCTTACCGATAGAAGCGTGTACGATACCAGCCTTGTCAACCTTGAAGTCGATCTTACCCTGCTTAACCTCGCGTACGGCCTTAGCGACATCCATTGTCACAGTACCGCTCTTTGGGTTAGGCATAAGTCCGCGAGGACCGAGGATACGACCGAGAGCACCAATCTTACCCATGCACGAAGGCATTGTGATGATGACGTCAACGTCTGTCCATCCACCCTTGATCTTCTCTACATATTCGTCGAGACCAACATAGTCAGCGCCAGCTTCCTTAGCAGCAGCTTCAGCGTCAGCAGTACAGAGGCAGAGTACGCGTGTAACCTTACCAGTTCCGTTAGGCAGTGAAACGACACCGCGAACCATCTGGTTAGCCTTGCGTGGATCTACACCCAAGCGTACGTCGATATCCAAGGATGCGTCGAACTTGGTTGTTGTAATTTCTTTAACCAGTTCTGCAGCTTCCTTTAGAGAGTATGCTTTCCCTGCTTCAACCTTGTCAGCCACCAACTTTTGATTTTTTGTCAGTTTACTCATTTTTAAATTGAAGTTTTAAATTATTTACCAGGGAACTCCCCTTGTACAGTGATACCCATACTTCTTGCCGTACCTGCGATCAGCTTCATAGCTGACTCTACAGTAAAGCAGTTCAAGTCACTCATCTTGTCCTCAGCGATTGCCTTAACCTGATCCCAAGTCACACTTGCAACCTTCTTGCGGTTAGGCTGAGCAGAGCCGCTCTTCACCTTGGCTGCTTCCTTAAGCTGTACAGCTGCAGGAGGAGTCTTGATGACAAAGCTAAAAGACTTGTCTGCATAGTAGGTGATAACGACAGGAAGAATCTTACCTGCCTTATCCTGTGTTCTGGCGTTAAATTCCTTGCAGAATCCCATGATGTTTATACCCTTCGAACCAAGTGCAGGTCCTACTGGTGGTGAGGGATTTGCAGCGCCACCCTTAATCTGTAATTTGATTAATCCAGCAACTTCTTTAGCCATTTGTATTTTTTATTTTTTTAATTGTTAAGCGTCTGGCCTGAGCCATCCGCCGTGTATAAAGGACATCGGCCGTACCGTAACAAATCACGGCTTATTCCTTTTCAACTTGCGAAAAACTTAATTCGAGAGGAGATTTCCTTCCGAATATCTTGACCATAACCCTCAGCTTGCGCTTCTCGGCGTTCACCTCTTCGATGATACCGCTGAAGCCGCTGAACGGACCGTCGGTGACTTTGACTGCATCGTCCACATTGTATGGGACAGCAACTTCCGACACTTCGATAGTTGACTCCTCGGCAGAACCGAGAATCCTATTGATATCAGCTTGTTTAACAGGAGAAGGATTATCCAAACCACCTAAGAAACCCAAGACATTGGGCATAAAACGAAGAGTGTGCGCCACCTCGCCCTGAAGTCTCGCCTGGATAAGCACATATCCTGGCAAGTAGAGTTTCTCTTTGATCACTCTCTTTCCATTGCGAAGCACTGCATACTTCTCTGTCGGGAGCAGTATCTCTCCTACATTGTCTTTCAGCACATCGTTGTTCACGATAGCTTTTTCCAAGTATTCTTTGACCTTTGCTTCCTTACCACTAACGGCACGTAGGACGTACCATTTCATACCTGTCTCAGACATCTCCAAATAAAATTAGTTGGGATAAATAGAACTCATAACAAACTTAAATACCAAGTCCATAGCCCACACTACCAATGCAATGACTAGGGAAGCAGATAAAACAACCACTGCACTATGTGTAAGCTCGCGGCCTGTTGGCCAAGTCGTATTTTGTGCAAGTTCAACGTAACACGCCTTGCAATAATTGACGAATTTCTTAATCATATCGCTATCTTTTAGCACGGGAAGGAGGACTCGAACCCACGACCCTCGGTTTTGGAGACCGATGCTCTACCAACTGAGCTATTCCCGTATTTAGGTTCCCAAGCGTTGTCTTGGGAACCTATTTATATTATCTGAGTATTAGTCCTCGATAATCTCAGTAATCTGACCAGCACCTACTGTACGTCCACCCTCGCGGATAGCGAAACGGAGACCTACGTTAAGGGCAACGGCGTAGATGAGCTCAACAGTGATAGTTACGTTATCACCAGGCATTACCATTTCTACACCCTCTGGCAGAGTGATCTCACCTGTACAGTCCATTGTACGGAGGTAGAACTGAGGACGATACTTGTTGCCGAATGGAGTGTGACGACCACCCTCTTCCTTCTTCAGAACATATATCTGAGCCTTAAATCTCTTGAATGGCTTGATCTGTCCTGGGTGGCAGAGTACCATACCGCGCTTGATTTCCTTCTTGTCGATACCACGGAGAAGAAGACCTACGTTGTCACCAGCCTGACCCTCATCAAGGAGCTTGCGGAACATCTCAACGCCAGTTACAACTGACTTCTTGTCCTCACCAAGACCGAGGAGCTCAACCTCATCACCTACGTGGATAACACCAGTCTCGATACGACCAGTAGCAACAGTACCACGACCTGTGATAGAGAATACGTCCTCAACAGGCATAAGGAATGGCTTATCTGTGTCACGTGGAGGAAGTGGAATCCAGTTGTCAACAGCATCCATCAGCTCCATTACCTTTTCAACCCACTTGTCAACTCCGTTAAGAGCACCAAGGGCAGAACCACGGATGATAGGAGTGTTGTCGCCATCGTACTCATACTGATCGAGAAGCTCGCGCATCTCCATCTCAACGAGTTCGAGCATTTCCTCATCCTCAACCATATCGCACTTGTTCAGGAATACAACCAACTTTGGAACGTTTACCTGACGAGCGAGAAGTACGTGCTCACGTGTCTGAGGCATAGGACCATCAGTAGCAGCAACTACGATAATAGCACCGTCCATCTGAGCAGCACCAGTAACCATGTTCTTCACATAGTCAGCGTGTCCCGGGCAGTCAACGTGTGCATAGTGACGATTAGCTGTCTCATACTCGATATGAGCAGTGTTGATGGTGATACCACGCTCTTTCTCTTCAGGAGCGTTGTCAATCTGATCGAAAGACTTAATTTCCTCGCTACCGAAGCCCTTCTCGTGAAGAACCTTAGAGATGGCAGCAGTCAGAGTAGTCTTACCGTGGTCAACGTGACCAATTGTACCAATGTTTACGTGCGGTTTGGTACGGACAAATGTCTCTTTTGCCATAGCTTTTACTTGTTTATTTAATTTTAATGAATAATCTGTTTGATGATTTTTATTTAGAGCTGTATCTGAGAGTTGAACTCAGGACCTCTTCCTTACCAAGGAAGTGCTCTACCACTGAGCTAATACAGCAACAAGAGAGCGGAAAACGGGGCTCAAACCCGCGACCCCCAGCTTGGAAGGCTAGTGCTCTATCAACTGAGCTATTTCCGCTTATCACTCTGTATTGGCTTTCGCCAAAAAACATATTGGCATCTTTTTGTGGGTGCTGATGGATTCGAACCACCGAAGTCGAAAGACAGCAGATTTACAGTCTGCCCCATTTGGCCACTCTGGAAAACACCCGTGCCTTTTGTTTTGAGCCTCTTGTCGGATTCGAACCAACGACCCCGAGATTACAAATCACGTGCTCTGGCCAACTGAGCTAAAGAGGCTTGTACCTTGCAGCCGCATCCCTTTCGGTAAGCAGTACTGTCGGAAATCGGCTGCAAAGGTACGCATTATTTTTTAATTACCAAAATTTTTCAGCGTTTTTTTTAGTAATTTCTTGTTTTTTCTTTATATTTCTGCAGTTGAACCCGCATGGAATCCACTCCAAGGTCGATTGATTCCTCAAAAGTGTCGCTCACCTTTTCCACAAATAATGTGTTTCCAGGCACCGTGACGCTAATCCCAACTTCCTTGTTTTGGGCCGTTGCAGGCTTTACAACCTTTAATTGCACCTCTACTTTCTGAATATCTTCGTATGTTTTCTCTAACTTGGCGATTTTCTTTTCGATAAACGCCTGTAACTTCTCGGTAGCGTCAAAATGAATTGACTGAATCTTAATTTCCATAGATACCTCCAATTTTTAAAGGTTATGCCCGTGGGTGGGCTTGTTTATAAACTCGCTTTAGCTGCTCGAATGTCGTATGGGTGTATATCTCGGTCGTTGATAGACTTTGATGTCCCAGCAGCTGTTTTACACTTTCTATTCCTGCGCCGTGGTTCAGGAGGGCGGTGGCATAAGTGTGTCTGAGCACGTGTGGCGATCGTTTTTGCATCGTGGTCACCTTGCCGAGTGAGTCTCTCACCGCCTTGGTTACAAAGGATGGGCTTAGTCTTTGCCCTTGTGCACTGAGAAGCAGTCCTTCTGTCTGTCTTGTTGTCTCCCGGTCTCGCTTCTCGATGTATGCCGTCAAGGCATCGCGGAGTTCATTGCCGAAAGGCACTATCCTCTGTTTGTTGCGCTTTCCTGTCACCTTTATGGTGCATTGTCTGAAATCGATGTCAGCGTCGTTGAGTCCTATCAGCTCCGCCTTTCTTATACCTGTTTCATATAATAATATAATTAAGGTACGCGCGAGGACTTCTTTGTAGCTGTCGCCCCATAGCTCTTCGTTGTCTATGAGTCTGTCCATGTCGGTCTCCTTGACGAATTTGGGCAGGGGCTTGGCTTTCTTGGGTCCTTTCACCAGATGTGCGGGGTTCTTGCTTACCAATGCTCGTTTCAGTGCGAACCGGTAGAAAGACCGCAGGGCGGAGAGTCGTCTGTTGACTGATGTGGCTGCATGACCTTTGTCCATCATGTGCTCAACCCATCCTCTGACGATGTCCTGGTCGATGGTTTCCCACGACAGATGGTCGTCGATGGCCTCAAAAAACTGTCTGAAGTCGTTCAGATCATCTCCGTATCTTGCGACTGTCAGCGGCGACATGTTCTTCTCGTGTCGCATGTATTCAAGGAACTTTTCAACCATCTTTCACTGCGTTTTCAGTTTTCAGCAGCGAATTTACGGAAATTTTTCGAAACTACCAAATTTTTTCGGGGTTTTTTTATTCCTCGGTAGCTCTAAGCTTCTGTACGTAAATGGCGTGTTCCATCTTAAGTCTCTTAAGTACAGATGGTTTGTCGAACTGCTGACGTGCGCGGAGTTCTTTTACTACACCTGTCTTTTCAAACTTTCTCTTGAACTTCTTGAGGGCCTTCTCAATGTTTTCGCCTTCCTTTACTGGTACAATAATCATTTTGCTTTTACTTTTTTAATTTATTAATTTTGAATGTTAATATTTTGGACGTTCTTGTCCGATTTGGGGTGCAAAGTTACTGATAATTTGCGAGATACGCAAGTTTTTCGGCTTTTTTTTTGCATTTTGCCTGGCAAAATGATTGCTTCCCTCTCCTTTCTGCATCGATTTGGCGTGTTTTTTATCTTTTCAGCGGACTGCATGCGTCGCGCAGCCACTCTCTTGTATCGTCGTCGAGATAGGGCGACAGTGCCTCGTACACCTTGGCGTGGTATGTGTTGAGGTAGTTGAGTTCCTCGTCGGTGAGCATCGCCACGACGATAGGTGTCTTGTCTATAGGACATAGCGTGAGTGGCTCTATTTCAAGGAAGTCGCCGAAGTCGGTGGTCATGTAGTGGCGGATGAGACAGGTGTTTTCTGTTCTTACGCCAAACTTGCCGGCGAGATAGATGCCTGGCTCTATGGTCACGGTCATGCCTGCCTTCAGCGGTGCGGGTTTCCATTCCATTCTGAACTGGTGTGGCCCTTCGTGTACGTTGAGGTAGGATCCTACTCCGTGTCCGGTGCCGTGAAGGTAGTTCAGTCCTTCTCGCCACATTGCCTGGCGGGCGAGAATGTCGAGCTGTGTGCCGCTTGCATTGGCGGGGAACTTACACATTGTGAGGTTGATATTGCCTTTTAGCACGAGGGTGTAGATATGTCGCTGCTCTTCGGTCACGTCGCCCAGTGCTATGGTGCGTGTGATGTCGGTGGTGCCGTCCATATATTGTGCTCCGCTGTCGAGCAGCAGTAGTCCCTCGGGCTTCAGTTCGATGTCGGTGTCGGGTGTGGCCTCGTAGTGTACTATTGCCCCGTGTTCTCCATATCCGGCTATGGTGTCGAACGAGATGTCGCGGAAGAGTGGTTGCTGTGCCCTGAGGGCGGTGAGTTTCTCGTCGGCCGAAATCTCGGTGACTCCACCTTTTTCCACTGCGGGTTTCAGCCATCTTAGGAACTGTACCATTGCCACTCCGTCTTTGAGCATGGCGCTTCGGTATCCCTCTATCTCGGTCTCGTTTTTCACGGCTTTCATCGCTGGCACTGGCGATGGAAGCATCACCTTGGGCCGTTCGCCGTATGCTTTATATAGAGTGTATGAGGTTTCGTCGGGGTCTAACAGTATGTTGTAGCCTTTGTATTTCTTCAGTCCTTGTTCTACCTGTTCGTAGTCGGCGGTTTTCACACCTATGGTCTTCAGGTATCCGCGTGTCTCCGTGTCGAGCTTTTCGGGGTTGACAAAGAGTGTGGTGTCGTCTTCGTCTATGAGGAGGTACGCCACGAACACGGGGTTGCAATGTACGTCGGTGCCGCGCATGTTCAGTGTCCATGCTATGTCGTCGAGAGCCGACATCAGCATTCCCACTGCATGTTGTCTTTTCAGTTCTTCCCTTATTCTTCTTATCTTGCTCTCGGCGTTTTCTCCGGCATATTTCATGGGGTGTATCTCTACTCTGTCTTCTGGCACTTCTGGCCGGTCGGTCCAGATGGTTTTCAGTGGGTCGAGGTTGGTTCTTATGGTGATGCCTCCTTGCTTTGTCAGTTCGTCGGCAAGGCTCTCCACGGTGTTCACCGAGTTCACCATTCCGTCGAGTCCCACCACGGCTCCGTCTATGGCGGCGAGTTTCTGTCCGAGCCATTCGGCTATGGTCGGTGTGCCTTCGGTCTTCAGTTTCATCAGTCTGAAGCCGGTGCCTTTCAGCTGTTCCTCGGCTGCAATGAAGTAGCGTGAGTCGGTCCATAGTGCGGCGTCTTCCATGGTCACCACGGCAGTGCCGGCAGATCCGTTGAATCCGCTAATATATTCGCGTCCCTTCCAGTGGTCGGGCACATATTCTCCGTTGTGTGGGTCGGTGCTTGGAAAGATGAAGGCGTCGATGCTTTCGTCTTTCATCAGTTGTCTCAGTGCGTTGAGTCTGTCTGTAATATTGTTCATATAGTTCAATTCTTAGTTTTCATGGCAAAAGTAGTAAATAATTGTCTCATGCCAAAACTAATTCGTCTTTTTATTTCTCCTGTTATTGATTATTAACAAAAGTGGTATATAGACGCAGATATCTTTATATAACGTGCGGATAAAAGAAATCATGCTGCTGTTGTCATGCGCAGCCCTCTATGGACTCTAAATGCCAAAGGCATTCAAACTCTTAAGAATTTGAAATCTCTCAATCTCCTAAACTCTGTGGTTCAAATATTACTTCCGAAACTCGAGTTAATTAACTTGGAAAACTGTTTTATAGATAAGACGATAAGTAGTCAACATGAATAGATAAACTACATAGTGCCAATTAATATGTGTCAGCCATAAGATCGTTACGTCCTATCACTCTGCCAATTATTGTGTTTGTTCTATGATTATTTATAGCTCCTTCGGCAGAAATCCGTCGATTGTTCCTTTCTCCGACGAGAAGTTGATCCCGATGGCAATCAGTTTGCGGTTGTCGGTGGCATAGGGCTTGGCACAGCCCTTGTCCTCAATTTGCTTGAGGGCAGCCTTGGCAGAGCCGTTGAGCTTGAACTCGATGATATAGACGTAGCTCTGACACTCCACCACGCAGTCTATGCGCCCTTCGCTCGTCTCTTTTTCTGCTACGGTGCAATAGAAACCGAGCATCTTGACGATGAGATAGAACGTGTATTGGAAATATCGCTCGCACTCTATCGGGTCCTGCTTGAGCTGGAAGCGGTAGGCGACGGAGGAGAGAAGCGAGGTCATCAGCTTCTCGAATCGCGCGGTGTCGCCATTGTCTAAAGATGTAGTAACATCTATGACCCAAGATGTCGGCGAATTACTTCCTTGAAAATATCCTGAAGCTAAAGCGTCGATAAATCCATTGCGTACCTCTTCATTCGGGAAGTCAAGCAGGTATGTTGAAAGCCTCTTGTTGTAATCCTTAATAGTGAGATAACCGCTCTGATAAATCATCGTTAGCGGCTTTTCCATATCAGCCTTGTAGTCAATGAACTGTGATGCATCGTAGTATTTGCCCACAAGTTCATTGATATTCTCGTTGCAATGGGCAAGTAGTCGGATGAGATAGGATGGAGTGCCTGAGGCAAACCAGAAGTTGCGCATCTGAAGGTTGTTGAAGCAGTTGAGGATGCTGAATGGATTGAAGATGTCAATCATTTTCTCTCCGAAGTGATAGCCGTCGTATTTCTTCTTTAGGAGCCCCACTGTTTCGTCATAGCTCAGGCCGAGGTCGTCGGCCAGCTCTCTGATAGATGAGTCAAAGACGGTGAGAAGTTCTTCTATTGTGATTCCGCACAAGGCCTCATAACGTCGGTTCATACTGATATCATCCGGCTGGTTGAAACCGCTGAATACGCTCACCTGCGAGAACTTGGTGACACCAGTAAGCATCACAAACTGCAAGTCCTCATCGGCAAGTTTGAATATACTGTAAAGACCTTTTAATATACCACGATGTATATCCTCCAGCTTTGTTTCCTTGCCATTTAGCAGTCCTGTATAGCCTGTGTCAATCACGTCGAGTAGCGGTTTGTCGTATTCGTCAATAAGTACCACGGCACGTCGTCCAGACTTTTCGTGAGCTTGATTAAATACATAGGCAAGTCTTGCGCCCATTTCCTTGTTTATAGGGTCTTTGCCCCATTGGTTCTCCCAAGTCTCAACATATCCTTGTATGCGTTTTTCGAGTTCACCATCCTTGTCGTAGTTTCCTCCGTTGAAGTCGATATGGATACAGGATATTCCGCTCATTTGGTCTCGAGCCTATCGATGGCAAGTCCCTTGAACAGGTCTTTCCTTCCTTGGAAATAGTATTTGAGTGTGGATAAAAGCAAGCTCTTTCCGAATCGCCTTGGGCGACTCAGAAAGTAAATCTTTCCTTCCGTGGCGAGTTTATACACCAAGTCCGTCTTATCCACATATACATATCCGTCCTGGATAATCTGTGCGAAATCTTGTATTCCTATAGGGTACTTCATACGCTTAACCATTCTTTTCGTGGGCAAAGTTAATAAATAATGAAGATAATACAAAATAAATACGGCAAAAAACAACTAATATCCAGATAATTTGCCATTTTCCTTTAGATTTCCTTTGCAGTTTCAGAATTAATGCGAAACATTAGTATAACACCTAAAATACAAAAATAATTGGGGCATTTTTCATCAGACTTACACCGACTTTGGTATTGACTCACATAAAACTTGCCGCATATTTACTTTATCTTATCGAAATAGCACCCCTCTCCTTTTTTTTGAGTCAGTATCTGCCTATAATCAAGAGTATTCTTTGTGTAATCTCTAACACCAAAACTAATCATAAGGAGAATATTAATTAGCATGCTAAGTAGTTACCATGTCATGACTTCCATTCGTCACATTTTGGTTGCCGTTCGTCACGCCCATAGACTTTGTGTCCCAGAAAGAAAAGAAATAGGTGCGGAAAGGAGGGCGGCTGGGAACAGAAGTGTAACTTTGCACCCCGAAAACAGGACGAACAGTAATTATAAAATAGATGAAAAAGGTAATGATTGAATCTCGTACGCATATATGTAATAAGGTGGCGGTATGTTTTGGGGTTTGATAATTAAACGGTTGTTATAGAAAAAAAGAATATTTTTTACATTTTCCCTCTGAAATATTTTGTGGTATAAGAAATAATCTCTATATTTGCCATCGACTTCAGCAAGTATGTGACCTCAACTGAAAAAGGTGGTTCTTCTGCAATTTAGTTTAAGAGCGCATGTTCCAGTATAAGTCAGGTAATCAGTTGCTAACTGAATAGGGTAATCAGTCGTCAACTGAATAGGGCAATCAGTTGTCAACTGAATAGGGCAATCAGTTGTCAACTGAATAAGGCAATCACTTGTCAACTGAATAGGGTATTCAGTTGACAAGTGAACGATGATGCTTTCTTATTCCTTCCATTGTGCGAATATGTTAATTTTTGCGCAATAGTAATAATAATCGACGTATCAATCTGTCGAAGAATAAACTCATACTTGAACATGTGCTCTTCAACTAAATTGCAGAAGAACCACTTTTTCTAGTCTAAGTCAGTTTCGGGATGCTGTTCTATGGTTACCATGTCATGACTTCCGTTCGTCACATTTGGGTTGCCGTTCGTCACATTTAGTTGCCATTCGTCACGCCCTTGAGCTATGTGTCCCAGAAAGAAAAGAAATAGGTGCGGAAAGGAGGGCGGCTGGGAAAAGAAGTGTAACTTTGTACCCCAAAACAAGATGAACAGTAACAATAAACAGATGAAAAAGGTAATGATTGTATTAAGAAACACAGTTTTAAGACTCATGTTGACAGTGATGGTAATGACAGCTTCTGTCAATGTATGCGCACAAAAAGCATCGCAGACTCTGAGAGGAACAGTAAGGGATGCTATCAACCACGAACCAGTAGCCTACGCTACCATAATACTTACAGACAATCCCCTGCTGAAGGCTATCAGCGATAGCGTCGGAAGGTTCTCGATAGGCGATGTGCCTGTGGGCAGACATAACCTCAGATGCCAGTATGTGGGATATGAGACGGTGGAGATGAACGAACTGCTCGTCACCTCAGCCAAGGAGACGTATGTCGATATATTGCTCAGCGAGGCGGTGAAGGAACTGGGCAACCTCGTTATACGTCCGAAGGTGACGAAAGAGAAGGCGCTCAACCGAATGGTGCTTACGGGAGGAAGAATGTTCAGCGTGGAAGAGACCAGCCGGTATGCAGGCGGCTTCGACGACCCCGCTCGTCTTGCCACGGCCTTCGCCGGAGTGGCATCAGGAGGTGCTACCAATGGTATCTCCATTCATGGCAATGCCCCGCATCTGCTGGCATGGCACCTTGAAGACATGGAGATACCCAATCCTAATCACTTCTCAGATATCTCCGTCCTGGGCGGAGGCATCTTCTCGTCGCTTTCGTCCATGTGCATCGGCAACTTCGACAAGGCGTGTGGCGACTATCCCATGCCCATTGGCACTCCCGTCAGCGCTGGCAAGCGCACCATTGGCGACACTACTGAATATCTCTTCACCGTAAACTCACAGTCGAGAGAAGGCACCGTCGTGTCGGCACAGGTTTACGTCACCGTGGCAAAGGACCAGAGGCCAGAATTTACCAGGGTAGTGAGATAAAGGTGTTGACTCCTTGATAAAGACAAAACAGGAAGAGAAATATTTTTTATCTGGCAATAGACAAAGCCAAATATGATAGTAGAAAGGACAGAAAGCTAAGTGTTTTCTGTCCTTTTGTTTGTACCTTTGCACCCGAATTGCGACATGAAGTCAAATTTTCCACCCAAATAATGAAAGCCACTCAAATAGCATAACTTTGTATGAAGAGAAACATCACCATATTAATGGCTCTATTGTGCTCGGCATTGTCGATGGCACAACCTGCAAGTGCTCCTGCAAGGGAATCGCGTGGCGAGGCAAAAGCATTGCCAAGGCATATTGACCTCAGCGGACAATGGCGCTTCGGCACCGACAAGTCGATGACCGACATGATACAGCTGCCCGGTTCGATGCCACAGCGCATGAAGGGCAACGCTCCCGACACTAAGACCCGTTGGGTGGGAGCAATCTACGACTCCAGCTTCTATCATAATCCCTATATGGAGAAATACCGCAGGGAGGGACAAACAGCCAAGTTCCCGTTTTTCCTCACGCCTGTCAAGCACTATGTCGGTAAGGCATGGTATGAGCGTGTCGTCACTCTGCCCGAAGGAGCGGCTGCCAGATACCGCCTCTTTCTCGAACGTCCGCATATCTCTACCGAGGTGTGGGTAAACGGCCAGCGCATTGGCACACAAAACTCGCTCTCAGTGCCACACGTGTATGCCCTCGACAATGTGTTGCGACCAGGCGATAACACCATCACCGTTTGTGTTGACAACGACCCCATGGTGGCCAACGTCGGACAAGACTCACACTCCGTGTCAGACCAGACACAGGGCGACTGGAACGGAATGGTGGGACGCATCGAACTACAGGAGTATAATGCCATCTGCCAAGTGAAGGTCTTTCCCGACGTAGATAAGAGGAAAGCTGTGGCGAAGGTGATGTTCGACAAGGCATTGGCGGGCAGACAGGCCGTCGTCACCTTGCGGGCAGAGGCATTCAACAGCAGCCGTAGCCATGTGGTGACGGCGCCGCGTCAGACCGTGGTGATAGACACCACCGCCACTGTAATTCCTATAGACATGGGCGACGGCATGCTGCTTTGGGACGAGTATTCGCCTCAGTTATACCGCCTCACGGTAGATGTAGCAACCGACGGCACAACATATTCCTCCACCACTGATTTCGGCATGAGGAAGATAGAGATAAGAGGGAAGATGTTTTATGTCAACGACCGCCTCGTGCAGCTGCGCGGAACGGTGGAAAACTGCTGCTTCCCTCTCACCGGCTATCCTCCCACGGATGTCAACTCGTGGCGACGTGTGTTCGGGAAGTGCAAGGAGTGGGGACTCAACCACGTGCGTTTCCATTCTTATTGTCCTCCAGAGGCAGCCTTCATAGCCGCCGACCTCATGGGCATTTACCTTCAGCCAGAAGGACCGTCGTGGCCCAACCACGGCGTGAAACTCGGCAGGGGCGAGTATGTGGACCAATACCTCCTCGACGAGAGTATCAGCATCACCGACACCTATGGCAATCATCCATCGTTCTGCTTCTTCGCTTTCGGCAACGAGCCGGCAGGCAACTGGGTAAAGTGGTGCAACGAGAAGATGCCCGTGATGGAGCGTCACGACCCACGTCATCTCTATGCCGGATTCTCTGTCGGCGGCGGATGGGCATGGCAACCCAAGACGCAGTTTGCCGTGAAGGCTGGTGCACGTGGTCTCGACACATGGACAAAGCGACAACCCGAAGCCATGACCGACTTCTCTGCAAAGATCAATACCTATAACGGCAAGGACATGCCGGGCACGGCCATCACCATCCCCTTTGTCAGTCATGAGACAGGACAATGGTGTGTGTTCCCCAACTTCGCCGAGATGCCGAAATACACTGGCGTCAACAAGCCCTATAACTTCGAGATCTTCCGCGACCTGCTTGCCAGTAACGGCATGGCGAGCCGTGCCTCCGACTTCCTCCTCGCCTCAGGAAAGTTGCAGGCACTATGCTACAAATACGAGTTGGAACGCCATCTCCGCACGCCCGACTACGCTGGATTCCAACTCCTTGCCCTCAACGACTACAGCGGACAGGGAACGGCTCTCGTAGGACTTACCGACGTGTTTTATGACGACAAGGGATATGTCACCGCACCCGAGTTCCGCGAGTTTTGTTCTGACATCGTGCCATTGGCAAAGATCAGCAAGTTCACATACGACAATAGCGAGACCTTCCGTGCCGACCTGATGCTCTCATGGTTTGCCAAGGAACCTTGCACGAATCAGAGAGTGGAATGGAGCGTCAGCGGAAACGACCTACACGGAGTGGGCGGTAGCATCGCCGTCGAAGGCGGCAAGAAGGAGGGACTTCTCTCTGTGGGCTCCATCACTGTGCCGCTCCACGGGATAAGCCGTGCCGGGAAATATACTCTTTCCGTCACCGTACCTGGTACCGAAGCCCGTAACCACTGGGACTTCTGGGTCTATCCACAGCATCTGTTGGCCGACGAGGGCGACGTCTATGTCACCGATACACTCGATAGCAAAGCTCGTCGCAAGCTCCTTAAGGGAGGCAAGGTGCTACTGTTAGCAGCAGGCAAGGTGAGCTATGGCAAGGAGGTGAAGCAGCAGTTCCTGCCCGTGTTTTGGAACACTTCGTGGTTTAAGATGCGTCCGCCGCACACCACCGGACTGCTCATCGACGACCGTCATCCCATGCTTGCCCTTTTCCCCACCGACTATCACAGCGATCTGCAGTGGTGGGAATTGGTCAACAAGGCACAGGTGATGCAGTTCACAGACTTCCCCGCCGACTTCCAGCCCACGGTGCAGAGCATCGACACGTGGTTTGTGTCACGCAAGATAGGCATGCTCTTCGAAGCAAGGGTGGGAAAGGGCCGTCTGGTGATGACCACCATGGATCTCTCCTCTGGCCTCGACACCCGTCATGCCGCACGCCAGATGAGGCAGTCGATACTGAGTTACATGCAGTCTGACCGCTTCGCTCCGGCACACGAGATAGATATCGCACGTGTCGCCGACCTCTTCACCAAGGTGGCAGGCGAAGTGAACATGTTTACCAACGACTCGCCCGACGAACTAAAGCCCAAACTGGTGAAATGACCTCGGCTCACCTGTGAGACGAACGCATATTACGCCTGCCATGACCACAATTCAAAAGAGAAATGTCAATTATTATAGTCATTTTCTGTTGGAAAAGTGTAATTTTGCAGCCGAAAATATTGACAATTGCATCTAATAGACAAAACCGATGAAACGACTTATTATCACCATACAGCTCTTATTGGCAGCATTATTGGTTGCCGGGGCACAAGAGACACTCTCAAGAGGCGTGGTTGTCTTGCCTGCACAAGAGGGAGGCAACTTCGTCAGTTGGCGCATGCTCGCCACCGACGATGCCAATACCGTGTTCGACGTGGTGAGAGACGCCCAGATTGTTGCCTCAGGTATAAAGCTCACAAACTATACCGACAAGGGCGGAAAGAAAGACAGCTTCTACCAGATAGTGACACGCTCCAAGGGAAAGAGGGAGACGGCATCAGCTAAGGTCACACCATGGGACGACCTCTTCCTCCGTATGCCAGTCAGTCGGCCGGAAGGAGGCGTCACCCCCGACGGACGACAATATGCCTACACGCCTAACGACTGTAGCGTGGGAGACGTGGATGGTGACGGCGACTACGAGCTGATACTGAAATGGGAACCGACCAACGCGCACGACAATTCCCACGACGGATACACCGGCAACGTGATCCTCGACTGTTACCGCCTCGACGGCACGCAGCTGTGGCGCATCGACCTCGGACGGAATATCCGCGCTGGAGCACATTACACACAGTTCCTTGTCTATGACTTCGATGGCGACGGCCGCGCTGAACTCATCTGCAAGACTGCACCTGGCTCGCTCGACGCCTTACGTCGATACGTGAGCGAGGTAGCCGACGATGAGGCTATCAGACAGATAGACAACCATGCCGACCACCGCAACAAGCGGGGACGCATACAGAGCGGCGAAGAACTGTTGACTGTGTTCAATGGACTCACGGGCGATGCCATACATACAGTGTGGTATAACCCTAACCGTGGCTATGGTGTCGGCGGCAGTGCGGAGTATGCCGGATGGGGCGACAAGATGGTGGAAGGCAACCGTGGCGAGCGCTATCTTGCCTGTGTGGCTTACCTCGCCGGAATGGATAAGAACCCCAGCGCCGTGATGTGTCGCGGGTATTATACCAGGTCGTATCTCTGGGCAGTAGATTTCGACGGAAAGCATCTCTCAACACGATGGCTCCACGCCTCGCTCTCCTCCAGCCACTGGACCCTCGCTGACGGCACTGGTAAGATAGTGAACGAGGCAAAACACCTCAAGGCTACTGCCTACGGACAAGGGGCACACAGCATTGCCGTGGCTGATGTCGATGACGACGGATGCGACGAGATAACTTACGGCTCGGCTGCTATCGACCACGACGGCTCGCTGCTTTACTCCACAGGTCTCGGACATGGCGATGCACAGCATCTGGCCGACCTCGACCCTGCCCGTCCAGGACTCGAATACTTCATGGTACACGAGTCGTTCCCCTATGGTGCCGACTTGCGCGACGCACGCACGGGAGAGATAATATGGAGCGAGCCGGCCGACTTTGACACCGGACGCGGACTGGCTGCCGACATCGACCCCCACCACGAGGGATGCGAGATGTGGCACATAGGCAGCCACACGGTGAAAGACATCAAGGGAAATGCCATCGCCGACAGTCTGCCCGCAGTCAATTTCCGTATCTACTGGGACGGCGACCTGCAGGAAGAGCTGCTTGCCAACATGAATTGGCGACCGTCGTTCCCACCATACCTGCAGAAATGGGACGGCGAGAAAGCCGTGCCGCTGCCACTGAGCAACTGCCGTCACCTCTACGAGATGGGCAACACCACCTCCTGCAACTGGACCAAGGCTACGCCTAACCTTCAGGCCGATATCTTCGGCGACTGGCGCGAGGAACTCATCTTCTGGGACAAGAACGACGCCTCGCATCTCAACATCTTCACGACAAATATCCCCACCGACTACAGGGTAGTGACCCTCATGCACGACCATATCTACCGCATGGGCGTGGCGTGGCAAAACGTGTCGTACAACCAACCTCCACATGTAAAGAACATAAAACAACTGATAAAATGAGAAAACTACTTTTTGGTGCTGCCCTCGTGATGTCAGCACCGGCAATAAACGCACAAGTGACTGCTCCAATGGAAGACGTCAACAAAGTCGTTGACCTCACACTCGACAGTCTCGGAAAGGCGGAGACCGCACGCGTCCCCGCAGGCTCCAGCCGAAAGGGAGACAACCCCGTGCTCTTCCTCGTGGGAAACTCTACCATGCGTAACGGAACCCTCGGTAACGGCAACAACGGACAGTGGGGATGGGGATTCTATGCCCATGCCTTCTTCGACGAAAACCGTATCACCGTCGAAAACCAAGCACTCGGCGGCACCAGTAGCCGCACGTTCTACAACAGACTTTGGCCAGACGTGAGAAAGGGATTAAGGAAAGGCGACTGGGTGATCATCTCCATCGGACATAACGACAACGGACCGTACGATAGCGGAAGAGCGCGCGCCAGCATACCTGGCATAGGCAACGACTCGCTGCCCGTGACCATCAAGGAGACGGGCGTGAAGGAGACCGTATATACCTATGGCGAATATCTCCGCCGCTATATCAACGACTGTAAGGCAGTGGGCGCAAATGCCATACTCATGTCGCTAACGCCTCGCGACGCCTATGATGACAATGGAAAGATTGTCCGCGTCGATAAGACCTTCGGACTTTGGGCTCGACAGGTAGCTCAGCAGGAAAACGTGCCTTTCGTCGATCTCAATGAACGCTCGGCGGCAAAGCTCGACAGCTACGGGCCATGGAAAGAGAAATATCACTTCTACACCGACCATATACACACCAGTCGTTTCGGAGCGATGATGAACGCGCGTTCGGCGGCTGAAGGCATAGCTGAGAGCGACGACCCGAAACTCGCCGCGCTGAAGGCAATGATGGTCAATGTAGCCCTGCCTACCGTCGATGTAGAACGCGAGGAGGGAAAGCCCGTAGTGTTCATCACCGGCGACAGCACCGTGAAAAACGAGGACTCCAACCCCGACGGCATGTGGGGATGGGGTTCGCAGGCCTACACCGTGTTTGACCAGAAGAAGATCACCTGTGTCAACTGTGCCAAGGCGGGACGCAGCACACGCACCTATCTCAACGAAGGCCGATGGGACAAGGTATATAACAGTCTGAAGAAGGGCGACTACGTACTCATCCAGTTCGGACATAACGATATCGGACCTATCGACAAGCAAAAGATGCGTGGTACCATTGCCTGCACCAAAGACACCAGTCATGTCTATAAGCTCGAAGGCAGCGGACAGTATGAGGTGGTCTATTCTTTCGGATGGTATTTGAAGAAGTTCATACAGGACGTGAGGGAAAAGGGTGCCACGCCCATCCTCGTCTCGCTTACCCCGCGCAACGAATGGCCGGGAGGAAAGATAGAGCGCCGTAACGACACCTATGGCAAGTGGTATCGCGAGGTGGTTGCTGAAACGGGAGTGGAGTTTGTGGATGTCCACAATATCTCTGCCGACTATCTCGACCGTAAGGGACAAAAGAAAGCTAAGGCTTACTACAACCACGACCATACCCACACCTCGTTCAAGGGTGCGCAACTCAACGCTAAGAGCGTGGCAAAGGGCCTAAAGGATATCCGTTCTTCGTTGGCTGAATACTTGAAATAAGAAGATATATGAAATAAAAAACATTTGACTATAGCAGCTTTGACACACGTCACCTTTGCTCAGTAGCATTCCCTTGCTACAAAATATAGAGCGGCACAGGACTCAAGTCCCTGTGCCGCTTTTTTTTACCCTTAATATGTATTGTGCATTACTTTAAAATACAACTGTTGACAACATGAACATTTGTGATACATAACGGCAGAATGAGCGCCGCCAAGTGCGACAATTGCGCTTTCAAGAACTGTGGGTGTATAAAATAACGTACACGTTGCCGTCGCTGTCAAATCATCATCACCGTCATCGAGACGTCATCTACAGGACGATCGTTGCGGCCAGTGGCTACGTTCTGTATCGTCTCCACTACATCGAGTCCTTCCTCCACTTCGCCAAACACCGTATATTGGTTATCGAGAAACGGCGTGCCGCCGATTGTGGTGTAGGCCTGCACCTGCTCGTCGGTAAACTTCGGTGCGCCTTGTTCGGCAGTGATGGCATGCGTCTGGGCGATGAGGTCGTCTTGCAGTTCCTGAAGGGCGGCACGGTCGCGGTTGCGACGCAACTCCATGATCTTCGACTTGTTTTCGGCCACAAGCCTGTTAAACACGGCCTGTTCCTGCTGCATGGCCATCTGCCTCTCCATCTGCTTTAGTTCAGCTGGCTTGTATGTCTTTCCCCATACGATATAAAACTGGCTGCCGCTGCTCTCCCTCTCGGGGTTCACCTCGTCTCCGGTGCGTGCGGCACTCAGTGCGCCACGCTTGTGGAACAGTTGCGGGAACACAAATTCTGCGGGGATGGTGTAGTCGGGACCGCCTGTGCCCAGGTTCTTTCCTGCCGGTGCACCTTTGGAGTCTGGGTCGCCGCCTTGTATCATAAAGTCCTTGATTACACGGTGGAACAGCGTCCCGTCGAAATATCCCTCTTTAGCGAGTTTCACAAAGTTGTCACGATGACGTGGTGTCTCGTCATAAAGGCGCACGATGATGTCGCCTAATGAAGTCTGAATTTTTACTCTCACGATAATTTTCCTTTTTTAGTTTCAAATATTTTTGCAAAGGTAATGCAAATCGAGTGCAAAATCAACAAGCTTGCTTGATTGTTTTGCCGAGATGTAGCTTACCTTATGCAAAGGTAATGCAAATCGAGTGCAAAATCAACAAGCTTGATTGATTGTTTTGCCGAACCGATGGAGCAGCGAGTGAAGAGCCGAGCTTACTCGAGCTATTCCGAGTCGCGACAGAGGTCGACGAAGTCAAATGTAGCTTACCTTATGCAAAGGTAATGCTTTTCTTTTTGTTATGCAAGTTTTTGGGTGACAATCACAAAAGATATGTGTTTTTTCGACACTCTCGACTAATTCCTCATTCTCATCAACAGACAAGAGAGAGAAATCCCTACAGCATGTGGTGTGGTTGCCACGGCTGTAGGGATTCTCAAATAATAAACCCTTTATCTTTTTACCTTATTTAATCCATGTGGAACAGTTCGTCAAGAGGGATGCTGACAGGCGAGTTGTCGGGATTTACTTCCATGATATCAGCCATCATGTCCCACCAACGCTGGGTGATGGGGTCAACATCGGTGGTGTCTTGACTGTTGGTGTCCTTGTCGCATTTCTGTACGGCAAAGAGAATGTTGGTGTCGCGATCCCAGAAGATGCTGTAGTCGCTGACGCCTTGGTCTTTTATCATCTGTTTTAGCTCTGGCCATATTGCTGCATGGCGCTTGGCGTATTCCTCTTCGCATCCAGGCTTGAGGTACATCTTAAATGCAAATCTTCTCATTGTTCAATTTTTTTGTTCGTTTTAAGGAATATTGCGGTGGTTTCGCGGCGGTTTCGCGGCGGTTACGTGGTGGTTTCGTGAAGGTTTCGCAGCGGGCGGTCTTACATGAAGTAAGACCCTACATCAGCGGGCATTGGAGCCACCATCGCCTCATTGTCAACTAACTACTATATCATCTGCGGAAGGAAGCAGGATAGGACGAGGACGGCAATACCGACTACGAGCACTGTGATGGTCTTGCGTGAACAGCCTTGCCACTCCTTGAGGATGATGCCCCAGACGTTAGAGAACACTACGTTGAGAGCCATGAGTATGCAGAAGGATAGGGTCATCAGTGTAGGCGACTCGGTGAGGAAGCCCTTGCCGAGCGACAGACCGAAGAACTGACTGTACCACAGACCGCCAGCAAGGAGACAGAAGAGGGCGTTGTTGCCCCATACCGAGCCCTTGCTATAGTCGCCCCATGTGTTGTTGCGGCTGTTTTGCCAGAAACAATAGACGGCATTGGTGAGGAATCCGCCCACGGTGACAAGCAGCGTGGCGGGAAGGGTCTTGTACATGTCAGGCGTAAGCTCGCCGAAGTTGATGTCGGCTCCGAAGGCAAGACCTACGTTGAAACATCCGCTCATGAATCCTGCAAGCAGGGCTATGGCGAGTCCCTTGGGGAAGTTGAAGTCCTTGACGGCAGCTCTCTTCTCCTCTTCGGACAGGGAGGCAGACTTCATGCTGCCCGCAACGCCAATAATAGCGATGCCTAAGAGTGTTACCAACACTCCGGCGATGACAGAAAACGTAAGAGAGGAAAGGGCATCCTGTTCGGGGAAGAAGAGGTTGAGGAGTACGGGACCCATCACGGTGCCGAGTCCTGCACATGTGCCAAGGGCTATGCTTTGACCCAAAGCTACTCCGAGATAACGCATAGAGAGGCCGAAGGTGAGTCCGCCAACACCCCACAACATACCGAAGACGACGGTCATGAGGATGTTGAAAGAGTTGTCGGAAGAGAACAGTTCAGCGAGTGAGTGTCCTGCCGGCACTGCGAGCAACGCTCCCAGCAGCGGTAGGAGAAGCCATGCGAAGACTCCTTGTACAATCCAGTAGCTCTCCCAACTCCAGTCTTTGATCCTGTTGATGGGCACGTAGCAACTGCTTTGACAGAAGGCTCCGATGGCTATTATTATTAGACCGAGTATGATATCCATTGTGATTATCCTCGTTTCGAGAGAACCTCGTTTTCGTATTTCTCTACCTCAGCGATGAATGTCTCGCCAACAGGAATGTTGTTCTTGAGGTTGAAATAGTCGTAAACAGCACCGAACGGCAGGGTCTTCTCTTCCTCAAGGAGGGCAAGACGCTGGAAGAGTTTGCCTTCGTCCTCGTACTTGCGCAGGAGGTCGAGAGGCTCGAGGAAGGCCTGGAGCAGAGACTTCTGTGCAGCGCGTACACCGATGATGTAGGCTCCGATGCGGTTGATGGAGGCGTCGAAATAGTCGAGACCGATATGGCAGTGGTCGAGGGCATTGGCGCGTACCATCTCCGAGAAGAGGTTGCGGGTGTTGTCGTCGAAGAGTGTGACATGATCGGAATCCCAGTGCATGGGGCGAGACACGTGAAGCATGAGCTCAGGAACGAAGAGTAGCAGCGAAGGGATGGCGTCGGCGACGTTCTCCGTCTGCTCATAGTGGCCTGTGTCGAGGGTGTAGATGACATTGTTCTTTGAGCAGTAGCCAGCATAGAAGTCGTGTGAACCTACGGTGTATGCCTCAAGGCCGATACCGAACAGCTTTGCCTCAAGACAAGGTTTCATGTTTGGCAGGTCCTCGGCAAGGATCTCATCGAGGCTCTCCTTGAGGATCTGACGATAGCGATGACGCTCTACGGTGAGGTCTTTCGAGCCGTCGTGAACCCATATGTTCATGATACATGGATCGCCCTGAGCCTTACCCATTGCCTCGGCGATGTGGCGGCAACGCTTAGTGTGCTCAATCCAGAAGTCGCGTATGGCTTTGTCGGGATTTGACAATGTGAGGTTGCCGCTCTTTGGATGAGAGAATGAGGTGGAGTTGAAGTCAAGCTTCATGTCGTGCTCCTTTGCCCAGTCAATCCATCCCTGGAAGTGCTCTACGCCTACCTGGTCGCGATCGACGAACTTTCCGCCAAACTCGCCATAAATCTCGTGGAGGTTAAGACGGTAGGTGCCGGCGAGCAGTGACTGTACCTTGTCGATGTCCTGACGGAGCTCTTCGATGTTGCGAGCCTTGCCAGGATAGTTCCCTGTGGTCTGGATGCCGCCCGATGCTGCCGCGCCGCTTTCGAAGCCAACGACATCGTCAGCCTGCCAACAATGCAGCGAGATGGGGGTTTTCTGTAAAGTCTCGATAGCCTTGTCGGTATCAACACCAAGAGCTGCATAACGCTCCTTGGCAATCTCATAGTTCTTAAGGATTAATTCTTCTTTCATATTTATGTCTTTGATTTAATGTTAATGCTTTATTATAATCACTCAATTTCTTGAACTTCAAAGGAAACGTCTTCCTTAACTCTTAATCATATTCATAAACTTCTCGTATGCCTCGTCCCACAAAGCCTTGTCTTTTGGCTCAAAGCGGCGCATTTCGATAGACTGGGCGATAATCTTGCGCATGTCCCAGATGTCCCTTACTGAGCCGGATGCCTTTGCCTGGAGCATGATATTGCCGATGGCGGTGCCTTCCTGTGGACCTGCCAACACGGTGACGCCGCAACTGTCGGCCGTGGCTTGGTTGAGGTAGTTGTTGAGCGAGCCGCCGCCGATGATATGGAGGATGTCGATGTCGAAGTCGGCAAACTCTTTCAGCCATGTGAATACCTGACGATAGCGCAGTGCGAGGCTATCGAAGATGCAACGGCATTGTGCCGCGTAGCCTTCAGGTACGGGCTGCGAGGTTCGCTTGCAATAGCTGCGTATGGCCTCGGTCATCGATGATGGGTTGGCAAACGCGGCATCGTCGGGGTTGATGAGGCTGACAAAAGCCGGTTGCTTCATAGCTTCTGCTTGTAGCTCTGAATGAGACTTAGGGGCATCGGCCCATTCCTTGCGGCAACGCTCGTAGATCCACATGCCACAAATATTTTTCAAGAAGCGTGTGGTGCCGTCGATGCCGCCCTCGTTGGTGAAGTTGAGGTCGAAGCTGTGGCTGTTGATTATGGCGTGGCGAGTCTCGATGCCCATGAGACTCCATGTGCCGGAGCTGAGGTAGGCGAACTTCTCGTTGGCGGCGGGGACTGCGGCTACGGCACTTGCCGTGTCGTGACCAGCCACGGCGATTACGGGTACAGCCTCCAGTCCTGTCATTCTCTGCACCTCTTCAGTGATGGTGCCGATGATGGTGGCGGGAGCCGTCATGACGCCGAAATGCTCTCTATTAAGTCCGAGGCTCTCGACGAGTGTGGCGTCGAGGTCGCCGGTCTTGGGATTGAGGATCTGCGAGGTTGAAGCCACAGTATATTCGCAAATGGCGTTGCCGGTGAGCATATAGCTTAGGGCGTCGGGGATGAACAGTATTTTCTCTGCATTCTCCAGGGCGGTGTTGCCCGCCTTGCGCATGGCATAGATTTGGAACAGCGAGTTGAAGTTCATGAACTGGATGCCAGTCTTGTCGTACACAGTCTGACGGTCGATCTTCTCGTCGAAATACTGCTGCATGATGCCCTCGGTGTGAGGATCGCGGTAAGCCATAGGATTGCGCAGTATGGCGTTGTCCTTTCCTACATATACGAAGTCGCATCCCCAGGTGTCGATACCGATACTTGTAATTTTTAGGCCGCGTTGTGCAACGAGTTTCAGTCCCTTGATGATCTCGTTATACAGGGCGAAGATGTCCCAGTAGAAGTGTCCTCCAGTCTCGATGATGGCATTGTCGAAACGAGTCAGTTCTTCCAGCTCAAGTTTGCCGTCGGTGATGCTTCCTATTATGGTTCGTCCGCTGGTGGCACCGAGATCAACAGCGAAATAGTAACTTCTTTGATTCATTTTTTAGGTATTTGTTTTCTTCGATTTTTATTATTCTGCTGCAAAGGTAGCTACAAAACCCGATACAAAACAAGGTTTTTTGATTTCCTTTCCTTGTTTTTTGGCATTATCGAGTTTTTTGTGTTAGTTGCCGTCGGGTTTGGTTGTGTCGCTGACAGCAGCGGGATACCATTTGAAGGCAGAGAAGTTGTCGGGCTGTGCCGGGTCGAAGTCTTGCCAATCGGGTAGGATGTTGTCAGCAAGACCTGGCAGTTGGAGCTGTTTGATGCCCATGACGATCATCTTTGCCACCTCGTAGGCACCATAAGGATTGAAATGGGTGTTGTCGGCAAGGGCTTTGTCTTGTCCGGGCCATGTGCCAGCAGGATAGTGTACGAGCGAGAGCTTGCTGTTTTCGTATCCGAGTGTCTCGAAGAATGTGCGTGTCATGTCGTGGATCTCTATTACGGGCACATGTTCCCTTTGTGCCACAGAGCGCATGGCGTCGGGATAGTCGCCGTGAGTCTCGATGATGTGGAGGTTGTCCTTGTCCCAAGCCCTTCGTTGTGTGGGTGTGCAGAAGACTATGTCAGCGCCTTTGGCTCTCACCTTATCTATAAATATCTTAAGGTTGTATTGGAAATTGTACCATGCACCAGCTCCGGCGCCTTTTTCTTTTTGGTCGTTGTGTCCGAACTCACAGAAGACATAATCGCCTTTTTTGAGTGTAGTGAGGATTTTTTCCAGTCGGTTGCCGGCGAGGAATGAGCCTGCGGTAAGTCCGCTCTCGGCATGGTTGGATATGGCTACATTGTTGCCAAACCATCGGGTGACCATCTGTCCCCACGAGGCGTAAGGCTCGCTGTTTTGGTCAACGACGGTAGAGTTGCCGCAGAGATAGACGGTACGCACGCCATCGGAGGCTGGCTGGATCTCGATAGAGGTGACGGCGGGGTTCTCGCCGTTGAATTCAAGTGTGAGGCGGTCGTCCCAGTTAAGGTAGTCGTGTTCACGTGGTTTGAGTCTAACGTTCATCTTCTCGTTGATATATGGCGAGCGTTTGTTTACCACGAAGGAGAAGGTCTGCAGTTCCTTTTTCTTTGTCTTGCAGTTTTCTATCATGAGGCGTCGTGACTCGGCTCTGACGCAGGTGACGGCGGGATGTTTCTTCGAGCCTAAGGTGACGGTGACGAGATAGTTGCCGTCGGGCACTTTTATAGAGAAATAGAATCCGTCGCCGTCTTTGCGGCTTTTAGTGTTGATGTCGTAACCATAGCCGATGGAGTCGTTGTATGTTGGTTGCGGTTTTGTGAGGTCGAATACCTTTGGCATTGCCTCTGACGTCATGGCTGCTGTTGCGAGAGCTGCCATAAGAAGGGTTTTTCTGATAATTGATTTCATTTTTTTTTAAATGATTGCTAATTTTTTGCAAAGTTAGCAGGAAAAAAATGAATCAAACTGCAATTATTGTCCAAAAAACTATCTTTTTGGATGTTTTTTCAAATTTTCATTCAACTCTTAGGAGGTAGGGAAGAAAGGAGATATTTAGAAGTTAAGGAAGTTAACTTCTAAATATCCATGATTTGAGCTAAGCTCGTTTTTATTTTACATAAAAAATAGGTTCATCGGTGCCGGGATCTTCGGGGTAGAAATGTACGGCACTGTCGTTGGTCTTGATGCACAGTGAGTCGAGGAGGCAGATGATTTCAGCTCCAGCCCATATCACGGGGCCGTAGCCATGGGCAGCATAGTTGTTTACCGGGCGATAGGCATAGAACGCAGGGTCGAAAGCCAGTCCTGTGCCTACGCATGTGCCTTCCACTTGTCCATTGGCGGTGATGTGAGCGTTGACGTAATGCCAAGCCAGCAGCGTTTGTCCGACGTATGGCTCAGGTTCGAGCCATCCCTTGTTGATGGCATGAGCCAGACAGTATGCATAGATGGCGGTGCAGGATGTCTCGAGATAGGTGTCGTTGCGGTCGAGGAGTTGATGCCATGCGCCGTCGTGTGACTGTAGTGCAAGAAGCCCAGCAAGGTGCTGTTTGAAGCAGTCGAGGACGAAAGGGTCTTCCTTCACGTCGAGCAGTTCGCAGGCGGTGAGGAGCGCCCATCCGTTGGCGCGTCCCCAGAAGAACGATGGGTGGTAGTTGTCGGCCGTAGGTGTCCATCCGTGTCGGTAAAGCTGTTTGTCGGCCACCCACATCTTTTCGCGGAACAGTCGGAACTGCCTTACGGCCTCGTCCCAGTTGCCGTTGAAGGCGAGGGCCGGTATTCCCATGAACATGTCGTCGAGCCACACAGTGTTTTTTACAGGACGGAGTCGGGCGAACTGTCCGTCGGTGTATCTGTATTCCTTGTTGGCGATGAAGTCGTAGTATCGGTCGATCTGTTCGTCCCACAGTCGGGGCTGTTTTATGTCCAATGACTTATATCCGGTGTTTCTCGCCTTGATCATCGCGCTGCAGATGGCTCCGCAGTCGTCGAGGGCGTCGGGGGAGACGACTTGTTCCATGAGGTTGTCAATCTGTTCGCCTTTCTCTTTCATTTTGATAAAGCGTGGCGCTTGTTCGGCGAGGAAGTTCATGCGATCGACGGCGTAGCGTGTGTAGCGTGTGTCGCCGGTGAGTTCGCCTGCCCTCATCATGGCGGAATAAGTCACACCCCATTCGTATGACGTGAGGCGGAAGTCGCCGCGTCGCAGCTGTTTGCCCGAGACGTCGAGTTCGGCGAATGTCGTCCTGTCGAGATAGTCGAATATGCGGTCGATGCTTGCCTTCACCTCTTTTTTGTCGGGCACACCGTAGGGATAGGTGTATGCGGGCTTCATAAGGTGGAGTGGGGCGGTGGCGTCGTTCACCACCTGTTGTGCGCTGACAGTGAACGAAGCGAGTGTAATGATAGTTGTGAGAATAGTTTTCATTGTTTGAATGTTTATTGTTAATAAAGTCTTATTGTCTCTTGCATGAAGATGGCATCCATGGTCCATGTGGCGCAGTCGTTAGTCCAGAGTGAAGGTTTTGGTGCGAGGGGGAGATTTTCGAGCAGACTGTCCCATGCCTGTTGTGCCAATGGAGCCATTCCTTGCCATGCAGCCCATGCCTGCAGTCTGGGGATGCGGAACTTGTTGTGTTTTATCTTCCACGCCATCTCCTTGTAGGTGCTGTTATGTTTCCCCCAGCAGTAGAAGAACTCGGGACTGTCTATGGAAAGCATCATTTCGCCCATAAGTTCGAATCCTCCCATGATAGGCATCAGGTGATTGGTGGTTTGTGCGTCGGGCATATCGGTGGAAAGGATGCCGGTGGCGGGGTCGTAACCCAGGGCCATGGGACCTTGGAAGAATCCGTGTGGCAGACGTGTGATAGAAGTGATGCCGGCGAGAAGCTTGTCGTGGTGGCGTCTGCTTCCAGTGCGCTCCCATTCGGTAAACCAGTTGCTTGCATATCCCATCCAGTCGGGGCCGATTCTGAGTCGTGCCGGTGCCGAGCAGGGATAGAGGCTGCGTGGCTGTGCGAGGCGCATGGGGTCGAGGGTGTAGAGCAACGTGTCGGCGTCAGCCACCTCGTGCATTATGTCGCCCAGACGTTCGTCGGCCGTGAGGTAATAATAGAATCTGTTCCACCATGCTTCGCTGATGCGCGATTCTTTGGCTCCGCATCCCCAGTGAACCACATTATGTCGGGAGCCGAGACCGGCGTGAGGGCCAATGTGGTAAGTATCGACCTCTGAGCAGTGGCGTGTCATGGCCACGGCCATTCGCCACACCTCGGGGTCGGCAGTGCGCAGGAATTGGTACCAGAACATGGTGGGTGAGGCGAGTTCGGTGTTGTCCCATGCATATCCGCCCACGTCGTATCTCCACTCGTCGCGTGAGCTGTCATAGGCGTGCATCACGTCGCCGTAGTTGAAATATCCGTACCATCCGTGGCGTTCTATTTCGGTCTTATAGAAGCGCATGATACTGTCGAGGGTGTTTTCCACAAGACAGTCGCGTGGCGTCAGCCGTACGGGCAAGCTCCAAATGCCGAATGCCCTTTTGCGGTGCAGGTATTCGGGTGTGGGAAGCATCTGTGTATCGTTGTCTGTTTCGGCGTCGATGAAGATGGTAGATGTGCGAGCGATGCCCCATGCGGTGCTCATGCCTGGTTGCACGTCTTCGTAGGCCGATTCGAGACTGTGGGCGACGGTGTCATAGTGTTCGAAGCTGAAAGGTTCTGCCTCGGGCGAATAGAGGCTGATGGTCACGATGGCGGTGTCGGAGCGCATCTTGTCAACGACAATAGTTGAGGGATAGCTCTGCCAGAAGTCTTTCAGACGGAAGGAGGAAAATGAGCTGTTGTCGCCAACGGTGACGAGACCGTTGCTTCTTGTCCCCTCGATGGTTCCTATCCATGGCGACCTTTCGGTGGCTCGTTTGCGTATGGAGTATCCATTTGGCGACAGTTGACTGAGTCTGAAACAGTCCCATTTTGCTATTTGTGTCAGTGTTACCTTGGTGATGCTATCCATTTGATCGAGATCAATCTTGCGTCGTGCGATGAGAGGCTGTACCGACATAGGTTTGTGATCGTCGAATCTTACATAGCGTTGGTAAGCTTCGCCGTGCATGGGGACACGGAAGTGGAGCGACAGCTCGTTCAGTCCTTCTCTGTTGAGGGCGCTGTCAACGAGTAGCGTGTGGACGAGTTTCTTCTCTTTGCTCCCCTTGTATGAATAGGTTCGGATGATGAAGTTCTTTCCGACGTATTTTTCAACAGTGCATATCCTTCCTTGCCTTTCGGTCTCATGACGCAGCACCGGGCAGATACGATGGTTGAGGGTGACGTAGAAAGAAGGGAAGGCGGTCGCCTTGTCATTAACTTCAGTCTTGTTCTTGTCTTTAATGTTTTTCTTGGCCTTAGAGCCTTTTCCCTCTGCAAAGGATTTGGTGAGAAGGCAAGAGCCAGTGCCATTAGGTATTACAGCCGTGAACGAAAGCCACTTGGCGCTACCGTCGGGCCATGATGCCAACCTGCGGCTCTCAAAAGGCAGACGCAAACCTTTGTCGGTGGTTAGGGTAAAGTCCTCGCCTCGAGTCTCGCCCTGTGCGAAAGGCACGCCGAAGGTCTGCGGTCCTTGTCCTTTTGCTCCTATCCATGCGATGGTGACGCCTTCCTTGTCGGGGTCGGAGCAAGTATATCTGAAGTTTCTCATTTGGGCATGAGACAGCGTGGTGCGGAAACCGAAATACCCTCGTGTCAGTGGTCGTGGATCGACATAATCTACGAGACATTCGCCGTCGATGAAGTATTTTACCCGTCCGTCGATTACCTCGATTCGTATGCTGTACCAGTGGTCGCCCTTTATCAGGTGGGCAGGGTCGGTATATTCCTTAAGGATGACGGGGCGCAGCCAAAGACTGTCGGTGGTCATCGGGTAGCCGGTATATCGGCGGAAGCGGGTTGTGGTGTTCCAGTTGCCGCCATATCCCATATAATAAAGTCTCAGGGCGTAGTTGTTGACGAACTTGCCTCCGCAGCCGCCACATCGTTCCGCCATCCAGAAGCAGTTGAGATCGCTGATGCGATTGTTGCCTTTGTCGTCTTTGAAACGAGGGTCGCTGACGATGCGTGCCTCGTATTCGATGACGGTGTTTCCCTGCATGAGGTTGGTGTTCCAGAGCGTGAGTCCCTTTGGTGCGACGATATCGATTATCCCGTCACGGTTGGTGACTGTCGAAGCCTTGTCTTCCGCCTCCATCCACCAGTCGCCCTTGTCTTTTGCCGATGCCTGGTCGGTGGAGAATAGGAGAACTGCTAATATTAGCGACAGCCTAATGATAAGTGATGATTTTGTCTTAGTATTCATAGCGTTTTTTGAGTTATTAACTGAGTTTGATGGCAATCATGGTCATTGTCACGCCTATGACGATGCTGCTTGCCACGTATGCCAATGCCGTGGCTACATGGTCAGAGGATAGGAGCTGGAAGGTCTCGTTGCTAAAGGTGGAGAAAGTGGTGAAGCCGCCACAGAGACCCACTACCAACAGCAACCTAATCTCCTCTGTCAGGTGCCATCGGGCGATGGCAGCCGTGATGAGCCCGATGAGCAAGCATCCGATGATGTTTGCTGTGAAGGTGCCCCATGGGAATGAGCCTTGGCACGAACCGCTGACCATCCTTCCTACGAGATAGCGGAGGACGCTTCCTACGCCTCCTCCAACGAATATCAACAAGAGGTGATTCATGACATTTCTTTTTGTTAGGACTGCAAAAATACAGATTATTTTGCAAAAATACACATCGTTTCCAAATAAATAATGTTAAATGGGGTGAGATAAATAATAAAAGCATTACCTTTGCATAAGGAAAGTTGCATTTGACTTCGTCGACCTCTGTCGCGACTCGGAATAGCTCGAGTAAGCTCGGCTCTTCACTCGCTGCTCCATCGGTTCGGCAAAACAATCAAGCGAGTTTGTTGATTTTGCGCTCGACTTGCATTCCCTTTGCAAACATTTACAAACTAACTAATAACATACAAATGATACGAAGAATAAGAAAACAACTACTTGGCTTTGCAGTTTTTACGGTTTCTGCCACCGCCATTGCCCAAAATCCTCAGAAAGGTGATTATGGCTATCTCTTCTGCCACATGAGCGACCGCGGAGAGTGGACGGCATACGCCGTGAGTCGTGACGGAATGAACTATCACGACATCATCAATGGTGACAGCATCTTCTCGCCATACGAGCATGCGAAGATAGAAGGAGGAACGCGCGACGCTTACATCTGCCGCACGCACGATGCCAAGGGATATCTCATGGTGACAACCGATATGTGTGTGAGGAAGAGCAAGGTCTGGGACAACTATGGAATCAATCTGCATCGCTCAGACGACCTTGTCAACTGGCAGTCGGTGACGTTTGATTTCCGCAGTGGTTCGTCGATATTCTGCGATCCAGAGTCGCCCGATGTGTATAATGACTGGTCGAAGGTGAACCGCGTATGGGCACCGCAGATATTCTGGGATCCTTCCTATCGTTGGCCCGACGGTACCGAGGGCGGTTACTTCATCTATTATTCCATGTGGAACCGCGAGGAAGAGGCTTACGACCGTATGTACTATTCGTATGCTGACCTGTCGTTTACTCGTATCACAAAACCACGACTATTGTTTGACTGGGGGTATGCTACCATCGATGCCGACATCAACTTGCTGCCTTCAGACAATCTCTATCACATGATGATAAAGAAAGAGGGCGGGCGTCCCGGATTGTTTACTTCTACCGCCCCGTCTCTTACTGGCCCGTGGAGCTTGCCTGTGGACGACGACTATGTTGACTTCGAAGGAAATAAAAAATGCGAGGGAGTGTCAGCCTTCCAACTTGTCGGCGATGATACGTGGCGAATAGGGTATATCGAATATTCGTCGCGTCCGAAGCATTACCGCATCTGCCGTGCCGATCGCAACATGCGCAATTTCTCCGACCCTGTAGATATAAAAGGAGTCAACGGTCCGCAGCATGGATCGTTTATGAGGTTGACAAAGAAGGAATATAAGAGACTTGAGAAGCTAAACAAGAAATACAAAAGGTAACTCGACTTCCCATACATACTTGGCTCCTTTCCCCCTCCCCTGTTGAGCATAAACGAAATAGCAATATATATAATAAGGTGTAACTGACGAGTTAACAGGCAAACGGCTTGTCAACTCGTCAGCTACATTATAACGTCGGTTTCACCTTGACGATGTTCCCTTTCTTGTCGAAAGTCATACGGTCAATACATACCTCGCGATGATATCCCGGACCCTTGGCACGATCTATGTAGTCCTTGTTGATGCGGTGATAAACAATGTACCACTTGTCTTTGCCAGGCACCTTTAGCACAGAATTGTGGGCGGTACCGTAGATCTGCTGTCCAGGATCTTGCTTAAGAATGATAGGATCGTCGGCCACCTTGATTGGACCTAAGGGCGAGGAGGACGTGCCGTAGCATACGTGATAGTTAGGCGACCCGGTGTCATCGACTGACCAGAGGAAGTAGTATTTCCCCTTTCTGTAGAACACGTATGGAGCTTCCCGATATTTCCATGTCTGGAGAGTGCCGCCTTCAGGTGTCATCACCTTGATGGTCTCCTTCTTCACGGTGGTCATGTCGTTCTCAAGTTCGGCTCCCGCCATATAAGCGTTGCCCCAGTAGATATAGTATTTCTTCGATTTCGGGTCTTGAAACACGTCCACGTCAATCTGTTGTCCCCATCCAACCGGACTGTCGCTAATGATAGGCTGTCCGAAATCCACAAACGGACCTGTCGGCGAGTCGCTCACGGCCACTCCAATCTCCTTCCTCTTCCCCGCGTTGGCACTGAAGTAAAGATAATACTTGTATGTCCCGTCCTTCTGCCTCACCTCGATAGCGGCTGGAGCCCATGCGTTGCCCATCGCCCATTTTACCTGCTCGCTCTTTACATCGAGCACTTGTCCTTCGTCGGTCCATCTCTTGAGATCGGGAGATGAGAAGACATTAAATGTCCATCCGCCCCAACGCTCATAGCCGTCGGTGGTGCTGTAGATGTAATATTTGCCAGTCATCTTTGAGTAGAGGATCTCAGGGTCGGCATGAAACTCGGGAAGAATAGGATTGGAGGTCTTAGCACTTTCTTGCGCCGTTGCCATCGACAGCGACAATGCCGCAACGGCAGTAATGAATAGTTTTTTCATGAGTTGAAACGATAGCTTGTTTGTTAGTACTTATACGAAATTTTTGCAAAGTTACACATTCATTTCCGAATATGCAAGCGTTTAAGTTTTTTTTATTATCACTTCATGTCACCCGCCATTTACCATGTGTCGTCTTGTTTCCCGTGTATGGATAAAAGACCGTGATTTGCTGAAACGGAGGCATAGATGTAACAAAAAACTTTTGAAAATGTAACAAAAACCAATGCCATTTGTTACTTTTGTGTATTTTTCACCTAAAAACGTTTGTAAATTACGATAAGATTTGCTAAATTTGCAGTGTCGCTCGTGCGCTATTGCACAAGCCCTACATATCGTGCCAAACAAATATCAAGCAATGCAAAAGACCACAGAAGACATCATAACCGAATACTATGTAGCCAATCTCAACGAGCTTCGGCTATATGCCAATAAGATACTCGACGACCTCGAAGACGCAAAGGATGTCGTCCAGGAGTGTTTTGTGCGCATGTTAGGTATGAAACAGTCCATCATTCCACTCACCCTTCCCGCCATGGCCCACTCCATGGTGAGAAACAAGGCGATAAGTATAGTGAGGCGAAAGGCTGTGGCACGACAATATAATAAGACGGAGACGGCGGTAGCAGAAAGGCAGGCTGAACATACAGAACTACGCCTTGTGATGGCAGACATGGTGAATGTAGCCGAAAGCAAGATAGCCTCCTTGCCGCCGGCATACAGACAAATCTACGAGATGAACCTCTACGACGGGATGCAAGTAAAGGAAATATCCGAAACGCTCGGATTAAAGTATAAATACGTGGAGAAAAAGCTCGGAAAAGCCCGAACTTTGGTGCGCAAAGGTTTAAGAAATGTTGTTTAATGCCAATAATTAACAAAATGTAAGTTAAAGACCAAAAATATTACCCGAAACATTTGGAGGATTGTGGAAAATAACCTAATTTTGCGGCATATATATTACACATTGACATTTAGTGAAACAATTTTAAAAACCTACCGTTATGGAAGTAGAAAAAATTATGCAACAGTTGGAGCAGAAGCACCCTGGTGAATTGGAGTATCTGCAGGCAGTGAGAGAAGTCCTCTTGTCAGTTCAAGATGTGTACAACCAACATCCAGAATTTGAGAAGGCAAAGATTATCGAGCGCATAGTAGAGCCCGAGAGAGTGTTGACATTCCGCGTGCCTTGGGTTGACGATAAAGGCGAAGTACACGTCAACATCGGCTATCGTGTGCAGTTCAACAGCGCCATCGGTCCGTATAAGGGCGGTTTGCGCTTTCATCCTTCTGTAAACCTATCTATATTGAAGTTCCTTGGCTTTGAGCAGACTTTCAAGAACGCACTCACCACTCTGCCGATGGGCGGAGGCAAGGGAGGTTCAGACTTCTCTATCCGTGGACGTTCAGACAATGAGGTAATGCGATTCTGCCAAGCCTTTATGACTGAACTATACAAGGTGATCGGTCCGTCTGAAGACGTTCCAGCAGGAGACATCGGTGTGGGAGCACGAGAGATCGGCTACCTCTTCGGCATGTATAAGAAACTGAAGCACGAATGGAGCGGTGTGCTAACTGGAAAGGGACTCGAATGGGGCGGCTCAAAGATTCGCCCTGAGGCAACAGGTTTCGGCGCACTCTATTTCGTTGACGAGATGTTGCAGACTCATGGTCTCGATATTAAGGGCAAAACAGTGGCTATCAGCGGATTTGGCAACGTGGCTTGGGGAGCGGCAACCAAGGCGACACAATTAGGTGCCAAGGTAATCACCATTTCGGGTCCTGACGGCTATATCTATGATCCCGAGGGCATCAGTGGAGAGAAAATCGACTATATGCTCGAGCTTCGTGCCAGCGGAAACGATGTCTGCGCTCCTTACGCAGAGGAATTCCCAGAAGCTACATTCGTTCCTGGCAAGCGCCCATGGGAAGTGAAGTGCGATATCGCACTGCCATGCGCTACACAAAACGAGGTGAGCGGTGAGGATGCCGATGCTCTTCTGGCCAACGAACCATTGCTCGTAGCCGAAGTGTCTAACATGGGCTGTACTGCCGAGGCTGTTGACAAGTTTATCGCTGCAGGCCAGCTATTTGCTCCTGGCAAGGCAGTAAACGCCGGCGGCGTTGCCACATCAGGTCTTGAGATGACACAGAACGCCATCCGTCTGAGCTGGAGCGAGGAAGAGGTGGACAAGAATCTACATCAGATCATGCACAATATCCATGAGCAGTGTGTCAAGTACGGCAAGGAGCCAAACGGATACATTAACTATGTCAAAGGTGCCAATATCGCTGGCTTTATGAAGGTTGCCAATGCAATGATGGCACAAGGAGTCGTATAATATTAATAATTGGAATTAGGAATGAGGAATTACTGCGCAAACCGAAAGTTTAACATAGGACTGCTTATATTAGCATTCCTCATTCCTAATGCCTTATTCCTAATTCCTTATTCTTCATACGCTCAAGAACCACAGAAGGGTAAGGCCTCTTATTATTCAAAACGCGCTACCGGAACCCGCACAAGCAGTGGAGAACGACTGCATCACGACAGCCTCACATGCGCACACAGGACACATCCATTTGGTACGATGCTGAAGGTGACTAACATACAAAACGGGCGCACAGTGGTGGTCAGAGTCACCGATCGCGGTCCGTTTGGACGAGGACGCATAATCGACCTCTCTTATAGGGCTGCACGCGAACTCGGCATATTGTCGCAAGGAGTGGCAATGGTCACCGTTGAACTTGCCAACGAACTCATCATTCCCTTCAAGCCGAAGGAAGACAAAGCCGTATATGAGATCGACTTCGAGACACCAGCTCCAGAGCCTTCCATCACTCCTATATGGCAAGAGCTGAAAGAGGCACATAAAAAACCGTCGAAACCGCTCAACAAGTTGGGCGACAAACGTCAGCATGCTACAGGCCATGTCACACAACAAACCACACAATCGTTGGCGCAAAAGCATAAAACGGCAAGTCTTGACAATGGTACAAAAGGCGCCGAAAAGGCATCGACAAACGTTTTTGATGAGATAGACAAGAACCCTAACAAATCGCGTGTCTCGCAAAAACGCACTGCCGTAAGGTAATATTCACCTTGCAGCTAACACTTTTTTCGTTCGAAAAGTGATTTTTTCCCTCTATCTTTGCTCATAATTGAAAAAAAATGTGTAAGTTTGCAGCGTCGAACTAATAACATTACTTTAATTATGAACAAGAAACTATTGTCAATAGCTTTACTTCTATTCCCCATAATGGCACTTGCCGCAGGCAAAAACGTCAAGGCAAACGATAAAGCCGTCTCTTTCATCGGACGTACTGAGACACTTGCCGACGGCAGCGTGAGATACGACTGGGTGGGAACATACCTTCGTACAAGATTCACAGGAGGAAACATAGCCGTCATCGCCTCAGAGACAGGCACAAGCTACTACAATGTCATCATTGATGGAAAGGTAACAAAGAAAATGAAGATTACGGGAACAAGTCCGCAAAAATACGTGCTTGCCAGCGATCTCTCAAAAGATTCACACGAACTGATGTTGCAGAAATGCACAGAAGGCGAATATGGTTGTACCACAATACATTCCATAGAAATAGCTGACAATGGCACACTGACACCAGTAGAACCGAAGAAACGACTCATCGAGGCTTACGGCGATTCATACACCTGTGGCTATGGTACCGAGGGACGCACAGCAAGCGAACGGTTCAGACTCGATACCGAAAACTGCAACAAGGCATATATCCCTATCATGGCACGCTATTTTGACGCCGACTACCGCATCATAGCACACTCTGGCAACGGTATGGTGAGAAACTGGGGTGACAAGAAACAACAGTCGTCCGTCAACATGTCAACACGCTACACACAACTATACGACGACTTCTCAACTAAGGCCTTCGATTACAACCAGCGACGACCAGATATCGTCACCATCAATATCGGAACCAACGATTTCTCGCCTACGGCAATACCCGAAGCACAGAAATATGTGGCGGCATATATCAAGATGATAGAGACTATCAGCAAACGATACGACAACGTGCCTATACTTTGCATCACACCACATTCTTCCAACCACTATCTGCGTGCAGCCATACAGCTGCTCAAGGAGAGCACTGCAAACATCTATCCTAACGTGCATTTTGCAATGCTCATGAATAATATCATCAACGACGATGTGGATCTTGGATCGGACTGGCATCCCAACTATCAGGGACAGACAAAGATAGCCATGACACTGATACCGCAAATATCAAAGATAATGCATTGGGAGGTGAAAGAATGAACACAAACATACCACAGGAATGGAATAAATTCTATCTACGAGATGTTTCGTTTGTCAACCTCATGACACGACGCATCTTCAACGTGCTCATCGTGGCCAATCCCTACGACGCTTTTATGCTCGAAGACGATGGACGAGTGGATGAGAAGATCTTCGACGAGTATATGGACCTCGGACTACGCTATCCACCCACCTTCACACAGGTGAGTACAACGGAAGAGGCCAACCAAGTGCTGCGCAGCACGGATATCGACCTCGTGATATGCATGCCGGGTAACGCCGACAACGACGCCTTCGATGTGGCACGTGCCGTAAAAGCAGACTCGCCCGATATCCCTTGCGTCGTGCTCACACCTTTCTCACATGGTATCACCCGACGTATGCAAGACGAAGATCTCTCGATGTTCGACTATATCTTCTGCTGGCTTGGCAACACCAATCTCATACTCTCAATAATAAAACTGATAGAGGACAAGATGAATATCGACCACGACATCAACGAGGCCGGGGTGCAGATGATACTGCTTGTAGAAGACAGCATCAGGTTCTACTCATCCGTTCTGCCAAACCTCTATAATTATATACTACAACAGAGCAAGCGATTCTCTACCGAGGCTCTTAATCCGCATGCCGCATCGCAACGAAAACGAGGACGACCAAAGGTGGTGCTCGCAAGAAACTATCAGGAGGCAATGGCGCTTTATGAGCGTTATCATGACAACACCCTTGGCGTCATCAGCGACACGCGTTTCCCCATGGACGGAAACAAAGGCAGTGAGAAAGAGGCTGAAGCAGGATTGATGCTCCTACGTGAGATAAGACGACGCGACGAGTTTGTGCCGCTCATACTGCAGAGCTCGGAAAGCGAAAACAGGAAAAAGGCTGAGGCAGAGGGATTCCGCTTCGTTGACAAAAACTCAAAGAAGATGAATATCGATCTCAGAAATCTCATGGAGACACACATGGGATTCGGCGATTTCATCTTCCGCAACCCGAAAACACAAGAGGAGGTGATGCGCATCCATTCGCTGAAGGAACTTCAAGACAATATCTTCAAGATACCCGACGACTCGATGCTTTACCACATCTCGCGCAACCACATGAGCCGCTGGCTCTGCGCACGTGCCATCTTCCCCGTGTCGGAATTCCTGAAACACGTCACATGGCATAAGTTACAAGACGTGCAGGCGCATCGTAAGATTATCTTCGATGCCATCGTACAGTACAGACAGATGAAAAACATAGGCATCGTCGCCGTCTTCGACCGAGGGAAATTTGATGCCTATAGCCATTTCGCGCGTATCGGCGACGGGTCGCTCGGAGGAAAAGGACGCGGATTGGCTTTCCTCGACAATATCATCAAACGTCATCCGGAGATGAACCAACTGCCAGGAGTACAGGTGTCGATACCACGTACCGTGGTGCTTTGTACCGACATCTTCGACGAGTTTATGGACAAGAACAACCTCTATCAGATAGCACTGAGCGACGCTCCTGACGATGTCATACTGAGTCACTTCCTCCACGCCCAACTGCCAGACTCACTGATAGCCGACTTCTTCACGTTCTTCGACGCCGTCAAGTCACCAATAGCTGTACGCTCGTCGTCGCTGCTCGAAGACAGTCATTACCAGCCGTTTGCCGGTATCTATTCCACATATATGGTACCTTACCGTGAGGATAAATACGAGATGCTGCGAATGCTTGCCTGCGCTATCAAAGGCGTCTATGCCTCAGTGTATTATAAGGACTCGAAAGCCTATATGACTGCCACAAGCAACGTTATCGACCAAGAGAAGATGGCAGTTATTCTTCAGGAAGTGGTGGGAAAACAGTATGGCGACCGGTATTACCCAAACTTTAGCGGTGTGCTACGCTCCATAAATTATTATCCTATCGGCGACGAGAAGGCAGAAGAGGGCATAGCCAGTCTCGCCTTGGGATTGGGCAAGTATATTGTCGATGGAGGACAGACACTTAGGGTTAGTCCGTATCATCCTCACCAGGTGCTGCAGACAAGCGAGATGGAAACTGCATTGCGCGAGACACAGACACGATTCTATGCTCTCGACATGAAAAACGTGAGCGAAGACTTCAAGGTGGACGATGGTTTCAACATACTTAACCTGCGCGTGAAGGAAGCCGACAAGGACGGCGCGCTCAACTATATAGCTTCTACCTATGATCCTTATGACCAGGTAATCCGCGATGGCATCTACGAAGGCGGACGTAAGGTTATCTCCTTCTGTGGAGTACTCCAACAAGGCGTGTTTCCACTTCCCGAACTGTTGCAGATGGCACAGACTTTCGGGGCAGGAGATATGAAACGACCAGTGGAAATAGAGTTCGCATGTAATGTCAATGCCGACCGGACAGGCGAGTTCTATCTGCTGCAGATACGACCTATCGTCGATAGCAAACAGATGCTTGACGAGGACGTGGCGGCTATTCCTGACGACAACTGTCTGCTACGCTCATACAACTCCCTCGGACATGGCATCAACGAGGATGTCTGCGACGTGGTTTATGTGAAGACCGGCGACGACTTCACCGCAGCTAACAATCCTGCCATCGCCGAACAGGTGGAACGCATTAACCGGCGGTTCCTCGACGAGAAACGTGGATATATCCTCGTGGGACCAGGACGATGGGGGTCAAGCGACTATTGGCTCGGCATACCAGTGAAGTGGCCGCACATTAGTGGCGCACGTCTTATCGTGGAGTCGGGATTGAAAAACTATCGCGTTGATCCAAGCCAAGGAACACACTTCTTCCAGAATCTCACCTCCTTCGGTGTTGGCTATTTCACCATCAACACTTACAACAACGACGGCATCTTCCGACAGGATATCCTCGACCAGATGCCTGCCGTGGAAGAGACAGAATTCGTGAGACACGTCCGCTTCCCGCATCCTTTGAAGATAATGATGGACGGGAAAAGGCAAATCGGAGTGGTGGTGAATGAAAATTGAAAAATTGAATTATTGAAATATTAAACGATGAAAAAGAAAACAGTACTTACCGCTCTGCTCGCCTTGTCGCTATCAGCACAGAGCTATTCTCAAACCGCCACGCTTCATACTATGTCCGATAAGACTGCTTCAGCACACCCGCTCATACCAGGCTATCACCCTGATCCGTCTGTATGCCGGGTAGGCAATGAGTATTATATCGTTAATTCCTCGTTCCAGTATTTTCCCGGTGTGCCCATCTTCAAAAGCAACGACATGGTTCATTGGGAACAGATAGGCAATGTGCTCGACCGTAATAGCCAGTTGCCTCTCAAAGGTGCATCGTCGTGGCTTGGAATATATGCGCCGACAATACGCTATAACGACGGTACCTTTTATATGATTACTACCAATGTGGGCAATGGGGGCAACTTCATGGTCACTGCCACATCGCCCGAAGGACCGTGGAGCGAACCTATGTGGTTGCAACAGCAAGGCATCGACCCCTCGCTGTATTTCGAAGACGGGAAATGCTATATGGTCAGCAATCCCGACAATACCATCACGCTCTGCGAGATAGATCCTACCACAGGAAAGCAACTCACGGAGAGCCGCGGCATATGGCAAGGCACAGGCGGACGCTATCCCGAAGGACCACATATATATAAGAAAGGCCAATATTACTATCTGCTCATATCAGAAGGAGGTACAGAGATAGCCCACCGCCTCACCATGGCACGCAGCCGTAACATCTATGGACCTTATGAAAGCTGTCCGCACAACCCCATCTTCACCCATTGCTGCCTGTCCGCACAAGATAGTCAGGTACAGGGAACAGGTCATGGCGACCTCGTGGAGGATGCTAACGGACAGTGGTGGATGACCTTTCTCGCCTTCCGCCTCTACAACGGAACTTATCACCACCTCGGACGCGAGACCTTCCTCGTGCCTGTGGAATGGGATGCCGACGGATGGCCTGTAGTCAACCATGGCAAACCGCTTCAGCCAGTAAACAAAGACACCGACTTCGCGTCGCTCCCTCAGGCTGCCATTGCCAATACGGCGGCAAAGGGTTTTAAGGCCATGGGACACGAGTGGCTCTATATCCAGAACCCCGACTCGTCGAAATACGAACGGCGAGGCAGTACACTGAGACTTCATGGTTCGAAAAGCTCGCTTACCGAAAACGACCGTCCAACCTTCGTGGGGCGTCGCCAACAGCATGCCGACATGACAGTCACCGTCTCTCTCGACGCCACGCTGCTCAAGCCCGGCGACGAGGCTGGACTCACCGCTTACCAGATACACGACGGACATAGCGAAGTACTTGTAGGCAGAGCCGATGACGGCAAGCTATACGCCACCGTGCGCTATCGCATGAAAAACCTGGAGAAGACAGAGGAGAGGTTATGGCTCGACAGCGCAAAGCAGCTGCTCGTGCTCCGCGCCACCCCCGACAACTACGAGTTCCTTTGTGGCAAGGATGAGAAGTCGCTCAAGTCGCTCGGAACCATCGCTCCTCAGCTGATGAGCACTGAAGTGGTGGGAGGCTTCACAGGTGTCATCCTTGGCATCTACGCCACTGGCAACGGCTCAGCCGACTTTAAATCCTTCGACTATCAGCATTAGCATATACCGGCAATATGAAAATTCATCTGCAACCTTCACTTTGCAAAAACGCACAAAAAAGACAAATCACGTTTGATTTATGTGAAAATTGTAGATTTTGCTTGATAAAAAACGACAAAACGTTTGTATTTCAGAAATAAAAATGCTAACTTTGTCGCCGAAAAAGAAATAATAGGTTTATAAAATCAATAAATATACAAATTAATTATTATGGTAAGTTACAAAGAATTGGGTCTCGTGAATACCCGCGAGATGTTCAAGAGAGCAGTAGCAGGTGGCTACGCTATTCCAGCATTCAACTTCAACACTATGGAGCAGATGCAGGCTATCGTACAGGCTGCCGTTGAGACAAAGTCTCCAGTTATCATGCAGGTTTCTAAGGGCGCACGTAATTACGCCAACGCTACCATCCTCCGCTATATGGCTCAGGGTGCAGTAGAGTATGCTAAGGAACTCGGTTGTGAGCATCCTGAAATCGTTCTTCACCTCGACCATGGTGACAGCTTCGAGCTCTGCAAGGACTGTATCGACATGGGCTTTTCTTCTGTGATGATCGACGGCTCACACCTCCCATACGAGGAGAACGTGGCTCTCGCAAAGAAGGTTGTTGACTACGCTCACCAGTATGACGTGACTGTAGAGGCTGAGCTCGGTGTTCTCGCAGGTGTTGAGGACGAGGTTTCTGCCGCTGAGTCTCACTACACAAAGCCTGAGGAAGTAATCGACTTCGCTACACGCACAGGTTGCGACTCACTCGCTATCTCTATCGGTACTTCTCACGGTGCATACAAGTTCACTCCAGAACAGTGCACACGCGACCCGAAGACAGGTCTGCTCGTTCCTCCTCCATTGGCATTCGACATCCTTGCCGAGATAGAGCAGAAGCTCCCTGGATTCCCAATCGTTCTCCACGGTTCTTCTTCTGTACCACAGGACGAGGTTGCTACCATCAACAAGTTCGGTGGCAAGTTGCCAGACGCTATCGGTATTCCAGAAGACCAGCTCCGTCAGGCTGCTAAGTCGGCTGTTTGCAAGATCAACATCGACTCTGACTCTCGTCTGGCCATGACAGCTGCCATCCGTCAGCACCTTGCTGAGCATCCTGGCGACTTCGACCCACGTCAGTATCTGAAGCCAGCTCGCGAGAACATGAAGAAGATGTACATCCACAAGATTGTGAACGTACTGGGTTCAGACGGCAAGCTCGCAAACTAATTCCGGGTTTTCGGGTTTAATAGACATAGGCTGGCATTCGTGCCAGCCTTTTTCGTACTGCAGCATTAAATAAAATACTCACTTATGTCACTACCTAAATTCATTGTCACCATGGATGGCCGTCTTCGTTTAGGCATGGTCTCTCTCCATTCTGAGTTGGTCAACCAAGGAGAGGATTGTATCGGAGGCGGGCTTTACGACCTCGACTATCTCTCGTCGTGCCTCATCCTCTATCGCCAGTCACACGACTACGGTTGCCCCCGTTGGCATCTTGTTGACACTCTTCACGTGCCTGAAGCCTATCGCGGATGGCGCATACGCTATGTCTTTGACGATGGCTATCACGAAGACTTCCCCGTAAGTGAAAAACTACCAATAGAATATTATTAGTACTAAATAATCTAAACAACAAAAACAAAACTTGCCAATACTTTTGTGGTTTTAAGAAAAGTGCGTATATTTGTGGCGTCTAAATCGAATGAATATGAAACAACTCTTTGTACTATTATTATGTGGCAGCCTCATGATATCGAGTTGTGACGGCTCGTTAGCTTCGCAAGGAGCAGGTACTGGCGCATATTTCGGCGCAATAATTGGTTCGGCCATTGGAGGTATCTCCGACGGACCGCGCGGTAGTGATATCGGCACGTTGATAGGTATGGCAGGAGGTGCCGTCGTCGGCGCTGCCATAGGCTCGGCTGCTGACCGTGCCGAACAGCAGAAATACCGTGAGTACCAAGAGCAGCGCACCGTGCCTTACAGTCGCGATTATCAGCGTTACAACAACAGACAATACTCTAATGACGAAAGCGGTTTCGACCCTACAAATAGCGGTGACGACCGTATAGAGTTTGAGCATGGCTCGAAATCTGGCCAACCTTATTCCACTGTCGAGCCAAAGTCATACAAGCCCGACGAGGTGTCGCTCGACCAGCTGAAGCAGATGATGCCAGGATATAACGTCAACTATAACGAGGACGTGGTAATGCGTAATGCTACATTCGTGGATCGCGACGGCAACGGAATACTTAATGCAGGAGAAGAGGCAAAGGTGACGTTCGAGATTATGAATCGCTCGTCGGCTGTCATCTATGATGTCCTGCCCATGGTAGTTGAGACGTCGGGCAACAAGCATGTACACATCTCGCCGAGCATACTCGTGGAGAGCATCATGCCTGGCAAGGGTGTGAAATATACTGCCACTATACGTGGCGACAAGAAGCTAAAGGACGGGCAAGCCGTGATAAGGGTGGCTGTACGTCAAGGTAAGAACGACATCACTTCACAAATAAAGGAGTTTTCCGTCGTGACCAGAAGGAAGTAAGATTAACGTGACTTTTATCACTATATTAACCAATCCTGAATTATTATCAAAAAAATGAGAAAGAACCTATTACTCGGCCTGTTGTTGGCCTTCTCGGTGTCGGTAATGGCACAGGACATGAAACTATGGTACAGCCGTCCGGCACAAGTATGGACTGACGCCTTACCCATTGGCAACTCCCGCATGGGAGCGATGGTGTTTGGAGGTGTGGATAAGGAAGAACTGCAGCTCAACGAAGAGACCTTTTGGGCAGGCGGACCGCATAACAACCTAAATGCCACTGCCCATGACGCTCTTGACGACATACGCCAACTCGTGTTTGCCGACAAGTGCAAAGAAGCCCAAGACAAGATAGACAAGACCTTCTTTACAGGTCAGCATGGCATGCGCTTCCTACCATTGGGCAGTCTTCGCCTGACATTCGACTATAGTGGCGTCGCCTCTGATGCCGCTCCTCGGCAATATACTCGCGCCCTCAATCTTGCCAATGCTACGGCAACGGTGAATTATGCCATTGGCGATGTTGAATATTCGCGTACGGCGTTCGCCTCTCTTGCCGACAATGTCATCGTGCTTCGCGTAGAGGCAAACAAGCCAAAGGCTCTCTCCTTCGGCCTTGGTTACGACTGTGCCAAGGAACTGAACCCCGTCGTTGAGGCTAAGGGTAGTCAGCTCACCATGCGTTGCACTGGAGTGGAGCAAGAGGGAATAAAGGCAGCCCTCAATGCCGAATGTCGCATCGTGGTAAAAGCCGATGGAAAGATAAAGGCGGAGGGGAAAGCCATAGCAGTGAAAGATGCCTCTGTGGCAACAGTATTTATCATTGGGGCGACAAACTTTGTGAACTATCACGACGTGACAGCAAATGCTGCCACGCGATGCAGCAAAATACTCAAGCCCGCATTGAAGATGAGCTACGAGGAGCTCCTTGCACGCCATACGGAGAAATATCGCCAACAGTACGATAGGGTGCAACTCAATATACCCATGACCAAGGCTTCAGAGGCTGAGACCGACGAGCGCGTGAGACTCTTCAACCAAAGCGACGACTTGAACCTCATAGCACTCCTCTACCAATATGGCAGGTATCTCCTTATCTCCTCGTCGCAGCCTGGCGGACAGGCGGCAAACCTTCAGGGAGTGTGGAATGGCGGCATGTATGCTCCCTGGGACAGCAAATACACCATAAATATCAATGCTGAGATGAATTACTGGCCGGCTGAGGTGGCTAATCTCAGCGAGTGTCACGAACCTCTCTTCTCGATGATCGACGACCTGACACATACTGGTGCCGAGGCAGCGCGTGTGCTCTATGGGGCAAAGGGTTGGATGGCTCATCATAATACCGACATCTGGCGCATCTCTGGTCCCGTCGATGCCGCTTATTTCGGTATGTGGCCTAATGGTGGCGCATGGCTGGCGCAGCATCTGTGGCAGCACTATCTCTTTACGGGCGACACCGACTTCTTGCGTCGTCACTATGGAGCATTGCGTGGCACTGCCGACTTCTTCATGAGTTATCTTGTCAAGCATCCACGATACGGATATCTCGTCACCGCACCTTCCATGTCGCCCGAACATGGATATAGCAACGACGGGGCGAGCATTGCAGCTGGTTGTACAATGGACAACCAGATTGCCTTTGACGCACTTAATTCAACACTTCTTGCCACACGGGTGCTTGGAGGCAACAAGGCATATGAAGACTCGCTCTCGCAGACCATAGCGCAGCTCGCTCCCATGCAGATAGGCCGCCATAACCAGCTTCAAGAGTGGATAATAGATGCCGACAATCCTCGCGACGACCATCGTCATATATCTCATCTCTATGGACTCTATCCAAGTAATCAGCTCTCTCCAAGACAGAATCCCCAACTCTTCCAGGCTGCACGTAACACTCTTCTGCAGCGTGGAGACATGGCTACAGGATGGAGTATAGGTTGGAAAATAAATTTCTGGGCGCGTATGCTTGATGGCGACCATGCCTTCCGCATCATCCGCAATATGCTCTGTCTCTTGCCGAGCGATGCCGAAGCAAAGAACTATCCTAATGGCCGAACCTATCGCAATCTGTTTGACGCCCATCCGCCATTCCAGATCGACGGCAATTTCGGTTTCACGGCAGGTGTGTCGGAGATGCTGCTGCAGAGTCACGACGGCGCCGTACACCTTCTGCCCGCCCTTCCTGAGCAGTGGGGTGAGGGAAGTGTAAAGGGACTTGTGGCTCGTGGAGCTTTCGTAGTGGATATGGATTGGCAAGGCGGACAGCTCTCCAAGGCACGCATCGAGTCTCGTCGCGGAGGCACTCTTCGTCTGCGTTCTTATGTGCCGCTGAAAGGTCATGGTCTGAAGACAGCCCAAGGCAGTTGTCCTAATGCCCTCTTGGCTCCAGCTGCCATATCCAAGCCTCTTGTCTCAGCAGATATACGTCCTCAGTCGCCCATCCTTCCTCGCGTCTATGAGTACGACATTGAGACAAAGGCTGGCGATGTGATTGAAGTGTCGAGATAAGATTTTGAAACACTTATCAACAAGACGATAAGTAGAGTCAACATAATTATTAAACTACAATGTTGTGTTTTGCTATCTTTATATAAAAAAACAGGCGGGGATTAACTTGTGTAATCCTCGCCTGTCGCGGGTGTGGTGCATAGCATTATGCTATGTCGATCTGACGTTGTATCTTCTTCACTTCGTCCTTGGTAACTTTCGGCATGGTGATGGTTAGAACGCCGTTGTCCACCTTGGCTGCGATGTTGTCCTTGACGATGTCTTCTGGCAACACGTAGGTCTGCTGGTAGTTGGAGTAGCTGAACTCGCGGCGCAGGTAATGCTGCTTCTTGTCTTCCTCCTTGTGTTCCATCTTGTTTTCGATGGCAATGTCGAGATTGCCGTCGGCATTGATGTTTACCCTGCAGAATTCCTTCTTGATACCAGGCACTGCCACTTCCATGGTGTAAGCCTTTGCATCTTCTTTCACGTTGACTGCTGGCGCTGTGGCCTTCATCTTTGGCATCCAATCACTGTTGAAAAAGTCGTCGAACACTGTTGGGAACCAACTGTTTGAATTCATTACTGGTAACATAATAACCTCCTATTTTAATATTGTTATACTGTTAATGTTTTTAGCTTCCAGCTATCTCCAAGCTTCTGTAGCTCTTAGTAGCTTTCCGCTTTCACTTATATGCAAAGCAATCTCTGTGCCAATGTTTGTCATAATGCCATAATGTCGGCAAAGTATAATTTTTTTAATCTTTGCTGACCTATTGTCATTCACCACAGATTACCATTGCTTGTAGTTATTTGATGGTGATGCTTTTTATTCCTTCGCCCGGAGTCTTGTCCGCCTCTCTTGGCAGATAGATGGGGGCATCGGCTTGCAGTGGGAGGATGCGGAGCTCAAACTCGGTGATGCCTTCGGGTAGTCGCCATAGACCATAGAGGAATGGGCGACCGTACTGGAACTGGTCGGCAATGAGTTTGCCGCCCGCATAGAGGCGGGCGCAGTCGCCTTGGTATTCTATGCTGAGCAGTCGGTTCGACTTTGAGATTGCCTCTGAAGGCAGTGTAATCTTATACACTGCGGCATTATCAAAGTCCTCGTCGGTGGGCTCTTCCGCCACTCCTTTTGCGCCGATGGTTATCTTGCGCAGCTGCCCTGCTTCTTTCACCTTAGAGTATTCCACCTCAATCCGAATGTCCTCTTTGGCATGTGGCGGAAGGAAAAGTCGCTCGGCTTCCTGGCTTGTCAGCAGATAGATATTTCCGCAGACAGGTTTTGTGGTGCCTTGCGGCTTGAGGTTTTTCAGCACCTTGCCGTTCTGCATTGCAATGGTAGTGGGTATGCCCTTTATTTGTTCCATGTATATCTTTCCGTCGCGCTTTGCTATGATTTGCGCCGTGGCGTACCTGATGCCGTCGATGTTCACAGGCAGTATGCACATTGTGCCAGCCGGTATGTTAAGCTTTGGCAATTTCACACCGCATGCCGAGAGCCTCACACCGCGCTTCGCACTGAGGTTTTGGAGGCGTTCGTAGTTGTTGATGAAGATGAACGCGCTGTTGTCCTGCGAGCGGTATGACCAGCGGAGGAAAGAGTCGTCGCCCTTGCTGATGTCCTGCGGGCAAGGAAATGTGGCTTCCATCGGGGCAAGCATTTCGCCGTAGTCGTGCATAAAGAGGTGCAGTTTGCGCAGCTGGTAGTAGTGGGGCAGTGTTTGTCCGAATTCGCCAAGCGGAGCCTGGAAGTCGTAGTTCTTCACCGGCATGTCGTTGTAGTTGGTTGCTATTGTGCGCTGCATCTCGTTCAGCCATGTCAGTCCTTCAGGGTTTGTTCCTCCGTGATACATATAGTATCCGAGAAGGTTGGAGCCGCTGCCGAGTTTCACCAAAGCCATGGAATAGGCATCTTCGGGATAGACAAAAGGACGACGGTGATAGGCCTGCATCATACCACCGCCAAGCTCGCAAGTGAAATACGGATACTGCTCGTCGCCCTCGTTGAGTTGTTCTTTTTGCTTGCCAAGTTGCTCGGTGGCAATGGCTGTGGAGGATCGGAACGCCTTGAAATTGAAAGCTTTGAAGTAGTTGCCCGCCGTTTCCTCTATCGACCTTTCCCAGAATCCGTCGGCATAGTCGCCATAGAGAGGCAGCATCTCGCCGAATGGCACTGGCTTGGAGAGTTCCGGCCAGCCGGTGCGGGTGTAGAAAGGAAGGTCGAAACCTATGCCTTTGGCAATGCGTTTCAGTGCCATTAGATAGTCGCCCGACCCACGATATTCGTTGTCAAACTGGCAAGCCATAAGCGGTCCGCCGTCCTTCCATTGCAGTCCCTGTATCTGTGAGAATATCTGTCGGTAGAGCTTATCCACAAAAGACAGGAACTTAGGATCTTGCGAGCGCGTTTTACATCCCTTGGTAAAGACCCAGTCGGGAATGCCGCCGTTGCGCACCTCGCCGTGGCAGAAGGGGCCGATGCGCAGAATTACGGGCAGCTGCTCCTCCTTGCATATCTCGATGAAGCGTCTGAGGTTGCGCTGTCCGCTCCAGTTGAAGATGCCCTCCTGTTCCTCTATGTGGTTCCAGAATACGTAGGTGGCGATAATGGTCACGCCCCCGAGTTTCATCTTCCTCACCTCGTCTTTCCACTCGTCGGCGGGAATGCGCGAGAAATGCACCTCGCCCATGACGGGCACCACCCGCCGTCCGTCGATTATCAAACTCTTACTGTCCCATCTTACTTCGGGGGCCTCCGAGGCGTGCGCCTGTGCAGACATCAGCGCTGCCGCGCACCCCAATAACATTGTCTTGCAAATCTTGTTCATTGTATCGTTAGAAAAGGTAAATACATGTTGTTACCGTAAGGGTGCGACCAAGGGTGGCCGCACCACATACAAAATACTAACTAACAACATTGTTCATATCTGAATTGTAACCATTCCCAGTTTTTGTTGTCTCTTCTGCCTGTCATCTCTTTGGGCCGTCATAGTTGTCGCGAGTGAAGTATTGTGTCAGCGTCTTGCCACATTCTTCCGCCTGCTTAACGGCATAGTCTGGCAGAGGGAAATACTGGCTGCTTGGATCTTTTCCGGCTTCCTTCAGCAGGGTGTAGTATTTGTTGAAGCGGATGAGGTCAATCTTGCGGCATCCCTCATAGTAGAGCTCGTGTCCGCGCTCAATGAGCAGTGCGTCGAGGAAAGCCTCTTTGCTTGCGGTCTTCTCGGGGTCGAGATTATGCAGTCCGGCTCTCTGTCTCACTTGGTTCACGCAGTCGATTGCCTGTGCCGACACGGTGTTGTGTGCCCTCACGTCAGCCTCGGCATAGAGCAGCAGCACGTCGGCCCAGCGCGCCAGCGGTATGTCTGTTCCCTGGAAAGGAGTCTCGGTCTCGATGGGGTATTTGTTGATGATGAAGCCGTCCCATACGCTACCGAGATGCTCCTCGGTCACCCAATATCCAAAGATGTGGAAGAAACGTGTTATGATGGTTTCGGCGCGCTTGTCGCCTTCCTCGAAGGTGTCGTAGAAATGCTTGGAGATGTTGAATGTCTGTCCCCATCCTCCGCCTTGCTTGACAAAGGGTGTTGGATTGCCCTTATCGTCGTATTTTGACACTTCCCACGAAAGCGCGTACCATGAGAACGGGTTGAAATTGCCCTCCGAGCCGTTGCCTGTTGCGTTTTCGTTGCACGACACGGCCATGATGGTTTCGCAGTTGAACTTGTTTGCAATCATAAACTGTGCGGCATAAGGGTTGTCGCCGTTCTGGAATAGCGAGTAAGAGCCCTTGAACTGGCCGAAGAGGTCGTATGCCTTCTGGTAGTAGCCGTTCACGTGGTAGCCCTCGTTCAAGTAGTGGCGCATCAGGCAGAAGCGTGCGTAGTCGGCGGTGTATCGTCCCTTTTCCGACTGGGTTTCCGCCACATGGCCTACGGCAAACTCCAGGTCGTCGGCGATATACTGTGTCATCTCGTCGAGCGTCGGTCGCTCCAGTGCGGCCTCCGCCGCGTCGTCGCCGACAAGCGACGGGTCGAGAATCACCGGCACCGGACCGTACATGTGGAGCAGATAATACATCATGAGGCCTCGAAGCAGTCGCGCCTCGCCGAGATACTCCTGCTGCAGTTCCGTCGGAAGCACAGCGGGGTCAGCCGCCTCAATGTCGCCGATAATTTTCGTGAATCTGGTGACGTCCCTGATTTTCTCATAGTGGTTTGAAGGCACCATGGAGCCGCGTCCCGCCAGTTTCATGTCCTCAAACTGCGCTTCGCCATAGTAGGTGAACGCGCCTCCCCACGAACCGATGCGCCAAGGCGAGCTCTCGTCGGTGGTCATGTCGAAAAGTCGGTTCAGGCCACCTTCCGAAACGTAGAAGTTGTGCATGTTGGAGCCGGAGAGGTTGTACGACCATGTGACGGTGAACGGTATGTAGCAGTCCATGAGATAGCTCTCGTAGTCGGCTGCCGTGGCGGGGAAATTTGTCGTTGACAGTTTTCCGTATATCTTTGCGTCGAAGTCGTTCTCGCAGCTGCCGAGTGAGAAGGCAAGAACGCAAGCGACAAAAGTGGATTTTATAATATTACGTATCATGATATTGCTTGTTTTTTAGAATTGAACTTTAAGACCGAATGAGAATGTGCGTGTCATTGGATATTCCGCCTTTCCACCCTTGTAGCTGCCGCCGGTCTGCACCTCCGGGTCGAAGTTGTCGAAGCTGGTGAAGGTGAAAGGATTCTGCGCGTCGGCGTAGAGGCGAACGCTTTGCACGTATTTGCTCAGCGGGCCGAGCGTGCGGGCGTCGAAGGTGTAGCCCAGCGTTATGTTGCGCACGCGGAGGAAGTTGGCGTTCTGGTAATACACGTCGGTTCCCGCGCCGCCGGGCAGCGAAACGTTCGACAGGCGGAAGGCAATGCCGGGCAGGGTGCCGTTGGGGTTGGTCTGCGAGTTGTATGCGTCGCCGATGATGGTGCTTTGGTTCGAGGTCTGGTTTGCCAGTTCCCTTCCGTCGCTCCAGTCGTAAGAATAGTTGTATTTCTTCAGTCCGAGCTGTGAATAGACAAAGATGTTCAGATCCCAGTTTTTGTAGTAGAAGGTGTTTCCCAATCCCCAATAGAGCGCGGGCACCACGTTCACCATGTCAACGTCGGCGGTTGTTATCTCTCCGTCGCCGTTCAAGTCCCTGATTATCGGGCAGCCGGGATATTGGAAGTCCTTGGGCTGGTGGACTGGCATGTTTGATTTCTCGGAATTGATGATGCCGTCGGTGCGATAGAAATAGAGCGCGTTCACCGGCTCGTCGTCCTTTTGGCGATACTCCTCGAAGTATGTGTTGGGGAAGTGTTCCTTCCAGATTGAGTTATAGTGCGACAAGGTCAGCATCGAGGTCCAGCGGAAGTCGGGAGTCACCACGTTCACGGTGTTCAGCGTGGCGTCCCATCCGTAGCGGCGGATGTGTCCGCCGTTGATTGGGCGTGAGGCAAACATCGAGAGTCCCTCGGTGGAGGCGTAGCCCAGCATGTCGGTCACGTCGTTCCAGAAGTAGTCGAACGAACCGTAGATGCGGTCCTTCAATACAGAGAAGTCGAGACCCACGTTCTTCATTATGGTCTTCTCCCAGGTAACGTCGGGATAGTCCTTCGACGAGAGATAGTAAGCCACGTATTTTATGGAGTTGTTGTCGAAAGCCACCTTGTTGCCCGACGCGCTGTACACGCCATAGAGGGTGGAGCCGAGATTGTCGTTGCCCGTCTGTCCGTAAGAGGCTCGCAGTTTCAGCATGTTCACCCATTTCACGTTCTCCATAAACTTCTCGTTGTATATCTTCCATGCCACCGATGCCGAGGGGAACCACGAATACTTCTTGTCCTTGAAGAACTTGTCGGTGCCGTCGCGGCGCAATGTCCCGGCTATGACGTAGCGGTCGAGAATGTCGAGGCTGAAGCGTCCGAACTGCGAGCGCTTCTCGTTGGCCCATTTGTCCGACGACTGCTTCACGTCGCCTGTGGCGGCAGAGATGTTGTCGTTGCCTATCACGTCGTTGATGTCGTTGTAGGTCACGCCGAGTCCTGAGCCTGCGGAGAGGTAGCGACCCATACCGGCAACCACGTTCACCGCGAGCGCGTTGTTGAAGAAGCTGTGGTCGAACGATACGGTAGCCTCTATCGTGCTGTTGTCGCGCTCCACGTTGTTAAGGCTTCCGCGAGCCTTGTACATCTGGTCGAAATACACGTCGGAGGGGATATACACGTCGCGCTTGGCGTGCTCCTTGTTATATCCGTAAAGAGCACGTGCCGTCAGCATCTCGGGAATAATCGTGAAGTCGAGGGCGAAAGTGGCATTGAAGCCGTCGCTGAACGAGCGGTTGGTCATGTCGAGCATTCCCACAGGGTTTGGAATAGTGGAGAACGCGTAGTATTTGCCGTCCTCGTCGCGGAGGGGCAGGTTGCTCGGGTAGGAGAGCGCGGCCGTCAAGGCTCCCGAAGCCGCGGCTCCACGGCCTGAGCTTGTTCCTCCGACCAGACCGTTGTTGTTGTTGTTCTTGTTGTAGTTGAGCGTGGTGGTCAGCTTCAGCCAGTTGAACACCTGCGCGCCGATGTTGGCACGAAGCACAAAGCGCTCGTAAGACGAATTTGCCACCGTTCCGTCCTGCTGGTAGTAGTTGCCGGAGAGATAGTACGACAGGCGGTCGGCACCACCCTGAATGGTGATGTTGTGCGACGAGATGCTGCCGTTCTTCAGTATATAGCTCGCCCAGTCCATGGTCTCCGCCTTGCTGATTTGGTCCGGGGTGTAGGCGTCGTCGTTGCCGCCGTCGTAAGTGTTCGGTCCGTATGGGGCCATCTTGTTATTATAAAGGTATTGCTCCTTCTTGAACACATTCACATAGTTCATGAAATCCGTGGCGTTGAGCGACTCAATGTATTTGTAGTTCCTCACCATCGAGAGCGAGCCCTCGTACGATACTTTCATTTTCCCTTTCTTGCCGCTTTTCGTGGTGATGAGGATGACGCCGTTGGCGGCATTGATACCATAGATGGCGGCAGATGCGTCCTTCAGCACCTCAATGCTCTCAATGTCCTCGGGGTTCAAACCAGCCAGTCCTGAACGGTTCACGCTGCTCGGCATCACCGTCGCCGAACCACCCGACGAACCTTCAAGAGCGTCTGAAGGCATCACCACTCCATCCACTACATAGAGAGGTTCGCCGCCGCCACGGATGTTGATGTTCACACCACCGCCAGGCTGCGCGCTCGACACGGTGGCCTGAAGTCCGGCAGCGCGACCCATCAGCATTTGCGACATGTTTGTCGTACCGGTCTTTATCACGTCGTCGCCCTTCACCTTGTCGATGGCAGTGGTCAGGTTCTTGCGCGACACCGCTCCGTAACCGGTAGCGATAACCTCGTTGAGTACATTGGCGTCCTCGGTCATGACCACGTCGAGTGTCGCCTTGTTGACCACTTTCTGCACGTTTCGGAAACCGATGTAGGAGAACTGCAGCGTCTCGCCCTTGGCAACGTCAATAGAATAGTTGCCGTCGATGTCCGTGACCACGCCTTTCTGCTGGCCTTTCACCATAACACTCGCGCCGATGACAGGCTCGCCTTGTGCATCGACCACTCGTCCTGTCACCTTGTTGCCCTGCGCAAACGTCTCCAATGCGCAGCAGACCGACAAGGCAAGGAACAACGTCTTTAAGAAAAGACTTTGAAAGAAATTTCCTTTTGTTTGTTTCATAATTGTTTTATCTAATCGTTTTTTTGATAATAGGATTTCGGCTGCAAAATTACGTCTTTTGGCAATAACGGCTGACCTCATATTGGACAACTTCGGCCCTAAAGTGGACAAAAGGCGCATTTTATGGCTTTTCAGCTTTGTTTTGTTGGATAATTATTGTATTTTTGCAGGAGAATAACGATTACGACATGACTAAAAACATCAGATTACTCTTATCTTTGCTTATGATTGCATGGGCTGCAGCCCTTCGCGCGCACTATTATTATAATGTGCGCGTCAACGACACGCCCGTACGCTGCATGGCTCAAACCGACGACGGCCTCCTTTGGTTGGGGACGGGCAACGGGCTGTATTGCTACGACGGCTACAGGGCCATCCCCAAGCGCGGCCTTTCCGACGAGATTCGTGCGACCATCTACAGCATGATGGCAAACGGCCGCCAGCTCTATTTAGGCACCACCAACGGCTTCTACATCTACGACATCGCGAGCGGCTCCTACTCCGAGCCTCAACCATTGCGGCAGGAGGTGAGGGCGCTTGAGAAAAGGGGGCAGAAGATTCTGCTCGGCTGCCACGACGGGCTGAAGGAGTACGATCCGGCGAGCCGTACGATGAAAACCTTGTGCGACAAGCTTCACGACATCTACTCCATCGCCTGCGTTGATGGCACAATCTATACTGGTACGCTGAAGGGGCTGTTCGCCTATTCCGACGGCAAGCCCTCGCCCATCACGCTTAACGAGCGCGAGACCTCTTCCGTCTTCGTGCTGCTGGCTGACAGGCAGCGGCGGTGCCTTTGGGCAGGTGCGGGGGAGATGCTCTACAAATACGACATGGCGAGCGGCAGGGTGACCAAGATGACGGAACTGGAGGACGTGTCGGTAAAGGCAATGTCGCTGGGCGATGACCACACCCTTTACGTAGCTTCCGACAACGGCCTTTACACCTACTCCGACAAACTCCTGAGCCACGACAAGCACGACTCGCAGAATCCGCACTCGATAGCCGACAACGTGGTGTGGAGCACGCTGGTTGACGGACTGGGCAACATAGTCCTCGGCACCGACATCGGCGTGTCGGTCATTCCTGCCCACTACTACTACGACTATACACCGATGGACCGTCTGACGGGAGAGAAGGAGGGCAACAAGCTCAGCGAGATATTAGTGGACAGCAAGGGAAGGAAATGGCTTGGAGGCAGCAACGGCCTTATTCTCCTGAAAAAGGGCAACTGCCGATGGTACAGGCAGGCTGACAAGCTCCACCCCATATCCCACAACCGCATCAGGGAAGTGTATGAGGACCTGACGGGGAACGTGTGGATAGCCACCGACAACGGCATCAACCTCTACGACGAGGCGACGGGCAGGATGCACACAATCATCATCACCGACAAGAACAACGAGGTGAACGCGCGCTGGGCTTACGACATCATCGACGACGGAACGGGCAGGCTGTGGGTAGCTGCCTACAGCGGCGGCATTTTCATCGTGTCAAAAAAGAGGCTGACGGGCTGCGGCGAGTTTGTGGTCGCCGACAATATCATAAGTTTCGACCGCGGAGCTTCAAAGAACGTGTGGGTGCGACAGCTGGCCAAGGACGGCAACGGACACGTATGGGCAAGGACCGCCGACGGCCTCGAACGCATCGACATCGCGACGCTGAAAGTGACCACCGTCAGCAAGACTCCCCCGGGACGCATGGCTGCCGACCGGCACGGCAACATCTGGACCGCCAACACCGGCGAGCTGACGTGCTACGGCCCGTCAGGCTCCATCCGCCACTTTCCGTACGGCATGAACAACGAGGACGTGGAGGCCGTCGCCCTCTGCGACATCGACGGCAAGATGTGGGTCTGCACGAGCGACGAGTGCATCATCCTGAGCGACGCCGAGAGCCGGCGCTACAGCCGTTTGCGCATCCCCATCGTCAACGCCTACGGTGCATTCTACTCCCCTTCCGAGCGTCGTTACTTCATCGGCGGTCAAGACGGCATGGTTGCCGTCAACCCTTCGGGCATCGACGGGAGGATAAAGCGAAGAAACCTCCTGCTGTCGGCTTTCCACGTCAACGGCAGGCAGCTGCACTTCTCCGGCAGCTCGGTCACGCTGCGCCACAACGAGAACAATATCGACCTGTGCTTCTCCGACCTTCCCCACAGCGGCGACGTGTCGCTCTCCTACGCCTACAAGCTGAAGGGCATCGACAACAGGTGGCACCTGATGCGGTCCATCAAGGAGCCATTGGTGTATAGGGCGTTGCCGCACGGGCGATACACGCTGACGATACGTTCGATAGAGAGCGACCTTGACAACGGCAAGGAAGTGTTTCGCGCCGACATCGAGATCCTGCCCCCATGGTATCTCTCGTGGTGGGCGAAGTCCCTGTACGTGCTGCTGCTACTGGCAGCCGGCGTGTGGACAGCGCGCTTCTGGCTGATGCGCAAGCAACTGGCAAAGGAGCAACGCGAAAAACAACTCTTCCTCGAACAGTCGCGCGCCCGCATGGACTTCTACAACAACGTGTCGCAAAACCTCCGCCAGGCACTTCACAAGATAATGACGCTCGCAGCGGAAACCCACGGACAGGCAACCGCGGACTGCGGCAGCACCGTCTCGGCGGTGAGAAGCCAGACGACGCAGATGAACACCCTGATCCGCAAGGCGTTCGACATGGGCGACATCTCCGAGTCAAGCCGTCAGCTGGAACCGACGCACATAAACGCCGTCAGGTTCTGCAAGGAGACGATGGAGGCTATAAGGCAGCAAGCCGACACTCGCGGCGCCAGCTTCACCTTCCGCTCCGACAAGGAGGAGATAACGATGGAGACGGAGGTGCTGAAATTCGACGCCATCCTCTCAATCCTGCTGCAAAACATCATCGGCAACTCGCGCCCCGACAGCAGGATAACCGTCGCGCTGACGCACGACGAGCCCCGGCGGAAGCTGACGATACGCCTCAACAGCGACTCGCTCTCCATACCCGAAACCGCAGTCCCCCACCTCTTCCAGTATTTCGCGCCTGCCAAGGAGTCGCCCGTGGAAACGATAGGCATGGTGTCGGAACTCGCACAGGCAAAGTCGTTCATCGACGAACTGGGCGGAAAGATTGCCGTGGAAACCGCCACGGATGGAGGAGCCGACTTCGTCATGACGTTCAACACGATGGCAGTGGAAGTGAAGCGCGCTCTTGACACTTCTGGCGGAAACGCGGAAAAGCCTTCGGCGGAAATCAGCGAGAGGGACGAGAAGTTGCTGCGCGACATCACGATAGCCATCGAGCGCAACCTCATCGACTCCGACTTCAACGTGGCAAAGCTTCAGGAAATCACGGGCCTGGGCCAGAAGTTGCTCTACAGGAAAATCAAGCAGCTCTCGGGTGTCTCGCCCGTGGAATACATCAGAAATATAAGGATGGAAAAAGCAGGACTGCTGTTGAGGGAAGGCAAATTCTCCATCTCCGAGGTGATGTACATGGTGGGATTCACCAAGTCGGGCTACTTCTCCAAATGTTTCCAAGACGCTTACGGCATGACGCCGTCAGCATATATCAAGCATACAAACCAATTAAAACAATAACAACAATGAACAAAAAAAGATTTATTACCCTACTGAGCCTCTTTGCGGTTGCCATGATGGTCGTGGCGCAAGGCGGTGACAAGCTGGTCAGCAAGCAGATTCTGAAGCAAAAGATTGTTGACGAAGGAGGAAGCGGCATGTTCAAGGCTGTGGCAGTGAAGGAGAAAGGACTGCCCGACTTCGTCATCTACCGCCCGAAGGACTTCCTGCATACCCACGCGCGTCAAGGTGCATTGCCAATACTCATGTTCGGCAACGGCGGATGCTCAGACACAAGCATCGGCTACGAACGCATGCTGACCGAAATAGCGTCACACGGATATGTGGTGGTGGCTATCGGCGAGATGCAGGACAAGCGTCTTGACCGTCCGGAGGGACACACCCCTTCGTCGGAACTCAAGCGCGGCCTCGACTGGATTGTCGAGCAGAGCAAGACCAAGGGAAGCGACTACTATCAGAACATCGACCCCGACCGTGTGGCGGCGGCAGGCCATTCATGCGGCGGCGCACAGGTGCTCGCCAATGCCGCCGATGCACGTCTCAAGACTTATCTTATATTAAATGCCGGTATGGGCGACATGGAGATGGCTGACGCCAGCAAGGAGTCGCTGCCCAACGTCCACGCCCCGATACTTTATGTCGTGGGAGGTCCTGACGACGTGGCGTACCAGAACGCGCAGCTTGACTACGACAGGATTCACCACGTGCCCGTGGCTCTTGCCAACCACCCCGCATCGGGACACGGCGGCACCTATCACGAGCAATACGGCGGCGACTACGGACGAATGGTCATCGACTGGCTCGACTGGCAGCTGAAGGGAAAGAAAGAGAATGCCGACATTTTCCTTAAGGGCGACCTGAAAAACTACAAGGGATGGGACGTGAAGGCAAAGAACTTCAAACAGCGTCCGGGCAAGCTAATGTCGCTGAAAATGCCGTGCCAATTGCTTAAGGGCATCAAGGAGCGCGACTACTCCATCTACCTGCCGGGAAGCTACGCCACCGACACGCTGCGGAGCTACCCCGTGCTCTACCTCATGCACGGCGGAGGCGGGGCGCACACCGACTTCGAGCACTACCACCAGATTTCGCACATGGCAGACAGCCTCATCGACTGCGGGGCTATCGGCGACATGATAATCGTGATGCCCGAAGGCAACAAGCAGAACATGATGTATTTCAACACCGTGGAAGGCAGGGCGGGAGCACCCGACTGGCAGTATGAGGACTACTTCTTCAAAGAGCTGATACCCTTCATCGAAAAGACCTACAGGACGCGCACCGACAAGGGAGGCCGCTCCATTGCTGGTTTTTCCATGGGCGGCGGCGCTGCCACGGTGTATGGTGTCCATCATCCGGAGATGTTCTCCATGGTATATGACATTTCGGGCTACTTGCGTCGCCAGCCGCTCGACTTCCTCAAGGATGATCCCTCGGCGGAATGGCGCCAGCAGGCTATTGCCGACAACGACCCCGTGACGCGCATTGAGAACGGGTCGGACGAGGACGTTGACGCGTGGAGAAAGGTGGACTGGAAGATTTCGGTGGGCGACCACGACTTCACGCTCCAGGGCAATATGGATCTTGCAAAAGCCTTGCAGACGAAGGGCATAGACTTCTCTATGTTTGTCGATGAAGGCGCACACGACGGCAAATGGGTAACACCAGCTCTTGTGGATGCGCTGAAGCGTGCCACGAAGAACTTCAAGAGCCTTTGGATAAAGAACGGCGACCGCAACATCTTCGGTATCATCGGCAAGCCGCGCTACACGGGAAAGAAACAGCCTATAGCCATAATTGCCCACGGCTTCAACGGCACCCACGCCTACTCGCTCGCCTATTTCAACGAGCTGAACAAGATGGGCTACCAGTGCTACGCCTTCGACTTCCCGTGCGGCTCGCTTAACAGCCGCAGCGACAACAACACCCACAACATGTCTATCCTCGACGAGCAAAGCGACCTGGAGGCAATAGTGAAATACTTCAAGGGACAACCCGACATCGACGCCGACAACATCGTCTTGATAGGCGAGAGCCAGGGCGGACTGGTGTCGGCGCTCACCGCCGCCTCGCTGTCTAAGGATGTGGCGAAGCTGGTGCTCGTGTTCCCCGCATTGTGCATTCCCGACAACTGGAACAAACGCTATCCGAAGGTGTCCGACATTCCCGAGACCACAAAGCTGTGGAACGTGCCCATGGGTCGCCGTTTCTTCATGGAAATTCGCGACATGAACGTGTTCAAGACCATAAAGCGGTTTAAGAAGCCGGTTTTGATTGTGCAGGGCGATGCCGATGCTGTTGTGTCGATGGACGACTCACGCCGTGCCGTTAAGAACTACAAGACTTCCAGCCTGCATGTTATCTCCGGTGCCGGCCACGGCTTCAAGCCTCATGAGTTTGAGGAGTCGATGGGAGTGATAAAAGACTTTTTACATTGAACGTATATCCTCTTCACTCCTTCGCCCGCAGTTTTGTCAGCCTCTCGCGGCAGATAGACGGGCATATCGGGTTGCAGTGGCAGGATGCGGAGCTCAAGCTCTGTGGTGCCTTCGGGTAGTCGCCACAGACCAAACATGAAGGGACGACCGTATTGGAACTGGTCGGCAATGAGCTTACCGTTGGCATAGAGGCGGGCGCAGTCGCCTTGGTATTCTATGCTGAGCAGTCGGTTCGACTTTGAGATTGCCTCTGAAGGCAGTGTAATCTTATACACTGCGGCATTATCAAAGTCCTCGTCGGTGGGCTCTTCCGCCACTCCTTTTGCGCCGATGGTTATCTTGCGCAGCTGCCCTGCTTCTTTCACCTTAGAGTATTCCACCTCAATCCGAATGTCCTCTTTGGCATGTGGCGGAAGGAAAAGTCGCTCGGCTTCCTGGCTTGTCAGCAGATAGATATTTCCGCAGACAGGTTTTGTGGTGCCTTGCGGCTTGAGGTTTTTCAGCACCTTGCCGTTCTGCATTGCAATGGTAGTGGGTATGCCCTTTATTTGTTCCATGTATATCTTTCCGTCGCGCTTTGCTATGATTTGCGCCGTGGCGTACCTGATGCCGTCGATGTTCACAGGCAGTATGCACATTGTGCCAGCCGGTATGTTAAGCTTTGGCAATTTCACACCGCATGCCGAGAGCCTCACACCGCGCTTCGCACTGAGGTTTTGGAGGCGTTCGTAGTTGTTGATGAAGATGAACGCGCTGTTGTCCTGCGAGCGGTATGACCAGCGGAGGAAAGAGTCGTCGCCCTTGCTGATGTCCTGCGGGCAAGGAAATGTGGCTTCCATCGGGGCAAGCATTTCGCCGTAGTCGTGCATAAAGAGGTGCAGTTTGCGCAGCTGGTAGTAGTGGGGCAGTGTTTGTCCGAATTCGCCAAGCGGAGCCTGGAAGTCGTAGTTCTTCACCGGCATGTCGTTGTAGTTGGTTGCTATTGTGCGCTGCATCTCGTTCAGCCATGTCAGTCCTTCAGGGTTTGTTCCTCCGTGATACATATAGTATCCGAGAAGGTTGGAGCCGCTGCCGAGTTTCACCAAAGCCATGGAATAGGCATCTTCGGGATAGACAAAAGGACGACGGTGATAGGCCTGCATCATACCACCGCCAAGCTCGCAAGTGAAATACGGATACTGCTCGTCGCCCTCGTTGAGTTGTTCTTTTTGCTTGCCAAGTTGCTCGGTGGCAATGGCTGTGGAGGATCGGAACGCCTTGAAATTGAAAGCTTTGAAGTAGTTGCCCGCCGTTTCCTCTATCGACCTTTCCCAGAATCCGTCGGCATAGTCGCCATAGAGAGGCAGCATCTCGCCGAATGGCACTGGCTTGGAGAGTTCCGGCCAGCCGGTGCGGGTGTAGAAAGGAAGGTCGAAACCTATGCCTTTGGCAATGCGTTTCAGTGCCATTAGATAGTCGCCCGACCCACGATATTCGTTGTCAAACTGGCAAGCCATAAGCGGTCCGCCGTCCTTCCATTGCAGTCCCTGTATCTGTGAGAATATCTGTCGGTAGAGCTTATCTACAAATGACAGGAACACAGGATCCTGCGAACGAGTCTTACATCCAGTAGCAAAAACCCAGTCGGGAATACCTCCATTGCGCACCTCGCCGTGGCAGAACGGGCCGATGCGCAATATTACAGGCAGTTGTTCCTCCTTGCATATCTCTATGAAGCGTCTGAGGTCGCGCTGTCCGCTCCAGTTGAAGATGCCCTCCTGTTCTTCGATGTGGTTCCAGAATACGTAGGTGGCAATAATGGTCACTCCGCCCTCTTTCATCTTCCTCACCTCGTCCTTCCACTCCGTTGCGGGAATGCGCGAGAAATGCACCTCGCCCATGACGGGCACTACTCGCCGTCCGTCGATTATCAAACTCTTGCTGTCCCATTTCACTTCAGGTACTGATGTGGCGTAAGCCTGAGCGGTTAAGCATAGTGCAGCAAGGCACGTAGTAATTGTTTTCTTTATATGTTTCATGATTTATATTTTTTCTATCATCGACTTGAATTGCATTATTCCGATATGGTTGATGTCCATTTTTTCTTTCCAGGACTGAGATGGTGGTTTGCTACGTGGAGCATGCCGCCTTTGGTGTTGTTCTCGTAGCCGCCCTCAAAGTCGTATTTCGAGTTTACAGCCATATATGATGTCGTCACCTTGAGATTGTCGGTAATGCCGAAAAATACTTTGTAGAATGGCTTTGCACCACCTATCACTACCCAGTCGTAGCCGAAGAGCAGTCCGCCTATGGCAGCCACAAGACAGATAAAATATATAAATCTCTTGTTCATAAACAAATGTTTTTAGTTTCTGACTGCAAATTTACAGCTTTTCTGCCATCCGGCAAATAGATTTTCAATAAAAAAAATGGATAATCTTATTAAAACATGTCAACAGGTTTGCATATATTACCTTTATATATTACTTTTGCACCCGATAAGTTATAAAAAAGTATTGATTATTCAACTTTTTTCGCAATGCTCAAGGAACTCCTTTTAACTACTAAGGTTGGGCAAATGTGAAATTAAATATATTCTCATAAGTCATAGTGATGAAAACTGTAGAATCTCCCAAAGGACGAATACTTGTTGTCGATGATAACGAGGATGTGTTGCTGTCGCTCAATATGCTGCTCAAGCCATACGTGGAGGCAGTAAGGGTGACGGCCAAGCCGGAGCGTGTCATCGAGTTTATGGATTCGTTCCATCCCGACGTCATCATTCTCGACATGAACTTCAGCCGCGATGCAATAAGCGGCGAGGAGGGATATGAATGGCTCGCCCGCATATTGGAGCACGACCCGAAGAGCGTGGTGCTGTTCATCACGGCATACGTGGATACCGAGAAGGCGGTGAGGGCGATAAAGGCGGGAGCGGTGGATTTCATACCAAAGCCATGGGATAGAAAGAAACTGCTCGACACTGTGAGGAGTGCCCTGGAACTGAGGCAGTCACGCAACACCGAAGACTCTGATCCCGGGACATCTGACGACGAGGTGTTATTCCCCAACCTCATTGGTGAGTGCGATGCCATGCGCAATCTGAAACAGCAGATAGCAATAGTGGCAGCCACGGACGCTAATGTGCTCATCACTGGCGAGAACGGAGCGGGCAAGGATGTGGTGGCTCATGCCATTCACCAACTGTCACACAGAAGGACAAAACCCTTTGTGAGTATAGACCTCGGATGTATTCCCGAGACCCTGTTCGAAAGTGAACTCTTCGGACATGAAAAAGGTGCCTTCACCGATGCCCGCGAGGCAAAGGAAGGACGTGCAGAGCAGGCAGATGACGGTACGCTGTTTCTCGACGAGATTGGCAACCTGTCGCTACAGATGCAGCAGAAAATGCTTACACTGATAGAGAAAAGGGAGACATTGCGCATTGGTTCGTCGAAGAAGAAAAAGGTGGACGTGAGAATCATATCCGCCACCAATGCTGACCTTGCTGCGAGAATAAGCGAAGGCACATTCCGTCAGGACCTCTTTTATCGCATCAACACCATCGAACTGCATATCCCGCCACTGCGCGAGCGTGGCGACGACATCATACTCTTGGCTGAACACTTCCTGAGCATCTACGCCATGCGGTATGACCGGAAAGGAGTGCGCCTCGCTGACGATGCCCGCACCAAGTTGCTTAACCATTCGTGGCCTGGCAACGTGCGCGAACTGCAACACTCGATAGAGCGTTCATTAGTCCTTTGCAGCTCCCCCACACTTTCGGCTTCTGACATTCAGATTACTCCAAACACTCAATCTGCCGGCAACGAAGACACTCGGCAGACTCTCAACCTTGAGGAACTGGAGAGAAACGCCATCAAGCGTGCCGTCTCTATGAGCAACGGCAATCTCACCCAGGCTGCCGAACTACTTGGCATCACTCGTTTTGCACTGTATCGCAAGATTGACAAACTCGGCATTTAGTTATGACATTCTCTTTAAATCCTTTCTACAACAAAAGCATCCGTCGCCTCAGGCAGATGATACATGCCATTCGCACTCGCGACTTCTCACTGCATTTTGCGCTCGACAAACTGCATGGAGAGGAGCGATTGCTTGCCGAGGAAATCAATGCCGTGGTGAATGAGTTTAGGGAGAAAACTTTACAACAAGAGTCACAATACCAATATTTCGACACACTGCTCAATACCGTAGGCGACTGTCTGATTGTCTCCGACGACAAAGGACATATCCATTGGATGAACCGCATGGCTATCAACAGTCTCTGTGGATTCCGTATTTCTGACATCGACAACCTTGCCGCTGTCAATAGCAGTTTGCCGCAACTGATGCACGACCTGCGTCCCGGAATAAAAAAGGTGACAAAGTTGAGAGTAAGAAACGGTAATAATACAGAGGAAAAGGAATTCTCCATCACCGTCACATACTTCTTCGACCGTGGCTTCTATTATAAGCTCTATTCGCTGCAAAACATTCACGAGGTGGTGCAGAAGAGTGAGAGTGAGGCGCAACAGCAACTTGTGAGGGTACTTACCCACGAGATTATGAATTCCCTTACGCCAATTATCTCGCTGAGTGACACTATCGCCGAAGGGATGAAGGATGATTCTCTCTCGCAAGAAGACATCACCCAGGCATTGCAAGCCATCAACAGGCGCAGCAGCGGACTCCTGCATTTTGTGGAGAACTACCGCAAACTGCAACATATCTCCACTCCGCAATTCTCAGACGTAAGACTCTCGGAACTAATCTCCGACCTTCGCCAACTCTTCCCTGAACCCTATTTCCACTTCGATCTTCAAGAGGCGGAAGATACAGTGCATATCGACCGCAGTCAGATAGAGCAAGTGCTTATCAATCTTTTGAAGAATGCTCAGGAGGCGGTAAGGGATGTCGAAGAAAAAGCCATCACCTTATCGGCAAGAGCAGATAAGTCTCAGCATGTCATACTAATAAAGGTGGAGGACAACGGTTGTGGCATCATGCCCGAAGTTCTAGACCGCATCTTCGTCCCCTTCTTCACCACAAAGTCCAATGGTTCAGGCATTGGACTCAGCATCTGCCGTCAGATAGTCTCCCTGCACGGCGGCACCATCACCGCGTCATCCACTCCAGGCAAAAACACCGTCTTCTCCTTGCAGTTGCCAATGTAATTTTCGACAACAGAGACAACAGAAGATCACTTTAAAATAATGTCCGTTAAAGGTATGTAAATAATGAATGATTTACTCATTATTTTTATTGATTATTCAAGGGAAAACCTTATCTTTGCTGCAGAAAAACTTGGAAAAGTTACACAAACAGGGGTAAAACACCTTGGAAAAGTTACATAAATGAAGGCAAAATACCTTGGAAAAGTTACATTTGTATGATAAAAACATTAGTGTCCCGATTTTAACGGGACACTAATGTGCTGATTATTCCATGTGGTCGAGAGGACAGTCGTGGGCAATATATGGATATACTATGGTTTATCGTTTCACAAAGGACAGAAAGTTCTTAGACTTTGCAGAGAAGGTGACCGACATTTACCTGAAGCGTCTGAAAGAGACTTCTGACGATTGGGTGCCATTGTGGGACATGGATGCCAATCCCACTGCCGTTGACTGCAATGTAGGAAACGACGGTGCCTACAAAGGCATTCCAAAGGATGCATCAGCCACTGCTTTCTCCAAATGCCTACCTATTAAAGATACCATAATTTTGCGGTATTTGAATCTTTGAGTTATTACTATTACAATTTCTATATAAACCCGTCTTGAATTTGCAAGGATAGAGTTTCTTGTTTACGTTCCCCACTGCGGAACGTACATTCCGCAGTGGGGAACGTATATTCCGCAATGGGGAACGTACGTTCCGCAGTGCGGAATATAAAACAAGTACCCTGCCCTTTTAAATTCCACTCGACTATTTTTATAACTTCACTTCCCTTGTCCATATACCTTTATTACTACTATTATGATAACGTCATTAAGACTGTTGTCACTCCTCCCCTATACTATGTTTTTTATTAATTTTACTATCACTACTATCACTATAGGGGTTAAATATCTAATACTCATAGAGTTAATGAGTGATAGAAGGAGTGATAGAAGAGTGATAGAAGTGATAGAAGAAGGCCATTTTTTGATAAAAATGGCTATTTTTTGAGCATTTTCTGCGCAATTATGAGCAAATTTGCATCAATTTCCGTGTTAAAATTATGTTAATTCAGCGAAAACACGCTCAAAACCGTTCAAAAACGATATAAAAAAGGCATGTTTCGAGCGACTACATACTATATTATATTACTCAACTTTTGCAAATGTTTATAAAACCACAGAGTTTAAGAGATAGTTTGCCGCATGGAAACTCTGTGTCCTTCACAAGTTTTTCTTCGTAAAATAGAAGAAATACAACCAAACAGTTGCATTATTCATTATTATTGTGTAATTTTGCACCATAAATAATACGAAGATGGAAGTTAAGAAGTTCTATCGGTTAAAATGCCTTCATGGAGGACATCCGCAGCATAGAGCGCGATACCGATGAATTGTTGGACGAAATAATGAAGTAAACGTATGAATTAGTCGTAATTACCCCGGAACCTACACAAGAATATGTGAGTCTCGTCTCACATATTGCTAATCTTTGGGAAGATGCTCGCAACAATGCCATTACAGCTGTTAACGAGTCATTGCTGAAGGCAAGTTGGGAAACAGGTCAATATATAGTAGAATTTGAGCAAGAAGGTAATGCCAAGGCGCGATATGGCGAACGACTCCTTGTGAACCTTTCCAAGGACTTAACAAGACTGAGGGGACGTGGTTTCAGTCGTTCCAACCTCACATATATGCGTAAGTTCTATCTTGCATTCCCAAAATGTGAGACGATTTCTCACAAATTGACATGGAGCCATTATTTCGAACTTCTCAAATGTGATGATTCTCTCGAAATGCAGTTCTACATGGTGCAAGCCATCAATGAAGGATGGAAGGTAAAAGAACTGAAAAGACAAATCAACAGTTCCCTCTTTCAGCGTCTTGCATTGAGCACTGACAAAGAAGGTGTTCTGGCGATGTCAAAGCAAGGACAACAGTACGCTTTACTGACCGACATCATCACACGTGAATGGAGCGGCATGACCACACGTCAGTACAAGCAATACAAGGGATTGAAGAAAGAGAATCTTCGAGACAACATGACCAACGTGGAGCTTGCTCTCAATATGTTGGCAGAGGCTTCGACTACAGAAATATCCAAACAAAAGAATCCCAAAGGCTACACGCAGAGTGCGAAAATAGCCAAGGAGGGTGGCAGTGTTGCAAAGGCTGCGCGAAAGCAATTGGAAAGCAAGACAGGCAAGTCGGCTATCTCGTCAGCAAAGGCAAGCGACTATCTGTTGCCACCAACAGAGGATAATGAGGACTAACCATTATGATACCGATACGATACATATAAGGATAGTGGGGTGGTAAGCGTCTCCACGATGACGTATTGCGTTGTCCAAATTAATTGTTTACCTTTGCCGCGTTTTTTTAAAGAGGTAACAATGAAAACAGCAGAAGGACGTTATGAGGAGACTTGGAACAGTTATCTTGAGCTTCTCAACAAGGATCCGCGGGCAAGCCTTAAGGTGCTTCTCGTCCAAAAGGGAGATGAGGAGGAAAAGACGAAAAGGGCGTTGAAGGTCCTCGGCAAGCTCAACCGCAACAAGTCGGAGAAGCAGACACCGCCCGCACAGGAGACTGAAACACCCGGCAACAACAATAATACAGCAACGGAAGAGTCTCATGGCAAAAAGGAGAGACCGCACACCAACAACGGCGCACGGCCTTCTGGCAAAAACAGAGAATCTCTTCGAAAAACTCAATGAGGCACTTAAGATGACCGTGAAGACAGACTCAACGGCGTGAACTTCTTCGAATACATATCAGACGTGATTAACAAGGCGGCAGCCTTGCCGCCAAACACGCCGCTGGAAAAATACAGGATGCTTCTGCCTGACAAATGGAAAGAAAACCGCTAAGCTCGCCTCTTAGCGGTTTTTTTGATATATGCAATACGTCATCGTGGAGACGCTTACGCGATGATTCATGAATATAGAAGTGCAGAACGTGCGATTTCGCACACTCATCGTGCGGATTCGCACGCTACAGAAATCGCCCAAAAAACATTAATGTACTGATTATTAGATAATTATCAGTTTGGCACGGATATTGCTTAGGTATTGGTATGAAGATAAAGAAACATATAGTAGCATCGGGAGTGCTCCTTATGGTGATGACAACCATATACGGAGCAACAGAAAGGCAAGTGGCAACGGGAAAGGACATATTGCGACTCACCTTGCGCGATGCCGTGGAGCTTGCGCAAAGGCAATCACCATCTGTGCAGAGTGCGCGCAACGCGTATCTTGCGGCAAAGTGGAACTACCGCTATCATCTCGCAAATTATCTGCCATCTGTCACTCTCACCTCCTCGCATTATATAAACAAGGTGGTGAACAAAATCACGCAATCCGACGGTACGGCTCTCTTCCTGAAGCAAAACCAGCAAGGCAGCGACATGGCATTGAAGATAGCACAAAACATACCGTTGACGGGTGGTAGTCTGTTTCTCAAAAGCAGTCTCTCGCGACTGCATGAGGGAGAGATGAACACCACGGAGTATAGTGCCGAACCGCTCGTCGTGGGATATGAGCAAAGTCTCTTCGGATATAACTCACTGAAATGGGACAAGCGCATAGAGCCGGTGAGATTCCGCGAGGCAAGAAAACGGTATGCCGAGGCTATCGAACTCGTAGCTGCCAATACCTGCAGCCGTTTTTTCACCCTCGCCTCGGCACAGATGGAACTTGAAATGGCAAGGCAGAACTATGCAGCTGCCGACACTCTCTACCGTATGGCTCAGGGACGATATGCCATCGGCACAATCACCGAAAACGAGATGCTTCAACTTGAAATAAACCGACTGAACGAGGAGACAAACGTGATGGACGCCGACATCGCACTGAGGGAAGAAACCCTCGCCATGCGCTCCTTCCTCGGAATAGATAACGACATGGATATTGCGCTCACCCTGCCCGACTCCGTACCGCAGTTTGAGGTGCCAATAGACATCGCAATGAGCAAGGCAATGGAAAAGAGTCCTGACCCAGAATACTACAACAGGATTATGCAGGAGAGCAAGAGCAACCTCGCCGTGGCAAGGGCAAATGCGGGATTAAGGGCTGACATATACATGCAGTTCGGACTCTCGCAGACAGGACCTAACATCTCTGACTCCTATCGCTCGCCAATGCATCAGGAATATGCCAGCATCTCCCTCTCACTGCCCATCCTCGACTGGGGACGGGGGAAAGGACGAATAAGAGTGGCTAAGTCGCAACTCGCACTGACGAACACCCAGGTGGAACAGGGTATGAGCGACTTCCGACAGAACGTGGCGCGCATAGTGGCGCAATTCAACATGCAGGTGCGAAGAGTGAAGATGTCGCGCCTCACCGACCAGCGAGCCACCCAGCGACATGCTGTGGCGCAAAGGCTCTACGTGATGGGGCGCAACTCCATCCTCGACCTCAATGCCGCCGTCAGCGAGAAGAACGCGGCCCACCGCAACTGCATCTCAGCGCAGCAGACATACTGGACACTGTATCACACACTGCGCAGCATCACTGGATATGACTTTGAAAACAATACGGAATTATGGATATCAGAATAAAGAAAAAGCCTTGGTACAGGCGGTACTTGTACCACATCGCAGGAGGCACCGCATTGGCGGCATTGGTGATATATGCCACTATAATAAGCCTTGAGCCTCAGAAGGTAAAATTATCCGACACCAAGGAGGTGCTGGCTTCGGCGGAAATGAGGGATTTCACTGAATATCTCGACGTGGAGGGAATTGTCCAACCGATAATGACCATACAGGTGAACACGATGGAAAGCGGATTCGTGGAGCGCATAGTGGCAGAAGACGGGGCGATGCTCAACGAGGGCGACACAATACTCATATTGGGCAATCCCGAACTGCTCCACTCCATCGAGGATGAGAACGACGCTTGGGAAGACAGCGAGAGGCGGTATCGCGAACAGGAGATAGAGATGCAGCAGAAGTCGATAGTGTTGCGCCAGCAGTCTCTCGACGCCAATTATCAGTTGGCGAGCATCGAGAAATCCTTGCAACAGAGCCGTGAAGAGTATCGGATGGGCATAAAGAGCAAGGCGGAACTGGAAGTTGCCGAGAAGAACTATGAGTATCAGAAGAAGAAGGCGTTGCTGCAGTTGGAGAGTCTCGGACATGACTCCGTCTCCGCCCGACTGATGCGCGAGATGGCAGTAGCCAACCGACAGGCGAGCGACAAGAAGAGAGCACGCTCCGCCGCTCGCACAAGAAATCTCGTGGTGAGGGCACCAGTGGCAGGACAACTTAGTTTCCTCGGCGTCACTCCCGGTCAGCAAGTGGGCTCTGGAGTGAAGGTGGGAGAGATAAAGATTATGACTCAATTCAAGATAAAGGTGTCGTTGAATGAATTTTACATCGACCGCATAGCCAACGGACTTCCCGCGAGTGTGAAATATGAGGAGAAGACCTATCCCATGCGCATATCGCAGGTGGTGCCCGAGGTGAAGGAGAAGAAGTTCGACTGCTCCCTCGTCTTCACGGGTGAGATGCCTGAGAACATCCGCATAGGCAAGAGCTATCGTGTGCAGATAGGGCTTGGCATTAAGGAGCGCACGCTTGTCATCCCCCGAGGCGACTTCCTCTCCACCACCGGAGGTCTGTGGATATACAAGCTCGATGCAGACGGTAGTCGTGCCGTGAAGACGGAGATAGAGACGGGACGTCAGAATCCGCAGCAGATAGAGATCCTATCAGGATTGAAGGCTGGCGACCGAGTGATCATCGGGGATTACGACAAGTTAAATGGTGAGAATGAAGTATATGTTAAATAATGAAAAGACTTCCCCAAATCGAAATAGTTAAAAACTCAACTTTCGCAGGAAAGGGAAGTTAAAGAAGTTAAGGAAGTTAAAGACGTATGTCAAAGCCCAGAAAACTCCCGAAAGGAAGCGAAAAGACTATTGTCTTTAACTTCTTTAACTTCCTTAACTTCTGAGAGTTGAGCACATACGAAACTTAAATTAAAAATATGATTAGACACAATTTATTAGTAGCATTGCGCAACTTGATGAAGTACAAGTTGCAGACCGTGGTGAGCATACTGTCGATAGCCATCGGCATATTGACCCTCGCCGTCGTGCATACCGTGTTGCACGAGTTCAAGAGACCTGCCGTGATAAACGAGCCTTATTTCGACCGACTGTATGAGGTGGCAATTATTGACAAGGAACAGTCAGGCGAAAACAAATTGCGCAACAACATCTCGTTCGAAATAATGCGCGAGATGAAGGCAGCGGGAGCATTGCCCTCAGCAGAAAAAGTGACGTTTCCAAACGGTTTGCAGACATACTCCTTGCCTGCGTTTTACCTCGGAGACGAACTCATAGCCAAACAGGACATTGAGCTTATTGCCACAGACGACAACTACCTGAATATCTTTGGCATACGTTCGGCTCTGACAGGCAAGAAGATAAAGGTGTTGAAACCCGGCGAGGCCGTCATCGGCAGACGTATGGCAAAGCAGCTCTTCGGCGACATCAATCCCGTGGGAATAAAGATTAAGAACGACAATAAGACGTGGTCAAAAAATCCTGTTCTCACTATCTGCGATGTCTTTGAGGATGTCTCACTGATTGAACACCTCATTGAATCAAGTAACATATATTATAGTGCCGGCCCACTGTGTGTTTCCACCCAATATACGGGAATGCCGGAGAATGAGATTTATTATTCCTACCGCATGTATGTTGTGATGCACGAAGGACGTACCGTGGAGCAACTGAAGAAAGAAATCGGACGAGTGCTGAAACCTCACAACTACTCCTTCGAGGTGACAAGACCCTTATTTTATAACGACAAATACGAGCGATTTTATTTCTCCGTCATAAGCGGTGTGTATGTGGTTGGCTCACTGATACTTCTTGCTGCCATCATAGGTTTCCTGCGTATGCAGATGCAACTGCTGTGGATGCGCCGGCGCGAGATTTCCCTGCGCATCGTCAACGGTGCGAGGCGCAGTCAGATATTCCTCACTCTTTCCACTGAGGTGACGATTGTCTTGCTGCTTTCGATGCTTATGTCGATATTGTTGGGCGTATGGCTTGAAGGGTTCTACAGGTCAAACCTTTTGCATATTACTAAACATGACTATATCGAAACATCCTCGATATATATTTCCGCTCTGATTATCGGAGCCATTTTATTTGTCATCAGCTCACTCATTATTTGGCTCACCATCAGGCGTATATGCAAGTCGGAAGGTGGACTTGCCGCATCGTTGCGTCGCAGTCGCACCCATTTTATGCGCAATGCCATGCTCACCATACAGTTGGCTGTGAGCATCTTCTTCGTTTGCTCCACAATCCACATTTATCAGACGACGGAGCTGGAATATAAGCAATACCAGATTCCTGACAACGACAGCTTCTACAAGAAATGCCTGTTGTGCGTCCCGTTCGGAGAATACAACGGCATCGAATTCAAGGATAGTCTCAGCAAATTGCCAAGCATCGACAAACTGATTCCCATGCAAACCTGTTGGATGTACATAAACGAACTGCACGAAAGGGAAGACCTGAAAGATCAACAACTCGTTACCAGAAACTTGTATTCGTATGTCGTAAGTGATATGGCATTCTTGAAATTCATGAATATCGACGTGAAATGGTTGCCGGGAAATGCCGACCGCAGCAGATTTGTGTTGCTTAATGAGAGTACGTATAGGAGATACAAGGAATTAGACATAATCCACAACGGTATGCTGAAAATGCAAACCGACTATCCCGTTGCAGGAACATTCAGTTTCCTCCCCTACGACCACATTGGCGGCTCTGCCATCATCATCGACAAGGAGGCAATGCAAAACAGTGACTATATTATGGTGCCGAAGAAGGGAAGATACGACGAACTGAATGCAGAAACAAACGCATTGGTCAACAGGATGTATCCTGCAGTGCGCAGGAGTATTGTGCATAACTTGCGTGACAACATGTCTGTTGATGCATTCATATTGGATTGTATCCGCTCAACTGCCATGATACTCTCGATAGTGAGCCTGATAGTCTGTGCCATGGGCATCTATAGCTCCGTGGCTCTCGACACCCGCGGGCGACGCAAGGAGATGGCGATACGCAAGATAAACGGAGCGAAAACCCGCAACATCGCCCTCATCTTCGGCAAGACATATATCATTGCCATAGCCTTGGCTTCAGTGATAAACATACCTGCATCTCTCATGATTGCAGGTATAGTCAGAGCACCGTTGAATGAGCCTCAACAAAGCGCGATCATCTCCCTCCTGCTCGGCATCCTCATAGTGGCGGCAGTGACATTCGTCATCGTCTTCAGGCATATACGCAGTGCAATGAAGGTGAATCCGGCGGAGGAGATTGCGAAGGAGTGAAATATAAAAAATAAAAAAGATATGATTAAATTAGACAACATCAAGAAAGTCTTCCGCACAGACGATGTGGAGACCTGGGCTTTACAGAACGTGAGCCTCGAAGTGAAAGAAGGTGAGTTTGTGGCTATTATGGGTCCGTCGGGATGCGGCAAGTCAACGCTGCTCAACATCCTCGGACTTATCGACAATCCCACGGAGGGCACATACCTACTCAACGGCACCGATGTGAGCCGTATGCAGGAAAACGAGCGCACCGAACTGCGCAAGGGAACGATTGGTTTCGTGTTTCAGAGTTTCAACCTCATCGAGGAACTGAATGTCGTGGAAAATATCGAGTTGCCACTGCTCTATATGGGTATTCCGCGCAGTGAGCGTCGCCGACGTGTGAACGAGATCATGGAGCGCGTAGGCATTGCCCATCGCGCGAAGCATTTCCCCTGCCAACTCTCAGGCGGACAGCAGCAACGTGTGGCAATAGCGCGAGCCGTAATCCCCTCGCCAAAGATTATCCTTGCCGACGAACCTACCGGCAACCTCGACTCACGCAACGGACGTGAGGTGATGGACCTGCTTGCCGAACTGCATCGCGAGGGCACCACCATCATCATGGTGACACACTCGCAGCACGACGCCAACTATGCCGACCGCATAGTCAACCTCTTCGATGGAGAGGTGGTGTCGCAGGTGGAGATGTAGGAAGTCAATGCAAGTATGGGAAGTTAAGGAAGTTAAAGAAGTTAAAGAAGTTAAGGAAGTTAAAGAAGTTAAAGAAGTTAAGGAAGTTAAAGAAGTTAAAGAAGTTAAAGAAGTTAAAGAAGTTAAAGACGTATGTCAAAGCCCAGAAAACTCCCGAAAGGAAGCGAAAAGACTATTGTCTTTAACTTCTTTAACTTCCTTAACTTCCTTAACTTCTGAGAGTTGAGCATATGAGAAACTACAGTTTTATTAAAAAAATCTCTTTTAATGCAATGTTTTTGTAGGTTTTTGCGTATATATAAATAGAAAGAAAAGAAAAATGGCGGAAACAGAGATACACCTCATAGAGGGACTGAGGCAACAAAGTCCCAAAGCACAGCAAGAGACCCTTGAACTCTTCGGCAGAAATGTCTGGGCTCAAGTGGTGAGGATTGTGTCGTGCACCGAGGATGCCGAGGAAATCTATCAGGATGTCTTTGTCAAAGCCTTTAATAATATAGATAGGTATGACGGGGAGAAAGCCTCGTTGAAGACCTGGCTCCTGAGAATAGCCTACAATGAGTCGGTAAGTTTCCTTCGCCATTCGAAGACGAAAACAATAAGTCTTGAGGACTACGGAAACGACTCCGACAACATATCCGAGGAAGAAATGGAGAGAATAATAGGCAGACCCGACAACGAGAACATTCACATGTTGCGCTCTGCCATCCAGCGACTGACTCCGGAGGAACAGGCTCTCATCACGATGTTCTACTACGACGACCTCAGTATGAACGACATAGCATTCGTCACTGGGTCAACGCCCTCGACCATCGGTTCGAGACTAAGCCGTACAAGAAAGAAAATCTGCAAGATAATTAAAAATATACGATTATGAAAGAGAACGCTAACATAAAGGACTGCCTCCGCGAGGCTATACGACATGAGGAGATGGCACGCCCCACTATGCCCACCGACATTAACGCAAGAATAATGCGGCGTATGGAGCAAGAAACGGTAAGGAAAAAGGGACAGAAACGTCTCCGAAAGCTATGGCCTTGGCTTGCCGCTGCTTGTGTGGCTGCCTTTATACTCGTATATACCGCCCCGCCAGAAAAAGAGGTGACGGAAAGTCGCCCTACGGCTGAAATAACGGAGGCTGAGACTCCCCAAAGGCTTTCAACTGAAATGTGTTCTACTGAAAGGCGTTCTACAGAAAGTAGCAATAAAGAAATGATTGCCATGGCAAAGCCTGAAAAGGTAATAACCGTCAAGCAGAAAGCACACAAAGTTGTGACGGCAAAACGCGACACTATATCTGAAAAGAAAGAAGAAGACAAGGTATGCGACCTTGCCATGGCAGAGAAAGCAGAGGAGAGTCAGAAGCCGAGAACCATTTCAGAGAGCGACCTCCCCATAACACGACCGGAGAACCTCAGATATACTCCTGAGGAGATAGCACTCATGAAAAGTCTGGCAAACGAGGCGTATATCAAATGGGTGAAACTCGAACTCGAAATAGCGAAATATAACATTGAACAAACAGCTTACAATAAATAGAATAGTCATGAAAAAGATTTTAATACTCATATTCATTGCCCTTGCCGCAATACCGGCAACAGTGGGCGCACAGTCGTCGTCAAGGAATAAGACGCAAAAAAAGCCAGTCAACGTAATCAAATTACTTGATGAAATCATCAACACCTACGCCATAGAGAACGGAGAAAGCTATGAGAAGATAAAGAACCCCAACACCAATACCATCGAGTCGTTCGAGCGTATCGTCAAATTCTCTCTCCCCATTGCGGACAGTGACTTCTTAAAGGTCGCAGGGCAGGCATTCCAAAAAGACGAGGAGCTAAGCTACCGAATGTCGCACATGGTGCCCAATAGTGGAGACCTGGTCAATCTAAAGGTGATAACGGACAACGGAAACAAACGTAAATCCTTACGAGTCAGGGCGAACAGTTTGCAGGAGATGTGGCTCATGTGCTGTAAGAATGCCGAAAACCCGCAGTTCCGCGACGCTTATGCCATAGTATGGGAAAAACGTAAGGACAAGATCTATGGTACGATATACATAATCACATCCTTGCGTCCTGACCTCTTCGAGAATACTATGGAGACAGCCCGCAGCACTTTCAAGATAGAGGGACGAGTGGATGAAAACATCAAGGACTCCTTGTACAATATCTATATCGCAGACACTTACGAGGAATTGAACAATGTGGCTGATGATGATTATGTGGCATGTGTGCCTGTCATAAACAAGAGATTCTCGTATAGCGTGGAGTTGGACAAGCCAAAGGTGGGTCGTCTGCGCTGCATCTTCCCCGACGGCTCGCTCTGTTCGGCATGTATAGACCTCGACTTTGTGCCCAATGAGACGTATAATATCACCGTTCACAATGGCTATTACGAACAGGACAATGACTACGAGCAACGTGTAGGGCGATTCTCAGGAAAGAGCCTGATAACAAGTCTAGGCGTTGTGGCAGAACCAGACTCATGTGCCCCTGTTGCCTCAAGTGCCTCTGAACAGATTCACTTCTCAGCGTTAGATGCTGCAAATAAATGGAAAAACAACCTTGACTATGTAAAGAAAGCTACCTTTGAATCAGAACAGCAGAAGATCACTCATAAAGCAGAAATAATAAAGGAAAATTATAACAGAATACAGCAACTCATGAATATCATCAACGGTACAAAATCGCGAAAAACATCGTGGGAAAATGTCGATGACACATTCAAGAGTATAAAGGAATGGAATGCACTGTTAGACAAGGATATAGAAGGACTTATAAGCACCATGAACAGCTGGCAGTGTCCACCTGAGGCTCTTCTGATATTACATTCGACAGTGGTGAAAGAGATTCTGAATCCCCAGACCATAATTTTCAACGAATTGTGCGCTAATTACGGTTCCTTATCCAAAGCGGCACAAAACTGCCAGAAGTATGTCAACTCGCTCTCCGAGAAGCACATCAAATGCGGCGAAACATATATCCTGCATCATCTTGGGATTGAGTGAAAGTTCGGGACAGGGGACAGGTCCGTGTGCCACGAGGCGCACATCTATATATAATATATAAAGGGTTGGCTACCCTTCCATATAAAATGTAGCCGTAACTGCCAGTGAGATGAGAGAAGGTCTCTCGGTGTCGGTGTGCAGGCACTGGCATCAAACCCTCTGCAAGCTACTGCAGTCGGAAACGTTGCGGTGGTGAGCGTTGCAAAGAGTATGATGGTCTTGCAGATGCCATCATAACGAATGCAATCGTGATGCCAGCCGTAGAACTTAAGTAAATACCGCCAATAATTGCTAATAAAATACAGATGAAAAAGTTTTTTAATACGCTTGTTGTGACGTTGTTATGCTTTAACGCATCATGGGCACAGAAACCAGCAGTATGGGATAACCCTACGACAGAGTTTGGTACGAATTATGGCGATGGGTTCTTCAACACTGTCATTGATGTAACCCGTGTGGAACTGAAAAAGGATGAGACAACGATGGCTGTAAGGGTACAGTTACGTTCCGATTATCCTGACCCTCGTTTTCAGTTTACAAAAGATACTTATCTGCTTGCTGATGGCGTGAGGTATCCTGTGGTGTCAGCAGATGGCATTGAGTTTGATAAGTTCCGCCAGACAGAGGCTGACGGCAAACTGGACATAGTGTTCCACTTCAAGCCTTTACCTCTCGGCACCAAGGTGTTTGACTTCATTGAGGGCGACGGTGAGCGTGCCTTTCAGATAAAGGGCATACGACCTGTGAAGGAGCGCCACAAGATGTTGTTCCCTTCATATTGGAGAAACGAGAAGACTGGTGATTGGGAGATTGCCTTCATTGACAACTATGCCATCTATGACTGCAAGATATGGAACATGAAAGCGGAGACAAACCCAACCAACGGTGAGGCACAGATTGTTCTGGAGAGCGATGGAAAGACCGTGAACGTGATGGTAGGAAAGGACAAGAAGGGTAAGCGCACCATTACTATTGACGGCAGGAAGGCTGTGTATTCGATGATAACGGAGCGTTTCATGCCTTACTATCCAACAAAGGACACCCGCACCGACTTCTTGGACACAAACTACAAGACTGACACGGCTACCGTGATAGGATGGATAAAGGACATGCCTGAGCATTATCGCAGCATGAATACGTTCGACTTCGGCACTCAGGATTTCTTCCAAGATAAACAGGTAAACTTCAATGCGGAGCTGGATTCGCTGGGAAGATTCAGCATCAAGATTCCACTCATGAACAGTTCAGAGTTCTTCTGCGACTGGAAACGATGCTTCATGCGCACCATGCTTGAGCCTGGCAAGACATACTTCCTGCTCTATGACTTTAAGGAAGGTCGCCGAATGTGGATGGGTGAGGATGTTCGTCTGCAGAACGAACTGTTCCGTCATCCTCTCAACTGGAACAGCATACGCATGGAAGAAGACGGTGACGACTTCGACAAATACGTTGCTTCGGTAGATAGTCTTATAAAGACACAGCACGCGCAAGTTGATGAACTATGCCGACAGCACCCTACACTCTCCACGCGCTTCAACCTATACCGCAAGGGAAGCACCACATGGCAGCAGGCACGTGATTTCGGACAGGCACGTTTCCGTGCGAAAGATTACCACTTCCCTGAGAATGCGAAAAAGTATGCTTACGAGAATTTCTGGCTGAAGTTGCCAAAGCCATATACTCTCTATAGGGATGTGAGAGGATTTTGGCGCGACTATCTTGACGATGCAACGCGCAATGTCCAGACTACATACTCGTTCAACATGTTTGACTACATCGATGAGATTACGGCAGACCAAAAAGAACGGGATATGCTGAAAGAATACAAGGTGCGTATGGACGAAATTGTCAAGGAGATTGATGCTATTCCTGAAATGGAGAAAAAGCAGCAGAAGGCTAACGAATTCAATGCTGCAAATGCGGATATCATTAAACAGGTGGAGCGAATCTTCAACTCTCCCCATGCAAGGGACGTGGCAAACAATTACCTTCTGTTGCCAAGATGGCAGAATCAGTTGAACGTTCTCGATTCTATCGGCGCTGACAAACTCGTCAAGAGCATAATGATGGCAAAGATGGCATACGATGAATTGGATCATAACCGTAAGCCTTTAACTACCGCTACCATGGATAGCCTCAAGGTGTGGATAGACAGTCCTGAGGTGTATGCAGACCTTGAGAAGAAGAATGAATACTACCAGGCTCTCACTAACCGCCAGTTTGACAAACTCATACTGAACACCGGCAAGGATGTGCAAGGCATGACAGAGGGCGAAGAGATACTGAAGAAACTGCTCGAACCATACAAGGGAAAGATAGTATTGATAGATGTGTGGGGCACTTGGTGCAGTCCTTGCAAAGAGGCTCTGTCGCATTCCGAAGAGGAATATGCGCGTCTGGCAAAGTATGACATGCAGTTTGTGTACCTGGCAAACAGCAGTCCTATGGACACGTGGGAGAATGTAATCAAGGAATACAACGTGACAGGTCCTAATGTGACACACTTCAATCTGGATACTCCGCAACAGAGTGCCATTGAGCGTTACCTTCAGATTAATTCATTCCCAACATATAAGATTACTGACAAGCAAGGCAATATCCTCGATATAAAGGTGGATGCTCGCGACCTCAACTCATTGGAAGACCTTGTAAAGATGATACTTGGAAAGTAGTCGTCGGGACAGGTCCGTGTCCTGCCTTCTCAATTTTTTTTAAAAACATTTGAGATTATATTTTTGACTATACCTGCGGGACAGTGACATGTCCGTGTGCCACGAGGCGCACATCTATATATAAAGGGTTGGCTACCTTCCATATAAGATGTAGCCGTAACTGCCAATGAGATGCGAGAAGGTCTCTTCAATAACCTGTCTATGGCATTGTGGCATGCGGCATAGAGGTGGCAGAACTGTGATACAGGCTTGTTGGCGGAACGTGGGAAGCAGAAGACGGAATGTCAAGGGAAATGCCGAAAGTGACGAACAAGGCAGAAACTTACCGAAGTCCGCTTCTGTGGCGGATTGCCCCGTAGTAGCGTTGAAGTGTCTGTAATGGACATGGAGCGAAGGGGGTGACACACTCAAGCAACTGGAATTATACAACTCTTAAAGAAAGAGGAGGATATGATGAAAGAAGCATATGCACAAAGAGTTGAGTGTGAAGAGCCGTGTTTCTGAAAAAACAACGTAGAATTGTTGGATTATTCGAATAACATGCTTACCTTTGCAAGAGAATGTGGAATAATGAGTAGAAATGAGTATGACAGTGAATAGAATAATTGCGAATAACGGCTCATCTATTGTGCTCTATACGACGGACGATGGCAATACCCAACTTGAAGTGAAGTTGGAGAAAGATACCGTATGGCTTACTCAAAGCCAGATGGCAGAATTGTTTGGAAGAGGCAGAACGGTTGTGGGTCGCCATATAAGAAACATATTTAAAGAGGGCGAACTTGATGAAACCTTGGTATGTGCAAAAAATGCACTACCCAAGAAATATGGTCGTAGAGAAGATTATTCCCAGTTAGCAGAAACGACATTTTATAATCTTGATGTAATCATATCTGTAGGATATAGGGTAAAGAGCATTAAAGGCACTAAGTTTAGAATTTGGGCATCTGCACTTATCAAACAATACCTTATAAAAGGCTATGCCATAGACCAGCGTCGCCTCGACCACTATGACGAGTTGAAGGATGTGGTGCGGTTGATGTCGCGTGCCCTTACCCAGCTCATGGAGCAAAACCGCATACATGTCAACGAGCAGCTCCCCGCCTACTGCAAACTCGCCGAAATAGAAATCCACAAAAACGAGTTTGAAAAGACTCCCAAAAAGAGCATCAAACGTTATCTGTACAAATAACGATTTGCGACGGAATCCAAATTAACATCCGTAATCAGTAAGAGGGAGCGGCGCCAAGGCGTCGCTCCCTTTTAGTTTCCGTTCAACCAGTTGTCGTCACACGTACTGATTCACTCCCATACAACTCGTCACTCCGAGAGTTGTAGCAATAGCAGACAGCGCTGCCACAATAAGCTGCAATACCAGCTTCCAAGTGCTTGATTTAGATGTAGAACTCATGATGATTAATGATAATTGATTATTGATAATTGATAATTGCCGCCGCTAATCTCCGTTGTAGGGTCTTACCTCGTGTAAGACCGCGCCCCGATTTGTCGCGGTTTTGCGGCGTGACGCTCTCGGGTTTTGTTAGGGCAAGGGCGCTTGCGCACCCTGCCCTCAGCTTAGATCAAGCTGCCGCCGCCGTCCTCATTGCCGCCGCTTCCGCCGCCGCTCTCGCTGCCGCTTCCGCTCTCGTCAGGACTCTCCGTACCCGGATCGCTTGAGTTCACACGCTTCACCTCCTTGCCGTTGCGGTCGTAGCAGGTGATGGTGACCTGCGATGCCTTGAGGGCCGCCTTCACATCCACCGACGGGGTGAACACAATCTTTCGGGAGGTGATGAGCGAAC
>NZ_NPJG01000024.1 GCF_002251245.1 Prevotella sp. P5-92
AAACAAGATAGGCTTCGTCTCGCCTGAAAGGCGATATGAAGCGCCGACCGTTGCACGTCCGCCGCAAATGTAATCAGAATATTATGGGGAAAGATGTTGGTTTTTGCATGGTTTCCAAAAGGCAAGTGGCAACTTACGGATGAGAAAAACGGACTTGTACCTCTTAGAATATATACAAACAGAGATGTCACAATCTCAAATCATGCCACAAATGATACAATATCCAGTGTTTTACGACGCGTTAGGGCACAAAGAGGCTGTCCACGAAGAAAAGCATTTCGCGGACTGCCACATTTAGTTACCCATACGCATGAGAAGGAATGGTGGGGCTCTCGGGGCTGGATTTATAATCCTTATGATGATACGCTGGCAATGGCATTCCTTGCATACTCCAATCTCCCAACCATTCTCCTGACAGATCTCAAGATATGACTTCTTTGTCCTTTCTTTCGGCACGGGCGGCACATCGAGCTGCTTCTGTATGTTGCGCAGTGCATCCCTGTTGGATGGTGAGAGTATGCCGTAGTGGCGTATCCT
>NZ_NPJG01000025.1 GCF_002251245.1 Prevotella sp. P5-92
TCAGTGACATTATCTGAGAGAATATGGTTTTACCTTTGTTCATTGCACACGTCATTTATTAACGAGTGCAAAAATACAAAATCAAATCGAATACACAAAATATTGCTCGTAAAACGTTGACTATTAGCTAATTATTTCAAAATCTTCTGACCTTAACAGGACAGCAGTGATATAAAATATAAATCTATGTTTGAAACATTTTGTGATGTTTTGCATTTTTACGGCAAGACTTTAGAGAAAAAACTTCATATGTTTGAAATAATATTGAGCCAAGGTGAAGGTGTGTATATAATAAACTACATAAACTGCTATACTGGAAAGACTAAGTATTTTGCCACAATATCAGAAGAAAAAGCTAACAAAGACATGCAACTTGTAAGCTCGTATATATTGAAGAAAATTGAGATAGAAGTACAATACCAGAACATACAAGAAGACAAAGACAGACTTGAAGTAATTGAAAGCAACATTAAAGACAAAGGAATATGCATACCTTTTTGATGCAATTAGTCTAGAATTAGTGTAGAGATGGCTAGAGTTTCACGAGTGACACTTTCTATAGTGAGATGTATAATTTATAACCCCTTACTTTTTATATAGTTTTAATGTCACTCGTGAAACTCTAGCCATTTAATTCTCAACTACTTCCCATTGATAGTCTGTCATGTAATATTGGTAGACATCTTCATAGTTGTCTTCTTCTATGTATATTTGCTTGCCATCGTAATATATGTAGTCTAACAACAATCCATTCAAGTCTTCAATGTCTGACTTGTTGCCGTATATAGTTACTTTGCTTGGGTCAAATTCATCTTCATCTATGTCTAATTCAAATATTATAGAACCACCTGCACCATTTTCTGCATTTATCATTCTGTATTTGTATGGTGGTTCTTTTGCTGGATGAATTTTGTTCTTGATATAGTCTTTAGTTATTTCTACATTGAAACCTGTATCATTTGTAAGTTCATCATCCGTAAATTCAATGTAGTAGCCTTCGTCATTTATTGAGACTTCTGCGCAATTAAGCAACGGAAGCTCAATTATTTCTTCTTCATCTGTGTCTTCATTTGCAATACACCTCAATATAGAGTATGTGCAATCATAAAATTCAATTCTTACCATAATTTTTTGTTTTAAATGTTTGACTTAATGTTAAATATCAGTCGCAAATATAAGCAATTTGTGTTGTATTGTTGGAATATTTAGCGTTAATCTATGTTAATTTATGTCTTTTTGTTGTTTTTTGCATTATTTTTAATTATAATAAATAATAAAATACTATGTACTACGTACAAAACATATCAACTGGTGAATTCTGGTATTCCCATCAATTCAAAAAATAGCATAATATCTTGAAGCAAGTTTAGATGATGTGAATATGGTGTTAGAAAGAAATGCAAAAAGCTGTAATGGATGGATTTTAACTAAAGTCAATATTAGTGAAGACCCAATCATAGGAGCTTACGTATGGGCGTAATTTGTAGATGAACTAAATTTTTTATATATACATTTTTTTGATGTCATTTTAATTATATGCATGATTTTGATTGTCTGTGAA
>NZ_NPJG01000026.1 GCF_002251245.1 Prevotella sp. P5-92
TCAACAATCTGTTATGAATGCAAAATTAAGTCATTTTTCTGAATTATCCAACTTTTTGAGTGAAAAATCTTCTATCTGCAATGATTTTCTGTCATTATTGGACAGATTCAAGCTTGGACAGTCACTTCGCAAGCTGAAAATGGAGAAGGAGAAAGGTGCATCGGCATTGGATTTGCTCAAGTACCTCCTTATCTTCCGTCTCTTCGGTCAGAATATCCACCAGTCACTCCACCATCAGTTTTCTCCATTCATCGAAGGAGGCAAGAACCAGTTCTACCGTTTCCTTACACGTCCTAAGATGGACTGGCGCAGGCTTCTTTATCGCACGGTGAAGTCCTTCTTCCGCATAGTAAGCGAGAATTCCACAGATGCCAATCAGGAGAGATACTTCATCCTTGACGATACCATGATTGAGAAAAGCGGCATCAGCATGGAAGGTATCAGCAGAGTCTATGACCATGTCGCTCAGAAGTGTGCACTTGGATACAAGCTGCTACTGCTTGCCATTACCGATACGAAGAGTACCTTGCCACTTGAATTCTCCCTGCATGCAGAAGCGGGAAGGAAGAAGGACTTCGGACTCACAAAGAAACAGCTCAAGGACAGATTCACCAAGAAGCGCAGCAATGATGACTGCATGAAGAAAAGGGCAGACGAGCTGCTCAAGGAGAAGCCTGACATAGCGATAGAGATGCTTCGCAGAGCCGTGAAGAATGGGTATGTCGCCAAGTATTTTCTTTTTGACAAATGGTTCTTCGGTGAGGACTTTATAAAGAAAGTCAGGAGCATCAAGGATGGTGCCATACACGTCATCACGCTGCTCAGGAACAAAACCACAGGTTTCATGGTGAATGGAAAGCGTATCTCAGCCAAGGTGCTTATACAGAAGCAGGAACGCATAGGTTTCAAGACATGCAGACAATACAAGAGTCACTATGCCAGGATTAAGGCAGAGTACAATGGCATACCTGTCCAGTTGTTCATTATCCGCTATGGTAGAAGCAGCAAGTATGAGGTTATGGTGACGACAGACATGAAGTTGTCGTTCAAGGATGCCTTTGAACGCTACCAGATACGCTGGAATATTGAAGTCCTGTTCTACGAATGCAAGCAGCACCTTGAACTTGGCAGATGTCAGAGCACAGACCTCAACGCACAGATTGCCGACTGTACTCTTGCATTCATTGGCTACACTGTCATCTCGCTCCACAAGCGCTTCTCCGACTACGAAACGTTTGGAGAACTATTCCGGGATATCAAAGAAGGACTGCTGGAACTGACGTTCATAGAGCGTCTGCTTCCGATAATAGCGGAATTGCTTGAGAAAATTGCGAGTCTCTTTGATTCCACACTGGATGACCTGCTTGAGAGGGCTATGGCAGATGAAGAAACAAGGCAAGACTTGGAACGCATTCTCAGATGTGATCAAGATTTCAAAAAG
>NZ_NPJG01000027.1 GCF_002251245.1 Prevotella sp. P5-92
ATGTGGAAGTATGTCCCGAGTGCGGAGAAATCAAGATAAGCTACAACAGTTGCCGAGACCGTCATTGCCCCAAGTGTCAGAACAAGGAGCGTGAGCAGTGGATTTCTTTCCGCAGGGAGGAGATTATCCCCGCGAAGTACTTCCATGTGGTATTCACGGTGCCGGATTGCCTGCATCCTATAGCCATTAACCATCAGGCTGCCTTCTACGATTGCATGTTCAAGGCCGCATGGGCCACCATCTCCGCCTTTGCAGGCGATAAGAGACTGCGTACCGGTATGACCGCCATTCTTCATACGTGGGGTTCCAATCTGTTCTACCATCCGCACATTCACTGCATTGTGCCGGGTGGCGGGATGGACAAACTCGGTATGTGGCATCATCTCAATGGTTGTGAAAAGAGTGACTTCCTTTTTCCCGTGCATGGCATGAGCGACAAATTCCGTGGAAGATTCATGGCTCTGCTCACAAGGAGGCTGAAGGAAGATGGTTTCGTCATGGCTAATTACATACGAAAACAGTGCTTTGACAAGGATTGGGTCGTTTACTCCCGTCCTCCCGCAAAGGGAGTGAATCAGGTATTGGAGTATATTGCCAGATATGCATATCGTGTGGCGATAACCAATTCCAGGATTCTTGACGTGACAGACAATAGCATCTCATACGACTACAAGGACTACAGGAAAGGCGGCAAGCATGGAGTAATGACCATGGAGATTGGCAAGTTTCTCGGTTTGTTGTCACTGCATGTGCTACCCGACAGGTTTGTGAGGATACGCCACTACGGCATACTCTCACCTTGCAACAGGGATGCACTGCGCAACATACAGAAGCAGCTCGATGTGCCGCCCGTGCCGAAAGAAAGGACAAATAAGTCATATCTTGAGATCTGTCAGGAGAATGGTTGGGAGATTGGAGTATGCAAGGAATGCCATTGCCAGCGTATCATCATAAGGATTATAAATCCAGCCCCGAGAGCCCCGCCATTCTTTGTGAAGCGTATAGGTAACTAAGCAGGTAGTCCGCGAAGTGCTTTTCTTCGTGGACAGCCTCTTTGTGCCCTAACGCGTCGTAAAACACTTTATATTGTATCATTTGTGGCATGATTTGAGATTGTGACATCTCTGTTTGTATCCTTAATTCCGCAACACTTTGATTTAACTTTATTTATAAGTTCCTGAGCAACAAAAAGTTGCTCAGGATTTTGCCATGTCAGATTTTTCACTTATCTTAGTGTTGCAAATCAAAACAAGCGTAAAGC
>NZ_NPJG01000028.1 GCF_002251245.1 Prevotella sp. P5-92
GTTTTGCGGCGTGACGCTCTCCGGTTTTGTTGGGGCAGGGGCGCTTGCGCGCCCCTGCCCTCGGCTTAGATCAAGCTGCCGCCGCCGTCCTCATTGCCGCCGCTTCCGCCGCCGCTCTCGCTGCCGCCTCCGCTCTCGTCAGGACTCTCCGTACCCGGATCGCTCGAGTTCACACGCTTCACCTCCTTGCCGTTGCGGTCGTAGCAGGTGATGGTGACCTGCGATGCCTTGAGGGCCGCCTTCACATCCACCGACGG
>NZ_NPJG01000029.1 GCF_002251245.1 Prevotella sp. P5-92
CTATAAGAAGAGTTCTTTGAAAGATTTACATAACAGAGAAGTAGTAGTACAAGAAGCAATCGAGAAATCGATTGGGTAAACGAACCGTCAATTTGAAAAGATTGAGAATAGGTTTCTTTAGACTTGATACAAGTTATTAGGCGTCCTGGACAAGACAGACAACATTCCCGTTCCCGGAGAGGTTTTTTTTCGGGTCAGATGCGGGAGTTAATGATATTTTTACAATGTAGAGTTTGATCCTGGCTCAGGATGAACGCTAGCTACAGGCTTAACACATGCAAGTCGCGGGGCAGCATGAATTTAGCTTGCTAAATTTGATGGCGACCGGCGCACGGGTGAGTAACGCGTATCCAACCTTCCCTTATCCACGGGATAGCCCGTCGAAAGGCGGATTAATACCGTATGAGGTCATTTGATGGCATCTGATTATGACGAAAGGTTTGGCGGATAAGGATGGGGATGCGTCCGATTAGCTTGTTGGCGGGGTAACGGCCCACCAAGGCGACGATCGGTAGGGGTTCTGAGAGGAAGGTCCCCCACATTGGAACTGAGACACGGTCCAAACTCCTACGGGAGGCAGCAGTGAGGAATATTGGTCAATGGGCGAGAGCCTGAACCAGCCAAGTAGCGTGCAGGAAGACGGCCCTATGGGTTGTAAACTGCTTTTATGCGGGGATAAAGTGGGGGATGTATCCCTTTTTGCAGGTACCGCATGAATAAGGACCGGCTAATTCCGTGCCAGCAGCCGCGGTAATACGGAAGGTCCGGGCGTTATCCGGATTTATTGGGTTTAAAGGGAGCGTAGGCTGGAGATTAAGCGTGTTGTGAAATGCCGCGGCTCAACCGTGGCACTGCAGCGCGAACTGGTTTCCTTGAGTGCGCTGAAAGTGGGCGGAATTTGTGGTGTAGCGGTGAAATGCTTAGATATCACGAAGAACTCCGATTGCGAAGGCAGCTCACTGTATCGCGACTGACGCTGAAGCTCGAAAGTGCGGGTATCGAACAGGATTAGATACCCTGGTAGTCCGCACGGTAAACGATGGATGCCCGCTGTTCGGCCTTTCGGCTGAGTGGCCAAGCGAAAGCGTTAAGCATCCCACCTGGGGAGTACGCCGGCAACGGTGAAACTCAAAGGAATTGACGGGGGCCCGCACAAGCGGAGGAACATGTGGTTTAATTCGATGATACGCGAGGAACCTTACCCGGGCTTGAACTGCCGGCGGACGATACAGAGATGTTGAGGCCCTTCGGGGCGCCGGTGGAGGTGCTGCATGGTTGTCGTCAGCTCGTGCCGTGAGGTGTCGGCTTAAGTGCCATAACGAGCGCAACCCCTCTCCGTAGTTGCCATCAGGTGATGCTGGGCACTCTGCGGACACTGCCGCCGTAAGGTGTGAGGAAGGTGGGGATGACGTCAAATCAGCACGGCCCTTACGTCCGGGGCTACACACGTGTTACAATGGGTGGTACAGAGAGTTGGCGCTGCGCAAGCCGCGTCGGATCAATAAAGCCATCCTCAGTTCGGACTGGGGTCTGCAACCCGACCCCACGAAGCTGGATTCGCTAGTAATCGCGCATCAGCCATGGCGCGGTGAATACGTTCCCGGGCCTTGTACACACCGCCCGTCAAGCCATGAAAGCCGGGGGCGCCTGAAGTCCGTGACCGCGAGGGTCGGCCTAGGGTGAAACCGGTGATTGGGGCTAAGTCGTAACAAGGTAGCCGTACCGGAAGGTGCGGCTGGAACACCTCCTTTCTGGAGGGACGCCATAGA
>NZ_NPJG01000003.1 GCF_002251245.1 Prevotella sp. P5-92
GATATCAGTTCAGCGAGATAGTCCGTTCGCTGATGAGCGTTTATTTCTGTGGCGGCTCATGCGTGGAAGATGTAACGTCACAACTGATGCGCCATCTCTCGTATCATCCTACCCTTCGTACATGCAGCTCTGATACCATCCTCAGAGCCATCAAGGAACTGACACAGGAAAACATCTCCTATACTTCCGACCAAGGCAAGACCTATGATTTCAATACTGCAGACAAACTCAACACATTGCTTATAAACGCTTTGGTTTCTACAGGCGAGTTGAAGGAAATTGAGGAATACGATGTTGACTTTGACCATCAGTTCCTTGAAACGGAGAAGTATGATGCAAAACCGACCTACAAAAAGTTCCTCGGCTACAGGCCTGGCGTATATGTTATCGGTGACAAGATAGTCTATATCGAGAACAGCGATGGTAACACGAATGTGCGTTTTCATCAGGCAGACACCCATTAGAGATTCTTCGCTCTTCTGGAATCCCAGAACATCCGTGTAAATCGCTTCAGGGCAGACTGCGGTTCCTGCTCGAAGGAAATCGTCAGTGAGATAGAGAAGCATTGCAAACATTTCTACATCCGTGCCAACCGATGCAGTTCGCTCTACAATGACATCTTTGCTCTGAGAGGATGGAAGACGGAGGAGATTAACGGCATCCAGTTCGAACTCAATTCCATTCTCGTTGAGAAATGGGAAGGCAAGTGCTATCGTCTTGTCATCCAGAGACAAAGACGCAACAGTGGCGACCTTGACCTGTGGGAAGGCGAATACACTTACCGTTGTATTCTGACCAACGATTACAAGTCATCGACAAGGGACATTGTTGAATTCTACAATCTGCGTGGCGGCAAGGAACGTATCTTTGACGACATGAACAACGGATTCGGTTGGAGCAGACTCCCCAAGTCATTCATGGCGGAGAATACTGTCTTTCTTCTGCTTACTGCATTGATACACAATTTCTACAAGACCATCATGAGCAGGCTTGACACCAAGGCTTTCGGGCTCAAGGAAACGAGTCGCATAAAGGCTTTTGTCTTCAGATTCATCTCCGTACCTGCCAAGTGGATCATGACTGCAAGGCAATACGTGCTGAATATCTATACTGAAAACCGCGCTTATGCAAAACCCTTCAAAACAGAATTCGGATAAGAATCCTTTCTTTCCGGTTTGAATCTGCGTATTACCTCAAGTCGCATCGTGGGGTAAGGGGATGGTGGCTACATATTGATGTTGTGCTGTTGCTTTTTACTGAAAGCTGCTACTAACGACTCATAAATCTACCCTTAATCGTGTATTGGATGATAGTTGCGGATTTTAGGATTCAGATAAATTCGCAACATTTCGTTTGCTACTATTTTTGCAACTTTAAAATCGCAAATCGTAGAAAAATTAGGGTCTCTTTCAAAATAAAATGTTTCCATTGTCATTTGAATATCTTGTTTTCCTCTCAGAAAAAAGTACTTATCCAAATGCGTACTTCCCGAACGGTAGTATTTATAGAAATCAATGTTCTTATTGTAGAAATTCTCTAACTGATTCAGTTCATTGATGAAATAATTTTTCAGCACACAATCTTGTCCGTTGGGGCGCATCATTTCGATGTTATACACTTTCCTGTAATAGATTAGTTTACTAAAAAACTTGGGTTTTATTATCTTGAAAAAGAATATTTCATCCATTTCACTTTTGAACTTATAAAACGAAACTATTTCTTTCAATTCCGAGAACCCCTGTTCCAACAGCAATATTATTTGAGGAATATCTTTAATCCTGTCATTTAAATCGAGTTCATGCATCCTGATTTGATGTTCTAATTTTTCTGCAATGTTTTTTATCTTATCTTTCATTTTTATTGATTTTGAGTAAAAAAAAGGATGATATCGTCAGTTGACGACACATAAAGGCGTTCACTGAATTCCGATAGGATTCAGTGAACGCGAAGCAACAACATGTCGCTGAAAGATAATTAGTGATAGATTTGCCAGAAATACATAATACAGAATTTGTTGAAATCAACACCTAATCTTACTTATAACTTCCTTTGATTCCGTAGTCGGTATCCTGATTATTCAGCGATTTAGTACCGACAAGATGAGTTTTTCCGAAATTAAAATTCCAAGTGAGCGTGGCAACGAGAATTCGGGATGCATCGCTAAAACTTTCTCTTCGGAAAGGCGCTTGTGCATTTTTGTTTTCCATAATGGTTCGGGAAACATTCTTAAACGGATTGAACGCACCTATGCCAAAAGAAAAATTAGTCGCATTGTACCGGATAGCCAAGTAGTGATAATTACCATCCTTTATGACGGTTTCGCCGTATAACCTTTCGTCAAAAGGCTGTAGCTGGCCTATCAGCATCCATTTCTTATACATTGCCAAAACATCTGCCCTGTAATAAAAATTAGAATGGGTATGCGAATAGTTGTTCCCACGACTGTCAAAGTGGTTGAAGCCTCCTGTAACCGAAAATTGCAGGAAGTTTTTTATCATCCCTACTTTCAATGTTATCTCCGCATTATACTTATTCCAATCTTTCATGTTTTCGGGCATTGTCAGGAACACATTTCCATGTTCTCTTTTCGATTCCATGATAGGATTGTGTTTGTAGTGATGATGCAGGCTTGCATTGAAAGCGAACAACCCTTTTCTGTTTTCGTAATATAAATTATTATTCAGATTCAGGTACGGTTGAAGCAACAGATTCCCTTTCTCGGCAAGATACGAGTCAAGACGGATTTCCGTGTCGGCCAACTCCATCAGGGTTGGATTCGTTTGACTCATCTCCGCATCATACCGGATAAAAGAATTATCACTGAACCGATAGCCAACCATCGCTTTGGGTAAGAAATGGTAATAGCTTTTGGTAACAGATACATTGGAAAAATGCAGGCGATTCAGGCGAAGTCCCAAGCTATAGCTGAATTTGCCCTTACTATAAAACCACTCTGCAAAAACCGACGATTCCGCCTGATTCAAATCCGATTTGAATTCCTCGCCCTGATTAATTGTCTGCTCTGTAAACGACTGAATATGTTTTATCCCGAATTTCAAATTTCCATGGGCAAATCCTTTTTCGTATATGCCTTCGGCAATCAGTGAATATTTATCGGAAAACAGTTCCGAACGTTCGCTGAAAAGAGTATCAACATCGTTGTATTCGCAGTAATTCCGCGAAGATGCTGCGTTCGCATAACTCCCCACCACATTAGCATATATTTTCTGATTTTTGGGTAAACCATACTGGTAATACAAGTCGATGGTAGGAACATTAATTTTTTGCTGACTTCCGTCAAAAATCAACCCTTTGTCCGTGCCATTCTCTTTTAGAAAACTGTTGAAATCGTTGTGAGGCTGATTGCTCAGATTATATTTCAACTTGGCATTGAAAAAAGCCGAATCGCTCTGCTGATAGTTGTATGTCAGCGAAAAATCATGCATTTGGTACGAATAATCACCTCCGGCACTGATTTCTTCCCTCAATATAGGGGATGAATTTTCAAACTGATAACTACCTGTGCGATTTCTGTTATTCGTGTTGATGCGTTGAAACGTTGCGGTGTAGTTCAAAGCATATTCCGATTTTCCTTTGTTGAATTTGGCAAAGAAAACATCGCCCCCTGCAAGGATATTCAGCGAGTTCATCAAATCCACACCAACAACACCGCCTTTATCATCCCTTACTACCACGTAGTTGATAACTTTGGAAGCATGTCCGTATCGGATACCTGCATAATCCGAATATTCTATCCGCTTGATTTGGCGGGGTTGCAAGGTCTGAATTTCTTCCGGCGTGGTATTTACGCCGTTAATCTGCAAAATGACTTTCCCGCCGTCGGATGATGAAATCGTATTCAGCATCGGATTGATGTTCAAGCCGGGAAGCATCATTGTATTCAGCAATTGCATTCCGTTGGCAGAATGGCTGATTTGCAATTTTGTCGGGAACACAATCCGTTGGTTAATCTTGTTTATTGTGGAAGAAGCAGAAATCACCACTTCCCCAAGTAACAAAACATTTTCATTCAAATACACATCTATTTGTGCTGATTCCGTCAGATTCTGTATCAAAATCCGCTTTGTTTCAAATCCTAAACAGGATACTGACAGCACATAATTATCTGTGGGAAGATTTTCAAATTCAAATCTTCCGATAGTGTCTGTCGTTGTTCCTTTCAGAAAGACTGAATCTTGTTTGAATAGAACGACATTAGCAAACTCAACAGGTGTTTGCGTATTTTGTTGAAGTACTCTTCCTGAAACATGAATCGATTGTCCGGACACACTTAGGCCGGAATACAGGAAAAATACGATAAGATATAATAATCGAGCTTTATTAAAGTCCATACTTGTTTTCTTCCTTAATTCCGCAACACTTTGATTTAACTTTATTTATAAGTTCCTGAGCAACAAAAAGTTGCTCAGGATTTTGCCATGTCAGATTTTTCACTTATCTTAGTGTTGCAAATCAAAACAAGCGTAAATC
>NZ_NPJG01000030.1 GCF_002251245.1 Prevotella sp. P5-92
AAAAGAAGGCGGCCTCCTACTCTCCCACATTGCATTGCAGTACCATCGGCGCAAGCGGGCTTAACTTCTCTGTTCGGAATGGGAAGAGGTGGGACCCCGCCGCAATAACCACCTGATATAAGTTTTACGGTGCTTCACCGTGTACAGGTTGACTATCCACACACGAGAACTGGTAGAGAAAAACCCTACAGCAGCCTACAGCTGAAAATACGGGGAAAAACCCGCCACGAAAGATTTCGGGCAATTAGTACAGCTCGGCTTTGACGTCGCCGTCTTTACACCTGCTGCCTATCAACGTCGTAGTCTGCGACGACCCTAAAAGGAGTTCTAATCTTGAGGCTGGCTTCGCACTTAGATGCTTTCAGCGCTTATCCATTCCAGACGCGGATACCCGGCGGTGCGCCTGGCGGCACAACCGGTAAACCGGAGGTCTGTCCACCACGGTCCTCTCGTACTAGTGGCGGCACCACGCAAAACTCCAACGCCCACGATAGATAGAGACCGAACTGTCTCACGACGTTCTGAACCCAGCTCGCGTGCCACTTTAATGGGCGAACAGCCCAACCCTTGGGACCTTCTCCAGCCCCAGGATGTGACGAGCCGACATCGAGGTGCCAAACCACCCCGTCGATATGAGCTCTTGGGGGGGATCAGCCTGTTATCCCCGGAGTACCTTTTATCCTTTGAGCGATGCAGTTTCCATACACTTGCACCGGATCACTATGCCCCAGTTTCCTGCCTGCTCGGCATGTCTGCCTCCCAGTCAAGCGCCCTTATGCCATTGCACTCACTAAGGCCGGTTACCAATCGGCCCGAGGGCACCTTTGGAAGCCTCCGTTACGCTTTTGGAGGCGACCACCCCAGTCAAACTACCCACCAAGCAGTGTCCGCGAAAAAAGCGCGTTAGACCTCAGACAGCCAAAGGGCCGTATTTCAAGGATGGCTCCACACATGCTGGCGCACATGATTCACAGCCTCCGGCCTATCCTACACATCGGATGACCAAGGTCAATGCTAAGCTGTAGTAAAGGTTCACGGGGTCTTTTCGTCCCATCGCGGGTAATCGGCATCTTCACCGATACTACAATTTCACTGAGATCATGGTTGAGACAGTGTCCGGATCATTACACCATTCGTGCAGGTCGGAACTTACCCGACAAGGAATTTCGCTACCTTAGGACCGTTATAGTTACGGCCGCCGTTTACCGGGGCTTCAATTCAATGCTTCCCTCGCGGTGACATCTCCTCTTAACCTTCCGGCACCGGGCAGGTGTCAGGCTGTATACTTCATCTTTCGAGTTCGCACAGCCCTGTGTTTTTGTTAAACAGTTGCCTGGACCTATTCTCTGCGCCTCACATGACTGTGAGGACCCCTTATCCCGAAGTTACGGGGTCAGTTTGCCTAGTTCCTTAACCATGAATCTCTCAACGCCTTAGTATGTTCTACCCGTCCACCTGTGTCGGTTTGCGGTACGGGTACCAAGGGAATTATGCTTAGCGGATTTTCTCGGGAGTATGATTACCCTCACTGTCAGGTTCCTCCGAGGAGGACCCCGTACTTTCAGGTTCGGCTCAGGGTACGGATTTGCCTGTACCCGTCAGCGCCTACACCCTTCAACGCGCATATCCGTCAGCGCGCGGAGGTTCCACTGCTCCGTCTCCACAATCGCTCCCCAAGGTAGTACGGGAATGTTGACCCGTTCTGCCATCGCCATCGCCGTTCGGCTGAGGCTTAGGACCCGACTGACCCCGGGATGATTGACATTGCCCGGGAAACCTTAGACTTACGGCGGGGCGGATTCTCGCCGCCCTAGTCGTTACTTATACCTACATTTGCTTTTCCATGCGCTCCACAAGGCGTCACCGCCTCGATTCAGCGCACATGGAATGCTCCCCTACCGATACTTTTTAATATGCTATCCCGCGCCTTCGGCGTCCGTCTTATACCCGATTATTATCCACGCCCGGACCCTCGACTAGTGAGCTGTTACGCACTCTTTGAATGAATGGCTGCTTCCAAGCCAACATCCTAGCTGTCACAGGGACCAGACTTCGTTAGACTAACTCAGACGGAACTCAGGGGCCTTAGACGGCGGTCTGGATTCTTCTCCTCTCGGGGACGGACCTTAGCACCCGCCCCCTTACTGCACGGCTGCAGAGCATGAGCATTCGGAGTTCGTCAGGTCGCGATAGGCGGTGAAGCCCTCTTGACCTATCGGTCGCTCTACCTCTCATGCTGAACACCGCACGCGGCACCTAAATGCCTTTCGGGGAGTACGAGCTATCTCCAAGTTTGATTGGCCTTTCACTCCTACACACACCTCATCCGGAAGCTTTTCAACGCTTATCGGTGCGGTCCTCCATCCCGTGTTACCGGGACTTCAACCTGGACATGTGTAGATCACTTGGTTTCGCGTCTACCCCCTCTGACTAAACGCCCTCTTCAGGCTCGCTTTCACTGCGGATGCGTGTATCGTTACACTTATCCTCGCCAGAGATGGTAACTCGTAGGTTCATTATGCAAAAGGCACGCCGTCACATGCATAGCATGCTCCGACCGCTTGTAGGCGCATGGTTTCAGGAACTATTTCACTCCCCTCGTCGGGGTGCTTTTCACCTTTCCTTCACAGTACTCGTTCGCTATCGGTCTCATGGGAGTATTTAGCCTTGCCGGATGGTCCCGGCGGATTCGCGCAGGATTACTCGTGTCCCGCGTTACTCAGGATACCGCTACGCCACTTCTCGCTTCACGTAAGGGGCTTTCACCCGCTATGGCTGGCCTTTCCAGGCCATTCCGTTCACAATCAGTGTGCGACAGCGCGGTCCTACAACCCCGAGGCTGCATCGCTACAGTCTCGGTTTGGGCTCTTCCCCGTTCGCTCGCCACTACTGGGGGAATCACGTTTTGTTTTCTCTTCCTGGAGGTACTAAGATGTTTCAGTTCCCTCCGTTCGCCTCATTACAACTGCGTAATGATGACAGTCCTTCAGACTGACGGGTTGTCCCATTCGGAAATCCGCGGATCAAAGGATATTTGCTCCTACCCGCGGCTTATCGCAGCTTATCACGTCCTTCATCGCCTCCATGAGCCAAGGCATCCGCCATGCGCCCTTATTCACTTTCTTGGTAGTGGCCATCAACATGGCCGCTCATACTTTCAGCTGTATCCC
>NZ_NPJG01000031.1 GCF_002251245.1 Prevotella sp. P5-92
TTTTTCTATTTATCCACTATTAATACGAATAAAGATAAATGGAACATAATATCAGGGCATAGAGAATGGACTAAGAACGGGTGTGATGACAACAACTGGCCTAAAGGAATGAAAGTATAAGGACAACAGGAATGAAATATTATCAACAGACGTGTTTGATTTATCATCATAACGTGTTGAGTTTATATTCCGCAGTGCGGAACGTACGTTCACCACTGCGGAATGTACGTTCACCACTGCGGAATGTACGTTCCGCAGTGCGGAACATAAACTCGAGACGTATGTCTTATAAAAAGGAATAGGCTGTACGAGATAATCATATAGCCTATGATGGGAAAATACAAACAGGGGAATTGGAATGATTATATTAGCCGAATATTAAGGATAAAGAATGATGTGTGAAATGCTTATTGCTTTCTGCATTTTGCCTCATAGATATTCCGATAACGCCACCAAATGGAAAAAGGGGTAGAAATTGCTTTCCACCCCTTTTGTTTATACTGTGAGAATTATTAATTGTATTTCAAGATTTGTCCTGGCATCAGGCGTATGCGCTTTCCTATTCGGTTCAGTTTGCAAAGGGCATCGACGGTAGTGCCGCGCTTCCTTGCGATTGACGAGAGTGTCTCGCCTGCTGTAACCTTATGGAACTTGACGTCCTTGGTGTATTTAGCCTCTGGTGCTGCCACCGAGAGTTCCACGTCGTCATCGTTCTGAGCCATGTCGTCACGTCCGCTACCTGCACCACGTAGGCGGTTGGCCAATTCAGACTCATGATCATGACGGCTACGATAGAACATATAATAATCGCCTACCACGTCTTGGTTTCTGAAGTCGAAGAAAATGGCGGGATTGAGAGCGACGCCACACAGGCGGGTCTCGAAATGCAAATGCGAGCCAGTGCTTCGGCCTGTGTTTCCTCCCAATCCTATCGGGTCGCCGGCCTCTACGAGCTGGTCTTCGTCAACCAACTGTTTCGACATGTGGCCGTAGATAGTCTCGAGACCGTTTCCGTGACGGATGACGACATATTTTCCATATCCTTTACCGTCATATCTTACCATACGCACCTTTCCGCTGAATGCAGCCCTGATAGTATCGCCGATATAAACCTTTACGTCGATTCCTTTATGCTGACGTCCCCAGCGACGTCCGAAGTTGGAAGTCACTACCCTATTGGTCGTTGGCATACAGAAATTTCTCAGGTCAATACGGAATGTATCTGGCAACACGGTAGCTTTGTGAGCGTATTTGTTGTTCCAATCTTCATAGAGGTCAGCAGCCGGATTTTCCAACTGCTCAATCTGCACGAGTCTGCTGAGGACAACAGAATCGACAGCTTTCATTTTCTTGTCGATTGGTGCCTGGCGTGCCAAGATGTCCTGTCCCATCGTCGGGATAGCTGATAGGGACACAAATGTCACTAAGGCAAGTTTCTTTAATTTGTTAAATATCATATTATTTTAATAGTTATTTGTATCTTTAAAGTCGTTGTATGGTAACGATAATTACAATCCAATTATGCCATTACATGCTACAAGACTACAGGTTTTGTAAAATCAACATTGCAAAGGTACAATTTTTATTTGAAAACAGAAACTATTATGGCACTTTTTATGTGTATTTTAACACTTTTCTCACGAAATAGCAGACCAGTTAACATTAGTTTTGCGCAATTCGTACAATCTGCGCAAAAAAACAGCATTCTCATCGCTGTGTAAGAGCGGATCGGCATCAATCACTGTCTGAGCCTCTTCGCGTGCCAGTTGCACGAGTTGTCCGTCACGTGCTATGTCAGCAATTTTCAGGTCGAAGGCCATTCCGCTCTGTTGTGTTCCCTCAAGGTCGCCGGGTCCTCTGAGCTTGAGATCGGCCTCAGCTATCTTGAACCCGTCGTTGGTGTCGCACATGATGTCGATGCGCTTTCGTGTGTCGGCACTGAGCTGCGGACATGTGACAAGAATGCAGTATGACTGATCGGCGCCTCGTCCCACACGTCCTCTCAGCTGGTGGAGCTGTGAGAGTCCGAAGCGCTGGGCGTCGAGTATCACCATCACCGATGCATTAGGCACGTTCACTCCCACTTCTATCACCGTTGTCGCCACAAGGATCTGAGTCTCACCCGAGGCAAAGCGCTGCATCTCTTCCTCTTTTTCCTTGGGTTTGATTTTCCCGTGCACCTTGCTCATTTTAAATTCGGGAAATATCTGTTTCAGCGACTCATAGCCGTCTTCGAGGCTTTTCAGGTCTATGCGTTCGCTCTCTTCTATGAGCGGGAACACGATATAAGCCTGTCGGCCCATCCTTATCTGCCTGCGGATGCTTTCGTATAGTTGCGGCAGTTGTGCGTCAAAGACATGTTGCGTCTGGACAGGTTTACGTCCTGGCGGCAGCTCGTCAATCACGCTGACGTCGAGGTCGCCATATAGTGTCATGGCGAGTGTGCGTGGTATTGGTGTTGCCGTCATCACCAGCACATGTGGCGGATTGGCGCTTTTGCTCCACAATTTTGCCCGTTGCGCCACTCCGAAGCGGTGCTGTTCGTCCACCACTACCATTCCAAGGTGCAGAAACTGTACGGTGTCTTCTATCACGGCGTGCGTTCCCACTAAGATGTCTATTTGTCCCGAAGCCAATTCTTCGAGCACCTGTTTGCGGCGTTTGCCCTTGACTATTCCCGTGAGCAGTTCCACTCGTATGGGCATATCGTTGAGAAAGGCCTGAATGGTCTGCAGGTGTTGTTCGGCGAGTATTTCCGTTGGAGCCATGATACATGCCTGAAAGCCGTTGTCGATGGCAATGAGCATCGACATCAGCGCCACGAGCGTCTTTCCGCTTCCCACGTCGCCCTGCAGCAGTCTATTCATCTGCCTTCCGCTTTTCATGTCGTTCCATATCTCCCTGACCACACGTTTCTGTGCACCGGTGAGGGGGAAGGGGAGATTATTGTAATAGAAGCCGTTAAACTTCTCGCCTATGCGTGGGAAGAGATAACCGCGGAACTTGCGTCTGTTGTCGCTCACATAGCGCACGATGTTGAGCTGCACGTAAAACAGTTCCTCAAACTTCAGCCTCACGCGTGCTTTCTCGAGGTCTTTGGCCGACTGCGGGAAATGGATGTTTCTCAAGGCCTCGTCGCGTGAAGCGAGATGCAGTCTTGAGGTCATCGTCTCGGGCAGGGTCTCGGGAATAGGTTCTTTAAGGAGGTCGCAGAGGTTTCTCACGAGTCTTTCTATCGAGCGCGGCGTGAATCCGGCCTTCTTCATTTTCTCTGTCAAGGAGTAATACGGCTGCATGCCCATTCCTGTGAGCTGTATGTCGTCGGCAGGATCCATGTCGGGATGTACCACATTGATGCGTCCGTTATACACGGTAGGTTTCCCGAACACCACATACTCTTTACCTATTTTATAATGCGTGCGTGCATATCGTCCGCCATTAAACCATGTGAGGTCCATGAGGTGATGTCCGTCGGTGAAGTGGGCCACTACCCTCTCTTTCCTCGGTCCCATCTCAAACGTCTCGAAGCTGAGTATCTTGCCAAGTATCTGAACGTAAGGCATCTCGGTGTTCACCTCCGCTATTCTGTAAACCTTGCTACGGTCGATATACTTATAGGGAAAGGTCATGAGCAAATCGGCGAAAGTCTTGATGCCGAGTTCGTCACCTAAGACCTTCGCCCTTTTGGGCCCTACACCAGGCAGATATGTTATCTCGCTTTCGAGGTTTACCATCAGCAGACAGGGATATTGAGTCCGCCCTTGAGTATGGCATCTGCGAATGCCATATCAACTGGACGAGTGATTTTTATGTTTGTTGGTTCGCCATCGATATGCGTCTCGCTGTTAGCGAATGCCGAGCATACAGACGCGTCGTCGGTAAACGCCTCGCTGAAAGGCTGTCCATATGCCTTGAGCATCACCCTTAGAGGGAAGCACTGCGGAGTCTGCACCAGACGGTAGTCGGCACGTTGCACATTGCCCTTGCCCACATGATACAACGTATCCACGACGGGCACCACGGGGATGCACATGTCATACTTGCGTGCTCCGGCGAAGCATCGTTCTATCAGATCTACCGTGAGCAAAGGGCGCACGCCGTCGTGCACACCCACCACACCTTGGGGGTCGTCGTCGATCAACTCGAGTCCGTTTCTCACCGACTGGTATCTTGTATCGCCTCCATTGGCTATACGCACCTTCACGTCGAACGAGTGTTTCCGGCACAGCTCATGCCAATAATCCTGCTGATCTACGGGCAGCACGAGTATGATATCAAGCTCAGGGGAATACTCGCGGAAGCGGTTTATGGTGTGCATCAGGATAGGCAGTCCCTGAAGTTTCAAAAACTGCTTGGGTATCTCGCCACCCATGCGCAGTCCTTTTCCTCCGGCTACGATTATCGCGTGGTCCATCACTTAGCGGTCAAATGATTGAACATCATACCTTCGCGCAGCTGGTCAGCCACTGCCTTCCCGGCAAAAATCTCGAGTATGGCATAGGCATAAGGGAATGCAGCAGCAGGTCCCTCGCCAGTGATGATATTACCGTCGATAGTGACCAGTTGCTTTGTATATTCGGCACCTGTCATCGTGCTTTCACAACCCGGATAACAAGTGGCACGTTTGCCTTCCAGCAAGCCGAGCGAGCCGAACACCATCGGTGCGGCACAGATGGCGGCTATGCGCTTTCCACTCTCATAATGCTTTACGAGAGCCTCGCGCAGTCCCTCGTGTGCATTGAGATTGGTTGAGCCAGGCAGTCCGCCAGGCAGCATGAGCAGGTCGGCGTCAGCAAGGTCAACATCGTCGAAGAGAGCGTCGGTCTTCAGCGTCACGCCATGTGCCGATGTTACATATTCACTACCCGTAATGCTTACCATTACTATTTCCTGTCCTCCGCGACGAAGGATATCTACTGGTGCCAATGCCTCTACATCCTCGAAGCCCTCGGCCATGAATTGATAAATCTTTGCCATAATATTATATTTTTGGGGGAGTTAAAGAGTTATCTCGGCTCAAACATTCGTCTTTAACTTCTTTAACTTCCTTATCTTCTTTAACTTCCTTAACTTCTTTAACTTCCTTAACTTCCTTAACTTCTTTAACTTCCTTAACTTCTTTAACTTCCTTAACTTCTTTAACTTCCTTAACTTCTTTAATTCAATGCCTCCAAATATTTCTTTATTGTCTCATGCAGTCCCATATATAGGGCATCGCAAATCAGCGCATGACCGATGCTCACCTCGTCCACCCATGGTATATGCTGGTGGAAATAGTGGAGGTTGACGAGACTGAGGTCGTGACCGGCATTCAGTCCCAGACCTATTTCTCGTGCTGCCACGGCGGCCTCCACGAATGGCTTTATAGCCTCTTCCCGGTCAGCAAGATAGCCCGAGGCATATGGCTCGGTATAGAGTTCCACGCGGTCGGTGCCACACTCCTTGGCGGCAGCCACCATCTCGGCGTCTGGATCGACGAAGATCGACGTGCGTATTCCCGCTTCCTTAAACCGTCCCACCACATCGGTTAGGAAAGCCTTGCACTGCTTGGTGTTGTATCCGTGGTTTGACGTGATCTGATTCTCTGCGTCTGGCACCAGCGTCACCTGTGTGGGCCTTACTTCCAGCACCAGCTCGATATATTTGTCAATTGGATTACCCTCAATGTTCAGTTCTGTCGTTATCCTTGGTTTAATGTCGCGCACATCCTGGTATCTGATGTGTCTTTCATCTGGACGAGGGTGAACGGTGATGCCTTGCGCACCGAAAGCCTCGCAGTCCAGGGCCACCTGCAAGACGTCGGGATTATTGCCGCCTCTTGCGTTTCTTATGGTAGCCACCTTGTTGATGTTTACGCTTAACTTTGTCATCTTTATAACATATATAAATTGTTGAAAAATAAAAAAGTGGCATTGGGCAACAAAAAACTATGGCAAACATTTTGTCGTTTTACCTTTTTGCATTACCTTTGCCGACGATTCATGGGGCAAAATTAGTATAAATTACGCAAAAAACAAAACAAAAAGCGATTTATTTTCGCTTGACATCGACTAATAATGACACGTACACTCAAATTTGCCATTTTCGGCAACACTTTTCAGGTCAAAAAATCGGCCTTCATAAACAAAATCATCAGCACACTGAAGGATAGTGGTGCCGAGGTGAATATCGACAGTGAATATTATCATTTCCTTGTCGAGACCGGACGTCTTGACTTTCCCATCGACAATGTGTTCAGAGGCGAAGATTTTGATGCCGACTTCGTGGTCTCCATGGGAGGAGACGGCACCTTTCTCAAGGCGGCGAGTCGTGTAGGCTCTAAGGGCACTCCCATCATCGGCGTCAATATGGGACGATTAGGATTCCTTGCCGATGTTCATCCCGAAGAGTTCCACGACTGCATATCGGCCATCAAACAGGGCAAATACACGATAGAAGACCGCACTGTGATTACGGTTTCTACCGACGGGACCGACTTCGTGGGTTACGACTGCGCCCTCAACGACGTAGCCATTCTCAAGCGCGACAGTGCCTCGATGATCACCATCCATGCCAGCATCAACGGCGAGTATCTAACCACATATCAGGCCGATGGTCTTGTGATCAGCACGCCCACCGGTTCCACCGCCTACTCCCTTTCGGTTGGCGGTCCTATCATCGTCCCCGGCACCCACGTATTTTCTCTCACTGCCGTTGCGCCTCACAGTCTCAGCATGCGTCCTATCGTGTTGAGCGACGACTCGGTGATCACTCTTCAGGTGGAATGCCGCAGCCATCATTTCCTTGTGGCTCTCGACGGTCGCAGCGAGAAGTGTTGCGAGGGTTCGACCATCACATTGCGCAAGGCTCCTTACAGTATAAAAATAGTAAAGCGCCAGCATTCCACCTATTTCTCCACTCTAAGGGAGAAACTGATGTGGGGTGCTGACACTCGTAGAGTATAGTTGACGAGTTGATAGTTTTTTAGTTGACAACTTATTACTAAAGTTTCCCACACCCACAGAAGCAGCTGTAGTGGGTGTGGGAAACTCTTATTTATAACCTTCTGGTTGTTACCACCCGATGAGCCACCCAGGTCGTCATCATCAGAGCACAAGCCGCCACCATGAGCATGGTGGCGGCGAGCAGTGAATATATTTTAAATATCTTCATTTACTGAATAATTACGTTTTGAGCAACAGATTATTTCACAACCTTCTTACCGTTAACGATATTAATGCCCTTAACGAGCTTGTTGACACGCTGTCCTGCTACGTTATATACGGCTCCGTCATTGATTGTCTCAGCCTTAATGTCAGAGATGCCGGTAGTAACACCATTAAGAGAGTAGATGCTTGAACCAGTCATCTCTTTTGTTCCCTTGTAATCAACCAACTTACCGTAAACAATCACCTTATCTCCAACCTTGATTTGGTCTTCAGCAGTAAAATTTTCACCTTCAAGATAATAGCCTCTGTATATCTCCAAATCATTGGCAGAATATTCAGCACCATCACCAATCCAATAAGTAGCGTTACCATACGATGTGCTAACCTCTTGTATCTTGGTAATAGTACCTATTACATAAACCTCAGTCTCCAATCCCTGACCGGCTGTAATGAGGTCGTTAGCCTTTGCTACAGTATAAGCTGTCTCTGGAGTGTTTGTGATATCAACAGGTGGTTCGGGCGCTACTTTTACGATAAGTTTATATGAAACAGAACCAGCCTCAAACTCTTCATTTCCTGCAAATACAGCTGTAATATTAGATGTACCAGCAGCTACAAGAGTGATATTTCCCTCAGCATCAATAGTTGCCACATCAGTATTATCGCTGCTGTATGTAACTGCGAGATTATTCTCATTAGAAAGAGTCGGGAAATTATTATCCTCGCTACCAATAGTCACCTCACGAGAAGCAACTCCCCATGAAAGACCGGGAGCTTTCTTTGATTCACCAATAAACAGTTCTGCATTGTCAAAACGGATATTTTTTGATGAAGTATTATCAAATTTCAGAGTAACAGAGGCTGTTCCTTCTGCTACTGTTACAGGAATAGTATAATCATTTCCTGTGTTTGTCTTATCACCTATTGTAGCGTCGTCTGATGTAACTAAAAGGGTGTTTTTGTTTGCCTTAAAATTCAATGTCATCTCACCACTCTTTCCTTTCATAGGAATAGTAACTGAGAATGAACCTCCTTTCTTACTGATAAGTAACTCAGGTGCCTCACCTCCTGCTATCGCTTCAATAAAGACTTTGGTTGAAGATTCTCCATCTTTACAAGCGTAGCCATAATCACCACCTGCCGGCACATCATTTGCAGCATAAGAATTAAAGTTTTCTGCCCAAAGGGTTTCTTTCTGTGCAGCCACACTTCCACATACGAGCATCAGCATGCTCAGCAATGAATAACGTAAAGTTTTAATCATAATCATAATATTTAAATTTGTTAATAATGTATTTATTCCGCATAAGTGATAACAATCGACTTGGCACGCAACTGGCTTGGTGCTCCAGTAGTAGAAGACACCCTATGAACACAGTTATGGAACACTCGTGTTCATAGGGTATCCAGTTGTAGTTAAATTTTTAATTACTTTAATACTTTAATTCCATTCTTAATGACCAGTCCCTTTGTCTGCGCATCGCGCTTTCTGCCGAGCAGGTCATAAACGGCATCGGTGTCGCCCGTAGCTTCTGCGTCTATAAGGCGCAGGTCGGTGGAGGTGCCGTCGGAGTGAATCACTTTGGCGTTGCTGAATGCGCCGGAGCCTCCCACTGATGGTTCTGTCGTGGATTCCTTTGCCACGAAATAGCAGTGGAAGCCTTTCATCTCCACGTCTGAATTAACATGGTATATCTTGTCGCCGCTGATGACGTAGATGTTCTCACTTTCCGTCACATCGAAAGGAGTTATCATGCGCTTGTTGTATTCACCCTGCATGGTGAGGGTGGTGTTATTTGCGGTTTGGGATGTACCAGTCGGAACGTATGTTTCAGAAGTACAAGTTATCGTCCTGTCCTTAATCTCGTAGATGTTGTCCGAAACATCTTTCGAAGGTTTAATAAGATAAGGTGTGCCGGCTGTAATTTCCGTTGCAGCGCTGAACTTCATGGTGTAGGAATTAGTCTCACTGTTATATTCCAAGTCGCTGAACGTCTCTACCTTAGTGCCGCTGCCGAACAACGTAGAAATCTCATCAGATGTCAATGAATATGGCAGGCAGATGGTGTTCCAATCATCTTTCTTCAATGCACGGCGCATCTTGATATTACAGTTCTTGGCGTTATAATTCTTGGCGTTATATGTCTTGGCGTTATATGTCTTGGCGTTATATTCACAGAGCGCCATGGTCATCGCCTCGTTCTCCTCGTCGAGCAATATATAGTCAACTATCTGCACATTGCCTGTTGCTCCTTCGAGCCATGCGGTGAAGGGCTCGGCTGTTGTTGTCACCGTATTTCTGACAAAGCAAGGCAAGGTGTTGTTGTCGCCACTATATCTTGCCGTTGTGCAAGCTCCTACAGGAACATTAGTGTTCTTGGAGAACGTTCCCTTGAAATCGCTGTAAGTCGCATTGACTGTAGGCGTAGATACTATGCCGCTGCGCATGACGAGAGGTATTGTTGTTCCTGTTGTCACTGTTGTCGTTGGAACATAGAGCATGCAAGGCACTCCGGCCGGTATGGTGTCAACCATCACCACGTTCACCTGCTCCTGTGCGCCAACCGTCTGTATCTTTCCTATTATCATCACCTTTGCGCCATCTGGCAAATCAACGCGTTCCACCACTCCTGGCAGACAAATCATGTGGTAGCCCTTGTCGGTCTGCGTCAGATTATAGATTAGCTGTCCCTTTGTGGCTGCGCCTGATGTCGGGGTGTATTTGAAGTCATGTGTTTGGTCGAGCATGCAGTTGGGGATATAGTCTGTCTGCTCGCTTGGCACATATACCGCCACGTTCGGCAACTTCCATACCAACTTGTCTGCATACGGGTCGTCGGATGTTTTAACGTTCATGATGTAGTTGGGCGTAGTATTGGCCTCAGGAATGGCGTCGAGGCAGGTCACTGTACGGCTCTCGTCAGGCAGGGTAGCGGTGTAATACTTTGTACCCTCTACCACTGGGCGGTAGCAGCCTTTCTTCCAGCCCGAGAAACCACCCAGCTTGTCGTTGAGTTCGCTCTCTGAGCCTAACTTCTCCGTATAGTTATCGATTTCTTTGTCGCAAACGTAGAAGCAGTTGTTTACATTCTGATGAGACGATGTATTTGCGATGGTGCCATACACTGTTTTGCTGTCAAACTTTTTCCCCGTTTCATCACATTCATAGGTGAACGAGGCATAGCATTGCTTTATGGCTGTGGGGTTGGTGCTTTCTATCACTTTACTAAACTTACCTGCCAGTCCGCCTACATAGAGGTAGGTAGTGACAGGGAAAAATGAACCCACACCTCCAGAATTAACAATTTGTCCGTCCACCGTCTTGCTGGACACCTTGATGCTGCCCTTAAAGTAGCTGTTCTCCACGGTTGAGGGCTCGTAGATGTTCAGGCAGAGCCCTGTGGCCGCTACATTATTGTCTGCTACTAAACTGCTGCGGTATGCCTCTATGTTGCCGCTTACGTAGCAGTTCTTGATATATCCCGGTTTCGACACCTGTCCATCCGCACTGCCGCCCACGAAGCAGGCTATGGAGGTGACGATGCCCGTCTTGTCTGCCTTGCCCTTGTAGTCGAGCAGGGTGAGGTTCTTTACTGTGCCCTGCAGGTAGTGGAACAGGTATCCCTTCTCGGTGACCAGCCCGTTGATGCTGTGCCCATTGCCGTCGAAGGTGCCCTGGAAGGGGTTTGCCTGGCCTATGGCAGGCATGGGCTGCTCGCTCATGTCGATGTCGGCGGTGAGCTTGTAGTACTTGTCCACACCATCTCCCTGCTCCACTGTTTTTTGGAACAGCCGGAGGTCAGCCTCTGAGCCTATCAGGTAGGGAGATTCTTGCGAGCCTGCTCCCTTCATGTCGGATATGCTGCCGCCGCAGATGACGGGCATGGGGTATTTTTTAAGGTCGCCCTCAGTGGTTATCCTGCCCCACTGGTTGCCGCCATCGCTCAGAGCGTTCAGCCCGGCGAGAAGCTCATCTCCTTTCAGCTCTTCGGGGGTGATTGACTTGAATTTTAAATTTTCGTTTTTGAAATAGAAGCCCTCGTCCTTCACACCGTTTACGTAGGTACAGTATTTTACTCCTTTTGCCCATTCCCAGTCGTCGTCAACATCTTGCTGTGATTCCCCATTATTATAGTCAAGGACTACTGGGTTGTAACCTATAGCGGTATTGCTCTCAATGATGTGGTTGCCTGCCACAATACAGTTTTTCAGCGTTAATCCCTGATACACAGTATTACTTAACGCCAGTCCAAAAGAGGTGATGAAGGCATTGCCTTTGCTGTCGTCATGAAGATACAGTTCCACATTGGTATATGCAGCGCACTGGTCTTTCATGTGTCCTTTATCCCATTTAGTTAATATTCCTACAGAGCTGAAGGTTCCTATACGTATGTTATATAACTCACGATTTTGCTCCCCCAAGGGTTGCACACGTACCGGGTTGTCAGGCTCACCTACCTTGATGGTTCCGTATGTGGTGCACAGTGTGCATCGTCCTGATTTATAAGAAAAGCTGGCCACGTCAAGGGGATATTCATTCCCTCCGATATAGTATTCGCCGTGTGTCTGTATGTCGAAGTCCATGCCAGCCACACAGCCGTATGCATCCCCTATATTTACTCCTATACCATAGACGCCGATGGCGGGAGAGCCTGTAACCTTGAACTTACCTTTGGTAGAGCAGGAATAGAGATTGACTTTACTGAATGAATTAAAAGTTTTGTCTCCATATCCTAATATTCCGCCTGCATAGACTAAGGATTTTATGTGGAAGGAATGTAGGACGAAGTTGCCGTTGAACGAACATTTGCGGAAAACACCATGATTCAAGCTGCGGCCTACCAGGCCGCCAATAGCTAACTCATTCTGTGAGGCGTTGTCGATGTTCCTGACGCACGAGTTCTTGACGTGACAGTTCAGGAAGGTGGCATTGGATGTCGAGCCGGCAATAAAGCCATAAAAGTTGGAACGGAAGGGGTAGGATGCGCACATATAGCTGTCGGCAATGGTGAGGTTGCGTATTGTGCCCTCGTCAACCACGCCGAACAGACCATTGTAATAGTCATTGGCTTCGATAAATAGTCCGTAGATGGTATGGCTATTGCCGTTGAAGTTGCCCTTGAATTTATTATCGCTCCAATAGCCGTATTTGCCTATGGGAGTCCATACCTGGAAGTTGCCAGTGTTGCGGTCTGTACAGTCGGCATTGACCAGGTTTTTGTTGAGGGTGATGTCATTGGTCATCACGAAGTGCTTGCCCGAGTAGTCCTCCCCTCCCTCGCGTACCATATAGGCAAGGTTGGCAAGGTCCTGGGCGTTCCTTATCTCGTATGGATTGGAGTATGAGCCGTCGCCGCTGGTAAAAGGGTTTGACGGCTTAGAGGTGGGATAAGTCCAAGCATACAACTCAACCTCCCCAGTGAAGAATAGGAGGAGGTAAAGAATACTAATTATTCTATTTAATTTCATATCATTATTATTTTCGTTATTTTCAAAAACGCTGCAAAGTTAATGGAAAAAAGGGAAACAGGAATGTCAAAACGGAAAAACAATTTGTCAAAACAGCAAAATGTTTATCAAAACGGGAAAAAGTTACAAAATCACCGTTATTTTTAATTCAACCTTCACTCTTAATTCTTAATTTCTAAATGCTTTCTTCCCATTCACGATAACCAGCCCTTTGGTCCGCTCATTGCGCCGACGACCGAGCAGGTCGTAGATATATGCTATATGAATAATTGGTGCAAAGATACACTATTTATTCATATTCACAAGAAAAAAAGGGGAAAAACAGCAAAAGCAATAAAAATCGGCGACATAACACCTATTAGGGTTATGCCGCCGAAATAATATAGATTAACTAAATGACGTATTATTCAGCCTTTTTTACGCCGAAGCAAACAGCGTTCTTGCCTTGAGGAGCATTCTTATTTGATGTCTTGATGGTCACTACAGTGATGGTGTCGCCAACAGCGATTGCATTGTCCTTAATGAAGTACTGCTTGTTTTCACCTGTCCAGTCGCCATATACTCCATAGAGATAAACTTTCTCACCTGTCCCATCCTCGATATATACGTTGCCATACTTGTCGTTGGCAATCTCGGTTATCTTACCGGTAAGGACATAGAACTTGTCGTTGCTGTCCTCGGCAGCATTGAAGTCGGCAAGTGAGATAGGCTCAGCAGAGGCACATATTTCCTCGAGCTTTCCACTACCCACCTGAGGTGTACCCTTATATTCGGCATGCTTACCAACGATAGTAACCACATCGTTGAGTGCGACAGTACCAGATGCCTTGTATACGTAGATCTGACCAGTGTAGTCGCTGATGTAGTACTTGCCAGAGGCGGCGTCGTCAACCTTTGTTACAAGACCAGTCAGGCGATACTGTGCATTACCTACCTCTGTGGCAATAAAATCAGCCACGGAAACCGGCACGATGGCCCCCTTCTGGGCGATGTCAACCTTAGAAGAGTACTCCTTTTTGCCGTCGTTGGTGGTGAAGGTAATTGTGGTGCTGCGGTCGCCGCCCGTGTTAGGAGCAGCCTTGAACACAACCTCCGTACCGCCGTTTCTGATGGCAGCGATAGAGAGCCAGTCCTTGGCATCCTCAGGAATGTCAACCGACACGCCCTTGCCCTTGCATGATACGTAGGCAGTGAGTTCACCTCCTTCGAGAGGCAGTGTGTTGCCCATTTTTCCAGCCACGTATGTAGAGTCAACTTTGATGAGCGACTTTGTGATGCTGTTCACGGTAACATTCTTAAGTTCTATAGTACCATTGTGGGTAACTCTTGGACCCTCACAGTCCACCACATCACCAACCTCAATACCGAGGGAAGAGAAGTTTTTCTCAGCTCCCTTAGCGTCGAGAGTACCATAAATATACACCTCGCCAGTACCATCGTTGATGTACATGTTTCCGTATGTGGTGTTCTCAATCTTTGTCACAGCACCCTTAATACGGTAGCTGACGTTGTCAGAACCCTTGTTTACTTCAGCACAAGTAGAGACAGCCAGTTCCACCTTCTCTGCCATCTGCATTACCTTCAGCATCTGCTTGTCGCCGTTGCACTCAATAGTGACATACGCCTCATTCGACTTTGAAGTTGCTGGTGCAGTGAAGGTTACGGTAGTATTGCCAGAGCCAGATGTTGGCGACACAGTCACCCATTCAGGTATGTCAGATATAGTCCAATCTCCAGAGGCAGTTACATCTATGCTTGTCGAGCCTCCTTCTGCAGGCAGTGCCACGTAAGAAGAGGTGACACGAACATTGTCGAGATAGCTCACGACATCTTCATCAGAGCAGCTCGTTACAAATGTTGCAAGAGCCGCGATGACCATCGGGAAGAAATATTTCAGTTTCATATTTTTTGTTCTCTTATTAGTTGAAAATGTACTTGATACCGACAGAAGCATACCAGCACTGTCCCACGGCATGATTGAGGGTCCATGTCTGAGTATTGCCGTTGATGGCTTCTGGTGTAGAGAATGTAGCATATCCTTGCTTGTCAACGCCCTCATACTTCAGGATTCGTGGGTCAGAACCAATCTCCGGATTGAGATACTTGCTCACGCCCCACTTCGAGTTGAAGAGGTTGAGTACATTCTTCACGTCGCAGCTGAGCTGAAGGGTATGCTTTGTTCTTCCCACATTGAGTGTAAAGTCATGCTTGTAGCTTATGTCAACACGATGAACCCATGGGTTGTAGAGGCTGTATGCCTCTGCATATTCGCCCTGGTGCTTGCTCAGGTAGCTGTCGCTGTGTACGAAGTCCATGAATCTGGTCTTGTCGTCTTCTGACACGAAGCGGAACTCGCCGTTGGCAACCTGCTGGTCTGTTGGTATATACAGTGCATCGTAGTTATAGCCGTCGCCGTTGATGTCGTTCATCATCATGTACGAGTAGTTGTAGCCGCCGCGCCATGTCTCGTAGATAAGACTCAAGTGGTTGCCGTGGCTGTCGTTGTTGGTTACGGAGAAGACGAATCGGTCTGGTGTCACGTTCTGTGAGTTATGGAGGTGCATGTTGTTAGGACCTTCCACTGTTGACACGTAGTTGAGCACCGAACCGGCATTAGAACCTGGCAGTGATGTCACCTCCTTGCTTACGCTGTGTGTATATGCAGCCATAAGACTCAGCCACTCGAACGGACGTGCATTCAACTGCAAGCTGGCCGACCATCCATAGCCGCGGCTTGTGTTCTCAAGCACGTATGCGCTCTGCAGGGTCTGGAATCCCTTAGGGAATATGGCGCGGTTGTCGGCACCGTTCAGTCGTGGGAAATTAGTCACGTCAGGCACTGCCCAGTCTTTGATCATGGCAGCATTGAGAGTTTTGTTATAGATATACTCTCCAGTGATGGTGAATGGGAACGACACTGGCAGCTGGTAGTCGATAGCTATTGAAGACTTCCACACCTGTGGCATCTTGAAATCGGGATCAACGCCGCAAATGGTTGAAGGTATTGCTCCTTCTTCAGGAGTGATGGTAGTTGGGAATCCCATAGATATGATTTTGTCGCGCAGGGCTGCGATAGAGGCGTTGCCGTTGGCATCGGTAACAAGACCTCCTTCAAACTTGCTCATGTCGACTTTGGTTCCCTTTACTCCTGTTGCATTGAGCTGTGCCTGATACTGCACCATACCACCGTTTGTAGGCATATTGGTGAAGAACACGAGCGGCAGACGACCCTGGAAGAGTCCGGTACCTCCGCGTACCTTAAGGCTTCTGTCGCCGAGTACGTCCCATGTGAATCCTACACGTGGAGATATGGAGAATCGTGAGTCAGGCCATTTTCCTGTATCGACGCGACGGCCAAAGTAGTCAAGTTCGAGCACGGCGTTGTTGGTCATCAGGTCGGCGTTGTCGAAGAACAATCCGTCGAAACGTATTCCCGCCGTGAGTTTGAAGTTGTCGGTGGCGTTCCACTCGTCTTGTGCATAGAAGCCGAGTTTGTTGAATGTCACTCGTGCAGCAGGACTCGACTCGCCATTGTAGCCATAGGTGAGACATACGATTTCAGGAGCGGCACCGTTGATGAAGTCGTCAACACTGTTGTAACGATAGTAGCCAGTACCGTTTCGCATATACTGGTTGTCGGCCATTTGGTGTTCATAGCTTACGCCACCCATGAGTTTGTGGTTGCCGAGATAGAAGGTCACGTCATCCTTCACGTTCCACACTGTGTTGTGTACGGCGTTGTTATATGTAAACAGCTCATAGCCAAGAGCAATGTAGTTGTTAGTGTCGCCCGAACCATCAAGAATGTCGATGAAGGGGAATTCGGAAGAGTCAGTTCCACGCACGTCGTCGAGTTTAGAGAAAGTAGCGAGGAACTGGTTTGATATATTGTCGCCGAAGCGGCTGTTCAGGTCGAATGACAAAGAGTGTACGAGATTCTTTATCGAGTACATTGAGTTGGCATACGACATTGCATACTGCGATGTACGTGCATAAGCCGAACGCGAACCACCGTCCATTGACGAAGCGTTTGGTGCACTCCAGTTGGTGTTGTTGGTATGGTTGTAACGCAGCGCGAGGTGATGGTTGTCGTTGATGTTCCAGTCGATGCGGGCAAGAATCTTGTAGTTTTTCTCGTCAGCCGGGAAACTGGTCCAAGAGCCTGTATCATATCCGTACTTGTTCTTCACATGCTCGCTCACTCGCTGAAGGTCGTATTCCGTACACTTGGAAATGAAATTGTCGGCATCGGCAACACCATCTTGCGAAGCTCTCCAGCGGTTAGCAATGGTTGGAGTCTTAATATACTCTCCATTGGCGAAGAAGAATAGCTTGTCCTTGATGATTGGTCCGCCGAGGGTGAAACCGTATGTGGTCTGCTGGTCTTTCTCGCGTGCGCTCTGTATCTGCTCGCGGTCCACGGCGTCGCCACGCATGTTTTCGTTTCTGTGATAAACATACGCAGTACCCTTAAATGTGTTGGTACCCGACTTGGTCACGGCGTTCACTCCACCACCGATGAAGTTTGTCTGACGCACGTCGAATGGCGAGATGACCACCTGGAGTTCATCGATGGCATCAAGTGAGATAGGATTGCCACCACCAGGGAGATCCGATGAAAGACCGAAGTTGTTGTTGAAGTCGGCACCATCTACGGTGAAGTTTGCCGTACGTCCGTCAGACCCCTGGAATGTCATTCCGTTACCTCCGTAAGGAGAGAGGCGCGTAACGTCGGTAATAGAGCGGCTTACCGTTGGCAAAGCCGTGATCTGTGCGCTTGTGACGTTGGTCGATGCTCCCATCTTCTCGATGTTGAGCTTTGTAGCTTTTCCTTTCACCACCACCTCACCGAGCACCTGTGTGTCCTCGTTCATGGTTGTGTTGAGGTTGTAGGTCTCACCAAGCTGGAGGATAACGTCCTGCACCTTCTTGGTTTCAAAACCAATGTAGCTGATGGTCACCTCGTAAGGGCCACCTGAGCGCATACCGTTGATATTGAATTGACCTTTTTGGTTAGTTACTCCCACGTACTTTGTGCCTGAAGGAGTGTGTACGGCCTCTACCGTGGCTCCGATTACATCTTCGCCATCAGCCGACACCCTACCAGACAATCCAGACGTAGTAACCTGTGCCACTACCGACGATACCATCAGCATGAGCGTGGCGATTAGGAAATACAATCTCTTTTGCATAAGAAATTTAAATGTTAAAAAATTAATACCTAATACCTAATTGTTATAACCCTTTTGAGGGCTTAATCGATATATCGGGTGCAAAGATAACTTAATTTTTCGATATATGTGTTACATTCCCGATAATTTTTGCAGAAAAGGCGTATTTTTTTGCATTAAGTCTATTTCTTCCTGAGTTTTCCGGTTTTCAGAAAGTTTTCATACACGTCTTCCTTCACCTTATGGGCTACATGGTCGAAGAGTAAAGAGGGATTTTGAGCGGCTCCGTTGAGTCGCAGTTCGAAATGCAGGTGGGCGGTAGAGGCGCGTCCCGTCTGTCCTGTCAGGGCTATCACCTGTCCAGCCTTCACGCGGTCGCCTACGCTGACAAGATTTTTCGAGTTGTGGCTATACCATGTCTCCAGTCCTCTCTCGTGTCTTATCTTGATAAGGTTGCCATAGGCGGCATATTGTTGCGACATAGTCACCACTCCGTCGAAGGCGGCGAGTATGTTGTCGTTAGGCCGTGTCTTGATATCTACACCAGTATGCGATCGTCCGCCGCGCCGTCCGTATGGACTTATCACCTTTGCTCCTGGCAGCGGATAGAAGACGGCGAGGTCTTGTTCCTTTGTCTTCTTATCGGCTCCCACCACAGTTGTCTCCACGGCGAAGCCTTTTTTCTTGAACATCAGCGTGCGTCGGGTCAGGCGGTGGCTCTTGGGCATGACGATGATCTCGGGGTTTATCTTTCCGCCGTTCACCATCACGTAGAAGGTCAGCGCCCATCGTCCTTTCTCTCCTCCTACAATGGCAATGGTCTGTCCTGCCTTCACGCGGTCGCCCGCTTTCACCATGTTCTCCGCGTTTCGTTCATATACGGTCTCAAGTCCGTTGTCGTGTCTCAGCACTATCGCGTTGCCGTGTCCCGCCACGTGGCGTGCGAGTCTCACCGTTCCGTCAAACATCGCCTTCACGGCATCGCCTTTCTCGGTGGTTATCTCCATCTCACTGCCGTCCACCACCTTCGCCTTTCCCACGGGCAGTGGGAAAGAGTAGTCGCTGGTGCGGTATGCCGCGAAGTCTATGGTAAACGCGTCAGAGTGTTCAAACAGCCCGGGCGTCTCTATCTGTATCTGTTGTCGTTCGATGGCTGTAAACTCGTCCTTTATAGCCGATGTCAGCACCAGGAGTGCAACATATATACATAATAGGTGTAGTATTTTCATTATGTTTTGTTATTTAAGTTTCGCATATACTCAACTTCCTTAACACCCCGTTCCTACAGAGAGAGAGGAGATAGTAATGCTCCGGTAAATATTCTGCCACTGTTTATTCCTTGCCGCCGGGCTGAGAAGAAGTCGTGATTGTCAGTGTAGGTACATATCTGACTCACGGTTATTGCCTCTGGCCTCACGCCGAGTTCGACGAGCTGCAAGCGGTTACACTCCTTAAGGTCGATATGCCATTTGCCTCTGACGAATTTCGCCGATGTCTCGAAGCCAGCCTGACAGAACTGTTCATACACCTCCATTCCCACTTCAAACGCATCGAGCTCTATTCCTGGCCCTATCACGCACGTCAGGTCTTTCGGTTCACTCTTATATGCGAGAGCCATTGCCTTAATAGTCTTCTCAGCTATTCTCGCCACGGTGCCTCGCCATCCGGCATGTGCAACAGCAACGGCGTGGTGCTGCGCGTCGTATATAATAATAGGTATGCAGTCGGCTGTTGACACTCCAATGCAGACGCCGCTTTCGTTGGTCATCACGGCATCCACGCCCTCGAGTATCATCCGTCTTATGTTCTCAGGCAGCGTGATGAAGTCGGCGGCAATCTGCCTCACCTCCACTCCATGTGTCTGGTGAGGCATGACGAGATGCGCCTCGTCAATGCCCAACGCATCACACAGCGCCTGTCTGTTTGTGGCTATTGCTTCCGCCGAGTCGCCGCAATACTCGTTGATGTTAAACTCCTCATATTCCCCACAGCTCACTCCACCATGGCGCGTAGTAGAGAACATCACCGCATCGCCCTCGCTATGATAGTATAACCGTGGTGCGATTTGTTCACTCTTCATTTTCTTCTTCCTCGTACTCAAAGTCGTCGAGTTCATCAATATCCTCAACGTCAACATATTCTATGTCCTCGTCTTCGCCTTCGGCCTCCATTTCGGCAGCGAATCGGGTCATGTCCTTGTCGCGGTGTACTATCACATCCTCTTGTGTTATGGCCTGCAGCTTGTTGCTCTCGCTGTTAAGCTCCTTCCACAGGAGGTCTTTCAGTTCGGTGAGGCCCATGTTAGCCACCGACGATATAAACACCACTGGCAGGTCCTGCGGCAGTGTCTCCTTGAGCATCTCGATGAGTTCGTCGTCCAGGAGGTCGCATTTCGTCACGGCCAGCACTCGGTGTTTGTCGAGCATGTCGGGATTGAAGTTACGCAGTTCGTTCAGCAGTATCTCGTATTCCTTCTTAATGTCGTCGGTATCACCTGGCACCATAAAGAGCAGCAGCGAGTTACGTTCTATGTGTCTCAGAAATCGCAGTCCGAGTCCTTTGCCTTCGCTTGCTCCCTCGATAATGCCTGGGATGTCGGCCATCACAAACGACTTATGGTCGCGGTATCCCACGATGCCGAGCGACGGTTCGAGAGTGGTGAACGGATAGTTGGCTATCTTTGGCCTTGCGCTTGACAGAGCTGACAGCAGTGTCGATTTGCCAGCATTGGGAAATCCCACGAGTCCCACGTCGGCGAGTAGTTTCAGCTCGAGAATGATAGTCATCTCCTGCATCGGTTCTCCAGGTTGGGCATATCGTGGTGCCTGGTTGGTAGCGGTACGGAACTGGAAGTTGCCTAATCCTCCACGTCCGCCTTTCAGCAGCAGCACCTCCTGTCCGTCGTAAGCCACATCGCACACATATTTTCCTGTTTCAGCGTTATACACCACCGTACCGCAAGGCACGTCGATATACACATCTTTTCCGTCGGTGCCGTGACATTTGTCGCGTCCGCCGTTTCCGCCATGTTCGGCAAAGATGTGTCGTTCGTATTTCAGGTGCAGTAGTGTCCAGTAGTTATGGTTGCCCCTCAGATAGATGCTACCTCCCTTTCCGCCGTCGCCTCCGTCAGGTCCGCCGTTGGGGTTATACTTCACGTGCCGCAAGTGCATAGAGCCCTTTCCGCCCTTTCCCGAGCGACAATATATCTTCACATAATCAACAAAATTGGATTCTGCCATACTTAAAAAATCGATTTTGGGTGCAAAGTTAGTGCAAATCGAAGACAATACACAATTTGCAAAGATAAGAATTGCAAATTGCAACCATATTTAACTTTTATTTTTATTGTTGAGATGCAGCCTAACTTTAAATAAGTTAGCACAAGGTGTCTCTCTTACTTATAAGGCATCGCGTAAGCTCTCCAATGCTTGTGTAAGCACACTGCGCGGCGCGGCGACATTGAGGCGCATGAAGCCCTCGCCACCTTTACCAAACATTTCTCCGTCGTTAAGGGCGAGACGGGCTCGGCTTACGAAGAGGCGGTTGAGCTGCTCGTGGTCGAGATCAAGGTCGCGACAGTCGAGCCATACGAGGAACGATGCCTCAGGTCGCCAAGGCTTTATCTTCGGCATGTGGTCATGGCAGAAGCTGATGACATAATCGACATTACGTTCAATATATGCCAACATCTCCTTGCGCCACTCTTCTCCCTCGGGCGAGAAAGCAGCAAGGGTGGCAATGGGTGCGAATAGATGAGGTTCGTTGAGTTCGTTGGCTTCAAGCCATGAGAAGAAACGGCTACGCAGCGAGTCGTTGGGCACTATGGCGTATGAGCTCACGATGCCAGCTATGTTGAACGTCTTTGACGGTGCGCCGAAGGTGATGCTGCATTGTGCAGCCTCGTCGCTGACAGATGCAAAGGGAACGTGCCTGTTGCCGAAGAGTGCCATATCGCAGTGTATCTCGTCAGAGATGACGATGATGCCTCGCTCGTGACAGAAATGAGCCAGATGCCTGAGTGTGTCGGCATCCCAGCACACGCCGGCAGGGTTGTGCGGATTGGAGAGGATGAGCATGCGGCACTTCTCGTCGCATACTTCAGCCAGTTGGTCGAAATCCATGGAGTACGAAGCACAGCTCCACTGCCCACCGGTGGATAGTGTTTCAATGAGGGGGTTATAGACTACCTGGCGGCGGTTGCCTAATGGGGTAAGGCGGAAGGGATGATATACTGGGGGCTGGATGATGACCTTCTCGTCTTCCTTGACAAAGACGTTAATTGCCATGCCAATGCCCTTAACTATTCCCGGGATATATGTCATCCACTCCTCGCGAGGGCGCCATTGGTGATGGTCCTCTATCCATTGAGATACGCGTTGCCAGTAGTTTGCCGGCATCATAGTATATCCGAACAACGAATGATCGAGACGTCTCCTTATGGCGTCGGTGATGAACTGCGGCGTCTCGAAGTCCATGTCTGCCACCCATAGTGGCAGAAGGTTTGCGTCGCCATATCTCTCCTCGAGTACTCCGTGTTTCAGGTCGTCGGTGCCCGTGCGGTCTATTATCTTGTCAAAATTGTATTTCATTGCCCTTTATTTTTTTAGTCTTTCAATTGTTCAATATTTCAATCCCCCCTTTATATCCTCAATAATATCTTCCGCCGCCTCAAGCCCTATCGACAGTCGTATAGTGGTGTCGAGGATGTCCATTTTTTCTCTTTGTCGTTCGTTGAAGTTGCCGAAGATAGTGCTTGCGGGATGGATGGCGAGCGAGCGGTTGTCGAAGAGGTTTGTGGCACGGCGTATCAGTCGCAGGTTGTCGATAAACTTATAGCATGCTTCCTTGCTTGCGATGTCGATGGTGAGCATGGCTCCTGATGTCTCGCCAAACTGTCGGCGGGCGATGTCGTGATAAGGGTCGTCAGCCAGTCCTGGGTATCTCACGCGTTGTATTCCCGGGATGTCTTTTATGGCCTTGGCCACAGTGAGCGCATTGTCAGCCTGCACACGATAGCGTGCGTCAAGCGTCTCTAACCCGACGGTTTGCATGTAAGCCACATGCGGCGACATGTATGCGCCGAGATTCATGAGCATCTCCTGCCGCATCCTCTTGCCGAAGTTAGGATGTGTGCCGTAGTCTATCACCACGCCGCCAATTGAAGTGGCTCCGCCCGAGATATATTTCGTGCTCGACACCACTTCGATATCCACGCCGAGAGCCTTTGCGCTAAACTGCGTGAAAGGTATCGTTGTAGTATCGGCCACGAGCGGGATATTGTGGCGATGAGCCACGTCGGCAAGGGCCCGTATGTCGGCAATCTCCATCTGTGGGTTGGTGATAATCTCCATGAATATGCAGCACGTGGTGTCGTCGATGGCATTCTCCACCGCCTCGATGTCGGTGAGGTCGCAAAGCTTTGGTCTCACTCCAAATCTCAGCATCGTGCCTCCTATGAGAGCAAAGGTGTTGCCGAAGAGATGTCGTGAGGTGAGTATAGTGCGTCCTTGCGATGCCAGACAGAACAGAGTATTGCTGATGGCCGCCATTCCCGAACTGAAAGCCACGGCCTCGGCAGCTTCGGCAAGCGCAGCCACCTTTCGTTCGAAATATGTCACTGTAGGATTGGTCACACGCGAGTAATCGGGCATGTCTGACCGTCCACAGAAGGCGTCAGCCATCTCTTCCGCATTGTCAAATTCGTATGCGGCACAGTGATACACCGGCATGCTCAAAGCCCCATAGGCATCGGGATGCTGATAGGGTGTGTCTATTGCAAGAGTTTGTTTTTTCATCGTCTGTTATTTTCTTTCATGTGTGTTATTTGCGTGCAAAGTTACACCTTTAATTATATATATGCAATTATTTCCCTATTTTTTCAACAAACATACCACAAATAGGGTATATAAAATAACATAATCGTGCGATACTAAATGCCATTCATGTGGTATTGTGACACATTGCAAAATGTCGTAACTTTGCACTCAGAAACATTTAAACACAGGAAGATTATGACAACGATCGCAAAAAACGTAACAGAACTCATTGGTCACACCCCACTACTGGCGTACTCACTCCCGCCCACGAGGGCATGGGCGGAGCCATAGCGAAGGCTGAAGAGCTGGCAGAGGATATAGGCAATGCCTACGTGCCGCAGCAGTTTAACAATCCCGCTAATCCTGAGACACACCGTCTCACCACCGCACGCGAGATTATTGACGACACCGACGGCGATGTAGATATCTTCATCGCTGGAGTGGGAACTGGCGGTACTGTCACTGGCGTTGGCGAGACGCTGAAAAAGAACAATCCCAAGGTGAAGGTCATTGCCGTGGAGCCCGCCGATTCACCAGTGTTGTCGGGAGGAAAATCCGGTCCTCACAAGATACAGGGAATAGGTGCAGGATTTGTTCCCAAAGTGCTCAACCAGGGTGTATATGACGAGGTGTTCCGTGTGAAGAACGACGATGCCTTTGCCGCCGGCCGTCTGTTAGCACAAAAGGAAGGAGTCTTGGCTGGCATCTCTACTGGAGCGGCTGTTCATGCTGCTATCGAGGTGGCACGTCGTCCCGAGAACGAGGGTAAGACCATCGTCGCCCTACTGCCAGACACTGGCGAGCGTTATCTTTCAACAAGTCTGTTTAATTAAATGAATAATATAAGTATGGCAACAATCAAAGTAAATGGCGAGAGCCAGGAAGTAGTTCTTCCACTGACCGTGGAGGAGCTGATAAACTTGAGTAATCAACAGGAATATTGTCCTGCCCATAGCTGTTTGAGGAAGTCTTTGATATGGATGCACTCTACATCTCCCATGCGGCGGTTGAAAGGGTCGAGACTTACTATTATAAGTCGGGCTGTGGGGTAGTCTTCGGCAAATGACTTCAGACCTTTCAGATGGCGTGGAAGAACCTCCTCCACCGATTTTATTTCGATGGCAAGACGTGCGTCGCCTATCACGGCATCTACTTCAAGGCCAGTGTGAGTACGCCAGAATGTAAGCTGTTCAACGCTTTCACTATATGTGAGCCATGCCTTTAGCTCTTGTATTACAAGATGTTCAAATGCATGACCATATTCAGCTGTGCCCCTGACGAGATTACCACGGTGGAGCAAGTGGTTGACTATTCCCACGTCAAAATAATAGAAGCGAGGAGTCTGAACCAGTCGGCGCTTCATCAACTTGGAGAATGCCGGCAGGCGAAATCCTATGAGAGTGTCTTCAAGTATGTCAAAATAGCTGGCAACAGTATTTGCGCTTACTCCGCAGTCCTGGGCAATGTTATTGTTGTTGACCATCTCCCCGTCTGTAAGTGCAGCAACTTCAAGAAAGCGTTGGAATGCCGAAAGATTTCTCACAAGAGCCTCTTGCTTGATTTCCTCTTTCAGATATACATCAATGTATGCAGATAGCCGTTTTGAAGGATTCTTGGCGAGATAATGAGGTGGCAGCATACCATAGTTTATTGCATGATTGAGGTCGAAGTCGGGTATCTCCGCACTGACGAAAGGGCATAGATATGCAGGATATGCCCTGCCTCCAAGTGTGTTGTAACCCTTACGTTTGAGTTTTCTCGCACTTGAGCCGCAAAGGATAAAAACGAGACCTTTTTCTGACATCAGACGATGTACCTCATTAAGCATCTCAGGCACTTCGGGTATCTCGTCGATAATAACCAACGTGCCTTGTGGCTTATCAATGAGTGTGTCATACAGCAGTGAAGGTGTGCGTTTGAAGCGTGATGCCACTGATGTGTCGAGTAGGTCAATATATATGCTGTCGGGGAATTTTTCCCTGAGAAGGGTGCTCTTACCGGTTTGTCGTGCGCCAAAAAGGAAAATACTGTCTTCTAATTCCTTGTCTATTTTTAACTTACGCTCTATCATGTCCGTATATGTTATTTATTTATACTGAGGATTTTCATTGAAAATGCTCAACGCTACTGAGGATTTTCATTGAAAATGCGCAGCAAAGATACATATTTTCAACCTTCGGTGCAAGCATTATGGTAATTAATTATTTTTTATTAACTAAATTTTGACCTCAACTGAAAAAGGTTGTCACTTTAGAAGGCAAAAGAAGTGACAACTTTTTCTAGTCTAAGTCACCTTTAGTTTTGGGCAAAGCATTACAATTACAACATTACAATAAATCTGTGCCTATACTGAAATAATAGACGAATTCTTGCCCAACCATCCTTCGTTCATCCTTCGATTGGGACTTGGGGAATGATTATTGTATATTCGGAGGATAAAGGATAGAATAGCATTTCACATAAAAATGGCACTTTTTCCACAAAAAGTTTGGAGATACGGATTATTATTGTTATTTTTGCGCAAAAATTAAAGAGTATGAAGACAAGAAGTGAATATATACAGATAATCAGAGACCATGCCCCAGAGCTGCAATCGAGGTTTGGAATACAGTCTATGTCGCTTTTTGGCTCTGTCGCGCGTAATGAACAACATGAAGGCAGCGATGTTGACCTCTTTGTCAAGATGCCACCAAAGTTTTTCAACTATATAGAAGCATCTGAGTATCTCAGAAAATTATTGGAATGCGATGTTGACCTTATCAGTGACCATCGTAATCTTCGTCCTTTTTTTAGAAAACAAATAGAGCGAGATGGAATCAATATCTTTACAACAGAAGGAAATAGCCAAAGATTTATTGGAGTAAATTAGAGGAGCTATAGATAATTTGCTTGAATGGAATAAAGAATACAGTGAAGCAGACGACTTACTAAAGTCACCAGGTGGCATGAAAACTTTAGCAGCTAATTGTATGCTTATTGAGGCTATTGGAGAAAGCGTCAAGAAAATTGACTCAAAGACAAATGGACTACTTTTATGCAAATGTGAGGAAATCCCTTGGGGTAATATAAAAGGAATGAGAAACCACATAGCTCATGGTTATTTTGACATAAACGTGGATTTTATATGGGATGTCATTCAGAATGATCTACCACCATTAAAACATGCCGTGGATTATCTCATAAAATATTGCGAATAAATCCACGACTATTCTGAAACAATATTCACATAGGAATGAACGAATTTCCTTGATGCGTATTGCAGGAATGATGATTGGATTAGAGGACTTGCTACACCGAAAAGTCGATTTGGTAGAATCCTGCCGTCTCCTCCCATTCGCGCAAGAATCTGTTAACCGGGACAAATTATTGGTTTATGAGAGAAAAAATTAAGGACAAAGAGCGTTTGGAGCATATTATAAATCAACTTGTTTGTTGGTTTCTGCTGGAGTGCTTAAGCGGATTTAATCCATTGTATATTAAAATTTTATTATTACCTTTGCACTCGTTAACAACATCAAGGAAGTGGAATAAGGCCGATTAATCATTCGTCCCGAGACAGAGATTAATGTTCTGCCCCCACTCCTTAACATCCGAATCCGGACAGTTCACTGGGCTTTGACCCCGCATTTGCAATGATGGTTCCTGGGTGTTTTGATGTTGCATGTTTAATTTAATTTTATTATTATGACTTA
>NZ_NPJG01000032.1 GCF_002251245.1 Prevotella sp. P5-92
AAAAAGTTGGATAATTCAGAAAAATGACTTAATTTTGCATTCATAACAGATTGTTGAATTTTTGTTTAATATCTTGTTTTTGACCCTTACAAAGATACAACAAATAATTGACAATCTGTTATTTATCCTCAGATTTTTTTTCAATAATTTCAAAGAACGAGAAGTCTGTTCCCAATAAATGGGATAAAGGCTTAGCAGCAATTTCAACCACTTCTTTTAGGTGTGGGAAACTCTTAAATAAACAATGTGCGAAGAACTTGCTTTAGCTTGATGAGCACCGAAACTAATAAACAATGTGCGAAGAACTTGCTTTAGCTTGATGAGCACCGAAACTAATAAACAATGTGCGAATAATCATTCATCATCAATCACTCATCATTACTATCGACTCCGCCTGTAGTTCAATTCATTGTAAAAAAGTTTCGTCATTATCTCGAACATCCGCAACCGGTAGTAGTCCCTTCTTTCTGCGGGCAGTAGCTTTGTGACTTCGTTTATGACCATGGTGTAACGACGGATGTCCTTCGTTTGACCCTTACGTATTCAGCTGAGGGCAGAGTCTGATCCGACTACACCCTCTCCGATTAATACCTCTGCCACCGAATCGGAGACGAAGTACATGACTGCCTCGAAGATAGCGGCAAGATTTGCGCCGTATATGAAGATCAATCCCACCAAAATCGGGTTGGCATTGGCAGACCTTGGGTTTGAGCAGATACGCCGTAAGAACGGCCGTTTCTGGAAGGTGGCAGAGCGTCCTCAGGTAGATATCGACAATCGTATTCCCGATGTTGACCATAGTGAAAATGTTGAGACCGATGCTCCTTTCTGAGGTTCCTCGGGTGACAGGGTGACACTATATAATATAGGAAATCCCTAAAAATGGAAATTCGCTTCCTTTAAAGGAGCTTAATTTCCTTTCCCGCGACTTTTTTATATATATAAGTGTCACCCTGTCACCCTCCCTTAATATCTTTAAGCTTTCAGCTTTTAAGAATTTAATCTTTTAATTTTTAATTTTAAATTCTTTCCCCCGTGAAGCGTAGAGATTTAGCAATTATGTATTTCCCCGACAAGACTCTCGACCAGGCGGTTCGCAACCTGCGCCGCTGGATAGAGAACTGTCCCGATCTTGTGGCTGCCCTCAAGGAGATTGGCATGCCACGAAAGCACAAGAAGGACCTTACTGCAAGGCAAGTGCGAATCATCATGGAATATCTCGGAGACCCGTAATCCTCTGGGCTTCGGCTCAGAAGAAACAGTTGCAAACTGAATGCCCGATTCATTATACAACTGATTGCTCTGTTCAGTATGCAACTGATTACCCTGTTCAGTATACAACTGAATACCCTGTTCAGTATACAACTGAATACCCTGTTCAGTTTACAACTGAATACCCGATTCAGTATACAACTGAATACCCGATTCAGTTAACAAGTGATTACCCGATTCAGTTGTCATGTGATTGCCCCATCTTTAAACAACGACCAACAACGTCCAACAACGACCATCGCCAAATTGGAATGTAGAAACTTTGCATCAAAGAAGCGAAGTCAGGCTGCACTCGGCAATATTAATCAAGCTTATATTGCTCTCGCTTGCACTGACATTGCATCAAAGAAGCGAAAGGTCCCCTTTACTGGCCAGAAGGGGCCACCTTCCGATTACACAGCGAGTTAAATAATTCAATTGTTCAACATTTAAATTTTCAAATTCTATGTCAACAACAAACAGATCCACCTGGAAGCTGATCCTTCAGTTCATCGTCTCCATCGCCACAGCCATCGCCACCACCCTCGGCGTCACCAGCTGCATGGCCATGTTATGACGATCGCGGCGGGCATCAATCACGATGCCCGCCCTTTTCCTTTTCGTTGCACTGTAAGTATTCGGTGACCTGTGTATTGCCTACATCATAAAAACTCAGTACCTTTGCCGCAAATATTAACGAAAAGAAAAAGGACGGCCATCGGCGACCATTGCGGCGGTGATAGGCGGGCGGTCTTACATAAAGTAAAGACCCTACGAGGGGTGAGGACGTAAAGGTTTACGTGTGAAATAAGTTAATATATCTTTATAGAAATGCACATTGTGGATAAAAATGTGTAATTTTGCAGCCGAATAATTCATTTATAGTATTATGACGCATAATTTATTAGCAGGAAAACGCGGTATCGTCTTCGGTGCATTGAACGAAGACTCTATCGCATGGAAGGTGGCCGTGAAGGCCGTTGAAGAAGGTGCAAAGATAACCCTGAGCAACACTCCCATGGCTCTGCGCATGGGCGAGTTGGATGAATTGAGCAAGCAGCTCAACGCACCAGTGATACCAGCCGACGCTACAAGCGTTGAGGATTTAGAGAAAGTATTCAGCGAATCGGTAGAGAAACTTGGCGGACAGATTGACTTCGTGCTCCATTCTATCGGCATGAGTCCTAACGTGCGTAAGCATCGTACTTACGATGATCTCGACTACAACTATCTTCAGAAGACTCTCGACATCTCAGCTATCTCGTTCCACAAGATGCTGCAGGTGGCTAAGAAGCAGGATGCCATCGCCGAGTATGGTTCGGTAGTGGCTCTGACATACGTGGCTTCACAGCGCACGTTCTTCGGTTACAACGACATGGCTGACGCAAAGAGCATGCTTGAGAGCATTGCACGTAGCTTCGGATATATCTACGGTCGTGAGAAGAACGTACGTATCAATACCATCTCGCAGTCGCCGACACCAACCACAGCCGGCAAGGGCATCAAGGATATGGAGAACCTCATGGACTTCTCAAACAAGATGTCGCCACTTGGCAATGCTTCGGCCGAGGACTGCGCTAACTACTGCGTGATGATGTTCTCAGACTTCACCCGCAAGGTGACGATGCAGAACCTCTTCCACGATGGTGGATTCTCGTCGATGGGCATGAGTCTCCGTGCCATGAACCAGTATTCTAAGGACCTCACTCCTTATGAGGACGAGAACGGAAAGATCATCTACGGATAAACGATAACAGACGGTGTGGGGGAACCAATCCCCACACCATCACATATAACCCAAAACCAAATCTGTGAAAAAACTTATTCTTACTACTGCAATTATCGCTTTTGCAATTATGGCAAAGGCAGAAGACTACAAGAAATACTATCAAGACATGCCTGTTGAGCTGAGACAGGTGACGGCTGTTGCCATACCCGAAAACACAGTCACACTGACAGACTTTGGAGGAGTGGGCGACGGCGTGACCCTAAACACAGAGGCATTCCGCAAGGCCATATCAGCTCTCACCAAGAAGGGTGGGGGACGTCTTGTGGTGCCACAAGGTGTATGGCTGACAGGACCTATACAGCTGAAAGACAATATCGACCTGCATATCACACGCAATGCCATCGTGCTCTTCTCGCCAGACAAGAGCCTCTTCGTGGATAAGGACGGCAAGTCGAGCCGTTGCGATGCCGGCATCAAGGCCTCGAAGCGCAAGAACATTGCCATCACGGGAGAGGGCATTGTGGATGGTAACGGAGCACAGTGGAGACCCGTGAAACGCGGTAAGGTGAGCGACGTGGAATGGAAACGCTTCAAGGAGATAGGAGGCGTGGAGCGTGGCAACGGACAGTTGTGGTACCCATGGGACGTGAAGGCCGGTTATCCGAATATAGCCGAGACCCCGGAACAGCAAGAGAAGATGCGACAAGACCTTGTGAGGCTCACCGACTGTGAGAATGTGCTCATCAAGGGCGTCACGTTTCAGAATTCCCCCCGATTCCATGTCCATCCATGCAACTCAAGGAATGTCATTATTGACGGTGTGACAGTACGTTGCCCGTGGAATGCCCAAAACGGCGATGCCATCGACATCAGCGACTGTCACCAGGTGCTCATTGTGAACTCAATAGTGGATGCAGGTGACGATGGTCTGTGTATGAAGAGCGGTAACATGAAACCTACAGCTTTGGTAAACGGATGTGAGGATATACTCATACAAGACAATACCGTGTTTCATGCTCATGGAGGATTTGTGATTGGAAGCGAGAGCATTACGGGCATGAAACGAATAGTGGTGCGCCAATGCCAGTTCTCGGGTACGGATACCGGACTGAGATTTAAGAGCGGCATAGGACGTGGCGGCAAGACAGAGGACATCTTTATCTCAGACATAGTGATGAACGACATCACGGATGAGGCCATCGTGTTCCAGTGTGACTATGTTGACCGTCCAGCTGGCCACGACGAGAAGAAAGAAACGAAGGCCGTGAAGCTCGAAAAGGTGCCCGACTTCACCGACATAGATATCACACGCGTGGTGTGTCGCGGAACCAAAACCGCCATAAAAGCAAAAGGTGTAGAGGGGCTCGACTGCATACACGACATAAAGATATCGAACTCAACAATAGTATATTCACAGAAAGGACTCGACATTGACGAGAACTCTGCCCGCCTGGCGCTCGACAACGTGCAGGTAGTGAAAGACGAGATGAAATGATAGTTGACTACTATAAAGACACTATTTGTAAGTATATGGGCTACGCGCCCACGACGGAACAAGACATTGCCATGCGCCGATTCCTGGAGTTTATGCACGACAGGAACGAGCGTGTGGCAATGATTCTTTGTGGCTCGGCGGGAACGGGAAAGACCACCCTGGCAGGAGCCATCGTGAAAGCCCTGAGGGAGATGAAGCAGAAGATAGTGCTTATGGCACCCACGGGAAGGGCGGCAAAGGTGTTTGCACTGAATGCCGGACAGGCAGCATTCACCATCCACCGGAAGATATACCGCCAGAAGACGATGACCGACATGGCGTCGCCGTTCACGCTGAACGTAAACCTTGCCACCGACACCTTATTTATTATAGACGAGGCGTCGATGATAGCCAATATGGGCGACTCAACGTTTGGCAGCGGCTGTCTGCTCGATGATCTCGTCCAGTATGTATATTCCGGACGCAACTGCCGTATGCTGCTTATCGGCGACACGGCACAGCTGCCGCCGGTGGGCGAGGACGAGAGTCCCGCCTTACAGAAAATGATGATTGAGGGCTACGGTCTGGATGTGTATGAGGCGACGCTGAGCGAGGTGCTGCGCCAAAGTCATGACTCAGGCATACTCTATAATGCCACTGAGGTGAGGCTGATGATAGACCGTGAGGATATGGCGGAACTGCCGAAGGTGAGGTTTGGCGGTTTTGACGACATAGTAAACCTGCGCGGCGACGAACTGATAGAACAGCTCGCCACGTCGTATTCGGAGATGGGACTCGACGACACAATTGTTGTGACGCGTAGTAACAAACGGGCCAACATATATAATAATGGTATAAGGAATATGGTGTTAGGACGTGAGGAGCTGATATCGCAAGGCGACATGCTGATGGTGGTGAAAAACAACTACTACTGGGCAGAGACGCTGAAGCTGCCGCTGCCTTTCATTGCCAATGGAGACAGGGCAAGGGTGATGAGGGTGAGAAACATGCGCGAGCTATACGGATTCCACTTCGCTGACCTGACACTCTCGCTGCCCGACTATGACGGACTGGAGATGACCGTGACCACGATGCTCGACTCGCTACAGTCAGAGTCACCATCGCTGACGCGCGAGCAGAACGAACAGCTGTTCCAGCAGGTGATGGCCGACTACCAGCACCTGCCATACAAAGCCGACCGCTATAAGGCACTGAGACAAGACCCGTATTTCAATGCCCTTCAGGTGAAGTATGCCTATGCCGTGACCTGCCATAAGGCACAGGGCGGACAGTGGGCGCATGTGTATGTTGACCAAGGCTACATGACAGACGACATGCTCTCGCCCGATTATCTCCACTGGCTCTATACCGCTTTCACTCGAGCCACGGAAAAGCTATATCTCGTGAATTGGCCAAAGGAAGGGAAATATGATAATATACATTGACGATAACATAAACGACTTCTACCTCGACGAGGCGATGACGCTACTGTCGGAACAGCGTCGAGAGCAGGTGCAGAAATACAAGCACGACGGACCGCGGCGCCAGAGCATCGCGGCATATCTGCTGTTGCGTAAAGCCCTGAAGGAGACTTACGGCATAGAAGACGCTCCGGTGTTTGAATATGAAGAAGGCGGCAAACCGAGGATTGCCAGACATCATGACATACACTTCAATATGAGCCATTGCAGAAAGGCTGTGGCGTGTGTGGTGGCCGACGCGCCAGTAGGCATCGATGTGGAGGAGACGACGAGGTATAACGACGGCGTGGCGCGTTATACACTCTCTGACGAGGAGTATGAAAGGGTGATGAACTCGGCAGAGCCTGCCATAGAGTTTACCAAGCTATGGACCATGAAGGAAGCCCTGCTAAAATATACCGGCGAAGGGCTTCGGCGCGATATAAAAACCGTCCTTAGCCTTCCGCCGGCAAACGAGGTGGACTTCCATGTGGAAATCCACGAGGGTTATATAGTCTGTGTCGTAAGTTAAATCTTGCTTATGACGCAGTCGATGGCTGCACTCAGGCCATCGGCGTTCTTACCGCCTGCTGTAGCATAGTGTGGCTGACCGCCGCCACCGCCCTGGATGAGCTTTGCGGCCTCGCGAACGAGCTGTCCGGCGTTCAGACCATGGTCTTTCACCATGTCGTCGCTCAGCATCACGCTCAACATAGGCTTGCCAGCATCGACAGAACCGATGACGCAGAGCAGGTTCTCAGGCACTGCCTGGCGGATCTTGAACACGAGGTCCTTGACGCCCTGTGGCATCATGGGCAGTATGGCCGAAACGACGGTGACACCATTTACGGTGCGTGCCTTCTCGATGAGCGACTCCTTGGCGCGCTCCACGTTCTGTGCACGGAACTGCTCGATGTCTTTCTTCATAGAGTCGTGTTCCTCGATATACTTCTCTATCACGCCACGCAGGTCTTTAGCATTGTTAAACATGGCGCGGATAGCCTTCAGGCCGTCCTCCAGGTTGTACATCATCTCTTCGCACTCCTTGCCAGTCTTGGCCTCGATACGACGGATGCCGGCTGCAACACTGCTCTCGGAGACAATCTTGAACATGCCGATGCGACCTGTCGATAGTGCGTGGATACCACCGCAGAACTCGCATGAAGGACCGAAGCGGATGACGCGTACCTTGTCGCCATATTTCTCGCCAAAGAGAGCGATGGCTCCGAGTTTCTTAGCTTCCTCGATAGGAGTGTCGCGATGTTCGTCACGTGGCAGGTCCTCGCGTATCATGGAGTTGACGAGACGCTCCACCTGGCGCAGTTCCTCGTCGGTCACCTTCTGGAAGTGAGAGAAGTCGAAACGGAGCGTGTCGGCGCTGACGAAAGAACCCTTCTGCTCCACATGGTCGCCCAGCACCTGTTTCAAGGCATAGTCGAGAAGGTGTGTGGCAGTATGGTTGGCAGCGCTGCCGTTGCGCTTGTCAATATCTACGCAAGCCATGAAGTCGGCCGTGGGGTCTTTAGGCAGTTGCTTGACGATGTGTACGCTCTGGTTGTTCTCGCGCTTGGTGTCGATGATCTCGATGGTCTCGTTTTCGTTTACGAGCACACCGCAGTCGCCCACCTGTCCACCCATCTCGCCATAGAAAGGAGTGTTGTCGAGAATGAGTTCGTAGAAGGTCTGCTTCTTCTGTGTCACCTTTCTGTATCTGAGGATGTGGCACTCGTATTCGGTATAGTCATATCCCTGGAACTTCTGTTCGCCTTCCTTCAGCACCTCCCAGTCTCCATTTTCCACTGCAGCGGCATTGCGTGCACGAGCCTTCTGCTTCTCCATCTCCACGCCGAAGCCAGCCTCGTCAACGGTATATCCGTTTTCGCGGCAGATGAGTTCAGTGAGGTCGAGAGGGAATCCGTAGGTGTCGAAGAGGCGGAAGGCCTGTTCGCCGTCGAGCTGAGTCTTGCCGTGAGCCTTCAGCTCGTCCATGGCACCGTTGAGCAGGTTGATGCCCTTGTCGAGAGTGCGCAGGAAAGAGTCTTCCTCTTCCTTCATCACGCGTCCGATGAGTTCTCGCTGAGCCACTAATTCGGGATAAGCGCCACCCATCTCGCCGATGAATACAGGCAAGAGCTTGTAGATGAATGCCTCTTTCTGTCCGAGGAAGGTGTAGGCGTAACGCACGGCACGGCGCAGGATGCGGCGGATGACATAGCCCGCCTTGGCGTTGCTTGGCAGCTGGCCGTCGGCGATAGAGAACGATACGGCACGCATGTGGTCGGCAATGACACGCATGGCGACGTCGATGTTCTCCTCCTTGCCGTACTCCTTGCCTGAGAGGCGTGATATCTCCTTTATTATTGGCTGGAAGATGTCGGTGTCGTAGTTAGAGTGCTTACCCTGCATGGCGCGAACGAGACGTTCGAAGCCCATGCCGGTGTCGATGACGTTCATCGACAGTGGTTCGAGAGAGCCGTCGGCCTTGCGGTTGAACTGCATGAACACGATGTTCCATATCTCGATGACCTGTGGGTCGTCTTTGTTGACGAGTTCACGGCCGGGCACTTTAGCTTTTTCTTCCTCAGTGCGTGAGTCGAGGTGAATCTCAGAGCAGGGGCCGCAAGGTCCTGTGTCGCCCATCTCCCAAAAGTTGTCGTGCTTGTTGCCGTTGATGATATGGTCGGCAGGCACGTGCTTAGCCCAGTAGGAGGCAGCCTCGTCGTCGCGTACGAGGTTCTCTTCCTTAGAGCCTTCGAAAACTGTCACGTAGAGGTCTTTCGGGTCGAGCTTGAGCACATCGACGAGATATTCCCATGCCATGTCGATGGCACCCTCTTTGAAATAATCGCCGAAGCTCCAGTTTCCGAGCATCTCAAACATGGTGTGATGATAAGTGTCGTGTCCCACCTCTTCGAGGTCGTTGTGCTTACCGCTGACGCGGAGGCACTTCTGTGAGTCGGCACGTCGGCGTGGCTCAGGGTCACGTGTGCCGAGGATAATGTCTTTCCACTGGTTCATACCAGCATTTGTGAACATCAGCGTAGGGTCGTCCTTGATAACCATAGGAGCCGACGGAACGATGGTGTGGCCTTTCGATTCGAAATAGTTCTTGAACGAATCGCGGATTTCGTTAGCTGTCATCATTGTCTTTTTATGTATATTTTTGTTTTTTCTCAGAAAATTGTTGCAAAGTTACTTTATTTTTCGTAAATTTGCAAGCGATTTTTAAATAGATTGATAAAAATAGGCGAATATGGTACTAAATTTGGACAAAAACCTCAAGATATACTATTCAATTAGCGAAGTGGCCAAGATGTTTGACATGAACGAGAGTGCCTTGCGCTATTGGGAACAAGAATTCCCGACCCTTAAGCCAAAGACTTCTGGTGCGGCAAAAATTCGTCAGTATTCTGAGAAAGACATAGAGCAGATACGGCTTATCCACAACTTGGTGAAAGTGCGTGGATTTAAGATTGCCGCTGCGAAAAAGATTATCAATGCCAACAGAAAAGGCGTTGACAAGACCGCCGACGTGCTAAAGACACTGATGGAGATTCGCGACGAGCTGATGTCGATGAAAGAACAGCTCGACGGGGAGTTTATTTAGTTGTTTCATTTGCCTGACGATTGATGATGTGCAAGAATATTGTATAAAATAATGAAAAATATACAATTCTCTTGCAATATATCAAAAAAATAGTTAACTTTGCAGCCTAAAAAATAGAAGAAACCAAATTGGAACAAAAAGATATGACCCTCTTGGGTAAGATTAAATATCCTGCCGACTTGCGACAGATGAGCGAGGAACAGTTGCCAGAGGTGTGCGACGAATTGCGTCGTGACATCGTGGACGAGTTGTCTGTTAATCCCGGACATCTGGCGTCAAGCCTCGGTGTGGTGGAATTGACTATCGCCCTGCATTATGTATATGATACGCCTGAGGACAGGATAGTGTGGGACGTGGGACACCAGGCGTATGGCCATAAGATTCTCACGGGCAGACGTGAGAAGTTCTATACCAACCGCAAGCTTCACGGCGTCATGCCTTTCCCGTCGCCAAAGGAAAGTGAATACGATACCTTCGTTTGCGGACATGCAAGCAACTCAATATCTGCTGCCCTCGGTATGGCTGTGGCGGCGAAGAACGAGGGCAGCGGCAGACGTGTGGTGGCTGTCATCGGTGACGGCGCCATGAGCGGAGGATTGGCTTTTGAAGGCCTCAATAACGTGTCGCAATATCCTAATGACATGCTGATCATACTGAACGACAACAACATGTCGATAGACAGGAGCGTGGGAGGCATGAAACAGTATTTGGTGGAACTGAACACCAACGAGAAGTACAACGCGCTGAAATTCAAAGTGACGAGATGGTTGCACTCAAGGGGTTATCTTGAAGACGACCGCAAGAACGGACTGATAAGACTGAGCAATGCGTTGAAGTCAGCCATAAGTCATCAGCAAAACATCTTCGAGGGACTGAACATCAGGTATTTCGGACCGTTTGACGGGCATAACGTAAAAGAACTTGTACGCATATTGAAACAACTAAAGGGCATGAAAGGACCTAAGTTGTTGCATCTGCATACCGTAAAAGGAAAAGGATACGGACCCGCCGAGAAGTCGGCGACGATATGGCATGCACCGGGCAAGTTTGACGTGGATACCGGCCAACGTATCGTGGGCGATACCACGGGGATGCCCCCAAAATTCCAGGATGTCTTCGGAGAGACACTACTCGAGCTGGCCAAACAGAACCCGCGAATTGTAGGAGTGACCCCAGCCATGCCTACAGGATGCTCTATGAACATCATGATGGAGGAAATACCGGAGAGGACGTTTGATGTAGGTATTGCCGAGGGGCATGCCGTCACCTTCTCCGGCGGAATGGCCAAAGAGGGGCTGATCCCCTTCTGTAATATCTACAGCGCTTTCGCACAACGCTCTTACGACAATGTGATACACGACGTGGCAATATTGCGCCTGCCTGTGGTGCTGTGTCTTGACAGGGCCGGCTTGGTGGGCGAGGACGGACCCACACACCATGGAGCTTTTGACATACCCTCGTTGCGTGCCGTGCCAAACCTCACGATCTGCTCGCCTTACGATGAGCATGAGCTGAGGTGCATGATGTACACAGCGCAACTCGACGGCAAGGGGCCTTTCGTGATACGATATCCGCGAGGCAACGGCTATCTGACAGAGTGGAAATGCCCACTGGAGGAAATAAGGGTAGGCTCGGGACGCGTGTTGAAAGAGGGAACGGATGTAGCGGTGCTCTCTTTAGGCCCGATAGGACATAATGCCGCCGATGCCATCAAGGAAGTGGAGGCAGAACACCCTGGTAGAAGCATTGCGCACTATGACATGCGCTTCGTTAAGCCACTTGACGAGCGTCTGCTACAGGATATTGCCACACGCTATAAATACATAGTGACGCTTGAAGACGGGGCACGGAATGGCGGATTCGGTTCTGCCGTACTTGAATGGATGAGCGACCATGGCTATAGTCCAAGGATCACCCGCCTCGGACTTCCCGACAACTTTGTAGAGCACGGAAAGGTGGAGGAACTGCAGCGTATCGTAGGTATTGACAAAGACGGTATAAAAAAGACATTGATATGAAGATTATCATAGCAGGAGCAGGAGCCGTAGGTACACATCTGGCAAAACTATTGTCGAGAGAGCATCAGGAATGTACGCTGATGGACGCCGACCCCAGTCGTCTGGAAGGTCTCGACACCGACTATGACATAATGACTATGTTAGGTTCGCCAACGAGTATCAAGGCACTGCAAGAGGCCGGTACCGACGAGGCCGACCTTTTTGTTGCCGTCACTCCAGACGAGAGCCGCAACATGAATGCCTGCATATTGGCACATGCCATTGGAGCAAAGAAGACAGTGGCACGCATTGACAACTATGAGTATCTTGACACCAAGTTGAAGCCTTTCTTCAGAAAGTTAGGTATTGACTCGCTGATATATCCCGAAGTGCTTGCGGCACAAGACATTATCAACGGACTGAAGATGAGCTGGGTGCGACAGCGGTGGGACGTGCACGGAGGAGCACTCGTGATGCTCGGCGTGAAGCTGCGCGAGACATGCGAGATATTAAACCAGCCGCTGAAAGAACTCTGCGGACCTGACGACCCATATCATATAGTAGCCATAAAGCGAGGAGGCGATACCATCATCCCCGGTGGTAACGACGAACTGCGTAATCTTGACTTTGCCTACTTCATGACCACCCGCGAGTATATACCTTATATAAGAAAGGTGGCGGGAAAGGAACACTATGCTGACGTGAAAAACGTGATCATCATGGGCGGAAGCAAGACCACGGTGAGAACAGCGCTCACCACGCCCGACTATATGAACGTGAAGATAATAGAACGCGACCAAAACCGTTGCGACAGGCTGAACGAACTGCTCAGCGACACTGACACGATGGTGATACACGGCGACGGACGCGACATAGGCATGCTGATGGAGGAGGGCATACGCAATACGCAAGCGTTTGTGGCTCTTACGGAGAATGCCGAGACCAATATCCTCGCTTGTCTCACGGCAAAGAAGTTGGGAGTGAGAAAGACCGTGGCAATGGTGGAAAACCTCGACTATGTAGATATGGCGGAAGGCCTTGACATCGGTACTATCATCAACAAGAAGACGATAGCTGCCAGTCATATCTTCCAACTCATGCTCGATGCCGATGTGAGCAACATGAGATCGCTCATGGTGGCAGACTCTGATGTGGCTGAGTTTACCGCCGCACAAGGGTCGCCCGTGACAAGAAAGCAGGTGAAAGACCTCGGATTGCCTACGGGAGTCACCATTGGTGGACTGGTGCGACACAATGTGGGAATGTTGGTCAACGGTAACTCGCAGATAGAGGCCGGCGACTCGGTGATGGTGTTCTGCCATGAGCACAACATAAAGAAAGTGGAGAAATATTTTAAGCCGAGGACACTATGGTAAACTACAGGTTGTTGTCAAAGATATTGGGCCAGCTGCTGTTCATCGAGGCATTTATGATGCTCGTCTGTCTTGGCACTGCATTCTACTATGCTGAAGATGACGTGTTCTCGTTTCTCGTGTCGATGCTGATAACCATTGCAGGAGGATTGGTGTTCAGGTATCTTGGACGAAATCCAGACAACCGTCTCAGTCGTCGTGACGCATATATCGTGGTGACTGCCACGTGGATAATATTCAGTGTGTTTGGCATGTTCCCTTATCTTATAGGTGGCTACATCCCCAATATATCTGATGCCTATTTCGAGACGATGTCGGGATTTACCACTACCGGAGCCTCGATACTTGACGATGTGGAACACATGCCGCATGGCATACTCTTCTGGCGCTCCATGACACAGTGGATCGGCGGATTGGGAATAGTGTTCTTTACCATAGCCATACTCCCGTCTATCGTCGGAGGAAGCATGAAGGTGTTTGCCGCAGAGGCTACGGGACCGATTAAGTCGAAGCTGCATCCCCGCCTGTCAACGAGCGCGAAATGGATCTGGAGCATCTATACGGTGCTCACCTTGGCATGTCTTGTGGCTTTTGCCCTCGCGGGAATGGGCTGGTATGACAGTGTCAACTATTCGATGACGACGACCGCCACGGGAGGTTTCGCGCCTCACAACGACTCGCTCCTGCATTTCCATTCGCCGTTGATAGAATATATAGGTATATCGTTTCAATTCTTGGCGGGCATAAACTTTGTGTTGCTTTATACAGCACTGTTCAAGGGAAAGTTGATGGCTCTGTTGAGCAACTCTGAGTTCAGACTATATCTCGCCGTAGTGTCGATAGCCACGATATGGATTATGTATCTTCTAATAGTGAAGAACGGATATATGCTTGAGGAGGCATTCCGTTGCGCACTGTTCCAGGTGGTATCGTTCATCACCACCACAGGCTTGTTTAATGACGATGCCGGCCAATGGCCCCATCTCACCTGGGTGATACTTGGCATCTGTATGTTTGTGGGCGCTTGTGCAGGCAGTACCAGTGGAGGCTTTAAGTGCATACGAAGTGTTATGGTGCTGAAGGTGATAAGAAACGAGTTTAAGCATATTTTACACCCCAATGCGGTACTGCCAGTGAAGGTCAACGGACAACACGTGCCACAGGACAAGATCCTGTCGCTTATGAGCTATCTCGCCGTGTTTGTCCTCATGTGCCTTTTTGTAGCCACGCTGATGATAGCCATAGGCATCGATCATACTAATGCGATAACCATCTCGTTGAGCTGTGTGAGCAATGTGGGCCCGACATTGGGAACAGACATCGGCCCCGTGATGTCATGGTCGTCGTTGCCAGAATCGGTGAAATGGATGTGCTCGCTCTTGATGCTCATGGGACGTCTTGAGATAATGACGGTGTTGGTGATCTTCACGCCGACATTCTGGAAAGACAACTGACATAGAGAAAAAAGGAAATACTACATAACTATGAACCCGAAATAGTGAACAATAGTGTATAATTAAAAAACGTGTTACAATGCAAATCTTTAAATTCAGACCTCTTTTGAAGTCAACTATTTGGGGTGGAAACAAAATCGTATCTTTCAAGCAAATCGACGACAAGCAAGCCAACGTCGGGGAAAGCTGGGAAGTATCTGGCGTAAAAGACAATGAATCGGTAGTGGCAGAAGGCGAATACCAAGGCTGGAACCTCAACGATGTCGTCGCCGAGATGAAAGAAAAAATGGTAGGACACGAAAACTACAAACGCTTCGGAAACGCATTTCCGCTGCTCGTGAAGTTTATCGACGCCCGACAGGATCTCTCCATTCAGGTTCATCCTGATGACGAGACGGCACACAGGCAGGGAAAGACCATGGGCAAGACAGAGATGTGGTACGCCTTGGAGTCGGATCCTGGCGCTTCTTTGCGCGTGGGACTGAAAAAAGCCATCACTCCCGAGGAATACGCCGGGATGGTGGACGACGGGTCTATCGTCGATGCCTTGGAGCAGTATCAGATTCATGCCGACGACTGCTTCTTTATTCCTGCCGGTCGTATTCACGCCATCTGTAAAGGCGCGTTTGTCGCCGAGATCCAGCAGACCAGCGATGTCACTTATCGTATCTACGACTACAAACGAAAGGACAAGGAAGGCAACTATCGTCAACTCCATACAAAGGAGGCAGCCGAGGCAATAGACTATACCGTGTATGACGACTATCGCACTCACTATATGCCGAAAAAGAACGAACCTGTAGATCTCGTGGATTGTCCGTTCTTCCATACCACAGTGTATGACCTGGACGAGCCGATGCTCATTGACTACACTGACCTTGACAGCTTTGTCATCCTCGTGGGATTGCAAGGCGAGGCTATTGTCACCACCAGCGACGGTGCAGAGGTGAGCTTCCGTCAAGGCGAATCGCTGCTGCTGCCAGCAACTGCCGATACTATAACGTTGAGCGGAACAATAAAGTTTCTTGAGACATATGTCCAATAGTCAACTGTGATGATTGCCCGATAATATCGGGACCTCCTATTAAGCCTTCAGACGTGTGCCCGCGAATATCGGGTGAACGTTTGAAGGTTTTTGTTTTTCTATGTCGTCAGCTCGTTGAGCTATTCTTTATATGGTTTAAATGGCAAATAACTATCAATATGAAATATTAGCAAATGTGTTAACATATTTTTCAATCAAATGTTTTGAAAATACATTTTTTATTCATATTTTTGCAACGAAAATCTCACGAATACTATTTGTGAATAAAAGATGAAATATATAGCATTACCAGACAATAAGGTCAGACGCCTCTCTTTCTATCTCGCCATGGAGGAATATGTGGCAAGGCATATCGACGAATATGACGCCTTCTTCATGTGGCAGGTGGAACCAAGCGTAATATTTGGACGTAACCAACTCATTGAAAACGAGGTGAATCTTGATTTCTGTCGGCTGCATGGAATAAAAACCTATCGTAGAAAGAGCGGCGGCGGATGCGTGTATGCTGACATGAGCAATATCATGTTCTCTTACATAACAAAAGACGAGACTGTCGGCTTCACGTTCAATAGATATATCAATATGGTGGTGCTGGTGTTGCAGAAGTTAGGGGTGGATGCAAAGGCAAGCGGACGAAACGACATAATGATAGGCGACCGGAAGGTGTCGGGCAACGCGTTCTATCATATCCCTGGCAGAAGCATCGTGCATGGCACTATGCTTTATGACACCAATATGGTGAACATGGTAGGCGCCATCACGCCCAACGACGAGAAGCTCATCTCAAAGGGCGTGGAAAGCGTGCGGCAGCGGATAGCCCTGCTCAAGGACTTTGTCCAGATCGACATAGAGCAGTTTAAGACCTTTGTAAGGGAGAACCTGTGCAAGGGTGAAATAACCCTGACGAGCGACGACATACGGGCCATCGAGGAAATAGAAAAAGAATATCTCACCGACGAGTTTGTCTATGGCAATAATCCTAAATACACTGTTGTACGAAAAGGAAGAATAGAGGGAGTGGGAGAATTTGAAGTGAGGATAGAGGTGAAAAATGGTGTGATAAAAGGACTGACAATGCTCGGCGACTATTTTATAGTGGGAGATGTCGATGCCGCCATAGTCAAACCTCTAAAAGGTGTGAAGCTGTCTGAAAGGGATATCTTGGAGGCATTGCCCGACAATCTCGAAACGACAATCCTCAACTTGAAAAAAGAAGATTTCGTAAATCTCTTACTTCGCAAGTGATTTACACCTTATATATAAATATTAAATAGAAGACCTAAAAAATATTGCAATGGAAGAAAATAAAAGAACCTGTCTTTATGACAAACATGTGGCTCTCGGAGCCTTGATAAGCCCCTTCGGTGGCTTTGACATGCCTATCCAGTATTCTACAATCATCGACGAGCACCAGGCAGTAAGAACCGACTGCGGCGTGTTTGATGTGTCTCACATGGGCGAGGTGACCGTAAAGGGAAAGGATGCAGAGGCTTATGTCAATCATATCTTTACCAACGACGTACGGGGCCTGGAAAACGGTAAGATCCTCTATGGCATGATGTGCTATGAAAACGGAGGAACTGTTGACGACCTCCTCGTCTATAAGATGGCCGACAACGACTTCTTTATTGTCATCAACGCTGCCAATATTGACAAGGACTGGGCGTGGATGCAGGAGCATGCCAAGGGATATGACATAGAAATGGAAAACTGCTCTGACTTCTACGGACAGATAGCCGTGCAGGGACCGTCATCGGAAAAGGTGGTAGAAGAGGTCCTCGGACTCGAATGTAACGAACTCGTGTTCTACACCGTAAAGACCATCGGCGATGTTATCGTCAGCCGTACAGGATATACGGGCGAAGACGGATTTGAGATCTATGGTTCTCATGACTTCATCCGCGAGTGTTGGGATAAGCTGATGGCATGCGGACGTTGCAAGCCTTGTGGACTCGGATGTCGCGACACTCTGCGCTTCGAGGTGGGACTGCCCCTCTATGGAGACGAATTGTCTGCCGACATCTCTCCTGTCATGGCAGGACTAAGCATGTTCTGTAAACTCGACAAACCTGAGTTTATCGGACGCGAGGCGCTGGTTGACCAAAAGGAAAACGGTGTGGCACGACGCCTCGTAGGTATCGAACTCGAAGGCAAGGCTATACCACGTCATGGATATGCGGTGCTGAAAGACGGAGAGGTGATAGGTGAGGTAACCACAGGCTATCACACCATCTCAACCGACAAGAGCGTATGTATGGCTTTGGTCAATGTGCCATTCAACAAACTCGGCACCCCACTGGAAGTGCAAATCAGAAAGAAGACATTCCCGGGTGTCGTGGTGAAGAAGAAGTTCTACGACAAGCATTACAAGAAATAAGTAACAATAATAATATAATCCTTAAAATATCAGATAATATGGCAAAAGTAATTGAAGGACTCTATTATTCAGAGTCACACGAGTATGTTAAGGTTGAAGGCGACTTCGGCTATGTAGGTATCACAGACTATGCACAGCACGCTCTGGGTAACGTGGTTTATGTAGATATGCCCGATGTTGACGATGAGGTAGAGGCTGGCGAAGATTTCGGCGCAGTGGAGAGTGTAAAGGCTGCAAGCGACCTCATCTCTCCTGTCAGCGGCACTGTCGTTGAGGTTAACGAGGCTCTTGAGGACGAGCCAGAACTCATCAACAAGGACGCTTTCGAAAACTGGATCATCAAGGTTGAACTCTCAGACAAGACTGAGCTCGACAACCTTATGGATGCCGCTGCCTACGAGAAGCATTGCGAAGAGGAGCATTAATCCCTCTTCTTTTCTCCACTTTTTCTTATCAAACGCTAAAGAGAATGACTTACAAGTTTTTCCCGCATACAGAAGAAGACCTCAAGGAGATGCTGGCAAAGGCCGGCGTCTCTTCTTTGGAAGAGCTTTATGCTGAAGTGCCCGAAAGCATACGTTTTAAGGGCGACTATGACTTGCCTGAGGCGATGAGCGAACTGGAGATACGCCAGTTGTTCGACGCCCTTGGAAAGGACAACAAACAACTTGTTTGCTTTGCAGGTGCAGGTACTTACGACCATTATACACCTTCGGCTATACCAAGTATCATCCAACGCTCGGAATTCCTCACGTCCTACACTCCTTACCAGGCTGAGATCTCGCAAGGAACGCTACACTATATCTTCGAATTTCAGTCGATGATGACCGAACTCACGGGCATGGACATTTCAAACGCCTCGATGTACGACGGCTCCACTGCTACGGCCGAGGCTATGATGATGTGTGTGGCTGCCGGCAAGAAAGCTAACAAGGTGCTCGTCTCTGAGACTGTCGATCCGAAGACGCTTGAAGTGGTGAATACCTATGCCCATTTCCATGGAGTGGAAATAGAAATGGTGAAAGCTGCTGACGGAGTCACCGACCGCGACGATTACTTTGCGAAGATAGCACAGGGTGGGGTGGCCGGAATGATCGTCCAGCAGCCAAACTACTACGGTAATATAGAGGATTTTGAAGGCTTTGCCGACGCTGCACATGCCAACAAGGCTTTGCTCGTAATAAATAGCGTGCCAGCAGATCTCGCCGTGCTCAAGACCCCAGGAGAGTGGGGAGCTGATGTGGCAGTGGGCGACGGACAGAGTCTTGGCATACCAATGACATTCGGCGGCCCTTCGTTAGGATATATGTGCTGCACAGAAAAACTTATCCGCAAGTTGCCGGGACGTATCGTGGGCATGACAAAGGACAATCGCGGACAACGCGCGTTTGTGCTCACACTCCAAGCCCGAGAACAGCATATACGCCGCCAAAAGGCTACTTCAAACATCTGTTCAAACCAGAGCCTCATGGCGCTGTTTGTCACAATCTACATGTCGCTCATGGGAAAGGATGGCTTGAAAGAGGCTGCCCGCCTCTCTTATGCCGGAGCCCATTATATGGCAGAGAGACTTGTGGCTACAGGTAAGTTTGAGATGGCATTCGACAAACCTTTCTTCAATGAGTTTTGCGTGCGCTTCAATGGAGATGTTGACGCGCTGCAGCAGAAATTCATCGACAATGGCTTCTTCGGAGGAATAAAGGTGGCTGACGATACCATCATGTTTGCCGTTACCGAGAAGCGTACTAAGGAAGAAATAGACAAGTTGGTTAGTTTAATATAAGGAGGTGACGATATGAACAATAAGTTATATGGCAATCTGATTTTTGAGCTTTCCAAAGAAGGCCGACGTGGATATTCTCTTCCTAAAAATCGTTTTGGAAATTACAATATACCAGATAGCGTTTGCCGAAAGGAAGATGCTGCCCTGCCTGAGTGTGACGAGATGACAGTGGTGCGTCATTACACCAATCATAGTGAAAATAATTTCGGCGTAAATAATGGATTCTATCCTTTGGGCAGTTGTACCATGAAGTACAATCCTGTAATCAACGAGGAAGTGGCCAACAAGCCGGAGTTCACAGCCTTGCATCCCATGCAGCCCGCAGACACAGTGAAAGGCGCGCTGGAGGTGTATGAACGATTACAGAAATGTCTCTCCGAGATTTCCGGACTAAGCCGTTTCACACTTAATCCTTTTGCTGGCGCTCACGGCGAACTTACAGGACTGATGATAATCCGTGCCTATCATGAGAGTCGTGGTGACAAGAAACGTGTAAAAGTCATCATCCCTGACTCTGCCCATGGCACTAATCCCGCCTCTGCCGCTGTCTGCGGACTGGAGGTGGTGGAAGTGAAGAGTACGGCACAGGGATATGTTGACGTCAACGACTTGCGCGGGCTGCTCGATGATACGGTGGCGGCAATGATGATGACAAACCCGAACACTCTCGGTATGTTTGAACAGGAGATACCTGAGATAGCACAACTCGTTCACGACTGTGGTGGCCTTATGTATTATGACGGGGCAAACCTCAATCCTATGCTCGGGGCTTCACGCCCAGGTGATATGGGATTCGATGTGATGCATATCAATCTTCACAAGACATTCTCTACACCTCATGGAGGCGGCGGACCAGGTGCAGGTCCCGTGGGCGTGCGTGAGGGACTTGAGCAGTTCTTGCCAGGTGCTTCCAATGCTCGTTCGGTGGCAGATGTCAAGACTGTCGATTTTGCCGATGCTGATGGCGGAGGCATCTCTGTCGGAGGATATCATGGCAATTTCGGCGTATTGCTGCGTGCGTTGGCATATATCCTGACCCTTGGACGTGAAAACCTGAAAATGGTGGGACCATTGGCAACTCTTAATGCCAATTACATTAAGGAATGTCTGAAAGACGAATACTTGCTGCCTATTGAGGGCTTGTGCAAGCACGAGTTCGTGTTCGACGGACTGCGCGACAAATCGACTGGTGTCACCACCATGGATGTGGCAAAACGTCTGCTCGACTACGGATATCATGCTCCTACCATCTACTTCCCACTGCTGTTCCATGAGTCGTTGATGATAGAACCTACTGAAAACGAGAGTAAAGACACTATCGACGGCTTTGTAGCCGTGATGCGCAAGATAGCTGAAGAGGCTCGCAATAACCCCGATGTGGTGAAGAGTGCGCCACACAACACTCCTATCGGACGTGTTGACGATGTGCTTGCGGCAAAACATCCCGTCGTAAAGTATAAGGATATCGAAGCATGAAATCAGACATAATCATCATCGGTAGCGGTCCTGGAGGATACAGGACTGCTGCCTATGCTGCATCAAAGGGCAAGACAGTGACCATATTTGAAGAGGGCCACTTGGGCGGTACATGCCTTAATGTGGGTTGCATACCCACAAAGACATTGGCCCGTTCTGCCGAGGCTGCAAGCGAGATGCGAAATGCTGCCTCGGTCGGACTAAAAGCCGTGGAACCTGAGTTCTCCTTGGCTGATATCGTTGCCAGAAAAGATGCTGTCGTCGAACAGTTGCGTCAGGCTATCGCTGGAGTGCTTGCCGCTCCTGGCATAACCCTTGTCAATGCCAAGGCGTCTTTTGTCGATGACCATACCGTAGAGGCTGAAGGTCAGCGTTACACAGCCGACACTATCATCGTAGCCACAGGATCGTCACACAAGACTTTGCGTTTGGAGGCCCTCGATGATAGTCTTCTGCTCACGTCAGATTCTTTGCTCAGCCTCACCGAGTTTCCCAAACGTCTTGTTATTGTTGGCGCGGGTGTCATTGGCATGGAGTTCGCTTCCATATTCAGCCAGCTCGGTGCTCAGGTCACTGTGGTCGAATATCTTAAGGAGTGCATCCCTGCATTAGACGCCGATATAGCTAAGCGCTTGAGAAAGACACTCGAAAAACAAGGCGTGGAGTTCTACATGCAGTCGGCTGTGAAAAAGATTGCAGACGGAAGCGTAACCTTTGAACGGAAAGGCAAAGAGCAGTCTGTAGAGGCTGACAAGGTTCTTATGGCTGTGGGACGTAAACCTAATGTTGATGGTTTAGGACTTGAAAACACTTCTTTAGTGTGGAGCGAAAAGGGTATCACTGTCGATGATAATATGCTCACTAACGTGCCTGGCGTTTATGCCATAGGTGATGTCAACGCACGAATGATGTTGGCCCATGCTGCTACAATGCAGGGACTCCATGTGGTAAACCATATCATCGGTGAACAGGATGACATTAACCTTGACGTAATGCCTGCTGCCATTTTCACTAACCCAGAGGCTGCCTGCGTCGGTAAGACAGAGGACCAGCTGAAGGCGGAAGGTGTAGATATCGAGGTGAGGAAGAAAAACTATCGCACCAACGGCCGTGCTCTTGCCATGGCTGAAGCAGAAGGTATGATCAAACTCGTGGCTGATGCAGGCACTGGAGAAATACTCAGTTGCCATGCCTACGGAGCTCATAGCGCCGACATCGTTCAGGAAATAAGTGCACTCATGTGTAAGCATACAACCTTGAAGCAGCTTCACGATATGGTACATATTCATCCTACCTTGAATGAGATGCTGCAGGAGATTTAGTACACTATATAATAAGGTGTAAGGCAAAAGAATGTTTTGTCTTATACCTTTTATTTGTAAATAAGTGTTAAAGTAAAGCGTTTTTCTTTCAAATTATTTGGAGCGTATTGATTTTTGCCGTACCTTTGCACTCGCTTTTGAGAACAACGCTTCTCTTGAGCGACTATAAGAAGAGTTCTTTGAAAGATTTACATAACAGAGAAGTAGTAGTACAAGAAGCAATCGAGAAATCGATT
>NZ_NPJG01000033.1 GCF_002251245.1 Prevotella sp. P5-92
AAACCTATGGATTAACGCTTTTTAAGCAGAAAGAGCGAAATACCTAAAGGATAATTGTTTAATATCTATTGTTAAAAGAGTCAATCCCCACTACAGCTGCTTCTGTGGGTGTGGGAAACTCTTATTACATATTCTAACGGATATACCAGTAAAATCTACTTGTCTTTTATTTGCGGGAAGAACAACTTTCCTACTTTTTCCTAAATCCCTCAAGATTCTATCCATAGTCTCTTTAGAAACCTCAAATCCGCAACCTATAGGGTTTAGTGGGATTTTGCTTGCAAAGCGACAAAATTCATTTTATTGTACATATTTCTTGCACAACAGAAATGTCGCAGACACAAAATCCCCTTACCCCATGAA
>NZ_NPJG01000034.1 GCF_002251245.1 Prevotella sp. P5-92
TTTGGCCAAAATTGCCAAATTCACGTCAAAAACTGCCATTTTTAGGCCAAAAATAGAGGTTTTTAAGGCTAAAATTGCCAAATTCACGTCAAAAATTGCCAAATTCACGTCAAAAACAGCCATTTTTAGGCTAAAAATTGAGTTACCTTAAGGCTAATATAGATACGCCAGTCTCGTTTCTAGTTTGCCTTAGCCCACTTTAGTTTGTAGTTCGCTGGTTTTGGTTTGCAGTTGGGGCTATTTTTCTACAAACACAATGAAGGCTGCAAATGGCATTTCAGTGCCGCTTGCAGCCTCCAAGTGTTATTGAAATAGAAACTAGATTCATCGGGGACAGGTTCGTCGATCCTAAAGAGTGAACCAATATACCTGTACCCATGACCCTTTTATTCTAATCCTGCTCCGTTGTCTCGGTAGAGCCAGCTTCCTGCTGGTCACTTGTGATGATCCGGACGTTTTGATATCCATTAGTATTCATTATCTCTCGTAATAATGATATTGTCATCTCATTACAATTAATAGCCTTGATGGTCTTCAGATTGGGACAGTTAGCTAATAAGTTACTTATATTTTTGACACCAGAAAAATCACAACCGCTGAAATCTACTTCTTCAAGTTCTGAACAGCCATTAAGCATTTGACTCAAATTAGTTACATTGCTATGTATTTTGCCACCACAGAAGTCAACCCGTTTTAGGGCTGAAAAATATTCTAAAAAGTACGCGAGACTTGTCACTGTTGAAATATCAAGATGGCTTATATCGACTGATGTAATTGAGTTTTTTTTGCTATCATCAAGTTTCTCGGGTTTATAAATATCATTTTGATTGGCTGTTCCCATCAGGATTAGCTGACCAGACTGGCTGTATTCTGCCAATAGAGGGGTACCAAGTGTCCCGGGAACACAATAAATGGCATTGTAAACGGGCAATTCTGCCTGTTGTCCATGAGTGACATCAGTAGATAATTCTGATCCATCTTTGAAAGTGTAAACAACCTTGTTGCCGCTTATAGCCGTACTGTTCACTATCTTCCATCCTTCTTCTGACTTAAAGAAAGAGACGATGGACGATTCTGATTCCGTCTGGGCATGAATGGCCGTAATGCCAGCCAACAGGCATACCATAAATGTTAATATCTTCTGTTTCATGTTTGTTTTTTAAAGTTTTGTATTTTGCATCATCTTGCGAGTGGTTATTCTACCCAAATCGTGCCATTCGTATTTGTGGGAATAACATCGTTTTCTGGATTACCAATATTGAGTGTTTCACCACTGCCTGCAAGTAGCTGCATTTTACTCATCTCGTAGATGTGCATCTTCGGATGCACGTATTCTTTCTTCTTCATATCCGTTTTTATTTAATGATTACTTTTGTTGTCTTGTTTCCTCTCTTTACGATGTTCATGCCCTTTTGCAAACCTTGGAGACGATGCCCATTGAGGTCATATATCTCTGCCTCGCCTTCGTCAGCGGCATTAAGCACATCAATGGCCGTTGTGGTGTCGTCGCCTATCGACAGGCTCATCATCTTGACGTTCTGCACGCCGCTGCTTTGCAGATATGCGCGGAATGGTCCCACCTTCACGTCTGTCACGTCTTCCTTAGAGGTCAAATCGCTCACATGCCAGAACTTGTTGTTGCTGATGATGTAACTGTCCTCCGGCAATGCCTCAGACGCTGTGAAACGGCCAACAAGCGAAAAGCCATTTGCCGTGCTGCCTGCTGCTGGGGCTACGGTGATAGCTGCATTGGTGGCATTTAATGAAATGTTGGTACCTTCGGCATTACGGCGCACTAAAACGGGTGTGCCGGCAGGGATGTTTCCTGTCATTTCCGTCAGAACAATCTCTGTTTCTTTCACTTCCTTCAGCTCATAGAACTTGCATGTGGCTTCTTGGTCGGATTGTATCTCAAATGGCAGGCACAACGTACCCCATTCGTTGCTCATTGTGCGCGAATAACTGACATCATTGGCTGTGTATTCCGCTTCGCACTCATAGCCTACGGCATCATCGAGAGTAAGACTTTCAATAGCGAGATCACCTGTTGTAGCAGTTGTCTCCACCTTGTTGCCGTTGATTTTCAGCCAACGCCTTGTGAACCCTTCCGTACAGCCTTCCACCGTACAGTCTTCTACCCAACTCTTGTCTGCACACTGATGCTCCGTTTTGTTATGCGGCCATTGCGTTAATATCCCATTAACCTGTCCCTGTGACAGTTCACAGGCTGGGGTCTCGCCAAGTTTCACTTTCCACATCATTCCGTCCCAAGCATATACTGGCGACTTGGACTGTGGGTAGGTAAGTGTCACGTCATCTTTAAGCGTGATACTCAATGCAGGCTCACCTGGCACGACATCGTATGTATATTGCTTGTGGTCGCAGCCAGACCGTGTGCACGTTCTGTATTTGCCACCATTCACCTCGTCCGTAGTCCATGTCTGTTTTGTAAAGTCATGCCCCAAGACAGGCTTGTAGTCGGTAGAGGTAGTGGTAGTGCTTGTGTCCCAGATCCATTGTCCGCATTCAGAACATTTCCCAGGGAATCCCTTGGTAGTGCATGTAGGTTCCGTGGGCTTATCTGTGTCGCCTATCGTGTGAGTAGTGTGGTGTTTAATGAGAACATTCATCCTTTGGGGGTTATCCCCCATATTAAATTTAAATGTCATATCATATACTCCAAGTCCTAAAGTTAGCTTTAAAGCATTATAATCATCCAATGTCAAATCAAACGATTTAGGATTTACAAAAACAATAAGACCTTCAATTTCATTTATACTCTCTTTTTCGCTATTATACCAAGTAAACGTAAATTCAGTATTTTGACTAATTTTGTAACACCTTTTTATCCCTACTATAAATTTTTCGTCATCGACATTGCCTATTTTTTCCTTTTCACTACCGCAGGTTACTATAAAATCACCGTCTTGATATGTTTCTGCGCAAACTTTCATTGAGAAAAAGAAGACGATGCCCAGTAGAAATATAATTTTCTTGGTTGTATTCATAATATTACTTTTTGTTAAGTTTGAATGTTATTCTTGTTTTTATTTAATTCTTTTACTTTCTGTTTTAATACCTGAGAATGTCTTATCAATCTGTTCGTTGATAAAATCCCTGTTTTTATCTAACTCTTTCATTATGGCTTCATTCTCATTGTCATTTATATCTATCGGGAAAACAACAAACATGAACACTGACATCCAAGCTATCTGCCCCACTACAATTCAGTTTTTATTGTTATTAAACACACCATTCCTTATCCTTTCAATCTTGCAAGTGTGCTTCTTCGCTTCCTTGTCGTAGTTGATGCCCACGAGGAGGATGTCGCCAGTGTATTCGGCAATCTTTGCGGGATATTGCTTGCGCTTAATCTGGTCGATGGCAGTGTCGGCCGTGTTGTTGAATTTCAGTTCGATGACGAGGGCGGGTTTGCTGACGTTGCGACGCGGAATCATCACCAGGTCGGCATACCCCTTGCCAGTGGCATATTCGCGGTGGATGACGTATTCATTTCTTGCCCAAATGTATGCAATGGTAATTACACAGGCAAGTGAGTTCTCGTCATTATAAGACAGTATGCTCGTATTCTCGTCGTGGGCAATGTCGATGGCTAGAGCCACAGCATTCTCATTGCATGCAATGGTGGCGTCGAGGAGGCGTTGTGAGTTTTCCAAAGTCTTTGCCAGTTGCGACCATTCAGTTGACTGCACTGCATTATTCATCTCGTCGGCCACCTCCTTGTTGGGAATGTAGCATCTGTTGGTGTCACGGTTATACGCCAGATAACCGAGATGGATGAGCACTGTTAGGACATCATTCTTGCTGTTTATGACATTCATGTCATTCTGGAATTTTGTTGTTATCACAGGAATAGACTCTCCCGAAAGCATACGTATGATGTCGTCCTTGAGTCCGTCGAAGTTCATCTGAATATACGTTATCACCGAGTCGTAGGCACCGGTGGTAGTCCAATAGCTACCATATTCTTCATTGTAGATAGCCTTTATTACGGAATAGGGATTGAACATGCGAGATGCCTTGCCTATGCGATAACCGTCATACCAGCGTTCCATCTCCATCAAGTCCATTCCATGCTTCTTACATAGCATTTTCACTTCGTCATGTGTAAAACCTAAAGCCTCTGACATCTTACCAGGACGGATCATGGTATATTCGCAAAAATTGTTCAACGCCGACTCGGTGTTGTACCTCTTTATGGGCAGTATTCCCGTGAGATATGCTCCGGCAAAGACAGTATCCGACCCTAAGCCCTTGAACAGACGGCGGAGTAAATCAACGTATGAGGTGGAGATGTAGTCATCCGAGCCCATCTCACGCAAGATTGCATCCCATTCATCGATAATCATCAAGAAACGCTCGTCTGTTCTCTCACAGATGCTGTAGAGAATACTCATCAAGTCATCTCTCTCTTTAACCTCTATGTCGGGAAAGACTTTCAAAACATCATCTATGATTTCCTGCTGCATAATCTTCACTATTTCCTTCTCATTCCTGAATCTCGTAGTGAAGTCAGTCATGTCAACGCATATCACATAATACTTGTTGAGATATGTCTCGAATGACTTGTCCTGCTCGGTCTTCAAACCGTGGAAAAGCTCTCGCGAGTCGCACGACTTGTCGTAATAGGCACACAGCATCTTTGCTGCCATCGACTTGCCGAATCGGCGGCAGCGGGTGACGCAGCTGTAGCGGTTTTCGGAGTTAAGACTCGCATTTATCAGCGGTATCAGCGATGTCTTGTCAACATATTCGTGAGATACGATGTCTCTGAATGCTTTATTACCTTTGTTTATATATGTACCCATTGTTTTCTGACTGTTGCAGGAGTGATAAGCCCGCATTTCGGGAGCAAAGATACTCATTTTCTTGTAAATAAGCAAAATAATTCTGAAGAAAAAAGCAATTCAACTGCGAATTAGTGCTTTTTTCTCCGCAGAATTGCAGCAAAGGTAAAGTAGGGTCTTTACTTTATGTAAGACCGCCCCACTCTGAACGACACTTTTCGCTTATAAACTATGAAGGCTGCAATGGCATTTCAGTGCCGCTTGCAGCCTCCAACTGTTATTGAAATAGAAACTTATCCTATATTATCACATTTCATCGTTGCCGTCCCCAGGGACTACACTATTATTATAAAATTCTTGCGACCCTGCCAACAACTGTGGAGTTTCAATTTCATAAACCTTCATTTCTGGCTTTATATACTTTTTCTTCATGTCGATATCTGTTTATTTGATTATTACTTTTTTGTTGTTCTTGATGTAGAGTCCCTTCACGGGGGCAGTCACCTGCTGACCCTGGAGGTTGTAGATGCGGTCATTGGCATTGGCAGAGCCACTGATGCCTGCATCACCCTCGATGACAATCTCTCCGATGCCAGTTGTCTCGTCATCGCCTGGGAAGACGAAGCTGCGGGCTAATGCTGTAGTGGCAGTGTTTGTCGCAGCCCCAGTAGATACTTTGAGATATGCCTTGCCCGGAGTGGCCTTGAGCTGAGAGCCATCGCTGCTTATCACATTGTCATTCTCATCTTTCACCAGACCGAGATAGAAGCCGAGGCCTGTCTTATCTGTTGAATTGTTGTAAGTGAGGCGATAGAGTTTATATCCTGTTTCTGCATTTATCGTCTTCTCTGTGGCAGGCGTTGCCACGAGGTTGTTATCAGTATAATCCACGGCTTTCAGACCATCCGTTGCATTTGCCTTCGCATTCACATACTCTCCGTCGGTCTTCAGCAGTACACCTTCTTCCTTTGCCACTTGGCTGTCAGTGCGCATTTTCAATGTCATTTTTCCATTGCTTACGGTTGCATTGTAAACAGTGAGATTGCGTGGTGAAGGAACTAAGAGTGTTGCATCAGAGTTCAAGTTGCTGAACGTTGCCCAATAGGTGTCGTTACCGTTTTTATCCTTGTCGCCCTTGGCAGCCTTGATTACCTTATAGTCGCCGAGCATAGGATAATCGTCGGTACCGAGCTGCTGACCCCATGCACCAGTAGATTGCTGACCATTAAGAATCCATGCACCCTCGCCGGTTTTCAGGTTTTCCGAGTTTAATCCCACTATATTGCTTTCTCCTGTTATGGTTGCGTAAGACTTTTTATTTCCGATCGTTTGAACAGTTTGCTCCGCAGAATAGTAAAATATCTTGGCATCGCTATTGTAGAGGATATGGCCCTGTATGGTCAATTTTTCATAAACATATCCAGCGACAAGACCACAATTTGGATCGGTTAATCTACAAGTAACATTGCCTGACGTAAAAACATTATTTAATGTTATATCTACTATATAGCCAACGATTCCGCCAATATAATAATATCCCTTCACGTCTCCATAGTTAGCGCAGTTGGTGACTGATGTATTTTCTCCTACGTAACCGATAATGCCGCCAATATTTTTTTTACTTCCTACGATGGGTATTCTGTTGACGCAGTTTGTTATATTAGTCTTATTAGCTCTTCCCACAATTCCTCCGACGTCAGTAGTTCCATTAATGCTACCGCTGTTCACCGTGATTCCACTAATGTCAGTATTTTTTACATTACCAGCGAGCACACCAGAATAATCTGCTGTCGATGTGATGTTGACATTATAAAATATTATATCCTTGATAGAGCATCTGACATAATCATTCAATATGTATCCAAACAATCCGGAATACTGTGCAGAAGTATTGATATAAAGGTTGGAAATGGTTTTGTTGTTACCATCGAAAGAACCATGCCAAGGGTTGGAACTCTTGGAAATAGGCTCCCAACTCAGTTCTGCCACGCCTTTACTTTCATCAGCTGCATGGCACACCTTGCTCATGTCAATGTCTGCCTCCAGACGTGCGCAGGCTGTTGTATTACCATTGTTTACGAGTTTGGCAAACCAGAGCAGATGGCAGGCACTCGTCAGCTCATAGGGCGAAGCATCTGTACCCTCACCTGTCCAGACGAAAGGCTCTATGCCCATACGGTCTGCCGTTTCCGTCCACGATCCTCTTAGTCGCAGGATATAGTCGCCCTCTATCGCTTCATGAGACTTCTGTCTTACACCGATTATGTAGGTCTTGCCTTGGGTCACATCGAAAGTAAGCGAAAAGTCTGTTTCCGACGAACTGCTATCGTCGTTGTTTACAGAACTTGCTACTTCACCACCTACAGATGTCCAAAGAGCTCCCTCGGTATCGGCATCGCCATACGACTTCACATGCAATGTGCCAGTTCCATCGGCAACATACTTGTACAGTTTGTAGCCATACTGCGAATTATGATCACCAGTCTTTTCCACAACGATATCTGCATCACCCAATGTTGCTACAGGCATTGGCGCATTGCAGTTCTTGCAGACATAGTCATTCCCAAAATCGTGGTGAGCATATGTGCGATTAATAACGGTGTTGTCAATCTCTTCGGTCATTACAGCATCACGGAATTTCTTGTGACAGTCATTACATTCGTAATACTCTTTACGGCCTTCCACGCAAGTCGGTGCTATGGATTCATAATGCGTATTAGTGCCATGAGTAAGTGATACTGTTGAGGCTTCAGAGGACGTGTTTGTGAATGTACCGCTAAAATTTGTATAGGTGCATTTCATCGATGCATCCTTTGGATAAATTTGAGTGCCGTTCAATACCGGATAGTTTTCTGTATTGATGGTTTGTCCCCATTCGCCTTCCGATTTACAGCCATTGAGCAGCCATGTGCCCCAACCAGATTTCAGTAAATTAGAGCTCAAACCTTTGATGTTACTTTCTCCTGTTACAGTGGCTAAGGAGGTTACTTTACCCAACGCCACAGGATCCTGCACGGTAGTGTTGTAATATCTCTTGGCATCGCTGTTATATATAGCATAGCCAGAAATGGTGAGTGTAGAAGATTCTACATGTCCCACAACAAGACCACTTCCATAATAGTCATTTGTAAAAGTCACATCGCCAGATGAGAACACATTGCATAAAGTTAATCCTTCAGAATATCCAACTATGCCACCAACCATTCTACTTCCTTTCACATTGCCATAGTTAGCACAGTTGGTGATTGAGGAGGATGCCTGTGCATATGCCTTTGCATAACCAACAATGCCGCCAATGGCATAGTCACTTCCTACGATGGATATTCTGTTGACGCAATTTGATATCTTAGTATCCAAAGCTCTTCCCACAATTCCTCCAACTACACGGTATCCATTAATGCTACCGCTGTTCACCGTGATTCCACTAATGTCAGTGTTCCATGCATAACCTGCGAGCACACCAAAATATTCTTTTGTCGATTTGATGTTGACATTATTAAATATTATATCCTTGATAATGCCTCTTTGACCCTTAGGATCATGAGTATATCCGAAAAAACCTGAATATTCTTCCGAAGCGTTGATGTAAAGATTGGAAATGGTTTTGTTGTTACCATTAAATTCACCATGCCAACGATTCGAGTTATTTCCAATCGGCACCCAACTGAGTTCTGCCACGCTTTCACTTTCATTTGCCGGATGGCACACAGTACTCATGTCAATGTTAGCCTCTAGACGAGCGCAGGCTGTTTCTTTGCCCGCATTAACAACGTCTCGAAACCATGCCAATTCCGCAGCAGTTGTAATCTGATAAGGATTCGCTGCAGTTCCATCACCATTATCAGGTTGACTTGTAGTTACCTGTGCCCATGCCATCTTTGGCATAGCCATTGCCGTCACGAGCAGAAGCATCGTGACGAACCATCTGAATTGTGTAAATTTCTTTTTCATATTTTACTTCTTTTTGTTATTTACTTTTTTGTGCAAAGTTAGGCATTTAACATGTCTCATCCAAATTTTACCACTATACGGCAGTATTATCCACCAAGCGGCATCTATTTGCCTGCCAATAGCATCATAGGCAGTGTGCCAATACATCTGCGTCAGGAGGCCTGAAACGCACAAAGCCTTACGCTGATGCCATTGTCTGACACCTGCGGAAGGCTCTGTATCTATGTATGAATGAAGACGTTACGGCAAAGCCGATACCCCCCCTAAATCTCTAAGGCTCAGGGGGTTGCATCCAGTCTTTGTTGTATGTTCCATCTTCTTCATATACTGTTTTTTATAATGTGGCTCATCACCCAGTTGCGAGCGAATATACCACGTTGCGCTGCAAAGATACAAATTTTCTCTCAAACAAATGTCACAATGCTCAGATTTTCTTTATATTTACAACAATTTAACGTTTTTAGCCGCCTTTCCGCTACAATTTCGTTTATAATCCGCTGCGAAAGTAAGGAAATACCCCATATCATGCAAGCCAACTTCGTAAATGCCAGCAACTACTTCGCAGCCTGCCCTTCCACTTGCTCATAATGACGATGCAAAGCAAATGCAAATCGAGAGCAGAACTTGCCATGCTTGGGCAATTATGCCGAGATGCAGCTTTGCTTATCCAAAGTTAGTACCATCCTTCCACATTCCCAAATATAGTTTGTAATCTACCCACATTGGTTTGTAAATGCTGCATTTTTATCTCCAAACACCCAACAACTGTTAAAAACACCCGTCAAATCATCACTTTTCTTCCCAAACTCTTGCACAACTCAAATAAAAGTCGTACCTTTGCGCCACGAGAACCCGCCAAGCCTCTCAACGATGCTCAAATGTGCGGGTCGTTTTTTTTATACTTATGACAAACAGGACAATATTCAATAAAACTTATAAGACTCCGAGCGAGTCAATAGAAATCTTGAAATCAAGAGGACTGTCAATAACCGATGAAAGCAAGGCTCAGCATTACTTGTCCCACATCGGTTATTATCGTTTATCTGCCTATATGTATCCTCTTCTCCGGATTCCAAAAGAAAACCATGTATTTAAGAGCGGGGCATCATTTGAGAAAGCATTGAAACTCTATCGTTTCGACAAGAAACTGCGTATGTTGCTTTTCAATGAAATCGAGAAGATAGAAGTGGCAGTGAGATGTGCAATCGTGAATCATGGATGCGAGATGACAGGTGATGCTTTCTGGATGACCGATGCGCGGAATTTCTCCAATCCCGCCAAATTCAACAAAACCATACGTCTGATAGAAGACGAACTGAACCACTCAAAGGAAGAATTTGTAACACATTTCAAGGAGACCTATTCCAATCCATATCCACCGGCATGGATATTGATGGAAATCCTTCCCTTTGGTGTCGTCACCAATATTTTTGCAAATATAAAGAACAAGAAACTAAAGAAGCGAATATCACAGTCGTTTGACTTGCAGGTTGCTCCATTTGAGTCATGGCTAACCATCGTTGCCGTCACACGTAATTCATGCGGACACCATGCCCGTATATGGAATAGAGTCTTCTCCATACGTGCAACAATTCCTGTAAGAATGAAACGTCCGTGGCTTTTGCTTCAGACAGACCCATTAAGGGTGTATTTTGATATGTGCATCATCAAGTACTTCCTCGACATCATATCTCCGGGCAATGACATGCTCTCCAAGATGCAGGCTCTCTTCGCAGAATATCCCGAAGTTGACCTCGGCGCACTGGGCTTCCCATCAGGCAACTGGCAGGAAGAACCATTGTGGAGCACACGATGACGAAGACTGGGACTGCCGAAAAAAAGAAAAGATGGGGTGGTTTGTACCCACCTCATCAATATTAATAGAATAATCTTTTTGCAGCGAAAAGAAGAAAAGATCTGCCATTTTTAGGCCAAAAATAGAGGTTTTTAAGGCTAAAATTGCCAAATTCACGTCAAAAATTGCCAAATTCACGTCAAAAACAGCCATTTTTAGGCTAAAAATTGAGTTACCTTAAGGCTAATATAGCGCCAGTCTCGTTTCTATTTATGCCTTAGCCCACTTTAGTTTGTAGTTCGCTGGTTTTGGTTTGCAGTTGGGGCTATTTTTCTACAAACACAATGAAGGCTGCAAATGGCATTTACTATTCCGCTTGCAGCCTCCAACTGTTATTGAAATAGAAACTAGATTCATCGGGGACAGGTTCATCGATCCTAAAGAGTGAACCAATGTACTGAAGTGAACCCAAAAAGTTGGACACAACCCTTGCTGTTCCCGTGAAGTGCGGGTGAATATTATTTATCTTCTAACCTTCATAACCTGGAGGATACTCTCCTAAATTCACATTCGTTTCATCAACAGACCCGCTGAGCAGTTGCGTAGGTTCAATCTCATAAACCTCCATTTCTGGCTTTATATACTTCTTTTTCAAGATTCTTAATTATTTTTGTTTATTAAATATTACTTTTCCATTCTTGATGAGCAATCCGCTCTGCTGACTGCCTTCGGGCAGACGGCGTCCTCCGAGGTCGTATGTCTCCGTGGCCTTGCGCTCATCGCTGTAGATGTTCACCACACCGGTTACGTCCTCTTCGCCAATGACGCAGAGTTTGATGCACTTCAATGAAGCCCCCGATGCTTGGTTGGTAGTACGTGACTCGATGGTCAGATAGTGGCGCATGGGCGAGAGGCTCGCAAAGTGATACCATTCGCCATCTTCCCAAAGTGCATAAGGGTTATTAGAGAGAGTATTGCTGTTGGCCAATTCGCTGTATGTTCCCTTGAAGGTGTATGTGTAGTCCACGCTTTGGCAGTCGATGCTATTTTCATCTGATAATGCGGGAACAATATCTTTTAACTCTAACTTCATATCTTTATAATCCATGCTCTTGGCTCTTACCAGATAGGGGGAGTTGGCATGGAGTGTCTTGCCTGACCTCTGACGGAAGCTTTCAATCACGGTGCGGTCAACAGTTCCGTCGTCGTTGTCATCATACTGATGAACGTTGTTAATGCGTGAGAAGTCATACTTCGCACAAATATCATCGGTGAGTTCCAACTCGAATGGCACATACCATGCAGCCCATGGCATTTGACCATTCTCTCCTTCATGTGGTAACGTGCGGGTGTAAGTGAATTTCTCTGCCATGCACACCGCCCCATTATCGTATGGCGTGGCATCTTGCAAGGTATAAGTACTCGTTGTGAAACTACAATTTTCATTATCCTCAGTGGCTAAAAACTGGCCTGCTGCATCGGCGTAATATCCTAAAAATCGATCGCAACCATCTCTGCCGCAATATTTTTCGTAGATTTTTTTGGATGAATTTATCTGGGTTGCACCTGTATTGTCATGTCCGAGGGCGGGAAGTGTTTGAGTATAATAATCGCAATAATTTGCATTAGTATTAAAAATGAATGTGGCTTTATAGTAGTTATATCCTTTTTCCTCACACTTCGGAGCCACATTGGTTTTTGTGTCATCTTCAGTAACAGTAGCTGAAACCCCTGTTTTTTTATGTCTGCATATTGTGCACGTGAAGTCCACAGTAACAGAGGGAGTTTCGTTGGGTGAGTTATCTTCCCATGTATAAACAGGACTACCATAAGACTTGTCGTGATTGCCGTTTGCCTCGGTTGTGGCATTGGCGTCGTAGGCGTGGGCATGAAGCTTATTCTCCTCAGCATAAGAGGAGGAATTGCTACACAGAGGGGTGGTTCCTTCATGTTGATATCCGGCATAAACTACACCATGAGTGTTGTTAAGGACAGGATATGTGTCAGATGTTTCTCCTCCTATGTTCTGACGCCATACATTTTCTGAAGAGGCTACGTTGCCGTTGAGCAGATAAGCCACCTCGCCGTTTGCGAACTGGTCTGCGGACATGGCGGTTGTTCCCTCTCTCTCGTCAGTCTCGCCATCAGCGAGGTAATAGGAGTTAGTTAATGTTTTACAGGAGCTGTTAATAACATTACCAACAGTTTGACCGCTGAGTGTGCCTATATTATAGCAGTTAGTTACCTCGCTGCCTTCAGCTGTATCACACACGCCACCGACACCAGCACTGGCAGTACCAACTCCTTTGACCGAGCCGGTATTATAACAGTTAGTTATGCTACCATACATACACTGTCCAGCCACACCTCCGACTATAGTACATCCTTCGACTGAACCTGTATTATAGCATTTCTCTATACTACTATAATTACTTAATCCGCATATACCACCGCTATGATAATCCGTTGCTATGACAGTACCTGTATTATAGCAATTCGATATTGTTCCAAAGTAAGAACATCCACACACACTACCGACACAGCTATACCCATTGAAATAAGAATCAACAATACCGACATTCTGTATAGTACATGATGCATCGACATCATAACTTTTATCGATATAACCGAACAAGCCGACATACGATGTTTCCGAATTATTGAAATACAATCCGCTGATAGTATGTCCTTTTCCATCGAATTTGCCGATGTACCGGTTATCATAGTTGCCGATAGGTGTCCATTGAATGAAGCCGCTTGCGCCATCTGCGAGCGTGCCGTCAGCTTTCAACACTCCTGAATTCACGGTAATGTCTCTCTCAAGAACGGCCCAAGCATTCCGATTTTGGCTAATCTCGTTAATGCACACACTTGCATCACCGTTCACCAGTCCTGCAAACCAATAAAGTTGTTCCGCAGTGAAAATTAAATACGGACTGAATGCTGTACCTTTACCTACTGGCTGTACTGGAGTAATCGTTTGCGCCTGCGCCGTGGAGGGCATCACCATTGCCGCCACGAGCAGGAATGTCGTGACGAGACATTTGAATTGCGTTAGTTTGTTGTTCATATATTACATATTTTTTTTGTTATTTTCTTGCGAAGTTACAAAATATTGTTGTCTCAAACAACTTTTACCACCATACGGCTGTATTATCCACCGAACAGCATTGTTCTGGTAAACAAACGTCCTGCCGCCATTGGGGCGGTATAAAACAATCAGAGCCTTCCGCTGATGCCACTGCCTGACACCTGCGAAGGCCCTATATGCGTTATTATATGTCGATGAAGATGTTACGGCAAAGCCGATGCCCCCCCTAAATCGCTAAGGCTCAGGGAGTTGTGTCTATGATTGAGTATTGCTATCACAGTTCTCATCTTCGTTGTTCTTTAGTATAAATTTACATTGCACTATTTAGTGCGCTGCAAAGTTACTGATTTTTCCTCATATAATTATCAGTATATAATGAAAATTATGTGTATTTTCGACAGTTTAACGCAATTTTGCTATCTTCCGCAGCCATTTCGTCGTTCTTGGATGCATAGTTCTTGCAAACGAGAGCAATGAAATCTTGTTTTCAAATTGCCGAGTGCAGATAGAACTTATGCAAATGTAAGGTGAAGTACCCTCTTATGCAAGACCACTTCGTAAATGCCGGCATCCATTTCGCAGTCTGTCCTTTTACTCACATAGCAAACTATCATTTGCGATGACACATTTTCTTTCTGTAAATGCCAAAAGCGTGTCTTTTCTGCATATTATTGGTAATTTTTCCTAAATCTTCACTCAAAAGTGAATCAATAACAAGATTTATACTTAACTTTGCAGTGAAATTTTAATTTAAACTGTATTAAACAATGGCAACAGCAACATTTGAAATCTAAAAGAAATGCCTATGATACAGAATGCTTTGTTCAGACAGTGCCTTGCCGCTATACCAGAAGAGCAGAAAGCCGAGTTTGAGCTTTCGTTTGAGATAGCCGAGCGCATCAGTGAAGTTCTAAAAGCAAAGAACTTCACCCAAAAGGATTTTGCCCAGAAACTCCACAAGAGGGAGTCAGAAATATCCAAATGGTTGACTGGCAGACACAACTTCACCATGCAGACCATTGCGAAGATTGAAACGGCATTAGGCTGCAAGCTCATCAATATAGCCAGATGATATTTACAAACAAAGGGAAAAGATAAATGCTTTACCTTTGCAGCACCAGAACCCGCCAAGCCTCTCAACGATGCTCAACCGACGACAAACCGAGAGCAATGTCAAACTTGTTTGGACATTGCCGAGGTGCGAAGGAGGAAGAGATTTCTTGAAGCTCAAATCGGCGGGTCGTTTTATTTTATGAAATATAATAAGGATGACAAGACCATTGACTCCATGGGTGAGCAGTAATGTAAGGCAAGGTCGAATATTCTTCACTCTCTGCAGGCTAAAATAGATAAGTGATATTCTGCTTATGGACGTAAATGTTATAGATGACATCCGCCAATATTTCTCCACTCAACCAGTAAAGAAAGCATGGCTGTTCGGATCTTTTTCCCGTGAAGAAGAGACGCCGATGAGCGATGTTGATATTCTCGTCCCGCAAGGCCGCAAGCCCTGCGGTTTTTTTTTCCCCTCATTGCTGTAGGGTCTTTACTATATGTAAGACCGCCCCAATAATCAGCAATCAATAATCAATATTTTCTCCATTTTCCTTTGGCGGATTCAAAAATAATACGTATCTTTGCACCGTAATTCATTTAAAAAGGAGATAATTATGCAGACAATGTTTTTAAATCAAGCACAAAGAGAAGTACTCAACGTGATGTCATGTTTGGGTAATGATGATGATTTGTCTGAATTGAAGAAATTATTAGTTTCTTTTCTCAATGAACGACTTCAAAGAGAATTAGATATTCTTTGGGAAGACGGATCATTAGACGAAAAAAAACTAGAAACTCTTCGTCATGAGCATTTACGAACACCTTATATTTAACTAAGACAACACCCCATATTGCTAAATTGATATGTGAAATCATTTTACGTGCTCCAAATACGGTAATGCTTGATGCACACTTTCGTTGGGGATTAATTGAGAGTGATCCAGATGATAATAAATTTGTTGATTGTGCAATAGTTGCAAATGCAAACTTTATTGTATCAGAGGATAGTCATTTCAATGTGCTTAAACATATATCATTTCCTCATGTAAATGTTATAAAACTTAGTGAGTTTGATGAATTAATGTCTAAATACAGATAGCCCTGCAAGGACGGCATAACATAGGATAGGGCGTGAGCCCTATCAGCCATGCCCATTCTCTCTCCCCTCCGCTCGCCCGCGGCCATCGCGCAGCCCACATCCGTTGTAGGGTCTTACCTCGTGTAAGACCGCCCTTATTAAATAACAAATATAAACATAACAATAACAATACTGCCAACACCCGACCTCGTGGCTGAAAAACGTGCCGGGAAGAAATTATGAATAAAAGATTTACTGCATTAATGACAACGCTCATCCTCAGCGTGTTCTTTTCAATCTCTGCATCCGCCTATGATGTTAAGGTGGATGGTATTTACTATGACATTTATGGAACAACCGCCACAGTAACGTCCGACGATAATAAATATTCAGGTGACATAGTTATTCCTGAATCTATTACTTATAATGCTTCAAAATATCCCGTGACAAGTATTGGAGAATTGGCTTTCTCTAGTTGCAGTGGCTTGACATCCATCACCATCCCTAATTCCGTGACAAGTATTGGAGATTGTGCTTTCTCTGGTTGCAGCGGCTTGACATCCCTCACCATCCCTAATTCCGTGACAAGTATTGGATATAGTGCTTTCGCGGGATGCAGCGGCTTGACATCAATCACAATCCCGAATTCAGTAACAAGTATTGGATGGGGTATTTTCTCTGGTTGCAGTGGCTTGACATCAATCGCAATCCCTAATTCTATAACAAGTATTGGAAATATGGCTTTCTTAGGTTGCAGCAGCTTGACATCAATCACAATTCCTAATTCCGTGACAAGTATTGGAAGTGACGCTTTCTTTGGTTGCAGCGGCTTGACATCAATCACAATCCCTAATTCAGTAACAAGTATTGGAGATTATGCTTTCACTGATTGCAGTGGCCTCACCTCAGTCATGATTCCTAATTCCGTGACAAGTATTGGAGAATTTGCTTTCTCTGGTTGCATCGGCCTCACATCAATCACGATTCCTAATTCCGTGACAAGTATTGGAAATTATGCTTTCTATAGATGCACGGGAATTACACAATCTATTATTGTGAATGATATGTTTGTCTTTTTACCTACAGGATATGAAGGTCATTATTCTATACCTGAAAATATATCAACAATAATTGGAGGAGCTTTCTCTGGATGCAGCAGCCTCACCTCAGTCACGATTCCGAATTCCGTTACAAGTATTGGAGATTATGCTTTCAAATTCTGTAGTAGCCTCACCTCAATCACAATTCCTAATTCTGTAACAAGTATTGGAGATGAAGCTTTCTATGGTTGCAGCGGCTTGACATCAGTCACAATCCCGAATTCAGTGACAAGTATTGGAAGTTCAGCTTTCGAAGAATGCAGTGGCCTCACCTCAGTCACGATTCCTAATTCCGTGACAAGTATTGGAGGTGGTGCTTTTTTAAACTGTAATAGTATAAAGAAACTATATTACGATTGTACTGCAAATCCTCAAATTTATGGTAGTTCTCTAAAAGAATTGTATATTGGAGATAATACATCCATAGTACATGATTTTTTCAAAGATAAAAATCTAAGTAAGATTGTGTTGGGCAAAAATGTTACGCAGATTAGGGCACAGGCTTTTTCTAATTCCCAAATTAAGGAATTCACAATAACAAGTGAAGAACCGCCTTATTTATATCCCAATGTATTTGGCACGCAAGACTTGTCGAAAGCAACACTTTATGTACCAGAAAGCAAGACCGAATACTACCAAACCACTGAGCCATGGTCTAAATTCGGCAAGATTCTAACACTTAGTGGAGATACTCCCGAAGAACCCCAAAAATGCGCCACTCCGTCAATATCATACTCCGATGGACAACTTCAATTCTCCTGTGCAACAGAAGGTGCACAGTGTCATTATACCATAAGCTGCCCAGACGCAGCATCAGGAGAAACATCTACGGAAAACAGCTCCGTAACGCTGAACGCTTACTACGACATCACCTGCTACGCCAAGGCAGAAGGCTTCGTCAACTCCGACGTTGCCACCGCCACACTCTATTGGCTGACATCATCAGGCTCTCTTGAAGGTGCAGGCATCAACAACGTTTCAATGCGTGGCATCGCCATCCAGTCAGCCGGTGGTTTCATCAACATCTCCGGTCTTGACAACTACGAGACAGTCAGCTTCTATGGCATCGACGGCAAAGCCCTCGGCTCCGCCACCGCCATCAACGGCACAACATCCTTCGCCGCACAACCCGGCTCTGTCGTTGTCGCCAAGATTGGCAAGAAAAACATTAAAATCGCAGTGGAATAACACCCGCATAAATCCCCGCCGCTGTAGGGTCTTTACTTTATGTAAGACCGCTCCACCTCCGCAGGGCAACCGCAAATGGTCAACGGACTTACATAAAGTAAAGTCCCTACAAGCGGAAACATAAATAACAAAACGCCAACACCCGACCTCGTGGCTGAAAAAATGTGTCGGGCTTATTCAATATGAAAAAGAGATTATTGATTATTTCTTTAATGTCAATGATAAGCCTTTTTGCATTCTCTCAAGATAAATTGTATTTTCATAATGGCAAGATAGCAGAAGGCAAAGTTATAGAGACAAGTGACATATTCATTAAATTCATCTACAAAGGTGAAGATATAGTCAATACTATGAGCCGTAATGCTTTAGAGAAAGTAGAATTAGCCAGTGGACGAGTAATGGAGCTTTCTCAAAAAATAATTATTGAATCACCTTACGATTACGACAAGGTAAGGGTTGTTTATGACAAGAATGAAGTACTTGGTTTAAAATCTCTTGGTCAGATAGAAAAGCATTCTAGCGGTACTTGGTCATTTTCTATAACAGCAGGCCACTTTAGTGAAAAAACATTAAAAAAAATTAGGAAAGAAGCCGCAAAAAGAGGTGGATGTATAGTGCTTATATTAAGTTCTCAAAGCAAATCTGGAACTCTTTTTAGTGCTGGTCATGCTTCAATGACAGGTGAAATATATACATATTAAGCGACCATAATCAATAAAATAAATAAAACTCGATTAATAATTATGATGAGAAAATAAATATACGTTGTTGAATCATAGGGACAGGTTCATCGACCCAAAAGAGTGAGCCAATGTACCTATGACCCTCGCAATACACATTTTCTCGTCCCGCAAGGCCAACGCCCTGCGGGATTGTTTTGTTCGACATTTCGGGTGATGGCAAACAAAAAATCGGCTGAAATTTTGGAGGTTTCAGAAAAAGGATGTATCTTTGCAAAAAATATAAGGAACATTATGGCAAAACGTTATCTTGACCCGAAGGCAGACCTCACCTTCAAGAAGGTGTTCGGCGAGCATCCTGACCTCGTAATCAGCCTGCTCAATGCGCTTCTCCCATTAAAGAAAGGGGAGGAGATACAGAGTGTGGAGTATCTGACGCCATTTCATGCACCTGATAATCTTTTTTTCAACGAGAATGTTGTTAACGTAAAATGTACCAATAACAATGGTTCGCATTTCTTCGTTCAGATCCAAACTTTTTGGGCTCCTTCGTTTTCGTTGCATGTTAAGCCAAACTCCTCAAAAGCATACATAAGCAAGTTGGGGAAAAGGATAGGAATGAATTACCAAGAGCCTGTTTTCTCATTGAATCTTGTTCGCGAAATTGTTGACGCAGACGTGGATAATTACTATCATTTCTATGATATAGTACAGGATGATTTGACAGAAAGGATTATAGACAACTTCCATTTAGTGTTTGTGGAACTGCCCAAGTTCACTCCTCACACCATGAACGAGAAGAAGATGCAAGTCCTTTGGCTGCGCTATCTCACAGAGATTGATGGCTATATGGAGACCGTCCCGCAGGAGTTGCTTGACAATCCAGAGATAAACAAGGCGATGGAGGTAGTAGAGGAATCGGCATTTTCTCCCGAGCAGCTTCTTGGCTACGACAAGTTTTGGGACATCATCAGGACTGAGACCACGCTTTATAACAGTGGCGTAAGGCAAGGCCGTGAGGAAGGTCGCGCTGAAGGTCGTGAGGAAGGTCGTGAGGAAGGTCGTGAGGAAGGTCGTGCGGAGACAGTTATGGCAATAGCCCGAAGGATGAAAAGCAAAGGCTCTTCTTTTGCTGACATACAAGAATTAACGGGGCTCAGCGAGGAGGAGATTCGTGGGTTGTAATGTCATCCGAGAGAACAGTCCACAGTCCTGCCATAATTCATAAATAGATAATTCAGGAAATGGAACAAAAAGTAATTGAAGACATATGCTGTGAGCTATCTAAGGACTTGTTGGGACTTCAATTCCGAGCACTGCCTTATTGCCATAGAAATATAAATTTTCCATGAAAAAATTTGGAAGATTCAGAAAATTCCATTAACTTTGCTTCACAATACATCAAAAACAGAACGTAATGAACGCAAAGAGATTGTATAACATATTGATTATCAAGGTTATAGGGGGGGGGTAAATCCACTCCTATAGACTCGTCCCTTTGTCATAGTTGTCATTATAGTTCCGAAGACAGTTTTCGTTTCCGTTTATCAAACAGTTTTCGTACCCTTCTCCCTCTGTTGCTTTTACTAACATCGTGCGAAACAATAGACCTTAACGACCACGAAAGCGGCACCACCGAGGTAGAAAGCCCCACAGACACACTCGTGTCGATGCCCCGCCAACTGCTTTGTTCGCTCAACAGCTGGAAGCTCGTAGGCTATCAGCAACCCAAATCCATATCCGTCCCGCTATGGGCCAACACCCGTGTGTCGTTCACCCGAGACAGCGTCAGGTTCTTCTACCACTACGACGACGTGATCACCGACACCGCCGTCACCTCCTCCGCAGACGAGACGCTCTACACTCATCCCGTCAGCTATGACCACTCCCTCGTCACCTTCGACGGAGCGACCTACGTAGTGTGTCATCACCTCACCTACGCCCCCCGAAAGATATACTCCCTCGACTCGCGCGACATAACACTCATAATAGAAGACATAGAGACCACCAGCGGCCCCTCGCCGCCGTAGGGTCTTACCTCGTGTAAGACCGCCCCACGTCGCGGAGCCCACATAATCAAAAAAAAATATAAATCGCTCTTTAGCTTGCGCTGAAGAGCATCCTCACCTCGGGATAGCTTGAGCAAGCTCAGCTCTCCACTCGGTTCGTCGCTCCTTGACTTGATTACATACCGAAAATAAAGACGAGAAAATCCGCCAAATGTTTGGTGGTTTCATGGATTATTCTTAAATTTGCACCCAAAACATATAATATTGTAATATAACAGCAAAAGCGTTTTGATGTTTACGTCAGACGATTTCAATTTGTCTTTAATACCTCTCAATGCAATAGGAATAATGGCGACTTATTATTTGGCTTATACTGCCAATAAAATAATTAAAAGATAATGATTATGAACAGTTTGATTATTTGCTATCTATGCATTTTGGCAGCAACATTGTTGTTTAACTTCTGGCTACGCTCCGATAAAGGCAAGAAGTGGCTTGGAGAATAAATAATTTCATTTATTGGAGTAATTTCCAAAGTGTTAGACCATCTCGTCCCGCAAGGCTCGCGCCCTGCGGGATTTTTTTCGCCTTTTTTTTCGGTATAGATTGAGTCGCAACGCGAACTAAAAAGATAACGGTTCGGCGGTGACGACAAAACACACACGTTGTCCTCTCGCCCACTCGCCAATATGTAAACTGAAAAAAGATATGAAGAAAACCAAATACGACAGCCTGATGACGGAACTGAAAGAGTTTCGGCGGAAGGTGAATGAAATGGAGAAGGAGGAAAGGGGAGAAGGCGAAATCACAAACTTCAAGCAGCTGCACAAAGTGGAGCTGTATGGAGAGATGGATGAATATCTCGACATGATTGAGGTTGTGGTGAATGAGCTAAGGGAAGAATAATAGTGACAGGTTCATCTACCGAAAGAATGGAATAAGGTCACTATGACCCTGTGACCTCAAAAGTTTTGAAACTAAAAGATAAAGGAAACGACAATGAGCAAATATCCGACGCTATATCACGGAACAAGTTTCCGTACGCTTGAAATGACTGCAGAAGAACGCGCACAGATGCGCAAGGACTGCAACGCAATGATTGATTCGTTGTGGCAATACTTCGAGCCTTTTCATTCGGGTGGAAAAATCTATGACTTGGAGCCAAAGTTGACTATTGATAATAATCCAAGAATATTTATTAATCTCTGTAATGCACTCAACATAATCAATGCTGAGAAAATCGGAAATAAACTATATGATTTAGGAGATTTCTACGTTACTAATTTAGATTTCAAGGCTGTTAGTTATGCTTCAAGATCATTCGCTTTCGGAGAAATTGGATTAAGGGCATATAGAATGTACGAGGCAATAAGGGAACTGAAATTTGAGAATTGGTCGCCATCTGATGAGCTTGCAAAGTCAATCGAAAGAGTGGTAGCTTTTGCAGAGGCTCCTGAGAGACCAGCGGTATATGTGTTTAAAGATATATCTACGGAAAATCTTTTATCAGAGGATGGTGAAAAACTTAGTGACATAGAGTTAAAATACGAGGATTGTTTCAGAGTTACAGGAGAAATAATAATGGATCCAGCCAAAGCAATCCCAGTTAAGCAGTTCGCTGACAGTTGCGACAAGAGGAAATGGCCACCATGCTATTGGTAATATGAAGGAAGATTATAAGAAATACGGACAAACCGACTATTATTGGATATTGGAATTCCTTGATAGTGACTATGAACGTTCTTCATACAAGAAGAACGGAGCTGATATAGTGCTTAAGATGAACAATGCAGGAAACATCAAAGAGCTTATAGTAATCCGTATGGAAATACACAAATTCATCGAGCAAAACAATATTGGTAAATACCTTGTTAATCAAGACATCCTGAATCCACTGAAAGCTAACAGAATGGATAAATTTATCAATAGGTGTTTCAACGGCAACGTTAAACGTCTGATTAAAGAGCTACCGGATAATGAAGAGTCAATAGACAAAGCTCTTGAATTATACGTAAACTCTTACTACATTGATCCAACAACTGATTCTCATATTACAAAAGTATTAAGACAGAAGTTTGGGGATTCTATATCAAGTAAACTTGCAAACTTGGAAGGAGTCAAGAACAAATATTGGGATTGTCTGAATAAGTATAAAAATAACATATCATATCCAGAAGGCTCAAATGGCAGTAAAAGAATATTTGAAGAATATAAAAACCTACAGAAAGAACTTGAACGGTATGGTTATGTCTATCATATATACGATATTGTAGATGCACCTAAAGCATATATGATAACAGCTGTAATAATTGTCTTAATATTAGGAGCAATATTTATTGCAGTTGGAGGATTCTTCGGCATTGGAGTAATTATCTTCCTTCTATGTCTTGTATTTGGACAGCTAACGGGACGAAGTAAATAACTATAAAAAAATAAAAAAATAAAGAAATGGCAAAGAAAGATACTATATCTCTTGGATTTGAAGAGAAGATTTGGAAGGCGGCGGATGTGTTAAGGGGAAACCTTAGTCCTTCGCAGTATAAAAATATTGTTTTGGGATTGATTTTCCTGAAATATGTGTCCGACTGCTTCGATGTGAAATATCAAGAATTCTTGAAAGATGAATATGCCGACGAAGAGGACAAAGACGAATATACGGCTGAAAATGTTTTTTTCGTTCCTGCCGAATCGAGATGGAGTAAGATAAGCGAGGCTGCACATACTCCACAAATAGGTGTTGTTATTGATAATGCAATGATAGCGATAGAGCGTGAGAATGATAAGCTTAAAGGTATATTGCCTATCAATTACGCTCGCCCTGAACTGGATAAGCGCAGACTTGGAGAAGTTGTTGATATATTCACTAATGTTGAAATGGTATCAGCTGGCGAAGAGCGCGATCTTCTTGGTCGTACATACGAATACTGTATTAAGATGTTTGCCTCACAAGAAGGCAAAAATGCCGGGGAATTTTATACTCCTTCGTGCATAGTTCGCACTCTTGTTGAAATCTTGCAACCATTCAAGGGGCGAGTTTTCGACCCTTGTTGCGGTTCGGGTGGAATGTTTGTCCAAAGTTTAGAGTTCCTCAAAAACCATAAGGGTAATTTACGTGAGATTAGCATCTTTGGTCAGGAGTTTAATGCCGAGACTTGGAAGATAGCGCAGATGAACCTTGCCATCCATGGTATTGATGCAAATTTAGGAAACTCTTATGCAGATTCATTCACCAATGACAAGCATCCTACATTGAAAGCTGACTTTGTTATGGCAAATCCGCCTTTTAATCTTAGCGATTGGGGGCAATCATCATTGAAAGATGATGTCAGATGGAAATTTGGATTGCCACCAGCAAGCAATGCCAACTTTGCATGGATGCAGCATATGATTCACCATATGTCCCCCAAAGGAAGGATGGGTATTGTGCTTGCCAACGGCTCACTGAGCAGTCAGACGGGCGGCGAGGGAGAAATACGCAAAAATATCATTGAGGCAGACCTTGTGGAGGGCATTGTGGCATTGCCATCTCAGTTGTTTTATAGCACAGGTATTCCTGTATGCCTTTGGTTCTTGGCAAAGGACAAGCCGCAGAAGGGCAAGACCGTTTTTATTGATGCAAGAAACGACTATGGAGTAATGGTTACTCGTCGTTTAAGAGAATTACAAGATGACGACATTAAGGATTTGGCAGACATCTTCGACGAGTTTCGTCGTGGAGTGCTTGAGCCATATCCTGGTATTTGTGCAGTTGCTACAACGGAAGAAATTGCAAAACAAGACTATGTACTAACTCCTGGACGTTATGTTGGTATTGCCGACGAGGAAGAGGATGGAGAATCATTTGAGGTTAAGGTATCTCGCCTTTCAACTGAAATTTCTGAGCTTTTTAGCCAAAGTCGTGAGCAAGAGAACGAGATAAGAGTGCAATTAAGTAAAATCGGGATTAATCTTTGATGGATGGGGAGAGTATGAGCGAGTGGAAAGAAGTGAAATTGGGGGATGTCGGAAAAATTGTTGGTGGTGCAACTCCTTCAACAAGAAATCCCCAAAATTACGGAGGCGTTATCCCATGGATAACACCAAAAGATCTTTCAATAAATAAAGAAAGATTCATTGAATTTGGGGAGAGAAATATATCTGAACAAGGATTTAATAGTTGTTCTGCCAAAATGTTACCTAAAGGTAGTATATTATTCTCTTCACGAGCACCAATTGGATATGTTGCAATTGCACATACTTCATTGTGTACCAATCAGGGATTTAAGAGTTTTGTTCCTGATACAGATAAAATGGATAGTATGTTTTCATATTATTTGCTAAAGCATAATAGCGAAAATATTGCAAACTTAGGTTCTGGAACAACATTTATGGAAGTATCTGGGAAAGTAATGAGTGATTATATTGTTAACATTCCAGATCTTTCCACTCAGCGAGAAATTGCAGGAATTCTATCCTCTCTCGATGCAAAGATAGAGACGAATAATAAGTTGAACGTGAAATTGGAGGAGATGGCGCAAGCTATCTTTAAATCGTGGTTTGTGGATTTTGAGCCATTTAAGGATAGGCCATTTCATGAAACGGAACTTGGAATGATTCCGGAAGGATGGGAAGTGGGAAGCATTTTGGATATTGCAGAGCTATTTGATTATCAAAGGAAACCTTTATCGTCTATGGAAAGAGAATACATGAAAGGTAAATATCCATATTATGGAGCAACATCTATAATGGATTATATTGATAAATACATTTTTGATGGAACTTATTTATTAATGGGCGAAGATGGAAGTGTTGTAAAGGAGAATGGAAATCCTTATTTACAATATGTTTGGGGCAAATTTTGGCCAAATAATCACGCACATGTTATGCAAGGTAGAAATGGTTTCTCTACAGAAATGTTGTATTGTCTTTTATCTATTACTGATGTTAGTTCAATTGTGACAGGTGCGGTACAAATGAAAATTAGTCAACGTTCTATGTCACGTTTGTTAACTGTAATACCTTCTAAATCAGTCTGTAAAAAATTTAATACAATAATCAGGCCTATATTTGATATAATAAAAAGAATAAGGGAAGAGAACGACCGTCTTGCCTCCCTCCGCGACACGCTCTTACCTCGATTAATGTCTGGTGAAATAAAAATATAATGCTTATGGGTGAAAAAGTAAAGTTTACAGAAGACTCGTATGAGCAAGCGCTTATTAGCCTATTCCAAGAATTAGGCTATGAGTATGAGTGCGGATATGATGTGGAGCGTGATTATAGAATACCATATCATAAGACTGACCTATTGGAATCTCTGAAACGGCTGAACCCTGAATATAAAGATGACGTCATTGAGCAAGGGGTTGTTCAGCTGACAAACATCAATATGGTGTCGATGGAGCAGAGAAATGAACTATTCATAAAATGGCTGCAAGGAGGCATGGAAGTGAGTTATCAGGAGGAAGGAGAAACTCGCACTGCATTGCTAAATCTTGCCAACTATGACAATATTAACAAAAATCAGTTTAAGGTGGTCAACCAATGGCGCATTGAAGAATTGCAGAACAAAAGATGCGACATGGTGGTTATGCTCAACGGTTTGCCATTAGTGGTGATTGAATTGAAGAGTGCTTGCAGTGAAGATGCTGACATTCACGACGCTTATCTGCAAATAAGGAATTATCAGCTTGCCATTCCAAGTCTGTTCAACTATAATGCGTTCAACGTGATTAGCGACATGACTGAGACAAGGGCTGGTACAATCACTGCCGATGAAAATCGCTATATGGAATGGAAAAGCGATGATGGATATTATTTGTCATCAATGTTGGCCGACTATGGCATCTTTTTCCGTGGAATATTCACTAAAGAACGTTTTCTCGACATAATCCAAAACTTTATATGTTTTGATCATAAAAAAGGAAAGACAAAGAAGATTATGACGGCTTACCATCAATATTTTGCAGTGAATAAAGCTGTGGACAGGACTCGCAAGGCTATGGAGAGTGATGGTAAGATTGGAGTGTTCTGGCATACGCAAGGCTCAGGAAAGAGTCTGTCGATGGTGTTCTTTGCACATCAGTTGATTCAAAAGTTTCCGGAAGTCACGATTGTTGTTGTGACTGATAGGAAAGACCTCGACGACCAATTGTTTGGTCAGTTTACAAGATGCACGGATTTCCTTAGGCAAAAACCATATCAAGTGGAAAGTAGAGAGGAACTTGCTACCAAGCTAAGAGGAAGAAAAAGCGGAGGTATATTCTTTACCACAATTCAGAAATTTGAAGAAGGCAATTCTCCTTTGTCATCAAGACGCAACATTGTTGTGATGACAGACGAGGCTCACCGCTCGCAATATGGTGACGAGTATTGGGATGACAAGAGTCAACAGATGAAAAAGGGCTTCAGCAGAAAGATGCGCGAAGCATTGCCTGGGGCTTCATTCATAGGATTTACAGGAACACCTATCAGCGACAGAGACCGCGACACTGAGGAAGTGTTTGGCGACTATATCGACGTATATGACATGAGTCAGGCAGTGGATGACGGAGCTACAATACCGGTGTATTACGAAAGTCGAGTGGTTAATCTAAATCTCGATGAAGATGCCATGCGACTGCTAGATGAGGAGTTTGATCATCTAAGTGAAGAAGGTGCAACCGACGAGCAGATTAAGGCCGCAAAGCAAGAACACAGCCGTCTGGAAGTGATATTAGGTGAAGACTCTACCATAGATTCACTCGTTAGGGATATAATAAATCACTATGAGGAAAACCGAGAGAACGAGCTGTCAGGAAAGGCGATGATTGTGGCTCTGACAAGAAGCATCGCAGTGAAGATATACAAGCGTATGCTTGAATTAAGGCCAGAGTGGACAGAAAAGGTGAAAATCGTGATGAGCGGTTCAAACCAAGACCCAGAGGAATGGCAACAACTCACTGGCAATAATAAATACAGAGAAGAACTCGCGCTGAAATTCAAGGACGACAACGACCCGATGAAGATAGCCATCGTAAGAGATATGTGGCTTACTGGATTTGATGTGCCATCGCTTGCCACGATGTATGTATATAAGCCTATGAGCGGACATAACCTGATGCAGGCAATAGCGAGAGTGAACCGTGTATTCCCCGAAAAAGAAGGTGGACTTATTGTTGACTATGTTGGTATAGCACAAGCCTTGAAGAACGCAATGAAGCAATATACCAATAGGGACAGAAGACGGTTTGGTGATCCTGATATTGCAAAAACGGCATTTACAAAATGGCAGGAAGAATTTGAGATTTGTCAAGACTTGCTTCATGGATTCGACTATAGTGGATTCTTTGAGGAAGACAATGCGAAGAGAGCTTCTGCCATCACAGGTGGAGTGAATTTCTTTTCTGCTCCGTCAAAGGTGACACAGAAAAAAGACTTCATCGAACATAGCACACAGCTACATAATGCCACAACTCTATGCCGTTCGCTTCTTACAACCAAGCAAAAGACTGAGATTTGCTACATGGATGCAGTTAGAGTGATGCTGATAAAACTATCCAAAAAAGGCAAGATAACCAAGCATGAAATAAATGAGAGAATAGGCGAACTGCTACGTCAGAGCATAAAGAGCGACGGAGTGATAAACTTATTTGGAGATAGAAAACTTGAGTTTTCGCTCTTCGACGAGGCATTCATGCAAGAGGTGCGCAACATGAAGGAGAAAAACCTGGCTGTTGAGTTGCTGACAAAGCTGCTGAAGGAGAAGATTGCCACTTCGAAGAAAATAAATGTAGTTAAGAGTGACTTGTTTTCGGATATGTTGAGCCAAAGCCTTTCAAATTATCTCAAAGGACTTCTTACTAATGAAGAGGTCATAGCGGAATTGTTGGAATTGGCCGAACAAATAAAGAACTCGGATAAAGAGGGTGAAGAACTTGGTTTGTCGGTTGAAGAAAAAGCATTCTATGATGCCCTATCAACACCAGAAGGAGTAAGGCAGGCCTATTCTGACGATGAGTTTGTCGCAATGACAAAAGAACTGACGGAAGAGCTGAAAAAGAACCGCACGATTGACTGGAACCGTAAGGAGTCGGCAAGGGCAAGAATGCGAGTGATGGTAAAGCGACTTCTGAAAAAATATAAGTATCCGCCCAAGTATGCAGAGAAAGCACTTGAAACAGTGATGAGACAATGCAATCATTGGGTGGACCAGGAAGAGAACGTGAATTGATAACATATATAAATTGACGCTGATACCTGACACTTCTGACAGTATTCAGAACCTGCAAATTCAGAAAATTCGGTAAGAAGGCAGTGACAGCAAGGCGTCCACACCATACGGCGTGGGCTCGGCTTGTTTGTGCCTTACCGATGGCTCTTGCAGGTGCCTGAATACTGGTACTTTCGAGTTGACCCACCGCCGTTTTATACGACAATTTCATGAACAAAAAGATAGACATAATTAGCACTATACCTGAATTACAGAAAAAGGCAGAACGATTCAAGGTGTGCTTCGGATATTTGTTAGAAGAAGAGGGTGGCAATAATAATGAAATTGTCATCAAGGCTTGGCGTGTCATTCTTGATGACTTTATTGTCGATATGAATTCTACTCTTATGAATCTAAAAGGAGAAATACAATGGTCTCTAATTGACGACCAAAGTAAATCTATCTCTGAATTCAAAAGTAATTATGGAAGTGTAATCGATTCATATAAAGAATATGTAAATGATGACATTCGCAAGACTATTATTTCTATTATTTCTCTTCTTGATGAGGGTGCTAATGGTTTCAGACTGTCGATGATAGAGGAAGGATATTACGAAAAATTATTTAACTTTCACTATAATAACTATAGGAAAGGTAACGAGAGTCGCTTGGAACTTATATATAATCAGGACTTCAATGATTTGATGGATAATTTACATGATGATACATTATGTAAAAAGCAAATGGTTGATAAAAGACGTGAAGAATTATTCAAGGACAAATATGGCATGATATATCATGATAAATGCAGAGATATAAAACTTGTAACTTTTTCAATTATTGAATCCAATGAAAAGAATGAAGTTGCCATATTGTCATTTATCGATAAATATCTAGCATATAATATCGCTATCGAAAAGCGCGACAAAAAAGAAGAAAATACAGAAAGCAAATATGAAAATATTATTTTTAAAGAGAATGTTGATATTGACAAGGTGATAAGTAAACTTCATGAGTATATAGAAAAAGGAGTAATTAAAGCAAAAAGACATTGGTATATTGTATATCGAGTTTTCTTGAAAAAGGATTGGTTGATAAAAGATAATCAAAGAAAATTCAGAGATCAGATAAACTCTGTAGTTGAAGATAGGCTGAAATGTACAAAAAACGATTTCTCTAAACTTGGAGCCTATATTCTTAATAAGAATATATATTATTTGGACTGGTCTTTAGA
>NZ_NPJG01000035.1 GCF_002251245.1 Prevotella sp. P5-92
ATTGCTTGAGAAAATTGCGAGTCTCTTTGATTCCACACTGGATGACCTGCTTGAGAGGGCTATGGCAGATGAAGAAACAAGGCAAGACTTGGAACGCATTCTCAGATGTGATCAAGATTTCAAAAAGAAACCTATGGATTAACGCTTTTTAAGCAGAAAGAGCGAAATACCTAAAGGATAATTGTTTAATATCTATTGTTAAAAGAGTCAATCCCCACTACAGCTGCTTCTGTGGGTGTGGGAAACTCTTATTTGTTATTGTGGTGTAAAGGTAAGCTGCATCTCGGCAAAACAATCAAGTAGGCTTGTCGTTTTTTCTCACGATTTGCATTTCCCTCTGCAAAGGTAACACTTTTCATGTAAAGGAAAGCATCGTCTTTATACTTTTACAATAAAAAACCACTTTTCCCCGAATAATCCTTTGCCGTTTCGGGAATAATGCATAAATTTGCAGCGGATTTATTGGTAATACGCACTAATTCCCTAACAACGACAGTTTAGGCCAAGGGGAATGACCCGAGGCTTTGTGTCAAAATGAAAAAAAATGGTGATTGTTGTAAAAGAAGACAACCATAATGTATAAGTTATCTAACAAGAAGACTACATGATGAAAAGACGAATCGTTATCATAATATGCTTGCTGATGGCAATCAGTACACGTCTGTGGAGCAACGGGCAGCAGTTTAAGTCGGCCCTCATTGACTCTCTTCACACAGATGTGGAGACTCATATCTATGACAAGGATGTGACAAGACGCATCGACAAACTGATGAAAGCATCGAAAGAAGCCCACGACGAGACGGGTATGGCGATGGCCTACATGCAGTATATCTTTGTCATCTCGCTTTGGCAGGGACAGCCCGAAAAAGCACAGGCCATGATCAAGGACATGCATCGCGACATAAAGGACAAGGATAAGCAAGTGCAGGCTTTTATCCTGGCTTATAAGTATGTGATATTCGGGTTTCAGGATTTAGGACGCTTCCATTCGGCTATAGTCATAGCCAAGGAGATGGTGGCCAATATCAAGTCGCCCAAGGTGTTTAACATAGCTCACTTTGCCATTTACGAGTGCTATAGGGATATGAGGCTCGAAGAGATGGAACTAAAGGAACTATCGTTGCTCATCAAGAATATTGAAAGTGGCAACAACTATATGGCTGCCAATATCTATGTGTATGCGGCTCTGTCGTATATAGACACAAAGAAGTATGATCATCTCGTGCTGCCATGCCTGGCCAAGGCCGACTCGATAAGCAAGGCCAACAAGGGCAAAACAAATGACGCCATGCGCGACTTCCGTGAGAATTTCCTGTGGTACACCTCTGCCTACTATCATATCTTGTCGAAGAATGGAAACAAGGACAAGGCTCACTACTATATGGGCCTGCTTGAGAAAGACACAGATGAAGATAGGAAGGAAGACTCCCGCCGACTGCTCTTTGCACTGCGTATGCAGGAATATATTAGGTCGGAAAAGTGGAAGGAAGCCCTTGCGGCCAGCGACTCGTTGGTGAAGATAAAGCAGGATATGGAAATCATGCCGTATAACGAGTCGTACTATCGCGATATGGCCACAATTTACAAGGGACTGCGCAATTATCCCGTGGCATTCGATTATTTGGAGAAATTCATGGCCCTCAACGATTCCAATCGCATACGCCAGTCGCTGACCAACAGCGAAGAGATGTCTGAACTGTTCAATGTGAAGCAATATGAATATGAGAACATGCAACTGCAGAACGAGATGAAAGACAAGCAGCTGCTGACGGCATATGTTATCATTGGACTGATACTGGTAGTGCTGGTGTTGTTGGTCGTTGTGATAGTGTCGCAGGTGAGAGCATCGCGCAAGCTCAAGGCTGCCAATGCCGCCATCAACGAGTCGTACCAGAAGATCGAACGTGCCTTGAAGGTGAAAAACTCGTTCATCAATAGCATCAAACACGAGATTCGCACACCGCTGAACGCCATAGTTGGATTCTCACAAGTGTTCGCTTCCATGTTTGGCGACAACGAGGATTGTAAGCAAATGACCGACGTGATCACCGAGAAGAGCAATGAACTAACAAAGATTATCGACGACGTGCTCTACGCCTCCGACATACAGAATATCCCTGTCAACTTAGAACCAGTGAACATCTGTGACTTAATAGTCGATATCAGTGCCAACTACAGAGGGTTGCTGCCCAAAGACGGAGAGATGATTGTCGCGCCCGCCAGTGATGACATTATGGTGAACACCGACCACACCCTTCTCGCCAAGGTACTGACCTTGGTGGTGGACAATGCAGTGAAAGTTGCAGGCAACAGCCTCATCACCATTTCAGCCAAACAAGACGACAGCCACACTGAAATAACAGTGAGCGACTGCGGCAAGGGCATACCCAAGGACAAGAGCGAGTGGGTGTTCCAGGAGTTTACCAAGGTAGATGATTTCACCCAAGGCACTGGTTTGGGATTGGCTATATGCCGCGAAGTGATGAAACGTCTGAATGGCTCAATATATATTGACACAAAATATACCATAGGATGCCGCATGGTGATTAGGCTGCCGCAAACAGTATGAATTTTATTATCAATATTCAACAAAACATGAAAAAAATTTATTTATTTCTGGCAGCAATAGCCTCATTAGTAGGATGCTCGCCGAAAAACGACGCCCGAGGCGCCGTAAACCACGAGAAATGTTTGGTAGTGTATTACTCGCAGACTGGCGCCACGGCAAAGGTGGCACAGGAGATTAGCCGACAGACAGGCATCGACACACTGCGCATCGAAGCGGAGTATCCATACAACGGCAATTTTAACGAGACCATAGCCCGATGCCAAAAAGAGATGGCAGACAGCATATTGCCCAAGCTCGCTACATTCGACAAGGACATCGCCGCCTACGACACCATCTTCTTCGGCTATCCTATATGGTTTGGAACCTACGCCCCTCCCGTGGCCTCACTAATAAAGAGTGGAGCACTCGATGGCAAGGTGATCATCCCGTTCTGCACGTTTGGCAGCGGCGGTCTTGAGGCAAGCGTGGCCCATCTGAAAGAAGCCGTGAAAGAGGCAAAGGTGCTCGACGGCTATGGAGTGCGCAACGCCCGAGTGGATAAATCAAAAGACGAGATAAAGGAATTCCTCATTGGCTGCGGATTTGTTGAAGGTAAGATAGCTGAGCGTCCCGACTTCTCTGAACAGCACCCCATAGGCGACGAAGAGAAAGCCATATTCGCTAAGGCCTGTGGCGACTATCCCATGCCAATAGGCACTCCCGTCAGTGCTTGCAAGCGCACCATGGGAGATACCACTGAATACCTCTTCACTGTAAATTCAAAGTCGATGGATGGCTCTACAGCCTCGGCCAAAGTATATATCACTGTGGCAAAGGACGAGCAACCAGAATTCACCAGAGTCGTTAGATAAATCCTTAGTGATATGACTATTGTCGCATGTAGTGAACAGAGCGAATTGATTATTTCACTCTATCTATTCAGATTTTTATCACAAAGGGTAATATAATGTTATGTGAAGCCTATGTTTGAGTTATGTTCCACACTGCGGTATGTATATTCCGCACTGCGGAATGTACGTTCCGCAGTGGTGAATGTACGTTCCGCAGTGCGGAACGTAGATTAGATGCCTGTTCTAATAAAATTATAATAACTTTAATGAGAACTTTATGATAGCTATGGTGAATATTTATAATAACTATAGTGAGTACATGTAAGCCTCTTAGAGTAAAATGTTATAAATAATATAAAATATTTCTTTTAAAGTAAAAAATGCGTTTCAATGCAAGTTACGCGTTAACAAGTTAACACTTCACTAAGAGGCTTCCCTCTTGTGTTAATGTGGTCTGTCGGTAGAATAATCGACTTACTCGGGGAGAAAATATTTTTTCCTCGCGAGGAAAAAAAACGGTGGCCTGGACTATTGCTTTGACTACATGGAGGAACGGAGCGGCAGGTGTTAACTTGTTAACGTTAATTTGACGAAATTATTCATATCCAACTTCACCATAAATCACCATATATTACTAAAATCTACTTGCAAAGATAATACATTTTATCTGAAAGAACAACATTTTGGCGCACTTTTTAAATAAAAAAGATATTTTCCTCAAATTCCTTTGCCATTTCGGGAATAATACGTATATTTGCATCGGTTTAAACACGATTAATATATGGCAAGCAATGAATATATCATAGACAGCATCAAGAAAGTGGCAAGGGAGACATTGCCGCCAAAATCTTCATTGTTGCTATTTGGGTCGAGGGCTCGCCATGAGGAACATGCAAACAGCGACTGGGATATTCTTATCATATTAGACAAGCCTCAACTGACATCAGAAGATTATGACTATGCCTATCCCTTTAGAGTTTTAGGCTGGGATATGAATGAAGAAATCAATCCGCAAGTGTATTCCAAAAAAGAATGGGAGGATTACTCTTATACCCCATTCCACCAGAATGTTGAACAAGATAAAATGGTGCTGATATGAGCCTAAGTGACGAAGAAAGAAGAATCATGGTTGAACATGAGCTCAATAAAGCCCATAAGACAATGGAACAAGTTTATGTTTTAGCTAACAATGAATTTTGGGATGGAGCAGCCAACCGTTTATATTATGCCGCTTTCCATGCAGTATGCGCTCTTCTTATAAATGATGGGATAAGCGTTCATACTCACCATGGGGTTAATTCAATGCTTTACATGCAATACGTGAAGACAGGCAAACTGTCTGTTGAATTGGCAAAACTTTATTCCTCACTACAAACTATGAGAGAAAAAAGTGACTACAACTGCTCTTTCAATGCTTCGAAAGAAATCATCGAACCATTAATAAATCCAACAAACAACTTGATTCGGCAGATAACTCTAATCATAGGCAAGTAGAAATATTTACTGCCTTAAGATGAAGGTTGGGTGAAGGTTCTGCGGGCAACCTTCACCTCTCGAAACCCCGATAAACACATGGGATGCAGCACGACTGGTGAAGGTTGAAGGATAAATGCAATGATTCATTTTTCTTGGGATATTAAAACGGATAAAATCAATATACTTTCATCTGACACAAGGTTATTAATATTTATGAGCCAAGGTTATTATCCTTACGAACGTAGGGTTAATAACCTTGTTGGGATAGATAGTTGTATAAGGTTTTTCTGTAAAATGGGAAATCTTGCCTAAATCAGAAAGAATATTCCGTATTACTTGAGACCATTGCCTCAACCTCATATCCTTGGGGCATCTGTGCCTTTGTACCAGGAATAAAGATACATGGCCAAACCAAACAGCCTAATACTACCGCAAGTGGTGTCTTATTTTTTCCATATACACGTACTGTTGTATCAGAAAAGAAAAGAGGAGTACCATTAGGCAGAGTCATTTTTTGTATCGAAATTACTAGCCTACCTTTTGTTCCTGCAATTGTACTCTTACTTGCTTCTAGCACTTTGCCCTTAACAATAGTACCACGCTCAAAAACAGTTCTCCCTTCAACGGTCAATGGAGAAACAGTGACAAAATCAATAACTTGGCCTTCATTGACATCAGCAGCTTTTACAGTTTGAGCAGCTTGAAGGGGAATAATCGTACCAGCTTTAATTACTACTTTTTCTTGAGCAATTGCAATTGTGCTCATACATAATGCAAAGATTTATAAAATTAACTTTTTCATAATTGTTTGATTTTTATTGTTAAACGTTACTTAATACCTTTTCTTCTATTACACTCCCTGCAAAGCATTTGGCAGTTGGATTCTACTGTCCTTCCGCCTTCGCGCCATGGGGTGATGTGGTCGCCCTCCATCTGTTCGAAGGGAAATTCCTTTTGGCAGTGGGGGCAGATGTGGTGTTGCTTCTCCCATACGGCGAGCTTGACGTCGTCGGGGAAGGAGCGGAGGTCGAGATAATGCTCATCTCTTGTCAAGACGTAGGGGATGATGCCGAGGGGCTTCTGAATGTCGCTATCTCGCATGAGACGTGAGATCTCTTCCTCTATAGCAACAATGTCAAGAGTTTGCTCATGGAAGGTGTCGTAGAAATATGCCCAGTCGAGGCCTTTCATTATCTTCTTGAACTTCTTCATGCTGAAGTTGGTGATTGCCCAATTCAATACGTTTTGGAAATATGTCCAAAGATTGTTGGAATTTGGGTCGTGCTGATGTTGCGACATATAATCTACAAGCTTCTGCGGCTTCCCATTGCGAGTCTCGTGGGCAGCCATCCATTCAAGAGCCTTTTTGAGAAAGTCCTGACGAATGGGAGTGCCAACTACCAAGTCTTTACCCAAGCGGTATGCTCCGCAATTTGACTTTGAGAAATGACGCTTTGCATCACTCACGAAAGGACCTGCATATACGGCATTATGAATCTCCTGATCGTTGAGCGGTTTGCCTGCAATGTTGATAGTCTTGAACCATTCCAGTTTCTCAGACTCTTCTCCTTCGCATACATAAACTGTCAACTGATAGTTTAGGATTCGCTTCTGTATATCAGCCGGTTGATTGAAATAATTCTTCTCACCAACACTGAATTTTCCTGCAACATACTGGCAAAGGGAGAGTGTGCGTTGCTGTCCATCCATCACTTCGTATAGACATTCTGCATCCTCGCTCCTTTTCACCCAATACATCACATTGAGCGGATACCCCTTTAAGACCGTCTCAATAACGGCTTTCTGTTCTTTATCACTATATATGAACTCACGCTGGTATTTCGGACGAATGTCGAGAAGACCGTTATACCCTCTAACTCCTTCCTCTTCGTCGTTGACATAACCTTGGGTTATCTCTCCAACGGTCACATTGATTTGTTTTATTGTCATCATAGGCGTGGATATTTGTTGCGGATTAATACTCGTGCATAAGGCTTCTCAGGAATACCATTCTTCATATAATACAACTGACCGTCTCGAAGACTCTTATTATATTTCTTCAATGCTCTATCGTATGGTCTAAGACCTAACTCTTTTCCAGAATCTCCTTGAGTCTGACCAATTATCTCAAATTGTTCAGGATTATATTTGTCTAAGAATGTAATAGGAACTCCCATTGCTCCTGAATAATCGTATGGTATATCAGATGTTTTACTTACTTCTATTGCATCATAATTTTCGTATGTAGGATATTCTTCTGGTGAATAACGGCAAACTAAGTCAAGCTCCTCATGACGTTTTTTATGATCAAGATTTGTGAACCATCTAACACCTTTGACTCTAATAAATCTTTTCCCATTGCTATCGATGCCACATCCAGCTGCATTCAATGGATAATCAATAGGCACATTGAATTTTCTGTCCCCACTTGAAATACTTGGTCCAAACCACACCTTATTATTCATTATCAGCGGAAAGACCTCTTTGTATGTTATAGCATTTACATTCCCGATTATCAAGAACTTCTTCTCATACTCCATCAACTGAGCGATATATTCCCTAAAGAGTGAGAATGGAGGATTGGTCACAACGATGTCTGCCTCTTTCAACAGCTCAATACATTCCTTTGAGCGAAAATCACCAGTTTCGAGAGTTGAGAGCACGTTCTTGTCGTTTTGCAGAAGTATTCTTACATCCGATAGGTCAACTGCTCCATCGCCGTTAAGGTCTTTCACTTCTGTAATAACAACTTTATGGGCAATTTTCTTAGGTTCTTCATCACCAAAATCAAATGACAACGTTAATTCATCCCCTTGAATGGGAGAACCATTATAGCATGTGCAGATAAGCTTCTTCAATCCGAGATGATTGAAGTGAAGCGCAAAATATTTGAAGAAGTTGCTTTCGTAAGGGTCGTCGCAGTTGCACAGCACAACTTTATCGTGGAAATGCTGCCAATAATGCTGCAACTCCATCTCTATGTCGGACATCTGAGTGTAAAACTCATCCTTCTTTGCCGTCTTTGCTGCGTTTAGGTTCTTGTTTGCCATAAAAATAATGATAGTCGTTTGGCACTCAACTATCAATCACGCCGAGACACAATAATGGCGCGATGCACCTTATTGCGTTCAGCTTTGAGGTAGCGTAGGAAGGAAACCTCAGTCAGTTATAAGAATGCATCACGCCTATTGCGTGATTGCATTGCTAATACAACTAACCAAGGCATCCATATATCTACGGACACCCTGTCACATATTATTCTTGTTACGTTATATCCATGAAAGTTTCCTACGCTTTTGGCTGAACGCGAATAATAGCGAATGCTTTTGTTTTTACCCACAATGTTATTGGAAATCCTCTGCGAAGCCTGCGGCCCGCAGAAGTGGAAATCCGCTCCAAAGGTACGAAGATTATCAGAAAGGAGAAAACTTTTTGGGAAAAATATTCAAAGTAACCCTTATTTTTCCGCTTTTTCTTGGAAAATTCATAAAAAAAGCAGTATATTTGCAGCAAAATTGCGAGTTTGTATGATACAAAACAATAACAACGAGGCAGAAAAAGTGCATTTTGCAGTAATGGCTATTGGAGCTGCCGCTGACCTTATGGGCATTTCGCCTTCAGAAATGCACAAGCGTCTTGACAAGGTTGGTCTTGTAAAGAACCTACTTTTTGATTTATATGATGTAGAACATACCCAAAGTTTGGAGTATGTAGCAGAGGATGTTGTAGATGCATTGCATAATTGGGAAAAACACATAAGTCGGAACTTATAGACGTTGTCAATGGCACACTCTTTACAGAACACAATTTTACACGTGTCACCCATTCCCACCGTTTTTGTAAATGTTAATTAGCCGGGTTTCTTTGGCCGTTTGTAGCTTTATTGCTACCTTTGCATACACCTTTTTATATATATAAGCAAATAAAGTAAATATGACAACATTATTTTTGATTGCAGTGGCAGGAATGGCACTGATGGCTTGCGTGGGCTTCTATGTGGGGAAGACGATGCAGGAGAAGCAGATAGGGGAGATAAAAGATGCTTACACGAGACAGATGGCTGAGATGAAAGAGGCCTTCAGTAGGCAGTTAGCCCAACAGAAGGAGAGCTACGAGACACAGATAGGGCAGATAAAGGAAAACTCTGAGAGACAGCTCGACGTGCTGAAAGAGATGAACCGGAAACAGGTGGAAGACCAACTCGCAATGATAAAGCAGCAGATGCAGACTACCTCAGAGGAAGTGCTGAAGAGACGACAGGACGAGTTGGGTGAGAGAAACAAGGAACAGGTGTCGAAGATTATCGATCCGCTCCAGAAAAGCCTGAAAGACATGCAGGAGGCCTTCGACCACTCGAAGCAACAGCAGTATGAGGCTTTGGCACGACTCGACGAGACCATAAAGATCAACATGCAGAAGAGCATTGCGTTGGGCGAGACTGCAGACCGACTGACAAGGGCGCTGACAGGCGAGGTGAAGGTGCAAGGTAATTTCGGCGAACTGAAACTCAAACAGCTGCTCGAAGACATGGAACTGAGAGAGGGCGAGCAGTTTGACACCCAGGAGACTCTCAGAGACAAGGGGGGAAACCGTGCCAAGGGTGACGACGGCAAGGGACTCATTCCCGACTTCATACTCCATTTCCCAAACAACCGCCATGTTGTGGTTGACTCAAAGATGTCGTTCACGGCTTACGAGAGATATATGAATGCCGAGGAAGGCAGCGATGAGAAGAAGGAATGGCTCCGACAGCATATTGCCAGCGTGAGGGCACAGGTGAAACGACTGGCAAAGAAAGAATACTCAAACTATCTGCCCTCGGGCTACAACCGCCTCAACTTTGCCATAATGTATGTACCGATAGAAGGCGCACTAAATCTCGCTTTGCTCAACGACGACACACTATGGCGTGAGGCTTACGACGAAGGCGTGCTGATACTCGGACCGCAAACTATGTATATGAACCTCAGGGTACTGGAGATGATGTGGACACAAGTGCGCCAACTGACCAACCAACAGGCCATGATGGATGCAGCAAATATCGTGGTGGAGAGGGTGCAGGACTTTGGCATACGTTTTATGGATGTGGAGACAAGCATGAACGAGACCATCAAGAGGATGGGGAAGCTAAAGATAACCACTGCCGACAGCGGACCAAGCATCATTACCGCAGCACGCAATCTGATAAAGGCTGGCGCGAAGGAAAACAAGAAGAAAAAGTCGCTCTCCGAAATGGACGAGACAATGTTTATTGAATAAAGATAATAAAAGAAGATAAAGGGAGAAAAAGAATAATTTTGGAATACAAAAGAAGACCTCCGCGTAAAAGTCGAAGACTAAAACGCGGAGGCCTTAATTTTTCTTATGTATCAACTTGTTAACTTGTCAACTTGTTAGCTTGTTAGCTTGTTAACTTGTCAACTAAAGAATCAACTTACTTCTTGTTGATGGCCATGTCAACAGTAACGGCAACGGCAACAGTAGCACCTACCATTGGGTTGTTACCCATACCGAGGAAGCCCATCATCTCAACGTGAGCAGGAACAGAAGATGAACCAGCAAACTGAGCGTCAGAGTGCATACGGCCGAGAGTGTCGGTCATACCATAAGAAGCAGGACCTGCAGCCATGTTGTCTGGGTGCAGTGTACGACCTGTACCACCACCAGAAGCTACTGAGAAGTAAGGCTTGCCTGCGAGCACGCGCTCCTTCTTATATGTTCCGGCTACTGGGTGCTGGAAGCGGGTTGGGTTGGTTGAGTTACCTGTGATGGAAACGTCAACATCCTCAAGCCAGTTGATGGCAACACCTTCACGAACGTCGTCAGCACCATAGCAGTTAACCTTGGCGCGAGGACCGTCAGAGTAAGCAGTGCGATTAACAACCTCTACCTTACCTGTGTAGTAGTCGAACTTGGTCTGTACGTATGTGAAGCCGTTGATACGGCTGATGATCATGGCAGCGTCCTTGCCAAGACCGTTGAGGATACAACGCAGAGGATTCTTGCGAACCTTGTTTGCCATCTCGGCAATCTTGATAGCACCTTCGGCAGCTGCGAACGACTCGTGGCCAGCGAGGAAAGCGAAGCACTGTGTGTCCTCGCGGAGCAGACGGGCAGCAAGATTACCATGGCCTATACCTACCTTACGGTCGTCGGCAACAGAACCTGGGATGCAGAAAGCCTGCAGACCGATACCGATAGCCTCAGCAGCCTCGGCAGCGCTCTTCACACCCTTCTTGATAGCGATGGCAGCACCGCAAACGTATGCCCACTTTGCGTTCTCGAAGCAGATGCCCTGAGTGTCCTCGCAAATCTTGTAAGGATCAACACCTGCATTTTCGCAAATCTGATTAGCCTCTTCGATATCTTTGATACCGTTCTCGTTGAGAGCTGCGAGAACCTGCTTGATTCTGCGCTCCTGGCTTTCGAATTTCACTTCTCTAATCATAGTTGTTTCTCCTTATTATTCTTTACGTGGATCAATAGACTTAACAATTCCCTGCTCGGCCTTGGTGCGACCGTATGAGCCTGTGAACTTCTTCACAGCCTCGTTAGCATCCATACCTGCCTTGATGGCTTCCATCATCTTGCCGAGGTGAACGTATTCGTAACCGCAAACCTGGTTGTCCTTGTCGAGGAACATTTTTGTGATGTAGCCCTCTGTAAGCTCGAGGTAACGTGTACCCTTGGCAACGGTGCCATAGAGAGTACCTGTCTGGCTGCGGAGACCCTTGCCAAGGTCCTCAAGACCTGCGCCGATAACGAGTCCGTCCTCAGAGAATGCGCTCTGTGAACGACCGTAAACGATCTGAAGGAAGAGTTCGCGCATAGCGGTGTTGATAGCGTCACAAACGAGGTCAGTGTTGAGAGCCTCGAGGATGGTCTTGCCTGGGAGAATCTCAGAAGCCATGGCAGCAGAGTGTGTCATACCTGTACAACCGATAGTCTCTACCAGACACTCCTGGATGATGCCTTCCTTAATGTTCAGCGACAGCTTGCAAGCTCCCTGCTGTGGTGCACACCAACCCACGCCGTGGGTATAACCAGAGATGTCTTTGATCTCTTTAGCCTGAATCCATTTTCCTTCTTCAGGAATTGGGGCTGGTCCGTGGTTTGGACCCTTTGCAACAACGCACATGTTGTTGACTTCATTAGAATACTGCATATTCTTCGTTTATTTAAAAATGAATAATAAATAATTTGCTATTTTCAGCACTGCAAAATTAATGATTTTTTCTGAGAAAATACCTAATATTAGGTATGATTTTTAACTCTTTAACTCTTTATAAGTAGAAATGGCCTGTCAAAGCCTTATATTTGTCATCTCCAATTATCAAAACTTCGTCATAAATGGTATCGGCATGTTTGCCAAATTCTATCATAACGCGTTTCTCGGGCTTGGTCATTTTTGTCTTTACACGGCAGAGACGTTGGAGGCTCATGCCGTTGAAGATGCATTCTGACTCCATGGTCGTCTTGTTTTCCGAGGGAATAATCACTGCCAGTGTACCGTCTGTTTTCAGCAGTTGGTTTGCTTTTCGTGCCAGTTCAGCGAGGGTGAGTGTCTTGGCGTGTCGGGCCATGGTGCGCTTGTCGTCAGGACAGGTGAGCGAATCGACGAAGAAGGGAGGGTTACACACAACGAGGTCGTACCGCTCTTGTTCGTCTTCATCCTGCAGGTATGCGCGGCGTGAGGTGAGTCTGTCGGCGAATGGCGATGCCGCGAAGTTTTCGTTTGCTTGTGTCACCGCGTCGTCGTCGATATCAATCGCCTCGATGGTAGCATTCGGGAACCGTTGGGCAAGAAAGAGGGCGATGAGTCCTGTGCCTGTGCCGATGTCGAGTATCCGCATTGGGCTTTCTGCGGGTTTCTTGCACGCCCATGCTCCGAGCAGCACTCCGTCTGTGCCTACCTTCATGGCGCAGCGTTCTTGCCTGACGGTAAACTGCCTGAAGCTAAACGAGTCCTTTGACATATTCTTCCGCTTTTTCCAAGTCTTCTGGGGTGTCGATGCCAATGGTCTCGATGTCGGTCTGTCCTACCTTTATCCGGTAGCCGTTCTCAAGCCATCTTAGTTGTTCGAGGCTTTCAGCTGTCTCGAGGGTGCCTTGTGGCAGTCGAGTCACTTCTTTTAGCACATTGCGGCGATAGGCGTAGAGACCTATATGCTTGAGGAAAGGGTAGGAGAGAGCCCATTCATGCGCTTCCTTTCCGCGGACGTATGGAATGACGCTGCGGCTGAAATAGAGGGCATAGCCTCGCTTGTCGATGACGATTTTCGGTGAGTTGGGATTGCTTATCGCCTCGATATTGTCGCCGAAAGGCTTGCCGAGGGTGGCTATCTCTGTGGACGGGTCGTCGAAACAGCGGCAGACGGTTTCTATCTGTGACGTGTGGATGAAGGGCTCGTCGCCTTGTACGTTGATCACCACGTCCCATTCGCCGCCAATCTTTTCTACTGCTTCCTCTATGCGGTCGGTGCCGCTCTTGTGGTCGGTGCGTGTCATTATCGCCTTGCCTCCGAAAGCCTCTACAGTATTGAAGATGCGGTCGTCGTCGGTAGCTACCCACGTGTCGGCGACCACGCTGCTGACTTTCTCATATACGTGTTGTATTACAGGCTTGCCCGCGAGCGTGGCCAATGGCTTGCCGGGGAAACGCGTTGAGGCGTATCTTGCTGGAATTATCGCTATGAACTTCATAATGTCGTTTTTATTTAGAATCTTACACTGAACTGTACGTCGGCCATGCTGTAGTTGTGGTTGACGATGTTGCGATCGTTGACGAGAGAGTATTCGGTCTGTATCTCAAGGTTCTTGCAGAACAGGTAGTTGAATCCAGCCTTGTAGATAGTCTTTGCCGATGCCCAGTCGCCAGCCTGTCGATAGAGGTCGTAGCGTGCCTTGGCCCTTAGCTTGCCCTTGATGATGGGTGCAATCATGGCTACATACACTCCGTCGGCACGGTCGCCGAGCTTGTCGTTGTAGTTGCAGTCCTTCAGGTCGTCGCTTGTGTTGGCTGTGGTTTTGAACGCACCGCCGGTGTTGTGGATATACTCTGAGCGTATCTGCCAGTCGGCGTCTTTGTATTCGGCGGAGATGGCGTAGCGGTAGCGGTTCACCTTTCTTGTGCCTGATTCCTCAATCATTCCGTCATTCCACCAACCGGTGCGTGCGTATGAACCTACCCATCCGAAAGCACCGATGCGCATTCCCTTGATGGGTGACACCCAAACGCCTCCGATGACATCCTTCTGATTGCCCACATCCTTGCGGTTGATGCCTTGTCCGTTGAACACGCCCGCCTCGTAGTGCAACAGTCGTCGGCCGTTGGCGTTAGGAATAAGGTCGCCCGACACTTGAACACCTATATCACGTCCGCTGCTCGACTGTTCGCCAGTGCGGTCGTTGAATCCTGCGAGTTTCTGTATTGACTGTGCTTGTGAGTTGAATCCAATGTCGATGGGATTCATAGGGTTTTCAAACGAGAAAGGGCGCTTAAACTGTCCTATCTTGACCTTGAACTCCTTGTGTCTCAGCCATTCAAGGCTCATGTCAACCATGCGTGGCGACTCGCCGAAGGTGCTGGAGTTGCCGTTCAGCTGTCCTTGTAGTTTATATTCAAAGTCGTTGAGTATCCGACCTGTCATGGTGAGGCGTATGAGTCGGATGCTGAACGTGTTACTGTTTTTGCCCTCTTGGAATGTGGCGTTATAGTTGCCGATGAGATAACCTGATATCTTTGGCTTGCTCATCACGTCGGCCAGTTTCAGTTCCTTTGGGGCTTCTTTTTTGTCTGCATTTGTCTTTTCTGTAGTCTCAGCAGCTCTCGCCTGCATTGACAATGAGGCTGCGATTGCAGCCAATATAATCATCTTCTTCATACTTCACTTTTCATTTCCAACAGTACTACATTCTCTACGTGCGGCGTATGCGGAAACATGTCCACGGGTTGTACTTTCGCCACTTTATACAGCGGGTCGAGCAGTTGCAGGTCTCTTGCCTGTGTTGCGGGGTTACAACTTACGTAAACAATACGTTTCGGTGCGGCGTTCATGATCACCTTGATTACGTCGGGGTGCATTCCAGCGCGTGGGGGGTCGGTGATGATGACGTCAGGTTGTCCGTGTTCGGCTATGAAGTCATCGGTGAGAATATCCTTCATGTCTCCTGCGAAGAAGGAAGTGTTGTCGATGCCGTTCACCTGCGAGTTTACCTTCGCGTCCTCAATAGCCTCAGGCACATACTCAATACCAACCACTTTCTTTGCCTTGTGAGCCACGAAGTTGGCGATGGTGCCTGTGCCGGTGTAGAGGTCGTAAACGGTTTCGTCGCCTGTAAGTTGTGCAAAGTTGCGGGCCACGCAGTAGAGATGGTAAGCCTGGTCGGTGTTAGTCTGGTAGAAACTCTTGGGTCCTACCTTGAATTTCAGGTCTTCCATCGTTTCGTAGATATGGTCGTTGCCCTTAAACACAATCACGTCCTGGTCGCCTATGGTGTCGTTGCATTTCTGGTTGTTGACATACATGAGTGCCGTGATTTCTGGGAAGGAGTCAGCCACGTGTTGCAAGAGTTCCAATGCTCGTGTCTCGTCGCCTGACTCGTCATAGTGAAACTGAATGATCACCATCCACTCGCCGGTGTTAGAGTTGCGTATGATAATGTCGCGCAGCAGACCTGTCTGAGCCCTGAGGTCGAAGAATTTCAGGCCGTGTTCGAAGGCGTAGTCGCGAATGTTGTTTCTTATTCTGTTGTGCAAGTCGTCCATGAGCCAGCATTTCTCTATGGGCAAAATCTTGTCGAAGGCTCCGGTGATATGGAATCCTATGCCGTTCATGTTGTCGTATTTGAATCCCGATGCCACTTGCTCACGTGTGAGCCAGCGTTTGTTACAGCATCCGAACTCCAACTTGTTACGGTATTCGAATGTCTTCACCGAGCCCATGATGGGTTCGAAGTCAGGCAGTTGCACTTTTCCTATTCTTGTCAGTTGGTCGTGCACCTGTTTTTGTTTTGCCTTTAGCTGCTCCTCGTAGGGAAGGTTTTGCCATTTACATCCTCCGCAGATTCCAAAATGCTGGCACAGAGGGGTCGCGCGTACATTACTATATTTAATAAACCTTACAACTTCAGCCTCGCAGTAGCTGTGTTTTTTCTTTTTTATCTGCAGGTCAACGACGTCTCCTGGCACTGCAAAGGGCACGAAGATCACCATGTCGCCAACTCTTGTGAGCGATTTTCCCTCAGCTGCCACATCGGTGATAGTGATGTTTTCCAGGATGGGGAAAGGCTTCTTTTTTCTACTCATTTATGTTGTCTTTTATGTTGTTTTTGTCTATTTTCGGTGCAAATTTACAAAATAATCCACAAAATGTAACATGAAAGATGCATTTTTTTCCGATTTTTCTTGCACCAAATCAAAAAAAGTATTACATTTGCAGTTGATAAACTTGCCAAATGGCAGAAAACATTGTCTTTCGGACTATAAACATAGAAGTGACACAAATAAATTACAATACAACAACCAATTTTAATTTATGAGCGAAAAAAGAGTTTATACCTTTGGAAACGGAAAAGCCGAAGGAAACGCAAAAATGCGTGAGGAACTTGGTGGTAAGGGTGCAAACCTTGCCGAGATGAACCTTATTGGTGTGCCAGTGCCTCCTGGTTTTACAATCACAACCAGTTGCTGCAACGAGTATTATGAAGTCGGTCAGGAGAAGATTAAGGAAATCCTGCAGGATGAGGTTAATGCTGCCGTTAAGCACACTGAGGAGCTTATGAACTCCAAGTTTGGAGATGTTAAGAACCCACTGCTCGTCAGTGTTCGCTCTGGTGCACGCGCTTCAATGCCTGGTATGATGGACACAATCCTCAACCTCGGTCTTAACGACGAGGTGGCAGAGGGACTTGTGGCTAAGACAAACAATCCACACTTCGTTTATGACTCTTATCGTCGTTTCGTGCAGATGTACGGTGACGTAGTGCTTGAGATGAAGCCTGTGAACAAGGAAGACATCGACCCGTTTGAGGAGATTATCGAGAGCGTGAAGGCTGAGCGTGGCGTGAAGCTTGACAAGGACCTCTCTGTAGAGGAACTGAAGAAGCTCGTTAGCCTCTTTAAGACTGCTATCAAGGAGCGCACAGGTAAGGACTTCCCCAACGACCCAATCGAGCAGCTTTGGGGTGCTATCTGCGCTGTGTTCCGCAGCTGGATGAACGAGCGTGCCATCCTGTATCGCAAGATGGAGGGTATTCCCGACGAGTGGGGTACTGCCGTCAGCGTTATGGCAATGGTATTCGGTAATATGGGCGACACCTCTGCTACTGGTGTATGCTTCAGCCGTGATGCCGGTAATGGTGAGAACCTGTTCAACGGTGAGTACCTTGTTAATGCACAGGGTGAGGACGTTGTTGCAGGTATCCGCACACCACAGCAGATTACAAAGATCGGTTCGCAGCGCTGGGCAGAGCGCGCAGGAATTAGCGAAGAAGAGCGCGCAGCCAAGTATCCTTCGATGGAAGAGGCTATGCCCGAAATATATGCACAGCTTAACGATCTCCAAGACAAACTCGAAAAGCACTACCATGACATGCAGGATATGGAATTCACCGTACAGGAGGGCAAACTGTGGTTCCTCCAGACTCGTAACGGAAAGCGTACGGGTACTGCTATGGTGAAGATTGCCATCGACCTTCTCCACGAGGGAATGATCGACGAGAAGACTGCTATCTTGCGTTGTGAGCCTCAGAAGCTCGACGAACTTCTCCACCCAGTATTCGACAAGCTCGCCCTGCAGAAGGCTAAGGTGATTACACAGGGTCTGCCTGCTTCTCCTGGTGCTGCTTGCGGTCAGATTGTGTTCCACGCTGACGATGCACAGGCATGGCATGCTGATGGTCACAAGGTTATCATGGTACGTATCGAAACTTCTCCCGAGGACCTCGCTGGTATGGCTTCTGCCGAGGGTATCTTGACAGCCCGTGGAGGTATGACCTCTCACGCTGCCGTTGTGGCTCGTGGTATGGGTAAGTGCTGCGTATCTGGTGCCGGTGGCATCAATGTTGACTACAAGGCTAAGACCGTTGAAATCGACGGTGTTGTATATAAGGAAGGTGACTATATCTCTCTGAACGGTACTACCGGACAGGTATATGCAGGCGAAGTTCCCACTAAGGCTGCTGAACTCAGCGGTGACTTCAAGGAGTTGATGGACCTCTGCGACAAATATACCAAGTTGCAGGTGCGCACCAACGCTGATACTCCCCACGACGCACAGGTTGCACGCGATTTCGGTGCTAAGGGTATCGGTCTTACACGTACAGAGCACATGTTCTTCGAGGACAAGAAGATTGTCGCTATGCGCGAGATGATTCTCTCTGAGACTGTTGAGGGTCGCGAGAAGGCACTTGCCAAGTTGCTGCCTTATCAGAAGGCCGACTTCAAGGGTATCCTCGAGGCTATGGACGGTTGTCCTGTTAACATCCGCTTGCTCGATCCACCTCTCCACGAGTTCGTTCCCCACGATCTTGCTGGTCAGCAGATTATGGCTGATGAGATGGGTGTTGACATCGCCACAATCCAGCGTCGTGTGGCTTCTCTCGCCGAGAACAACCCAATGCTCGGTCACCGTGGTTGCCGTTTGGGTATCACATTCCCCGAGATTACAGCCATGCAGACACGCGCTATCCTCTCTGCAGCTTGCGAGTTGAAGAAGGAAGGCAAGGATCCGAAGCCAGAGATTATGGTTCCGCTGATTGGTATCCTCTATGAGCTCAAGCAGCAGAAGGAGATTATCCAGAAGACTGCCAAGGAGGTATTCGCTGAGTATGGCGTGGAGATTGAGTTTGAGATTGGTACAATGATCGAGATTCCTCGTGCAGCCCTCACTGCAGATCGTATCGCTACTGAGGCAGAGTACTTCTCATTCGGTACCAACGACCTCACCCAGATGACCTTCGGTTACTCTCGTGATGACATCGCCAGCTTCCTGCCTGTATATCTCGACAAGAAGATCCTCAAGGTTGACCCATTCCAGGTTCTCGACCAGAAGGGTGTTGGTCAGCTCATCAAGATGGCAGTAGAGAAGGGTCGTGGTGTTCGTCCGTCTCTCCGTTGCGGTATATGCGGTGAGCATGGTGGTGAGCCCAGCTCTGTTAAGTTCTGCGCCAAGATTGGCATGAACTACGCAAGCTGTTCTCCATTCCGCGTGCCTATCGCACGTCTTGCCGCCGCGCAGGCAGCAGTAGAGGAGTAATCGCAAGATTCCAAAATAAGAAATTGGGTGTAACATCCTTTAAAATGGGATGTTACACCCAACTCTTTTTTCTTTTTGACCATCTTTGAAAGAGAAAGAGCTCATGTCTTAACAAGTCAAAAGTCTAGTGTCTTCAGACCATATATTTTAGCAATCTCTTTTACCCATCTGACGACCTCTTCCCTTACATAATTTGGCGACAAAACCTCAACCTCGCTACTCATCGATAGGATATGCTGAATAAAGTCGTAGGTGGGCATTACCGTTACTTCAAATATCGAGTAGTCGCTATGATTCTCCACCTCACGTTGCGACCAGTGTATCGGCAATTTTCGCAGATAATCGCGCCTATGGTTGATATCAGTCGCCTTTATTCGAATACGTTCTGCTTTAAGCACTTCCGGCTCAACGATTATGCCAAAAGCGTCAGCAAAATATGAATCTACAGTAAAGCCACGTGGCATCTTGAATGTGTCCTCTGTAGCAAATATCCGATGTACCCTGTCAAGCGCATAACGTCGTATTCGCCCTTGCTTTGTCCGTTCCTCAGGCTCTTCGCCCTCAGGCGCATTAAGCATCACACCAATGACATACCATCTTTGGTGGAATACTCGTACAAAGTATGGCTCCAGCAATATCTCGCAAGGCTCATCATCAAAGAAATCCTGATAAAGGAGGTTTACGACCTGGTTTTTCTTCATGCATTCCAATATCTTCAGCAAATGCCCGTTTCCATATGGAATCGTTTCGTACATCACCCTATCACGCAGTCCTTTACTGTCCTGCAACAGTCCGTTAACAGCAAAGGCCGACAGCAACCAATCCTTCACATTGTCTTTCTCCAGCCATTCACGGTTAACAATGCGATACCTGTACCCATTACGAACATCAGACGAAATCTGAATATCGAAAGCTTCCTCTATAGCACGCAGACAATCAGCAAAAGTTCGTTTAGGCAATGGAGTCTTCAGCGAGTTCAACTCCGTCCGTCCCCATTCATACTCAAACTCCTTATACGTCAATCCCTTGGGATTCTCGTATAGCTTGGATAATATCCAGATATGTCTGCGCAGGTAGTCCTTCATATTGGCATAAACAAATAGCAAAAAAATATTGTTGATAGGACTTCTATTGTAAAGCCCTTAATTCAGCCATTCGCTTTGAAACAAGTCCATTGTGCCCGTATAAGTTTTTGAAATTATGAATACTATTGGGTACAAGTTGCATTATGCCATTTTCAGCTTCATGAGGTGCATGATCCAACAATCCGAAAATATCTTTCGCCTGTTCTGGAGTTATCTTATATTTTTTTGCAAAAGCATTCCAAGCAACATTATAGTGAAAATCTCTGATTTTCATTTTTAACGTTTGGTCTGACATTTTCTTTATAGCTTCTTTACCACCTAAATGTGATATTAACTCTTGTGTTGAAGGTAACTTACATATTAAAGTTTCCCACACCTAAAAGAAGTGGTTGAAATTGCTACTAAGCCTTTATCCCATTTATTGGGAACAGACTTCTCGTTCTTTGAAAATATTGAAAAAAATCTGAGGATAAATAACAGATTGTCAATTATTTGTTGTATCTTTGTAAGGGTCAAAAACAAGATATTAAACAAAAAATCAACAATCTGTTATGAATGCAAAATTAAGTCATTTTTCTGAATTATCCAACTTTTTGAGTGAAAAATCTTCTATCTGCAATGATTTTCTGTCATTATTGGACAGATTCAAGCTTGGACAGTCACTT
>NZ_NPJG01000036.1 GCF_002251245.1 Prevotella sp. P5-92
AACGCTCATCAGCGAACGGACTATCTCGCTGAACTGATATCCGATGATACTGCTGCATCTCTGACCCAGTGTTGAGTCGATAACGGGTGAAAGCATGGAGTCAAATTTCTCCATGATTGAAAAAATTTCTCCATGATTGAAAAAAATCCTCCAAAAGGTGTGAGTTTTTCGAATTTTATTTGTACCTTTGCAGCGCCTTGTTACGATTTTCGCTTGTTTTCTAATTGCAACACTAAGATAAGTGAAAAATCTGACACGGCAAAATCCTAGGCAACTTATTGTTGCTCAGGAACTTATAAATAAAGTTAAATTATAGTGTTGCGGAATTAAGGTTAGATAAATCCAAATTTTATGGTCACTTATTTTGATGCATGTGAGATTCTTGAAATGCTGTCTGAAGCATCTGTAAAGGTGTTTCTGGACGGCGGTTGGGGTGTCGATGCACTTATAGGCAGAGAAACAAGAATACATA
>NZ_NPJG01000037.1 GCF_002251245.1 Prevotella sp. P5-92
GAATAACGGATTCGAACCGTTGACCCCCTGCTTGCAAAGCAGGTGCTCTAGCCAGCTGAGCTAATCCCCCGAAAGACAGAGTTGCAAGTACAAGAAGAGGTAACGAACCAAAAAAAAAGGTCTCGTCGGAAGAAGAAAGGCTTCTTCCCTAACTCTCCACCTCTATGGCGTCCCTCCAGAAAGGAGGTGTTCCAGCCGCACCTTCCGGTACGGCTACCTTGTTACGACTTAGCCCCAATCACCGGTTTCACCCTAGGCCGACCCTCGCGGTCACGG
>NZ_NPJG01000038.1 GCF_002251245.1 Prevotella sp. P5-92
AAGTGACTGTCCAAGCTTGAATCTGTCCAATAATGACAGAAAATCATTGCAGATAGAAGATTTTTCACTCAAAAAGTTGGATAATTCAGAAAAATGACTTAATTTTGCATTCATAACAGATTGTTGAATTTTTGTTTAATATCTTGTTTTTGACCCTTACAAAGATACAACAAATAATTGACAATCTGTTATTTATCTTCAGATTTTTTTTCAATAATTTCAAAGAACGAGAAGTCTGTTCCCAATAAATGGGATAAAGGCTTAGCAGCAATTTCAACCACTTCTTTTAGGTGTGGGAAACTTTAATTACTGTATAATCCGCAGATGCGATCCGCCTACAACTTCGTTCCAGCCATTCTCGGCATGTTGCTGATGCTTGTGTGTGCCATGATGACCTCTATATCGATAGTCCGCGAGAAGGAACGAGGCACTATGGAGGTGCTGCTTGTGTCGCCTGTACGCCCGCTGATGATTATAATAGCCAAGGTGGTGCCTTATTTGGTACTTGCATTCGCTATCCTCACCACCATACTGATCATGGCGCGCTATGTGCTCGACGTTCCGCTGGCGGGCAGTATTGTGTGGATATATGTCGTCTCCACCATATATATTATCCTTGCCCTGTCGCTCGGCCTGCTCATATCAACCATCGCCACAACCCAGCTCATGGCCCTTCTGCTTTCGGCGATGGTATTGCTCATGCCTATAGTGATGCTCTCGGGCATGTTATTTCCCGTGGAGTCGATGCCCGAGGTGTTGCAGTGGATTGCTGCCTTGGTGCCGCCCAAGTATTATATCCAGGCGATGCGCAAACTTATGATAATGGGAGTGGATATCAGTAATGTAGTAAGGGAGATATCCATTCTCTCGGCAATGGCACTATCCCTCATGATTGTAGCACTCGCAAAATTCAAGAAAAGACTATGCTGAAATATCTCATACAAAAGGAATTTCTGCAGATACGACGCAATGCGTTTCTGCCTCGTCTCATCATCCTCTTCCCGATAATGATGATGTGCGTGATGCCTTGGGTGATGAACCAGGAGGTGAAGAACATCCGTGTGGATGTGGTGGACAACGACCGCTCAACGCTCTCAAGACAACTCGTGCACAGCATAGAGGCGAGCAACTATTTCATATTCAACGGACAGAAACCCACTTATGAGGCTGCCCTCAAGGACATCGAGAATATGGATGCCGACGTGGTGATGGTGATACCGCAACACTTCAGTAGAGACATCGTCAGGAAACGCAACCCTCAAGTGCTCATCGCCGCAAACGCCGTGAACGGGACAAAGGGTTCTATCGGAGCTACGTATCTTTCGCAGATCATCACCATTAAGGTTAGTCCGTCGGCGGAGACGATGCAGTCCAAGGTTTCCGCCTTGTTCCTTTATAACAAGCACCTCAACTACAAGGTGTTTATGATTCCCGCTCTGTTTGCCATTGTGATGATGCTGATGTGCGGTTTCCTTCCCACGCTGAATATCGTCGGCGAGAAAGAGGCTGGCACTATAGAGCAGATAAATGTCACTCCAGTGCCGAAATGGGCATTTATTCTCGCCAAACTCATACCATATTGGATAATAGCACTGTTCGTGATTGTAGTATGCCTTGTGCTCTCGTGGCTCATCTACGACATCACTTGCCAAGGCCCGCTTTGGCTCGTTTTCGTCTTGTCAATGCTGCTGGCACTGTTTTGGAGCAGTTTCGGACTCGTCATCTCCAACTATAGCGACACCATGCAACAGGCAATCTTTGTGATGTGGTTCTTTGTGGTATGCATGCTTTTGCTAAGTGGCTTGTTCACTCCCACACGATCTATGCCCCATCTTGCCTACCTCACCACATACATCAATCCCATGCATTATTTTGTTGAGGCCATCCGCACGGTATTTGTGCGCGGAGGCGACTTCCGCAATGTAGCCCATCAACTTATGGCTTTGCTCGTCATTGGCTCAATAATGGGAGCATGGGCCGTGAGAAGCTACAAGAAACGCCTCTGACGCCTGTATTCCTCATCATTGTTTAGTCGTTCATAAATATCATCTGCAGATTTGTTCGCAAAGATATGTGACGAATGGCATGAAACAAGATGATAAATAGAAGTGAAAGGCAATGACGATTTCCGTGACATCGTGGCTCACGATATCAACTACGACAAGGAGACGAAGCAGCATACTTGTAAGATAGAAAGTAATTACTCAATAGGTAATGTATGAATTTTATTAAAAAAAGTAAATTTACAGCTGTTTTTCTCTTTCTATTTTGTCTTTTTCAAAAAAACATATAACTTTGCAACCGCATTTGGTTCTCCCCCCTTATAGATATTATTTATGAGGCTACGGAGCTAAGATGGGAACGCAGTGAGAATCTGCGACATTACCCGATGCTGTAAATCCTTTTTAGGCTGACCAATAGTGTCACTGGATAGCAAAACACCATAGTTTTGCAGATGTCCGGGAAGACCGTGTCAGCGAGGATAAGTCAGAAGACCTGCCATTTGCCAGTAATAACATGTGTCTGCGGGACTACGGACACGGAAATACAATATTTATGATGTTATTGTGTGGCAATAGTACTGCCCATACTTGCGTTGTGGCTATGCTCTTGTTCTTGTTCAGTATTACTGTGCAAGCGCAAAACGTGCGTCTTGACTCCGTGTATCACATCAATGAGATTGTCGTTGATGGACATAAGGAGGTGAGTGCCAACCAAGTTATTGGCTATGAGCAGATACAGTCATTGCCATCGTCATCTGTTGCCGATGCATTGAAATACATGGCGGGCGTGCAAATCAAGGACTATGGTGGTCTGGGTGGACAGAAGACCATCAACGTCCGCTCGCTTGGTTCCCAACATGTAGGGGTCTATCTTGACGGTGTGCGCATCACCAATGCACAGAACGGCACTGTTGACCTCGGCAAATATTCCTTGACAACGCTTGAGTCGGTCAGCCTCTTCAATGCCAACAAGACCGAGATGCTCATGACCGCCTCGGAATACGCCTCCGCTTCCACGGTCTATCTGAAGACACACCGCCCCGACTCCACGTCACTCTCCGCCTCATACGCTTATTCTTCGTTTCACACCCATAAGGCTGCGGCAACTTTCAGCTACAAGAATTGGCTTCTTCTCGATGCTGCATATACATCATCGGAAGGTGATTATCCCTTTGAATATCATACAGAGTATGAAGACACAACGGGAACCCGACGCAATTCAGACATCAAGATGTTCCGCATAGAAACCTGTGCTTTTTGGAAGGGTTTCCAATGGCACACGTATTACTTCGACTCTCAAAGAGGACTGCCTGGAGGTATTGTCCGTCGACTCTCCGACACCTATACTGATGTGGGGCGCGAGTGGGACCGCAACTTCTTCTTCCAGCTCACATGGCGTGAGCAATATGGCGACCTGAGCCTCCGTGCCATCGGCAAATATACCAATGACTACCTGCACTACCGCTCCGACTATCCGGAGAACATTTCCGTTCACTCCAACAACAAGTACCACCAGCAGGACATCTATGGTGCCGCCACGGGAGCATACCGTTTCGGAGATTTCGGTGTCTCCGTGTCATCAGACCTCCGCTGGTCGGATTTGACGTGCGATGTGAAAAACTTCCACTATGTTTATCGCCTTGACAGCAAGACTTCCGTCTCCGCCTTCTACAACCATCGCGGACTGAACCTCACGGCAAGCGGACTATATAGGGAGTGTCGTTAAATATTAAGATTGTTTACAACTATCTAATCCTCAATGTGATAGAAATTTTGTACCTTTGTAGATGATAAGAAAAATCCCCCAATCACCCTCGAAAAGTGACAAAGTGGGGGAATCACAAAAGTGATACGATGGCAAAGGTACAACATATTTCTGGAATAAGCAAGCGAATTCCGTTCGAAGGGTTCGATTTTTATGATTTATTTAGAGTTACGTTTGAAAACAGCGAGCTTGGACGTATGAAACGGCTTCTCCCTCTTCATGAGATGGCAGTGAACTTTGGTTTGGTGAGCAACCATCCAGTACGTAAGCGTGGCCGGAAGTCCTTCTTCTCCCCGGAGGGTAAGGTTGCTCTGATGTTCCTGAAGATGTACACCCAGCTGAGTGCCCCGAAACTGCTGGAGCAGTTGAACGGCAACGTCCACTATCAGATATTCTGCGACGTGTACGTCAATCCTCTGTGCCCCCTGACGAACTACAAGCTGATAGATGACATCATCTCCGAGCTTTCCGACAAGCTGAAGATCCAGCAACAGCAGAACATACTCGCGGATGCATGGAAACCGTACATGAAAGAGCTTGATACATTCCACACAGATGCGACATGTTATGAGAGCGAGATGCGGTATCCGACGGACCAGAAGCTGCTGTGGGAATGCGTTGGGAAGTCATATCGTATGATGAGTGATGCCTGTCAGCGTCTTGGCATCCACCGCCCGAGGACGAAGTACCTTGACGTGGAGAAGGCGAACATGGAGTATGTGAAGCAGCGCAAACACAAGAAGTCACAACAGCGCAGGATTATCCGCCGGCTGTTAAACCTGCTGGGGAAGATCTTGAAGGAAATACGAAGGATGATGCGCGAACATAATGAGCAGGAGGTGCTGACCGTGCGTGAGCAGTCAACCCTCGGCATTATCACAAAGGTGTACCGCCAGCAGAAGAACCACTTCGACAGCAATGACCCCAGGGAAAGCATTCCCGACAGGATCGTGAGCATATCAAAGCCATACGTGAGGCCCATCGTCCGTGGCAAGGAGGTGAAGAACGTGGAGTTTGGAGCCAAGTGCAACAACATACAGGTGGACGGTATCTCTTTCATCGAGAAACTCTCCTTCAACGCCTTCAATGAGGGCACAAGACTCGGACATTGCATCAAGATGCACAAGCGGCTGTTTGGTGTGGATGCGAAGAAGATAGGTGGCGACACCGGCTATGCAGGCACAGCCAACAGGGACCTCTGCAAGGAACTGGGCATACAGACATCATTCGTCAAGCGTGGCCGTCCATCAGCAGAGAAGAAGAGGGAGGAAGACTATGTCCGCAAGGAACTGGCAAGAGTCAGGGCCACTCAGATGGAAGGCTCGTTCGGAACACAGAAAGAGCATTACGCCATGCGCAGGATCAAGGCCAGGAAGAAGAAAACAGAGATACTGTACATCTTCTTCGGCATCCACACAGCGAACGCAGTCCACCTGGCGGGGCGTCTGGCAGAGCTGAAAGAGACCAAGACGGCATAAGAGACATCTGAAATGGAATTAAGATGGAGTCCTCCGAAGAGAACTCCTAATCTTGTTATCGGCAAAGTCAGCAAATTCACTACTTTGGAGTGCCGTTATACCAGCAAAAAGCAATTAAAACTTGTCGCATGGAACATCAAGATACCAAGCTGACCTCTATGCGTCCACGACTGAAAGAATTAAACGACAATCCCTATATTATGCATTTTAAAAAGATTTTTGATGTCATAGATACTGAAAATACCATATATGTTGAAGGGACAGACTCTGTTATAAAATTGAAGCTTGACTATAATAAGGTAAAAGAATTAAAGGTCTTTAATTCACAGCCAGCTATAAATGATATTATCGTATCTGATGAAGTTCGTAAAAGCATAAAAAAAATAAGCTTGATTTAGGGTTGGACTTTATGCCTGTGTATTGTGGAGGGGAGTGATTATATGAAAGAGGAAATAAAGGTCATAGGGACAGACTGAAGTGAACCCACAAAGTTGGACGGGTTAATAACTGTGAGCTTGTTCGAATGCCTTTCTGTATAAAACAGGTGACATACCGTTGAGTCTCAATTTTATTCTTTCATTATTGTAGTATACCATATACTCTTTTAAATCAGTTATAAAACAATCCATCGATGTGTATTTCTTTGCATACAGCAGCTCCGACTTCATTATTCCAAAGAAGTTCTCCATCACGGAATTGTCAAGACAATTTCCCTTTCTCAACATACTCTGAATAATATGGTGGTTCTTCAGGCTTCTCTGGTATGCGGCATGCTGGTAGTGCCATCCCTGGTCAGAGTGCATCAGCATGCCATCTGTAGAGCCAACTTCGTCAACTCCAGCAGGAGATTGAGATCCACATGCTCCTCGCGCCTTAGTTCGTCAATGGCCCGCGCCCAATCCTTCTGTTTCGGGACTCTCTTTCCTCGACTAAGGCTTTCACTTTTTTTAGCAGCAGGTTCTCCGCCCTGAGGCGTTCGATCTCCTTGCGGAGCCTCTCGTTTTCCTTCTCCCACTCTTCCTTTGGTAATCTTTTCATAATGCTCTTGGATTGTTCTCTTGGCGATGGTTGCTTACTTGCAAGCGCATCCTTTCCACCCTTGTTGAACTTGGACAGCCAGCCGACTAAGGTACTAGACGCGATACCATGCTTTGAACTAATCTCAGGCAAAGTTAGCTCAGATTCTTGATATTCACGAATTATTTCGCATTTTTTTTCAAATGAATACTGGTTTTTCTTACATATACGCTTGTTTTCAAGCCCGGAGACGCCTTTTTCTTTATAAACGTATAACCACTCATAAATTTGATGGTGTCCAATGTGTAAACGGTCAGACACTGAACGAGGAGAGTTGCCCGCCTCTACTAATCTAATAGCTTCTAACTTTTCTTCTAATGTTCTTCTTCGCATATGAACAGTAAGGGTTGTGTCCAACTTTTTGGGTTCACTTCACTGACCTGTCCCCTGTACCGCATGTAGTCTATCACTGTTTTATCGAGATAACTTGCCATAATTTTTTTCCATCAATCATATAACCGTAAAAATTAGAAGAAGGTCCATCACCATACCAATCAACCGTTGTAATATGATAGAGTCCATCCGCAATTTCGTAAATATAAAGCTCGTCACACGGCAGTCCGTCTGGGAACTTTTCCTTAATAAACTCTGTAGATTCTTCATAATCTAACCGATGTTGTAAATGCAAATTCGATTGTCCCCGTGTAATTCTTTCCGTCAAATCGATTTTTTCTTTGTTCTTTTTATCTTTTTCCGTTTCCACTATTTTGTGTGTCGTATTAAAATCTAAAGGGTTTCCATATAAATCAAAATACCGAATATTGCCATGTATGCTATACTTATCACTAAAAGCAGACAAACATAAATATTTGTTCATATAACACCCACAACTAAAAACCCCATATCCTTCTTTTTTATGTATGAAAGAAGAAATAAACTTATCTTTTATATATGTTGTTATCCTCCAATTATCATCTTCTACATAATCAGTCTTGTATACCACCTCACCGTCCTTATGATAGAATCCTTCTTCCAACTTAATGCTACTACCATCTTTATTAACGATAATACAATTACTACATAGACTAAAACCATTAATCATTGGTGTTGCAGACCTGTATGAATAATTGTTGATTAGTTTCATTTTGTCCAAATCATAGAGGACGTAACGTTCGCTATCTAGCTTTAATACGGCTATACCTTCTGAAATAGATTCTATAGCTTTAAATCCATATGGTATAGTTGAAATAGAACCATCTAAAATGTTATACAAAATAGTCACCTTTGTATCTTGACAAACAAGGATACCGAGTCTTGAATTATGGGTGATACTGTAATATTTAAAAGGTAAAATAATATGATTATCAATTGTTATAACCCCAAATTTTCCGTCCTTTTTTGCAACGAATACTAAAGGATCACGATATGCGCTCAAATATTCATATTCAAAGAAGATTTTGATTGTTTTGTTGGAATCAATAATGCCATACAAGTTGTTACGTCTTGCTATTATCAGTTTTGGTGATAAAACAACCAGTTCGTCAAACCAAAGTGGATTTCCCAAATCATTTTTAGTATCAATGATGGTATAGGATGAAACGCCATTATGTATTTTTTTTATCACTAAAGCTGTTGAATCCTCAAAAGAATAGTCTATGTATGAAATGTCTGCAAAGGGAGTTTCTTGCATTAAGATTCTCTTTTCTTCAACATCATACAAATGGTTTTCTTCAGTATAATCCCATTTCTTATCACCAGTGATTGGGTCTATTTCTGAATGCCGCTTAATTATATACGGTACTAAAGATGGATATTTTTTCATATTTATCTGTTTATCCAAATGTCATAACAAAATTCAAGTTTCTTCTCGTTATAATTCAGCTTATAAGCAAAAGAGTCCTTCTCATGTTTTATTATATTTACATTATTTTCCAGGACTTTTTTAAAGACTTTAAACGACTCTAAATTTCTGTCTATGTCCGAATGCTGAATGATGAAAACATATTTGTTCAGCGGATAGTTAATCAACACTCGTTTGATTCGTTGAGCTAAATCCTCTGTGAACTTTGGTGGTACGTTAGAGAAGAAGTAGGAGATGTTGAAAACAATCAGCGATGGCAATTCGGAACAACCTTGCCAAAACGCTTGGTCAAGTTCATTAAAGGAGGTTTTCATTTGAGTGTTAAGCTGACCTTTCTGAAGTCCCTGCAATAGTTGCATCCCCTTCTTTTTCATAGCCGAAGAAACATCTATGCCCGTGTACACCATAACAGGAGCCTCTTTCAAGAATAATTCTGAAAAAGCAATGCCACATGTAGCTGGGCCACAGCCAATATCTATCATGTGAACCCTTCCGCTGACGGAGGATATCTGAGAACTTATCCAATCCTTGTAACTCCTATAGATATTCATACTACTGCAATAGTGCTGTCGCATGATATAATAACTGTATATCAAGACCTGACGATCAGGCGACAACACATAATCATCGAACATCCGCAACTGATTGGAGAAATTAATGCGTCCATATCCAATTGCATTAAGATTTATCAGCATGTCATTCCCAAAAATCTGAGATGGCCAGATAGTTCTTTTGTCTTGCCTGACAGGGGAAAGAACGTATTCATCGAACACCTTATCAAATTCACTAGATGTCGTATATACTGCTTTGCTCAAGTCCAAGTCCTCAGTTTCATAATTTGGAACCTGAAAGTTTCCTTGAACAAAGTCCACTTTCTTTACATCAAAATAGCCATGCTTACTACGTGTGAACTCCAACAACTTATAATAGGTAAAGTTATTCGCCAAAAGCTCAGGATTACCAACCATGATAAGGTGCTCACGGGCACGTGTCATTGCGACATTGAGTTTACGGTCAACTATTGTACCGTCAATATCTTCAAAAACGTTGGAAGTAAGGAAGTTCAATTGATAATATTTCTGGATGGTGAAGCCGTACACAATATAATCTCTTTGAGAGCCTTGGTAACGCTCTACTGTATCAATAGTAATATCGTGAAGCTCTTTAATTCCATATTTGTCAATAGTGTTTCTTACGGCAGCAATCTGATTGCGATAGGGAACTATTACTCCCACAGTCGTATTAACATCAAACCGTTCTTTTTCTATCTCATAAGCCTTATAGACAATGGCAGCAATAATGTCAGCCTCATTTTGGTTCACTTTATCAGAAGGTGAATTTGCTGGAGACTGCGCCGTAACAAAGGCTATACGACGTGTGTTTAATAAGTCTGTAATGCCATTTAAACCATTTCCCCGTACCTGTAAAGTTTTTTTCTGATGTTCTACAGGGACTTCCTCCAAGATATTGTTATAGAAAGCATAATTGGGAAAGATTGCTATGTCATGATGCATACGGCCCTGCTTCCTCAACAAGTAAGAGGTTTGGTTATCCGTTTGGTATTCAAGTCTATACTCTTTTAGCAATCTTTCAAAAAGAGAAAGACGACAATCAGACAAATGAATATCTTGTAAGAGAGGTTCCTGAACCTTTGATATATCTTGTTTCTGTTGGACAACGGCAGGTAATTGTTTATGATCACCTATCATAACAACTTTTCTGATTGCAGGAGTGCCGTTGTACTGTGCGCTCAAGATACCAATAAGATGCGGTTCAAGTATTTGGGATGCTTCGTCAATAACGGCCAGACTGAATTGTTTCATCTTTAAAAGTGAAAGATGAGAGTTCATAGATGTTGTAGTACCCACAAAAATTCTTGTTGATCTAAGCAATCTCTTCAACCCATCAACATTGTTAATTGTGGCAACTTTCTCGCTTAGAAGGTGGTCCCGATAAGCTTCACTGCAACTTAGGTCCCCTCCAATACGAATAAAATCGCAAGTGCTTTCCTCTTCTAATAACTTACTGCATATCTCATCAACAGCTCTATTAGTATATGACATGATGAGTACTGAAGAGTCTTGTTCAAGCAACTCTTCTTTGACAGTATTCAGCATGCCAAAAGAAGTCTTTCCTGTACCGGGAGGCCCAATAATCAGGAAGAGATCCTTTGCTTGTTTCACCCTTAAAACCATTTCGTTGAAATTGCCATAGTCACCCTTTAGGATTATGCTTGCATCGACTTCTGGCTTTCTTTGCAATAGCAGTAAATCACGACGATCTTTTGGTGCTGATAAAAATGCATGAATTCCACGATACAGAGAACTATATGACGATTCCATGAAATCGTGCTCAATAGCCCATTGTTTCTGTTGGTTCCTTAAAAAGGCACGTTTATCCGACTGGGAAGAATTTAGCCTTAGAGTCAGAAGATTCGACGTGATATTTTTTATTTTGCAACGGAACACCATCGCTTTTCGCGCATCAGGTTCATGGTTTTGTTCATATGAATAGAGAATAACAATATCTCCAACACGGAAATTGGACATGTCATTCTCAGGTGTTTCTGAAAATTGGAGTACGACACATTCTATTCCCCCTTCTGTTTCATTGTTTGGGGAAACTAGCCGAAGTTTATCGTATATATTGCCTGCAAGCAACTTTTCTTCAAGTGAATCATGCCATATTGAAGCGAAACCAGAATTATCCTTGGTTTTATTACCTAACTTTGACATCATATGCTCATTCGCAATGAATGTTAGGAAGCGGAAATAATAAGCTTTTTCCAGATCTGATGCTTTTTGTATAGGTTCTAGTAATTCGGTCAGTTGTGGATATAAGAAATCGTTCCACAGTCTGCCTTGAAGACGTTTCAGGTTTAGTTTATCAGGAGTCAGACCATCTAGGATACGATACCCATTTGGTTGAGTGTATAGCATGTCTGTCCATGCAATCCCATTTCGGATTTTGAGTGCGCGGAAAAAAAGGTCTGGGGCGAATCCTAATCCATCAAGGCTTTCCTGATATTTGGAATACAGCAGAAATGCCCTCAGGTCCTGTCCATTGTGCTCAAATACATCTCTGAAATTATACCTTATAAGGGCCATATATAGCAATAGTTGAACATAGTGTTCCTCCTTATGCCTAGGTCTTATAAAATTATCGTAAGGGAAGTCTCCCTTACCCGATTTTTGCTCTATTAAGAATTTAAAATCATATTGCAGATAGTCCATACGCCCCTGAATGCCAAGCATCTCTGAGAAGAAGGAAGGTTCTACTAGACCTTCTTTCGAATCAAAATTCCGAAAGTTTTCGTTTCGCATCCCGTCACTCAGCGCACGTTGGATGTTCTGCTTTTGCATTTGGGCATCATTATGAAACTGCGGACCAGGATTAGCCTCAAGCAAGCTGAGAGCATTGCTTTTGAAAAATTCTAATACGCTTTGAGCATACGAATGTGTGTTAGGTAATTGGTGAATTGCCTCATCCAATAATTGTCCTGCCATATTACCCAGCACAATTGCTTCTGTTGTCTTTGCAGGCTCTATTCTCTTCACTAAATTTACAAAAGGAGATTCTGCATAGGGTGCAAAACACCTGGCAATAGACGATATGTCCACGAGATAGTCTGGTTCAAGAATGATTAATTCCGGATAAAGAACTTCACCTTCTTGGCGTGGACGAATCAAATTAAGTTGAGTATCTTTATAAAGCAAGTCTCTAATATATGACCAGTCTCCATTATTATATAGCCCTGTATGTGTATAGTTTACTTTTAATATGTCTACGTTAGACTCTTCCCCATTAGCATATATATATTCCTCATCCCACGAATCGACGATAATACGCAAACATTCGCCTTTTAGTTCACGCCATTGAATCTTTCTATCTGTCTTAGGAAAGACTCTCAATAGAGATTCTGGGATTTTGATTCCATAAATAAGAGCTATGAATTCACATAAATTCTTCAAATCATAGAGATAGTTTTGTTTAAACTCCTCTTCTGACAACTCATGACATTTACGAAGTCTAACGCGTGTATCATTGACAGTTCTTACTAATTGTCTTGAAGCCTGATACTCTTTCAAGAGATAGTCTGTCTTTGCGAAAGTACCACTAAAGTTTAGTCTTGTTGCGCTAATCTTTTGATCTATACTTTTTTGGAACACCCGGTTATAGACTCTGTATAACTTAGAATAATCGGGTAATTGACATAATCCATTTTCAAGTTCATCAAAGAAATTTGTTGCTGCTTCTGGCTCATAGGCTTCATTGACAATGAAGGAAGAATCAGAATTTTTCTTTTTTTCGAATTCCTCGATATGAAGAAGTGTAGGTATAGACGTCATCCATCTCGAGGAAAACACTTCTTTATTCATTCCTGAGAAAGCTTTGTCCAAATGTGCATTATCACAAACTTTCAACCATGATTTCACTGTGTCTGACAATTGAGTTACATCTATGGTGCTGTCTTGTAGAAAGATTATCGCTGCCCTTATATTTTTAGGTTCAACGTTCAACAGCTTTTGGAGTCCTCTTGATACACGACTCTTATTCAATCGCATTTGCTCAAATGGAGTTTTCTTACCCGCACCACCTTCTATAACTTTTCCATCGGAGAACCAAGCGCCATTTTCGCGAGCAATAATATTACCGCCCCAATTCTTAAACTCCAGTATTTGGAAACCGCCAGAGGTGATAAGAAGTGCGTCAAGTTCAACCCCTTCTATATTGTAGTTCCCTATGAGAATACACTCCTCAATAGAATCCTTATACCTATTCTGCAACAGTTGACAAATAGATTCAAACTGTTTTGCCTCTGCTATATGGTCATAATCAGAGATTTTGAAAATTCTTAGCGCCATATTATTTTCCCGTTATAGTATCTGAAAAATTGTTTTTTTGATGGTGTTCCCAGTTCTGCAATGCTAACTGTTTAGTGGTATTAGCATAGCAATATTCGCAGAGATGGGGACAGGTATTATATTCTCCAATGTCTTTGGAGGCCATGCACTCACAGAATGGTCTCTGTCCTTGGTCTTTCCTGTGCCTACTAATGAAATAGTGGTTATGAGGAAGTAGAATAGCTTCCTCTGGTAGTTCCGGGTCACCGAATAACGTTGGAGCCGGTACATCCTCGATTTTGACTTTCATGAATTCCATTAGCTCTTTATCATCCCACGCCAGACGAGCAATTAGGTCACCGTCTATACAGCGATTATGTAGGATACCATATTTCGAGACATCTATTTTCTCGCCACATGTTGCAAGTTGGAAATTCCATCCCTGTTCTCGATTCATTTCGCAGAGTCTACGAGCAAATTCTTCCATTTGTTCCTCATTCCATTCATGATAGGGAATATGGTTTTTTTCCAGATTTGCCTTCACTTTGCGATAACTTAGTATATCAGCATAGCTGAAAACCAGTTTCTCTGTATAATCTTTCAACTGATCACCAAGGTTAAGGACCTTTTCCAGCAAGTCGTCAACCGAAATATCATCAGTTAATATCATCGGGTCAAAACGCCAAATGACACTTCCTTTCCCAAGTTTATCCACCAAGAGTTTAAACGTCTCTACACGTTCCGAAAGTGGACGTACATTTCGTTCAAGTTTCTCCTTTTCGTAGTCGTTGAGTGTGTATTGTATGTAGCACCCGATATGCCTTTCTTTGAGATAGTCGAGATGTTGCAATAGTGGTCGTGGATTCTTAGACCAAAAAACGATGAACCGTGTGTTTTCATATGAAACATACGACTTTATACCATTAAATGGATTAGTCCATGCTGAATAACCTTTCTGCAAGCGATCAAAGAACCAGTCGGCATAGAAAGCTGGAATATCGGTGCTTCTACTTGCTGATACTATCTGTGGTGCTTGCATTGAGACTATAGTACCATCCTTAATCGGTCGTTCTATTTTAGCCCAAGTTGCCATATTAAATACATTTTTCACTCAATTGAACTTCTATTCTTGAAATACTCTTTTGCCAAGTCAATGGCAGGCGAGGTGAAGTTATTGCCGATGAAGTCTATATGAAACACAGGATACTCTGCCCACTCCTTCTCTAACGCATCGATGGCAAGTCCGCGGAACAGTTCCTTGCGTCCGAGGAAATAGTTTTCGAGTGTGGAGATGAGGAGGCTCTTGCCGAAGCGTCGGGGGCGGCTGAGAAAATATATCTTACCCTTGCTTACAAAGTCATAAACCAATGCCGTTTTGTCAACATAGACAAAACCATCTTCACGTATTCGGTCAAAGCTTTGTATTCCTATTGGGTACTTCATTGTAAAGCAGTTTTATTATTCCGTTGGCAAAGATACGGTTTTTTATTTGAAACACAAAATTATCCTTATGTTTTTTATACGAAAAATGAAAATGAATCACACGGACAGGTTCGTCAACCCGAAAGAGTGAACCAATGTACCTGTCCGTGTGCCACGAGGCGCACATCTATATATAAAGGGTTGGCTACCTTACATATAAGATGTAGCCGTAACTGCCAATGAGATGAGAGAAGGTCTCTCGGTGTCGGTGTGTAGGCACTGGCATCAAACCCTCTGCAAGCTGCTGCAGTCGGAAACGTTAATCCTGATTCAAGTCATGTCAAAAGTCAGAGTCGGACAGTTCTGGCGACAAGCAATGCAATTATACAACTCTTAAACAAAGAGGAGGATATGATGAAAGAAGCATATGCACAAAGCATAGAGTGTGAAGAGCCGTGTGAGGGGAGACTTTCACGCACGGTTCTGTGAGAGGGTGAGGGTGAAACTCCCTCGCTCTACTCGACCCTGTTCCCAAAAATAATGTGAAAAGCTTGGAAGTAATTGTTTTTTTTCGTATCTTCGCAGCGTTTTTCAATAAAAAGAAAGGGGAACGATATGCAGATAAACATCGACGAATTTAACGCACTTAGCGACAAGAGACAGGAAATGTCGGAGGAGATAGGTGCACTAAGAAGCAAGCTACAGCGTGCGGAGGAGGAAATCTTAATGCTGAAAGAGGTCAAGGTAGAGCAGGACAGGATTGTGGAGGAACTGAAGCAGGAACTGAAGCAGAAACTGGAGAAGAAAGAGGCGCGGATAATGGAACTGACAGACATTATTGCTAAATCGACACAAAACGTGAACGTGAACGTCTTTGCCGTAATAACCGACAAAAACATGTTCCCCTTGGCTCTTGAGAAGTTTGACAGGACGTTTCACGGCCTGCCCGAGGACTTGCAGGTTGCAACGGCAGGCGTGGTGATGAAGTCGCTGCCCACTGAACTGCCTCCCGGAGAGGACAGGGGACAGGTCACTGTCCTGTCATAGGTTTGCTGTCAAACAACTCTTTTCGGGTTGCAAAAATATAATAATAATACGAAACAGCAAGGACTTTTAGCAACTTTTTACGGTTAATTTTCTATAATTATATAATGTGGTTTAATCGTAATCGCAGAAAAAAAAGTATTTTTGTAGGCAAGAATCGTATAAAAACAAGACCCGATAGCTTGACGAATCAGAGGCTACCGGGAATCAACGCCACAAAGATAGTGTTTTTTCTTGATACAACCAAGTAAATGAACGAATTTTTATGGAATATTTAGAATTTGAAAGAATCTTGTCTGCCAAGCGAATGCAGAGATATAAGGATGCTGCGAATGGTGACACTCGCAAGGCTATGGCTTTGTATCGCTACAACTTACGTCTGTCGCAGGAAATGTTTACAATAGTCAGCTGCTTTGAAGTGGCATTGCGTAATGCAATTGATGGTCTTTTGGTGACGACCTTGGGAGAGAATTGGCTGAAAGATTCTGTTCAAATCAATGGAATATTCACCAACGGTCGCATGAACGAGACAAGAAAAATAATAGAAAAAGCATGCAACCGATTGGATAGACAAGGCATATACTCACATTCCAAACTGATAGCTGAAATGGAATTCGGAGTATGGAAATATATGTATTCCTCTCTACAATATCGTGCGACAGGGCAATGTCTGTTAAGGGCATTCCCAAACAAACCCCGTTCATCGGCTGCCATTCAATACAATAACACCTATATATTCAATGAACTTGACAAGGTGAACAGTTTGAGAAACAGAATTGCGCACCATGAACCTATCTGTTTCAGACTTCATACATCGGAAATAGATACAAGTTACATCGTTAATGAATACCAGAAAATTCAGACATTATTCTCTTGGATGGGAATAGATTCTCGTTCAATGTTATATGGACTCGACCATGTGCAGAGTGTCTGTGCCAAGATTAACAGTTTAAAAAAGTAATATTCAGAATAGCTTATGAATAAGAATCATAGGGACAGGTACATCGACCCGAGAGTGAACTGATGTACTGAAGTGAACCGATGTACCTGTCCGTGTGCCACGAGGCACACATCTATATATAAAGGGTTGGCTGCCTTCCATATAAGATGTAGCCGTAACTGCCAATGAGATGAGAGAAGGTCTCTCGGTGTCGGTGTGCAGGCACTGGCATCAAACCCTCTGCAAGCTGCTGCAGTCGGAAACGTTGCGGTGGTGAGCGTTGCAGAGAGGTACGTATTACTGAGCTGAACGCAAGTGAACCATTCGATGAGGTGTCGTTAATCGTGTTTCAAGTCATGTCAAAAGTCAGTGTCGGACAGTTCTGGCGACAAGCAATGCAATAACCTGTCTATGGCATTGCGGCATGCGGCATAGAGGTGGCAGGACAGTAATACAGGCTCGTTGGTGGAACGTGGGAAGCAGAAGTCGGAATGCCAAGGGAAATGCCGAAAGTGACGAACAAGGCAGAAACGTACCGAAGTCCGCTTCTGTGGCGGATTGCCCCGTAGTAGCGTTGAAGTGTCTGTAATGGACATGGAGTGAAGGGGGTGACACACTCAAGCAACTGGAATTATACAACTCTTAAACAAAGAGGAGGATATGATGAAAGAAGCATATGCACAAAGCATAGAGTGTGAATAGCCGTGTGAGGGGAGACTTTCACGCACAGTTCTGTGAGAGGGTGAGGGTGAAACTCCCTCGCTCTACTCGACCCTGTCCCTTTATAAGAATGCATCACGCCTATTGCGTGATTGCATTGCTATGAATACTATCAGAGGCATCCATATATCTACGGACACCCTGTCACATATTATTCTTGTTACGTTATATCCATGAAAGTTTCCTACGCTTTTGGCTGAACGCGAATAATAGCGAATGCTTTTGTTTACCCACAATGTTATTGGAAATCATCGGAAGGAGCCATTGGCTCACCGGAATGAAACCCGCACCAAAGGTACGAATAATATGCGAAAAGAGAAAACTTTTAGAGGATATTTTTCTCAGAAGAGCATAATTTTAACACTTCCCCTTTGATAATTCATAAAAAAGCAGTATATTTGCAGCGAAAAATATTATATATATGATAGAACAAAATATTCATAATAATGAAGCTGAAAAAGTACATTTTGCAGTGATGGCAATAGGAGCCGCTGCTGACCTAATGGGGATTACCCCTTCGGAAATGCACAATCGCCTTGATAAGGTGGGGCTTGTCAAGAACCTACTCTTTGATTTATATGATGTAGAACACACCCAAAGCTTGGAGTATGTGGCAGAGGATGTTGTTGAAGCTCTAAATAATTGGGAAAAAACATAATAATTCTTATTCTTATGATACTGTTTCATGGTTCAATACATAAAATTGACAAATATCTCAAGTTCATCGGATCAAAAGAATTAATATAAAAAGGAGGATTTTGCAATGAGAAAAGATGTACTTTGGAGAAAAACAGGAAGAATCATCATGATGTTGTCCGAAGAACTTGACATATCTCCAGCAAGGGCACTGAACCTGTTTTACAACTCGGAAACGTGCAAGCAACTCTGCGATGACAGGATTGAATTGTATCTTATGAGCGACAAATATATTGTCGATAACATAATAAATGAAATAAAAACGTGATATTTGCAGAACAGGACAGGGGACAGGTCATGAAGTGACAGACAATGGGACTCCGGCACTGACTAGTTACAGAAGGGTCATCATCCGCCCAAAACGATGACAGGCCAATAAACGAACATATTACCATTTTAAACCAAATATCCAATGAAAAAGAAAAACATCCAGACTCCCATTTTATCAATGGTCATTGCTGCATGTATGATATCTCACCAGCAAAATGCGCAGGCCGGAGAAAATCCGTCCCTGCAAAATGATTCCGTGCCTTATGTAACCATGCCGGACGTTTCCCCTAAACTCACCACAGGAGATGGAAATCCCCTACTGGATTTTATGTTTACAGCGGATCCAACTGCAGTAGAATATAAAGGCAGACTCTATGTGTACGCAACAAACGATCAGCAACAATATGAGACAATAGGCGGTTACGGAAAAAACTCCTACGAATACATCAAATCTCTGGTGATGATATCTACCGATGACATGACAAACTGGACCTATCACGGAATTATTAAAACAGACAGCATCGCCCCATGGATAAAAACATCATGGGCACCGTCGGTCACAAAACGTGAGGAAGCGGACGGCAAGACTCACTTCTACCTCTATTTCTCCAATAGCGGGGATGGAACCGCAGTGCTGACATCCACATCCCCCATAGGACCGTGGTCAAGCCCACTGAATCATAGTTTGGTAGATACAAACACTCCCGGCATAGCAGGAGAATGCAAAGCCGCTTTCGATCCGGGTGTAGTCATCGATGACAAAGGAAAAGGTTGGCTGACAGTAGGCGGAGGATGTGCTCGCATTATGCGTTTGGGAAAAGACATGATTAGTGTGGATGGCCCGATAACCCCCATCAACGCTCCCCATCATTTCGAAGCTAACGAATTAAACTACATCAACGGCACATACGTTTATACTTATAACATAGATTGGCAAGATTTTAGCGACTGGCCTCTCCCGACAGAGAAACCAACCATCTGTTGCATGAGTTACATGACTAGCAAGACTCCGCTGGTAAGCGAAAGTTGGCAATACCAGCACAACTATATGAAAAACCCTGGAGAATATGGATTTGACTTCAGCAACAATCATACACATCTACACAAATACCGCGGGAAATGGTATATATTCTATCACACAATGAGTTTGCAACATAGTTTCAATACAACAGCTGGTTTTCGTAATGTTTGTGTCGATAAAATACAAATCGACGAGAATACTGTGAATATCCACATGGGTAATCAGACTCTGAAAGGCGTAAAACAGATACAGTCTATGAATCCGTTCATCATCCAGCAGGCCGAAACCACAGCAGCCACACAAGGCGTCAAGTTCACAAATGGAAAAAGGATCGGAGACATGTATGCCGTCACCGTTCCCAACAAGACTGGCATCATTGCTGTCAGAGGTGTGGAATTCAACAAAGCACCTTCCAGTCTGAAAATTAAGGCATCCGGAAACGGAATCATAGAAGTCCGCCGGGATAGGCCGGACGGAGAAGTCATAGCTTCAATCAAAGTCAGTACCCCGCAAATGAAACTCATAGAATCCCAACTTCAAACGAATATGACAGGCACAATGGACCTCTGTTTTGTCCTAAAAGGAAACAATATCACATTCGACGAATGGAAGTTCAAATGATACCTTCCAGATGGCAAAGAGGGTGCATTGCCCATTACGGCACACCCTCCTTTAACTTCCTATACGTATCCCGCGCCGAGGAGACTGTACATGAACGGGGCAGGGTTCACTTCAGTTGTTGTCGGCGGGGGTGGGGCGGTCTTGAATCAGGCGATATTTTTCGTATTCACCTTTGGCCTTCTCTTCTGCCTGATCATGAGACACGCGTCCTGCATCGGGAAGGATGTCACGGTCGTTGAAGGACAGAAATTTGCACAATAGCTCTTTCCAGTCGCTCATCGTCAAGTGCAAATCCCTTTACAATGTATTCCTTCAGTACTTTTGCCGACCAGATGCGAAACTGTGTGGCCTCGTAGCTATTTACCCTATATCCCACAGCTATCACGACATCAAGATTGTAGAGTGTCACGCCTTGTTCTTCCCATTGTTCCGAGGAAATTCGAATTTTTCGAATTGCATCGGACAAATGGACTTCTCCTGATTCATCTATCTGTTTCAAGTGATAATTAATGGTAGAAACCGCCGTGCCAAAAAGTTCCGCCATGCGTTGTTGCGAGAGCCAGAAAGTGTCTTGATTGAATAGTACTGAAACATTCACCTTGCCTGTGGAGGAACGGTAGATGAGGACATTGCCTTCCATACCTTTGGCAAGTTCGTTGCCTGTCAGAGTGCCTTGGAAATACTCTCGTGCCATCTTCACCATGGGTTTGCGTTGGTCGGCGTTACAGGCAATGCCCATGCAAGCCGTATGTGAAAGCAGCAGGCTGGTTACTCGTCGGGATGTGCCATTACCCAGCCGGGCCATTTCTTCTATCTCGCGAAAATGATTGTTTCGAGTCAATCCGCGTTCCACTTGAAGGGCGTGTGCCACCTTGTCAATGAGCCGTTCGAAATTCCAGTATTTCGTATAGCCCATGACTTTGGCAAGCTGACGTGAGTTCCACCACTCACTGCCGCTCTCGTCTGTGATCTTGATTTCCTCAAAGGGCGATTTCATTTCTTCTGCTTCCATCAGTAATCATATTTTGCGCAAAGTTAACAATAACATTTCATATCTCCAAACTTTTTGTGGAAAAATGTAGGTCAAAAGATGACAAAGATGTCAATGTCCTATAGGACCGGAACAAGCGAGGCGGGAGCCTGGCTTCCCCTCTCTTTGTTTCGTTATGTTGGGATGTTTCTTTTGTCTTGGCGTACAGATGTTTGTCTTGTGGTGACAGATGTTAGTCTTGTGGTGACAGATAAATCTCTCTGTCACCACATCTGTCACCTTGTAAGAAGCTGTATTATAGTTTATTACTGCTGAAAGGTGACAGATGACATATAAAACAAAGTTTATCACGCGCGAGAGGCCGTAGTGATTCGCTTTGCATACGTCTAAACAAAGTTTTTTCTTCAGTAATATAAAAAGGAGAAAATATTTGGTGGGAAGTTTGATTTTTCGTAACTTTGCAGACGATATATATTATGCTTCATGAAGATGGACAAGAAACGGTTTATATATAGTCTGAAAAAGGGATTTGTGTTTTATGCCTTATCGACGATAGCGACAGCACTGTTGATGGTGGGTTTTATTGACGGAACAAGCATTGCCGAACTGATGGACGTGGAAGGATGGGTGTTTTTCATCGCATCGTGCATCAGCCATGCCTCTCAGCTGATGTTGGTGCCGTACGCCTTGTTTGTGGTGCTTCTTGCGCTGCAACTGCCAAGGGTGGCCACTATAACGCAGACGACTGCAGCCACCCTGATCTTCATCCTCCTACTGCTTGACAGTCAGGTGTATGCCATATATCGTTTCCATATCAACGGCATGATACTCGGCATGGTGTTTGGAGACGGCGCGTCGCAGATATTCACCTTCGACACGATGCTCTACTTGAAGGAAGGACTGAGGTTTCTAGTCGTAGTGGCTGCAATCGTCCTTCTCCAATGGATGGCCCGATATGTGTTGCGGAAAAGGGGAAAGGCGTATGTATGGCCGGTGGCTCTCGCCTTTGCCGGATGCACGCTCTACGCACATGTATGGCATATCTACGCTTCGTTTATGCAGCACCAGTCGGTGACAAAGAGTGCCGCGCTGATACCCTACTTCTTCCCCACCACAGCCAACGGCCTGCTGCTGAATATGGGCATCGTGGCACCGGAGAGTTTTGACGACCGGGCGTCGAGCCGGCAGAGTACAGACATCGTATATCCACTCCACGAGTTAGAGACCGTGAAGCCCGACTCGCTGCCAAACATTGTGCTCATTGCCATAGACTCGTGGAACAGCCGCACGCTCACACCCGAGTGTATGCCAAACGTGTATCGTTTTGCGGAGCAGAACCAATGGTTTACCAACCACCTCAGTTCGAGCAACGGCACGCGAAGCAGCATCTTCGGCATCTTCTTCGGTCTTTCGTGCTACTACTGGGAGTCGTTTGTCCCGAGCCATGTCTATCCGCTGTTTATCGACCGACTGATAGAGTTAGGCTATAAGTGCCAAACCTATCCCAGCGCCACGCTGCTCGACCCGCCCTTTGACAAAGCCATCTTCGGACGCCTGAAAGGCTTGAACATCACCGTGGAGGGCGACAACGTCTTCGACCGCGACAAGAAGCTCACCTCGATGTTCGTTTCCGACCTTGGGAAACAAGAAAAAGGGAAACCGTTTTTCTCCTTCCTCTTTTACGACCTCCCACACAGCTTCGAGCTGACGGCAGAACAAAACAAGCCCTTCTCGCCGGCATGGAGCTATGCCGACTATACAAAGCTGAACAACGACCTCGACCCGACGCCATTCTGGAACCTTTACCGCAACTGCTGTCATCAAGACGACAAGATGATAGGCGAAGTGCTGAAGGCCCTCGACGAAGGCGGGCACCTTGACAATACCATCGTCATCTTGACTGGCGACCACAGCCAGGAGTTTAACGAGAACCGCCGCAACTACTGGGGACACAACAGCAACTTCTCCGTCAACCAGACAGGAGTGCCGTTGGTATGTCATTTCCCGGGAGCGGAGGCCGCCAAATACAAGCATCGCACCACCCACTACGACATTGTGCCGACGCTGATGTCGCACTACTTGGGAGTGAGAAACCCGGCTGACGACTACTCCATGGGGCGCTCGCTGCACGACACCACACCCCGGCGCTGGCATCTCGTGGGCAGCAACCTCAACTATGCCTTCATCATAGGCGGCGACACGATACTGGAGAAGAAGGCTGAGGGAGCATTAGAGGTGTTTGACCCGAAGATGAAACCCGTCACCGACTTCAAGATGCCCGTGAAGGAGTTTGACGAAGCTATCAAGAACATGAACAAGTTTTTCAAATGATGAGAACGAGGATACTATATATCATCAAGCTCTATCTCGCCATCGTGACGATATTCATCGCACAGAAGACAGTGTTCATGATGGCCGACGCACCTGAAGGCAACGACTATGGTGTGGCACAATGGATGGAGGTGATCACAAACGGACTGCTGCTCGATGTGCCCATGACGGGATATATCGTGGCATTGCCCCTGATTGCCATAATGGCTACGGTATGGATAGGAAAGGAGATAAGACTGCGACGCGTCGTCACACCTTATTACATATTAATAGCCATTGCCGTAGGCACGATATTCGTCTCCGACCTGGCACTCTACCCCTTCTGGCAGTTTAAGCTCGACGCACTTGCCGTGAGCTATCTCGAGTCGCCGGGCGGAGCCTTTGCCAGCGTGTCGGCAGGCTTTGTAGTACTGCATGTGGTGTATGCCCTGTTGGCGACAGTGGCCATCACGGTCCTGCTCGTATATGTCACGCCTACAAGGCTTTATGCCATCAAGAGCAAGAAGGAGCGATGGCTGATGACGGCAGGCTTCGTGTTGCTGCTGCCAGCATACGTCATCTCGATACGTGGCGGCGTAGGCGAATCGACGGCAAACATAGGCAAGGTGTATTTCTCTTCCGACACGTTCCTCAACCATGCCGCCGTGAACCCCACATTCAGCCTCATCTACTCGCTCGACAAGACCGACGACTACGCTTCGGAGTTTGACTATTTCGACGAGGAAGAGAGGGCGAAGATCGTTGACGGACTGCTATCCGGCACACCGACAACGACAACCGCTTCCCCCTCGACGCCACTCTCCCTCAATGACTCAACAGCCACACCGCCCAACATCATCGTGATACTCATGGAAGGCTTTGGAGGACAGTTTGTGGAGGCAGTCAGCGGGCGAAAGGACATAACACCAAACTACAACCGCCTGGCACGCGAAGGCATACTGTTTACCAACTGCTACTCAAACAGCTTCCGTACCGACCGCGGCATGCTATCGACGCTGAGCGGATATCCAGCCTTCCCCACCCTCTCGGTGATGAAGATACCGGCAAAGAGCCGCTCGCTGCCTTGCATAGCATCAACGCTGAAAGAAAAAGGATACGAGAACACCTTCCTCTATGGCGGCGACATCAACTTCACCAACATGCAGAGCTATCTGCGCACCGGAGGATATGAGACAATAGTGTCTGACGTTGACTTCTCGGCTGACGAGAAAAAGCAAAACCCATGGGGAGCCAACGACGACATCACCTTCAACCGCCTCTACGACATAGTAAGCGGCAAGCGACACGAGCCGTGGCACGTCTGCTATCTCACGCTCAGCAGCCACGAGCCGTGGGTAGTGCCGTACAAGAGATTCAGCGACCCCGTGCCAAACGCCTTCGCCTTCACCGACAAATGTCTTGGCGACTTTGTAGAGAAGATACGCAAGACGCCACTGTGGGACAACCTTCTCATAGTATGCATCCCCGACCATGGCTACCACTATCCTGAAGACATATCCCACGCCACACATCATCACAACACGATGTTGTGGATAGGCGGCCGGGTGAAACAACACAAGGTAGTGGATACGATCATGAACCAGTCGGACATGGCGGCCACACTCCTCGGCAGCCTTGGCATCGACCATTCAGCCTACACCTTCAGCCGCGACATTCTCAGCCCGACATACACCTATCCTTATGCCTTCTTCACCTTTAAGGAAGGAATAGGATTCGCTGACAGCACAGGATGCAGCGTCTATGACATCATCAGCGACCGGCAGATGGAAGACCATCCGGCAGCAAAGGCCAACAACCCGGCCGCAACACAAGAGAGGATAAAAAAGGCAAAAGCACTGTTGCAAACTATATATGACGATATAGGAAAGAGAGGAATAAACAAATAAGAACGATATACAATGAAAGAAGACAGAAACAAACTCGTGACCGAAAACATGGGACTCGTAGTCTCTACGGCACGGAAATATCAAGGACAAGGCCTGGAGCTCGACGACCTCGTGAGCGAAGGCACCATCGGCATGATAAAAGCAGCCGACAAATACGACCCGGAGCGCGGAGGCTTCGCTGCCTTCGTTCTTCCAGAGATAAAGAAAAGCATCGAGGCTGCCATTGAACAGCAGGCCGGACTCTATCGTGTGCCCCGCAAGGAGGCCACGCCGACGGAAAAAAGGCGCAGCATGCCGCTGTCGTATGACGCACCGCTCGGCGGACGGGAGAACATCAACCTTCTCTCGCTCATCATAAACAAAGATGCCACCGACCCTGACAACCACACCATTTTCCAGACCTCGATGAACATCATCCGCAACACTCTCGACATTCTCGACAAACGGGAACGAGAGGTGATAACCTGCTACTACGGCATACGCCGCGAAAAACTCACCCTCAGGGAGATAGCAGCGCAGATGTGCATCAAACGCGAACGGGCACGCCAGATAAGAAACAAGGCTGAACGGAAGATAAAAAAGGCATTGAAAGGAATATTATAACACGACAAAAAAAGATGGAAAAGACATCAAACATCCTCATCACCGGAGCCACGGGATTCATCGGCGGCTTCATCGTCGATAAGGCTCTAGCAGAGGGAATGAACGTATGGGTGGCGGTAAGACAGACCAGCAGCCGCAGATACCTGCAAGACCAGCGCATCAACTTCCTCCATCTCGACTTCGACGACTGCCGCCAGATGACCGACGCCATGAGCGGATTGCGTTTCGACTACGTGGTCCATGCCGCCGGAGTGACAAAATGCATCCATGCAGCCGACTTTTACCGAGTCAACACCCAAGGAACACGAAACCTTGTCGATACGTTACTGGCACTGAAGATGCCACTGAAGAGGTTTGTCTTTGTCAGCAGTCTCAGCGTAGTGGGAAACGTAAGGGAAGATTATCCCCACAAAGATATCCTCGCCACCGATACACCATGCCCTAACACCAACTACGGACGAAGCAAACTCGAAAGCGAGCATTACCTCGACGACCTCACACGTCGCGGACTTCTCCCCTGCGTGACACTCCGTCCGACAGGAGTGTATGGCCCAAGGGAACGCGACTACTTCATCATGGCAAAAAGCATCAAGGGACATGTGGATTTTGCAGCAGGATACAAACAGCAGACCCTTACCTTCATCTATGTGCTTGACGTGGTGCAAGCCATATTCCTCGCACTCGACCATGGACAGACGGGCGGCAAATACTTCCTCAGCGACGGCAACAACTACTCGTCGCGCGACTTCAGCGACCTCATACGCCGTGAGTTAGGCAACCCTTGGCTCATAAGGATAAAAGCACCTATATGGTTGCTGCGCGTGGTCACCTTCATAGGCGAATATGTGGGCAGGGCAACGGGAAAGATCTCAGCACTCAACAACGACAAGTACCACATCATGAAACAGCGCAACTGGAGATGCGACATCTCTCCCGCACGTAACGAACTGGGATTTGCACCTGAGTACGACCTTGACCGCGGCGTCACCGAGACCATAAAGTGGTATAAGGACAACAAGTGGCTCTGACCAAACGTAAATCTCAACCAGAACTGGGATTATTCAACCAAGGCAAACTCTTACCGACTGCTTGGCTCACCCACCAAGTCGATCACAAGGGCAGGTGAAGGAACCGTAATCACAAAATCTGTTAGCCAAATATCATAGTGCAACGGTACAAGAAGAACGGCAGGTCACGTACACCCCGAAGGATACAGGCCGGGCGACAGAGATACAACGAGAGAGGGTGCTCCGGATTGATTTCCGGAGCACCCTCTCTCGTTGCTTGTCGTTTATAATAAACCTACGGCGAATCAGCCATTTACTTGACGACCTTGTCGTTGTTGGGATGGTTATACCAGTCGCGGGCCTCGCTGTTGTTCAGGTCTTTGGCCCATTCGCCCACGAGCGGATAGGCGGCCTCGATGCTGGTGTTCTCGGTTGGCCACTTCCAGTCGCCCTGCACACAGAGTGCCTCAGGCGCCTGTCCGGGTTCGGTGCTGATGGCCACCTTCTTGCCTTTGGCCACGATATAGAAGCGGTGGGCATCCTCGGGCATCACGAAGCCATTGGGCCAGTCCACCTCGGCCATGAGCTTGGCCTCCTTGGTGATTTCTCCATTGGTGTTGGTCATACTGCCCAGGATATTGTGTACGCTGCAGAGCTTCTGGTCGCCGTTGGGACCGATGTAGTGGAGCTCCGAATTGATGGAACCGCCGGTAGCCATAAGGTAAACCTTGGCTTTCTGTGCGGTGTTGGGCACAATCTTGATGACCACATCATTGAAGTCGAAGTCGCCGATGGTACCCAAATCCTCAAAGCCCATGGTCCAGTGGATAAGGTCTTTTACCTCTGTCTCTCCGGGCTTCTCCTCGGGCTTCGCCTCTCCATAGTCGAAGGGGTCGCGGCCCTCAATCACATTCTTCACATAGTCGTCGGTGGGCTCGTCGGTGATGGTACCGTCGGTGTTGTAATACTTGTTGGTGTCCAGGTCCATCACACCGGGCAGGAGCACACCGGGCAGCGATCCGCCATTGCCGGCGGTGAGTCCGAAGGTCACGTCGTTGCAGTCGCTGTCGCCAGCGGTAGGGTTGTCGTCGAGACCCATGAAGGTGTAGCCGTCATACTTCTGGATAACGCTCTTGTAGGGGCGTCCGTTGGTTGAAACGTTCAGGTCGGCTCCCGAGAAACTCAGGCCCATGTTGCTCTTCAGGCACTCTTCGGGTACGCCGAGCTCTTGCAGGCGGCTCTTCTGTCCGGCCGACATCTGCCCTTTCTTGAGATAGAATCCCAATCGGTAGCCCACAGGCACATTCACCTGGAAGGTGATGCCCCTCACGGCCTGAATGCCTTCTACACCGCCGTATTTCTGGTTGACGAGCAGGGTGTTGTAGGCGTCGTCGCCATGTCGTGCGGTCTGCGAGGTCACCTGTCCCCCGCCCAGTCCGTCGCCGTCCTTATAGTCGAAGTTGGCATCGTGCCACTGACTCTCGCCATTGAGCTGGTACTGCACCTTGGCATATCCGTCCACATAGTCGTGGCGCAGCACATCCATCAGGTCCACCATCACCAGGTCGGTATAGTTGCCCTTCTCCTTATAATAATAGTAGCCGAGGATGGTCTGGTAGTAGGTTCCCGTGCAACCGTAGAGCAACGAGAGATAGAAGGGACCGGTCGAGATGAGTTCGTAGTTGGTAATCTGTCCGTTCTTCTTGGGGTCGGACGACTCGGGCACAGCCTTGGCGATGTTGTCCCACGACCATCCGGGGAAGGAGGTGTAGCCGAAATGGTGTCCGGCATAGCCGCCGTCGGTGCTCTGGTTGCTCTCTCCGCAGAGGGCGCTGTTGGGGTTCTGCACCGAGTTGGTGGGCTGCATGTTGTCCATGGCTCCGCGGATAGACATGGAGCGCGTGGGAGAACTGCCTGCATTCAGTTTGAGGTCGATGCTGGCAGTCTGCTTGAGGTCGAGGTTGAGTTTCATCATGCGGTAAACACTGTTGTGCTCGCCGTAGTCAGCCTCGAAGGCGATGCGGGTGTCGGCGTTCTGGGGGATGTCAAACTTGAAGGTCTCCCTTCCGTCCACGGTCTTCTGGGCATAGAGCGAGCGGGTCTCCTTGCCGAGCGTGTATACCGACACGAGGGCAGGCTTCGATGTCGTCACGTCGGCTTCTATCACCGTACCCGTGACCCAGTTCTGGCGCTTGTCTACTTCGCCCCCTATCATCTGTTTGAAACTTTCTGCATACTTGTCAAATTCCGTCTGCGGGCCGGCGATGTCAGTGTCCGGTCCGCATGCCGTCAGCAGTGTGCTGGCACATGCGATGGAGAATAATTGGATTTTCCTTTTCATTACAGCAATCATTTTTTCATGTTGTTATTGTGAGTAATACGTTTAATATGGATGACACCTATCGTGTTAATTCCAACTTGTTTTTGATGATTCCATTGCGGTCGGTTTATGATTGTCCAACTCTTTATCCTTGTCTGATAACAACCCCATGTCGGGGAACTGTCTTCGTCCTGTAACAATCCACTCTCTTAAAATAGATTTCTTACTTTGGATAACGCAACTTATCTTATGGCTGCAAAGTTACGAAAAAAAATGTCATTTCCATTGGCATTCCCCCATTTTCACTAAAAATTCACACATTTTAACTACCAAAGTCATTCACTGTTACTCGCAGATTTGCGTGGGCTATCCACGGACAAAATCTGTAGAGCCAGCAGATGCCATACAAAAAAGAGGGTGGAGAAATTATTCTCCGCCCTCGTTGTTTATCAGTTCAAGCAGTCGTTCTACGGCTTCTTCTTCAGGAATGTTTTTCATTATACACTCTTTCTTCTTGTAGAGCGATATCTTGCCACGACCGGCACCCACATATCCGAAGTCAGCATCAGCCATCTCTCCCGGGCCATTTACGATACAACCCATGATGCCTATCTTCAATCCTTTCATATGACTCGTCGCCGCCTTGATGCGGGCAATGGTAGAACGGAGGTCATATAGCGTGCGGCCACAACCGGGACAGCTGATATATTCGGTCTTGGTGGTACGCAGACGTGCAGCCTGAAGGATTCCGAAAGAGGTCTCGACGATGTCGTCAGGGGCGAGGTTGCCGTCGTTCATCAACCAGAGGCCATCACACAGTCCGTCCATCATCAATGCTCCCATGTCAGCCGCCGACTCAAGTTGGAACTGGCTCTTCTCCTCCTGGCTGTGACTGTATGCCTGACAGAACACCACGGGATTCATGATGCCTGCCGTCATGAGTTCGTTTAAGAGGGCACGCTGCTCTCCAAGCCGGTTCTGATGCTGACTCACACTTACCACGACCACCTCCGGATTATGACGCAGACAGGCGATGTACTCGTCTGACGGTGCTCCATAGGGGATGACGAGGAACTTGACAGAAGCACGGCAAGAGGTGACGAAGGGTATGGCGTTGTACGGGAATATAGGATAGGTGTTGACGGCATTAGCGTCCCACACATTATAATCCACGATATATTTCTTTCCCGGTACGATACGTGAGAGATCGTTGCCCACATAGATATAGTCGGGCTGCAACACGCGGTCGGAAGGGGTGACGCTTGCCACGACCACAGGAACACGATCGCCTCCTATGTCGCTCACCGCCTTGGTGACGCGTCGCTCAGGACGCAACCAGTCGAAAGAGGGGGACGCGGTAGCAGGAATGAGCATATGACCCTGACGACGGGTGACATAATCCACAAGATGACGAGCCACGGGTATCTCCGCCTCAGGTTCCTCGCTCAGTGAGACGCGTATGGTGTCGCCGATACCATCGGCAAGAAGGGCTCCGATGCCTACAGCCGACTTTATGCGACCGTCCTCGCCCTCGCCAGCTTCGGTGACACCGAGATGAAGAGGATAGCTGATGCCTTCTTTCTCCATCTCGCTGCAAAGCAGACGTACAGAACGCACCATGACAACCGTATTGCTTGCCTTGATGGAGATGACCACGTCGTTGAACTGCTGACGCTGGCACACGCGCAGGAACTCCATGCAGCTCTCGACGATGCCCTCAGGAGTGTCGCCATAGCGCGACATGATACGATCAGAGAGCGAGCCGTGGTTGACGCCAATGCGAACGGCGGTATGGTGTTCGCGGCAGATGTCGAGGAAACGCGTGAAACGCTCCTCGAGGCGTTGCAATTCGGCGGCATATTCCTCGTCGGTATAGTCTATATGCTTGAATGTGCGTGCAGGATCGATATAGTTACCGGGATTGATCCTGACCTTTTCGGCATATAGCGCAGCCACGTCAGCCACGTTAGGATTGAAATGCACGTCGGCAACGAGAGGAGTCTGATAGCCATCGGCACGCAGGCGGGCGTTGATGTTCTTAAGGTTCTCAGCCTCGCGAACGCCCTGTGTGGTAAGTCGTACATACTCGCCACCAGCATCGACGATGCGCTCAGTCTGTGCGACAGACGCGTCGGTATCTGTGGTAGAGGTGGTGGTCATCGACTGGATGCGTACGGGATTATCGCCACCCATGGGAGTGTTGCCCACATGAGTGACGGTAGCCTCGCGCCGCTTGTAATTAAAGAGATCGATCATAGCCTTAGTTGGTCTTATATGTGTATTTCACCTCGGCGAGGTCGCGGTTAGCCTTCTCAATTTTCTCCTTCAAGGTAGCCTTATACTGTGCAAGGCGCTGTGCCACATCAGCATCGGCAAGGGCGAGCATCTCCACGGCGAGGATGGCGGCATTTTGAGCTCCGTTGACACCTACTGTCGCCACAGGAATGCCAGGAGGCATCTGAATGATGCTGAGCATAGCGTCGAGACCGTCGAGCATACCCTTTATGGGCACTCCGATGACGGGGAGTGTGGTAGAGGCAGCTATCACTCCCGGCAGTGCCGCTGCCATGCCAGCAGCAGCAATGATGACACGGATGCCTCGGTCTTTTGCCTCACGTGCGAAAGTCTCCACTGCATCAGGTGTGCGGTGAGCTGAGAGAGCATTTACCTCGAAAGGAATCTGCATCTCGTCGAGAAACTTACAAGCTTTTTCCATAACGGGCAGGTCGCTTGTACTGCCCATGATAATGCTTACTACAGGGTTCATATATTATCAGATTTAAATTGTTTTTATATTGACGATGAAGGAGACAGATTCTCCCACAATTCATATCATCATTAAGAAAGTGCCCACCACGACACCTACGGAAAATCCGCCAAGCACCTCGCTAAGAGAGTGTTGGCGCAGAACCATTCTGCTGGTGCCGAGGATTCCGGCGAGCAGGATGGTGGTGCAGAGCCATGGTATGGGATTGTATGCGAAGATGACAGAGAAAGCCATCACAGCGCCGACCACGCCACCTATGGCAGCAAGATGAGTGCTGATTTTCCACCATGCGTTGATGATGGCACAGATGATCTGTATGCCTAATGCAGCTATAACTATGCTTGCCATGAAGTGAGGTATATGCATTGCCTTCATGATATATACGCACATGAAATAGCAGAGTATGGAAATGACATACGGCACCATACGACGCTCACGTTGTCCTAATTCTATGAGATTCCAGTTTTGGTATCGGCGGTAGAGATGTATGAGAAAGGTGGGTAGCAAGACGGTGAAGAGATACACTATAGCCAGCACCATGAGCTTGTATGATGTAGGCAGCAGGCTGAGATAGCTAAGGGTAAAGAGAGCCAACAGTCCCACTGTCGGCAGATAGAAGGGCGTGAAGATGAGACTTATCACCCTTGCGGCTATCATTATTTTCTTTATGTATCTCATTGTCTTATGTATGATTAATGTTTATTTTCTCATTCTGGCTACGGGTATTCCCATCTGTTCACGGTATTTTGCCACTGTGCGTCGTGCTATGGGGAATCCTTTCTCCTCCATGACACGTGTGAGGGCTTCGTCGCTGAGCGGCGCATTCTTGTCTTCGCCGTCGATAATATCCTGAAGGACAGCTTTTATGCGCCGTGTTGACATCTCCTCGCCGTCGTCGGTGACATATCCGTCGCTGAAGAAATGCCTGAAGGGGAAGATGCCCCATCGCGTCTGCGCATATTTGCCGTTGCACACTCTCGACACGGTTGAGATGTCAAGTCCTGTCTTCTCGGCTATGTCCTTGAGTCGCATGGCATGCAATGAGCTGTCGTCGCCATCCTCGAAGAAATCATGTTGGTGATGTATGATGGCCCTTACCACGGTAGTGAGCGTATCGCGTCTTATCTTCAGTGCTTCGATAAAGCGTTGTGCAAGGTCAACCTTGTTGCGTGCGTAAAGCAGAGCCTCACGCATCTGTCGGCTCATGGCATCGGCATTTCCATTATCTTGGCGCACCATATCGATGAAGGTGGACGTGATGGCAAGGTCGGGAGCGTCGCCATTGTTGAGGGCGAAGCTCACGGTGCCGTCGTCGTGAGTGTCGATATACACATCAGGGGTTATCTGCTGTACGGCATCGTCAGAGTATGCACCGAGGGATGCGCCTGGCTTTGGGTTGAGCCTTGTCATCTCCTGCCTCAGTCGCTGAGCTGTGGAATCGTCTATTTCCATGTCGTGCTGGATCTTGTCCCAGCGTTTCTTGACAAACTCGTCGAAGTGTTTGTTAATGAGTTCCTTCATCAAGCGTTTCTCAAGTGAGTCGCTACGGCGTTCTACCTGTAGCATGAGACATTCCTGTAGCGAGCGTGCTCCGATGCCTGCTGGATCGAACTGTTGAAGTTTTTTTATCACGTTTTCTATCTCGCTTGTCGAGACATCGAGATTATGATAAACGGCGAGTTCGTCGGCAATGGCTACATTGTCTTTTCTCAACCATCCGTCGTCGTCGAGCGATCCCACGACATATTCCATTATCTCGCGCTGCAAGGGAGTGAGTTCAGTTTCCATCATCTGCAGGGTGAGTGTATCGTAAAAGCTCTCACCCGGTTCGTAAGCTGGATCCCTCGAAGTACTGCTGTTAGCCGAGCTGTTGCCATATACGGGCAGTTCGTCGTCGTCGCCGAGATTACTGAGTGCATCGTCGAGTTGCGACTGCCGTTCTTCCCGTTCGCGTTGTGTGTCGAAGTCATCGTCAGACGAGTCGTCGTGTGGTTCGTCGTAGTCGTTGTCAAAGCGATCGTCGGGCTGTACTGGTTCAAGAGCGGGATTATCGTCAATCTCCGCCCTTATGCATTCAGCCAACTGAGCTACGGAGAGTTCTGCCAGTCGAGCTTGCAGTATTTGCATCTGCGTAGCCGTTTGTTTCTGCGTCTGTTGTTGGGTCTGACTTTGTATCTGTCCCTGTGCCATGATATTTAAGTTTAACTATTCCCACTCCACACAATTCCCGCTCCTCACTCGAAGGCGATTGAGTCGAGTACCAAGGCGGTAGCTCCTGCTTGGCTTTTCACGTATTCTCCGGCTTTGTTTCCGCAGAAACGGAGATAGTGTTTGTCGTCGGCAAAGTTATCCATGAGTTTGCCGAAGTGTTCGTTGCACGAAATCTCGAATCCTCCGCCACATTTCAGCAGCTCCTGAGCCTCTTGGAAATGCTTGTTGTTAGGTCCGAAGATTACGGGCACATCCCATACCGCCGCCTCAAGCACGTTATGTATTCCCACGCCGAAGCCACCTCCCACGTATGCCACGTCGCCGTAGTGGTAGATGCTGGAAAGGAGTCCGAAGCAGTCGATGATGATATATCTTGCCTTTGCGGCCTCTTCAGCATTGGTGCGAGTGTATCTGACGACATCGCCTCCGAGAGCCTGTTCTATCTGCACGAGATGTTCCTCGCCGATGACATGCGGGGCGATGACCACCTTCCACGACGTGTGTTGCTTGAAATAAGGGATGAAGATATCCTCGTCAGGCGCCCAGCTGCTTCCAGCCACGAAGACATGGTCGGCATCCTTTACGAAGGCCTCGATGAGAGGCAGGTGCTTAGACTGCTCCTTTATCTGCAACACGCGGTCGAAGCGCGTGTCGCCGACGATGCTCACATTTCTGATATCGAGTTTCTCCAAGAGTTTTCTACTCTGTTCGTTTTGCACGAAGAGATGTGTGAAACAGCGCAGCACTCCGGCATAGTGGCGACCATACCAGCGGAAGAATATCTGGTCTGGACGGAAGATGCTCGACACGCTATACACTGGCACATTACGGTATTTCAGGATATGGAGGTAGTTGTACCAGAACTCATACTTAATGAAAAATGCCATCACGGGGCGTACCAATCGTAAGAAACGGATGGCATTGATAGGAGTGTCGAGGGGCAGATAGCAGATGATGTCAGCACCTCCGTAATTCTTTCTCACCTCATATCCCGAGGGTGAGAAGAAAGTCAGAAGGATGCGATACTCGGGATGCTTTTCCCGCAGCTCCTCGATGATGGGCCGTCCCTGTTCAAATTCACCTAATGAGGCTACATGGAACCAAATGTATCTGGCTTCGGGATCGACCTTTTCTTTCAGCACGTCAAATGCCTGGCGTTCGCCACGCCACATCTTCCTCACCTTTTTGCTGAAGAAGCTGGCTATGACAACGCCAAACAGATAGAAGTATATTGCCAGATTGTATAGCATACTGATGTTATTATTTCAATACCTCAATGGCTTTTCTCATTCTTCGGACAGTCTCCTCTTTGCCGAGGAATGCCGAGATGTCGAACATACCAGGTCCTTTCCCCTCGCCGACGAGAGTCAGTCGCCAAGCGTTCATGATGTTGCCTAACTTGTAGCCTTTGGCTTCTATCCACTCATGCACAGCCTTCTCTTGTGTCTCAAGCGAGAAGTCGTCGAGGCCTTCGAGCAGTGAGGCGAGCTCTTCCATGGCCTGAGCCGAGTCGTCTTTCCAGCGTTTCTTACGTGTCTTCTCGTCGTAGGATGCTGGCGCCTCGAAGAAGAACGAGCACAATGGCCACAGTTCGCTGACGAAGCTGACGCGGTCTTTCATCATCTCGACAACCTTAGTGATGCGTTCTATTGTGGTGTCGATGCCATGTGCCTTCACGTCGGCAGCAAAGATAGCGGCAATCTCATCGGCAGACTTCTGCAGGATGTATTCGTGATTGAACCATATACCCTTTTGGTAGTCGAAACGCGCTCCTGCCTTACTGCACTTGCTGATGTCAAACAGCGGGACGAGCTCGTCGAGACTGTACATCTCGCGCTCTGTGCCGGGGTTCCAACCAAGGAAAGCGAGGAAGTTGATGACAGCCTCTGGGAAATAGCCACTCTCACGGTATCCCGACGACACCTCGCCTGTCTTCGGGTCGTGCCATTCGAGCGGGAAGACTGGGAATCCGAGACGGTCGCCGTCGCGTTTGCTGAGTTTTCCCTTTCCCTCGGGTTTAAGCAACAGCGGCAGGTGAGCAAAGCGTGGCATGGTATCTTCCCATCCAAACGCTTTGTAAAGCAACACATGCAGTGGGGCACTTGGCAGCCACTCCTCGCCGCGTATCACATGTGTGATTTCCATAAGATGGTCATCGACAATGTTTGCCAAATGATATGTGGGCAGTTCGTCGGCACTCTTGTAGAGCACCTTGTCGTCGAGGATGTCGCTCATGATGCGCACATCGCCACGTATGAGGTCGTCAACATGCACAGCCTCTCCCGGTTCGATCTTGAACCTCACCACGTACTGCTGTCCGTCAGCGATGAGTGTATCGACCTCTTCCTTTGTCATGGAAAGCGAGTTGCGCATCTGCATTCGTGTAGAAGCGTCATATTGGAAATTTTGAATCTCGGCGCGTTTAGCCTCCAGCTCCTCGGGAGTGTCGAAGGCGATATAAGCCTTTCCTGCATCGAGCAGCTGCTGGACATACTTTTTGTAAATGTCGCGACGTTCGCTTTGGCGATACGGACCATGTTCTCCTCCAAACGACACGCCCTCGTCAAACTTTATCCCGAGCCACTTAAACGACTCGATGATATACTCCTCGGCTCCTGGAACGAAGCGGTTGGAGTCGGTATCCTCTATTCTGAACACCAAGTCGCCGCCATGCTGACGCGCGAAAAGGTAGTTGTACAATGCGGTACGGACGCCGCCGATATGCAATGCCCCTGTAGGGCTTGGTGCGAAGCGCACTCTGACTCTTCTTTCTGCCATTTTTTATGCTTGTTTCGATTATATCGGAAATAATTTGTGCAAAAGTAATAATAAAAATCCACTTTTATACATTTTTTCCAATTTATCTTTGTTATATTGCCATTTTTTTAGTATTTTCGCCCTCGAAAAGTATTAAAGCACATCATTATGAGTAGTTTTAAGTATAAAGAAGACATCACTTGGCGCGACCTTCTGCTCCGCAGCGCCATCGTCATAGTTACCGTCTTGGTCATCGTCTGGCTTATGCCTCGCGATGGAAGGAACTATGTTTACGCTGAGCAAGGCAAACCTTGGAAATATGCCGATCTGACCGCTCCGTTCGACTTTCCCATATACAAGTCTGAACAGATGATACAGAAGGAGAAGGACAGCCTGATGAAAGAGTATCAGCCTTATTTCTACTATAACAAAGAAGTGGAAGGAAATATGGTAAGGAAGTTTGTGACCGACTTCTCGGGAGGAATACCCGGACTCTCAGACGACTATATCAGCATCATCGCCAACAGGCTTCACAAGATTTACCAGACAGGTATCGTCAGCTCGCCCGAATACAGCCGTTTGGCAAAAGACACCACTCAGTGTATCATGGTGGCTGACGGCAAGAACGCCACGTCGATTCCCATCGTGCGTTTCTTTTCGACAAAGAAGGCTTACGAACAGCTCTTCCTCGACAACATCCTTGAGCAGCATCGCAGCCAACTGCAGAAGTGCAATCTCAACAACTATATTACACCTAATATAATTTATGACAAGGAGCGCAGCGACGAGAGTCTCCAGGATATGCAAAAGAGCATACCGCTTGCTCTTGGCGTGGCACAGAAAGGACAGAAGATCATTGACCGTGGCGAGATTGTCACTGAGGCAAAATACCGTATCATCGAGTCGTTCCAGAAAGAAAACGAGCGACGCAATTCCAACACCACACAACAGCAACTCACGCTCTGTGGCGAAGCCCTCTACGTACTGCTGATAATGGTGTTTTTCACGTTCTACCTCACACTCTTCAGAAAGGACTATTTCGAGAAGGCGCGCAACGTGGCGATGCTCTATTCGCTCATCATCATCTTCTCGATCATCACCGGCGTCATGGTGCGCAACACGATAGCTCACGTATATATCATCCCTTATGCCATGGTGCCCATCTTCACCCGTGTGTTTATGGACTCACGCACAGCTATCATCACCCATCTGACGATGATTCTCGTCTGTGCGATAATGCTGCAACATCCGTTAGAGTTTATCGTGGTGGAGATGGTTGCAGGATTGGCTGCCGTGTATTCCCTTCGCGACCTCCAGTTCAGGTCGCAGCTCTTCAAGACGGCCATACTCGTCACTTTGGTGGCGATGTTGATGAACTTCGCCTTCGACCTCATACGCATGAAGGAGTTTGAGGAGTTTGACATGAGCTACTACAACTACCTCATTATCAACGGTATACTGCTTTTGTTTGCCTATCCATTGCTCTACTTGATGGAGAAGACCTTCGGTTTCATCTCCGACATCACGCTCATCGAGCTCTCCAACACCAACAATCCGCTGCTCAGACGAATGAGCGAGGTGGCGCCAGGCACCTTCCAGCACTCCATACAAGTGGGCAACCTCGCATCGGAGATAGCCAACAAGATTGGTGCAAAGGCACAGCTCGTCAGGACGGGAGCACTGTATCACGACATAGGCAAGACCATCAACCCCATTTATTTCACCGAAAACCAGTCGGGCATCAATCCCCATGAAGACCTCTCGCTCATAGAGAGCGCACAGATTATCATCAGTCACGTGACGGAAGGAATGAAACTTGCCGAGCGCAACAACCTGCCTTCCATCATCAAGGACTTTATCTCTACCCATCACGGACACGGCAAGGCAAAGTATTTCTACTTGAAATACAAGAACGAGAATCCCGACGACCAGGTTGACGACCTTCTCTTCACCTATCCTGGTCCCAACCCCTTCACTCGCGAACAGGCGATACTGATGATAGCCGACGGAGTGGAGGCGGCATCGAGGTCGCTGCCGGAATATACGGAGAAAAACATACGTGACCTTGTCAACCGCCTTGTTGACGGCATGGTAAACGACGGTTTCTTCAGAGAATGTCCTATCACGTTCCGCGACATCACATACGCCAAGACCGTCTTGTGCGAGAAGCTGAAGACCATCTACCACGCACGCGTGAGCTATCCAGTTGACAAGAATGCAAATAAAACAGCCGACAAGACAGAGAAGTAATCCTCTTCTATCGAAGGAGGATCATCAATTATAGCCCCACCCTTTTGGCGGTCTCTGCCCACAGCCTTTCGAGAATAGGGCTGTGGGTATATTTTTTGCCTAACTTCTTTTCGTGGCACGAGAGATTGAACGTGCCAGTCTGCCCTTCCACTTCTTTCGACAGGAGGAGGCGGATGGCAGTGGCGGCTCCTTGGCGAGGCGTGCGTATATAGGGAGCGAAGAGCACCCGTGTGAGGCGGTCGAACCACATCTTGAAGTATATTATGTCGGTGGCCACTACTCCTGGATCGGCACAGTTTACCGTTATACCTTTGTCTTTCAGTTCCTTGGCAAGTTTTATGGTGAAAAGCGTCACGGCAAGTTTGGAGTTGAAATACGGGAAGATGCGCCAATACGACCCGCGGCAGCCAGAGTCGAAGAATGTGGGGAAGTCTATCCTACCCCATCGGTAAGTGAGCGACGTCATCGACACGATCCTGCTTCCCCGTTCCATCTTTGGCACAAGGAGACGGGAGAGAAGATAGTGGCCGGCATAGTTCACCTGTACGGTACGTTCCATACCGTCTTCGGTGATGGTGCGTCCCTGCTGTTCCATGATGCCAGAGTTGTTCATCAGAAGAGCTACAGGTTCTTCACGTTTAAAAATCTCCTCTACAAAAGCCCTCACGCTTTTCAGTGAGGCGAGGTCGATGGGAATAATCTCCACGTCGTGGTTTCCCGACTCAGAAATTATCCACTCTCGTTTCCGCTTTGCGCGTTCGATATTTCTTGAAGCCATGATGACATGATAGCCCTCGATAGCCACAGCCCGTGCTATCTCAGAGCCCATACATCCGTCAGCTCCCGTGATTATCGCCAATTTCTTCATTCTTTGTATTCTTTATTGTTATTACAAATCTCGAACCTTGAGCCTTGTAGCTGCGGTCGAACTCGACTGTGGCATCCATGCGCTTGGCAATCTCGCATACGAGTGACAAACCGAGTCCTGCGCCGGGAACGAAGCTGTCAACCTTGTAGAAGCGGTCGAAGATGCGTTCTTCATCGCCTTCGGGAATACCTTTGCCAGTGTCGGTGACGGAGAATGTCACGGAGCCTTCGGCATTGGTGATGCACTCCACACTGATGTAGCCCGAGGGGGTGAACTTCACGGCATTGCCCACCAAGCATTGCAAGATGCGGGTAAGTCCCTTGCCATTGGTATCTATGGTGTCCTTACCGCTATTGTTGCTGAATGTAAGTTCTACTCCTGCCTGTGGTTGCGGCACGGTGGATTGCACTATGCTCAGAGTCTCGTCGATGGAGATAGTCTCGCGTGGCAATGGCTCGTCGCTGCTCTCGTATTCCGAAAGCTCAAGGAACTTGTTTATCAGACGTGTCATATAGGTTGTCTGGTCGCTGATGATGTCGTTATACTGTCGTTTCTCTTCGTCGGAGAGCTGGATGTTCGGGTCGGTGAGCAGTTGAACGAATCCGAAGATTTGGTTGAGCGGAGTGCGAATCTCGTGAGACATGTTTCTGATGAACGAGTCTTTCATCTGTTTTGCTTCCTCGATATTGGTCTTGTCCTGCTTGCTCATGTTCTTAGACCACTTGCGGTATTCCTCGGCCTGTATGCCGAAATGTTCATGGAATTTTTTGTTGAAGGCTTTGGCATTGCCGAATCCGCATGCGGTGGCAATCTCGTCCAAGGTCTTGTTTCCCTTCAGCATCTCCAGACTCTGCATGAGTCTCATCTCGTCGGGATTGATGTTATTCGCGTCCTCGCTGAGGCGGAATTTTGTCAGTTCACCCTCCCTCTGCATCATTTGGTTGATGGTGGATACGATGGTCTTGTTGCGACGGTTCACCTTGCGGTTGAAAAGCAAGAGGAGCACAATGAATGCCGTGCCGAGAATCATCATGACAGTCACTACGATGAATATATTCTTGTGTTTCGACAGTTGGGCATCCTTCATTTGCAATTGGTGTTCTTTCTCCTGAGTCTCGTATATTTTCGACAATCTTATTCCGTCCTCAATGCTATACTTCTTGAAGATCGAGTCCTTAATACCGTTTATCACCTCCGACTTCTCCAGAGCCTCTCGATAATTGCCATATTCCTTGTTGATGAATTTCTCGTATTCAAGCACGTAACTAATAAAGAACTCAGAAATGGTATCTTCTGATTCCGCTATGTTTTTCCTCATTTGGGCTGTTATTTCAGCAAGTTTATTTATATCCTTGACATTATAGTAATGCTCGGAAATCATAGCCTGCACAAAACCAGTACCAACCAAATCAGACTTCATTATCTCTTTTAGGCATTTCTCTGATTCATTCTTGTTTCCCTTTGCGTCATAGTAGTTCATCAAAATGCTGTAGGTGTGGAGCTGACGGTATTCAGCATAACCATCCATAATGTTATCGATGGTATTCAGTTTATTGGTGATGTAGAGAAGGTCGGGAATATTCTTTTCAACCTCGTCATATCTTTTCTGTGTAATAAGGCTTTCTACGTAGTTGCCCATAAAGGAATATGCCATATCAGCTGTGGTGAAATTGGGATTGTCATTCATTATTTTTATCACCTTATCCTTGTTGTTGGAAAACATCTTAAGACCGCTCTCCTTATCACCAAGCATTATTGTGCTCAGTGCAATGGTACCAATGGCACCGACCTCATATTCCATCATATTATTTTCTCGTGCAATTTCAGCAGCTTTCTTTGCGTAAAAAATTGACTGGGCAAACTGGCTGTTAGAATTAGCTATACTTGCAAGTGTGTTAAGAAGAGTATAATAGCGTTTAATGTCTTTCTTCAGTTCAACGGAGTCTTTAAGCACTTGTTTACCATAATAGTCTGCCATCTTATAATCCGCAAGTCCGTTATTATAAACAACAAAACGTAGGAAGTTGATGGCGTATGGACGTTCTTCTTTGTTCATCTCCATAGTGTCGATGATGGCAAGGGCACGCTCCGGTTCCTGAAGGCTTATCTTGGCGATATATTCCCTCGTGTGGGTGCTGTCGATACCAGTTCTATTGGCCTCTGTACGTTTGCCAATACAACTTGCAAGGAACCATAGCACCATGAGTACAGATAAATAATGAATAACCCTCATATCATCCTTTATTCTCTATTTTCTCAATTTCACGCTTCAGGCATCGTGGCAGTTCCTTGCCAAGGTGTTGGTGGCAGGCCATGTCGAGAGTGTACATACGGGCGATGCAGTAGTTGCTATGGTGGCAGTTGCAACGGGCACACTCCTCGGTCTTCATACGATTGACAAAGGCCGGCTCGTTGAGCAAGGCACGCCCCATCTGCACGGCAACAAAGCCATGGTCGAGCACCTCGTCAATCTTCTCTCTTGCCACCAAGCCGCCTACATACACGAGTGGCATATCGTGAAGAGCCTCGCGGAACTTCAGGGCATCGTCGAGAAAATAGGCTTCCTTGAACGGCACGGATGGTATCATCATCTTGCCCACTAATCTCACCATATACTTCAGCCACCAGCAGTCCATATAGTGAGTCATGGTACGGATAGGCATCTCGCCACGCATCACATACATCGGAGCCTTGCTAACGAAACCGCCGCTCAACACCAGTGCGTGAGCGCCGTCTTGCTGCAGTCGCTTGGCCACCTGGAGCGTCTCGTCGAGTTCCATTCCTCCCTTGAATCCGTCGCGCATGTTCATCTTGACCAACACAGCCATATCGTTGCCAGCAGCCTTCATCACCTCGTCCATACACATATCCATGAAGCGCATGCGGTTTTCAAGACTGCCGCCAAACTCATCGCGCCGATGGTTGGTGGAAGGAGAAAGGAACTGGCTGATGAGATAGCCATGACCGGCATGCACCTCAACGGCATCGAATCCCGCCTCGCGAGCCAGACGCACGGCATTGCCATAGTTACGTGCCATCGCGGGCAGTTCGTCGGCACGCAGTCCGCGGACGAAGGTGGGCGAATAGAGGTTGAATCCTGAGCACGCGCCTACCGGCAGGCAGCCGCAGATGCTCTTGTGCGACATATTGCCGCAATGACCGAGCTGAATGGAGGCGGCAGCGCCTTCCTTATGTACGGAATCTGTAAGTTCACGCAGTCCGGGCACTATCTCCGGGCGCATCCAAAGCTGTCGGTCGAACGAGAGTCCACTTTGGCATACAGCAGCATAAGCCACAGTTGTCATTCCCACGCCACCCTTTGCTACAGAATGGTGATAATCGAGCAATTCCTTGCTCGGGACATTGCCTGGGCACATGCTCTCAAAGGCAGCAGAGCGGATGGTGCGGTTGCGAAGGGTCACAGGACCGATATTGACTGGAGTGAAAAGTTTCGATTCCATAATTTCCTATTTTAATATATGAACGGTATAATTCTTTTTCTTTTGCCTAGGGCATTGCCGAACTCTTCGCGATAGCGCTTGTGTATGGCAGCGGCACGCGGAATGAGGTTGGCGGCTGTCCAGATGACGAACACCCATGCGGCTGGTATGGTGGTGAAGAGTGCGAAACCAATCCATTCGACAAGTTCACCAAAATAGTTTGCCGACGTGACATAGCGATACAATCCCTCTGCCGGTAGATAGTGGTTGGTGTCGCCTGGCTTGCGTAGATGACGTATGACGTTGTCGGAATGCAGGTTGATGCCCATGCCAAGGAAGAAGATGGCAATGCCAAAGAGCGACTGTGGGCGTAGGAAAAACGCCGTTCCCTCGTTGAAACAAGACGGCGGGAAGCAGAAGAGTCCCTTTCCCAAGAGGAATCCGTTGGCTACATTGAACGTTATGCCCATAAGCATAATGACAACGGGCATCTGGCTGTTTCCTTTCATCAGCAAGGGGAAGACAAACGAGCGCTGGAAATAGTGGAGCTGGAACAGCAGCAGGGCGAGGAAAGCCGGCATGGCGAGTGTTGCCCCTTGGCTCACCCACATCCATGTCATGACGAAAAACACTGGTGCTTCCATCATCACCCACGCCACCTTATTGTTTATCGACCATCCCCATGCCTTGGTGCGAAACATGCCGTATCCCGCCTTGACAAAGTAGAGGGCAATGAAAACCATGACGGCCATGACAGTCATCGTCCAAAGCATTGCATTATATATATATAAGGTGTGATCCATAATGATAAATAATCTTGTTTCTACAAAGTTTTTGTTTCGCTCAGTCCATCGACATAATCCTTCAACTTTCGGTAAAAGGGATGTCGTGTGAGTGTAGAAGCATCGCCGAGGATGATGAGTTTCATGCGGGCGCGTGTGATGGCTACATTCATGCGCCGCAGGTCGTTGAGGAATCCGATTTGTCCCTGCTCGTTGCTTCTGACGAGAGAGATGACGATGATGTCGCGCTCCTGTCCCTGGAATCCGTCAACGGTATTCACGGAGATAATCTTCCTGAGAGGCTTGTAGAAGTCGGTCTTCTTTATCAGCCTGCGCAGATACTGCACCTGTGCGCGATAAGGCGAGATGATGCCCACGTCGATGCGCTCGTCGATGATGCGCTGTCGTCCTATCCGCACGAAGTATCTTGCCAGGGAGAGCAGTGTCTCGTGAGCCTCGGCTTTGTTGATGCGTCCGAAGTTCTCGCCCACAAACTCCTCGTGATATTTCCGTTCGGCCGTGTTGTCGGAGTCATCGTCAATCTGTCCGATGTCGATCCACTCGATGGCTTTGTCGAGATCGAGGATTCCGCGGTATTTCACTATCGGCGCGGCCTCGACCCTGCCGTGGTAGAACCAGTCGGACGAGAATCGCATGATGTCTTCGTTCATGCGGTACTGCATGGTGAGCAGCGTCACCGCCTCGGGCTTGTTGTCAACGATGCGCTGCATGAGCGTCTTGTCGAGTCCTCCCTTCATGGCGGCGATGCTCTTTATGGTGGGAGGCAGCTGGCAGTGGTCGCCGGCAAGAATGACTCGCGACGCACGGCGTATGGGAATCCAGCAGGCGGCCTCCAGAGCCTGTGCCGCCTCGTCGATAAACAGCGTGCCGAACTTCATGCCGTCGAGCAGTCGGTTGGCGCTGCCCACGAGGGTGGAAGCGATGACGCGTGCCTCGCCGAAGAGCTGGTTGCGTATTCTCAGTTCGAGTTCAATCTCCCGTTCCTTGAGTCGTTCCATCTTCTGGTGGAAGCTATGGTCGCCACGCTTGCGGTTGGCACACAGTTGGCGGATCGTCTTGCGTATGGCCCAGAGCTGCGGATAGTCAGGATGCGCCTCAAACCGGCGTTCGTAGGTGAAAGAGAGCATCTTGTCGTTGACCCTTGTCGGGTTGCCGATGCGCAAGACGTTGACGCCTCGGTCAACGAGTTTCTCCGATATCCAGTCAACGGCCATATTGCTTTGCGCACAAACCAGCACTTGGTTTTCCCTTCTCAGAGTCTCGTATATGGCCTCCACGAGCGTGGTGGTCTTTCCTGTGCCTGGCGGTCCGTGAACCACCGCCACGTCCTTTGCCCACAGCACCTCGTTGACAGCCTTCTCCTGCGACCTGTTGAGGAACGGGAAGCTGAGAGGAGCGAACGAGAACCTCTCAGCTTGCTGTGCCGAATAGAAGAGGTCGCGCAGATATCCTAATCGTCCTCTCGCCCCGATAGTACGGTCGAGAGCCTCAAACATCAGTCTGTATGTGGTCTCGTCAAATCCTAATTGCACGTTCAGCGCCTCTGCCGTTTGCAGACCTACGATGTCGCTACCGTCAGGCACTGTCGCCACCATGCGGTCACCATCGACATAGCTCACCACTCCATGCAGTGAAAAAGCCTTTCTCTTGTCGCCCTCGGCGACTTGGCTGATCCACACCGGCCGTCCGAACTCGAAGTTATGCTCCACATCGTTGTCTTGTGTGCGTATGAGTTCTATCGACAGTTGGTTGAGTGAGTTATAGTAGCTTCGGCTAAAGCGCACTCCGAGCCACGCATCGCCCCTTTTGGCCAGCCGTTCAAGGCCTTTGGCCTCCATCTGTCGGCGATGTTCCTCCTTATCGACATTATATTCTATCTCAAGGAGTATGCGTTGCTGCTGTAGTGCAAGTATAGGCGATTCGGTCATTTCACAATTTCTATTGCCTCGTCTCCTGGACGATAAAGTATTCCGCTACACTTCACATTGTCGGCAGAGCGGTAACGTTTCAGTTCTATCTTGTCCCAACGTATCTCGTCGGTGCGCTGTGCAAGAGGGGCGTGAGGAATGACGCTGCCGTCGCGGACGAGTATCACGCAAGGTATCTTTCCTACGCTTATCTCCCTGTATCCGCCCTCATACACCTTTCCGCTCTGATAGTCAATCCACTTTCCGGCAGGAAGGTAGCACATACGCGACTTGCCGCTTTCGAGCAGTGGAGCCACGAGAATCTGCGAGCCAAACATATACTCGTCTTCCACGAGCCATGCTCCGGGATCGTCGGGGAACTCCACGAGCAGGGCTCGCACCATGGGCAATCCACGCTCAGAACATTCTTTTGCCTGTGCATAGACATAAGGCATGAGCTTGTATTTCATCTCGGCACTCTCGCGGAAGGCGTCGGTGAGGCCTTTGCTTATGAGCCAGGGCTCGGTAGGTGGCGCTCCATGGGCGCGGCTGTGGCTTGAGAGGAAGCCGAACGGCAGCCATCGGCGGTAAAGATCTTCGGGGGTCTCGGGGACGAATCCTCCGATGTCGTGACTCCAGAACGAGAAGCCGCTAAGTCCGAACGACAGTCCGCCCCTCAGGTCGCCGATGAAGCCCGTATTGGTGGTGGCAGCGTCGCCGCCCCAATGCAGTGGATAGCGTTGTGATCCCGCCCATGCGCTTCTCGCCCAGATGACGCCCTCGTTGTCTTTAGAGTTTTGCTTCACGGCTTCCCACAGGGCCTTGTTGTATCGCAGCGGATAGAGGTTATGCTCGTAGAGTCCTCCCTTTCCGCTGTGGTAAAATCCGTCGAGCGGTGCAGCCTCGCCGAAGTCGCATTTTATTGCCCCGACGCCCTGCTTCACCAGTCCGGCTATCTTCTGCTGATACCAGCTGACGGTCTTAGGATTAGAGAGGTCGAGGACGGCATCTTCGTAGGGCGACGAGCCGCATGCGTTCTTCACGGCCATGCCTCCGTCGAGGAGTTCGCCGAAGAATTTGTTCTTGGGAGTGAAATACGGCAGCTGCCAGAGACACACATGGAAGCCGTCGCTGCGCATCTTCTTCATCATTGCCACGGGGTCGGCAAAGCGGTCGGCGGCAAACTGATAGTCGCACTGCCAGTCAACTCCAAACCATCCTGTGTCGAAGTGTATGACGTCTGACGGAATCTTGTATTTGCGGAGGTTGGCGGCAATGCCGAGTCCTTCTTCTTGTGAGAAATAGGTGATACGGCTCATCCATGTGCCGAAGGTCCATAGTGGCAGCATGGGACTCTTGCCTGTGATTTCAGTATATTCATAGAGGATGTCTTTTGGCTCACCAAAGAAGACGAAGAAGTCCATCTTCTCGTCGGCCATATACAGACTCTGCGTGCCTATATAGCTCTTGCCGAAGTCGGCGGTGACGGGAGCCGAGGTGTGCATGAAGACGCCATAGCCTCGGTTGCTGAAATAGAAGGGCACGGGTTTGTACATGCCAGGAGTCTCGGGTCCTTGCGGGTCGGTGACGAAGAGCTGCACTTTCTGTCCCACCTTGTTGAGCGAGGTGAACGACTCTCCACACCCGTATATCCTTTCCTGTGGTGCGAGCGAGAAGACGGGGTTGATGCTCCTGGAGTTGTCGGAGCCACGCTTTATGAAGTTAAACGGCAGAATCTTCACCTGTGTGGAGTCGTTGTCGGCGAGTGTGCGTGTCTCGGTGAGCTTGCGTCCGTTTATGTCTTTCAGGACGATGCGCCATGGATATTTCTGTATCTCTATGGTGCCGTAAGGCGAGGAGTAGCTCACGGTGGCCGCGGTCTGCTTCATCTTCCACGACGTGTCGCCACTCTTAGGCACTGCGGCAAACATGATGTCGTCGGCATCGTTGTCGCGTGGCTCTATGGGTGTGGTGAGCATGGTGATGCGCACGGTGCGCGGACTGACAAACCGTAGTTGGAATTTCAGTTCGGGCGCATTGTCGTAGGCCGTCTCAGGGAAGTCGAGCATGTGTTGTTTCTGCGGCCAGAAGCCGTTGGTGTTGAATGCCTGTCGCGGTGCTATGCGATAGCGTTCCCATTTCACCTTTCCCTCGCCTTTCGCTGTATCGAAGCTGGCGAGGCTGTCGGCAAAGAAGTAGGTGTTGGCAAGGTCGCTGAAGTCGGCCGACACGTCCTTGGGTTGGTTCATGAGGTATGAGATGCCCTCGTTTGTCTTGATTTGTGCATTCGTGCAAAGTGCTGTTCCCAACAGCACTGCCGCTATGATTGTCGTCTTGGTCATATAGCTTAGGTATTAATGTCTGTTTCTTACTAACGTTTCTTATATCTCAGCATGCAAACCACTCCCAGTATCACGAACGGGATGCTGAGCAGCTGTCCCATGTCGAGCGGCAGCGACGCCTCGAAGGCCTCTTGTATTTCCTTGGTGAACTCGATGAAGAAGCGTGCGGTGAAGATATAAGTCAGACAGAGTCCGAAATAGAATCCCGTCCCCACCCGCTCAGGATGTTTCTTATACACGGCAAAGCCAATGAAGAGCAGCAGGAGATAGACGATGGCCTCGTAGAGCTGTCCGGGATGTCGTGGCAACATATCGACGCGCTCGAAGACGAAAGCCCACGGGACGTCGGTCACCTTGCCTATTATCTCTGAGTTCATCAGGTTTCCTATGCGTATGAAGAAGGCTGCTATAGGAGTCGCTATTGCAATGTTGTCAAGCACTGTCCAAAGGCTCAGATTGGTCTTCTTCACATAAAGCAAGAGCGCTATCATCAGTCCTATCGTTCCTCCATGGCTTGCCAGTCCCTCATATCCGGTGTATTTCCATCCCCCTTCAGGCATGAAATGTATAGGAAGAATCATTTCCACTAAATGCGGGAATGAGGTAAGATAATAGTCGGGTTGGTAGAAGATGCAGTGGCCGAGTCGTGCTCCTACAAGCACTCCGAAGAAGCAGTAGTAGAACAGGGGCTCGAAGAGTTCTTCTTTTATTCCCTGCTGCTTATACAGGCGCTTCACTATGAGATAGGCGCCGAGCAGTCCCAAGAGCCAGCATAAGCCATACCATCGCATTCCGAAGATGGTGGTGAGACTTGGATTCCAATTGATGTATAGTTCCATAAATTTTTAATTAAGTTGACAAGTTGTCAACTAATACTAAACATTAAACCTAAAGTGCATGATGTCGCCGTCCTGCACAACATAGTCCTTGCCCTCAATGCCGAGCTTTCCAGCCTCGCGCACTGCAGCTTCCGAACCCAACTGAATATAGTCGTCGTATTTTATCACCTCGGCACGTATGAATCCCTTCTCAAAGTCGGTGTGTATCACTCCGGCACACTGCGGAGCCTTCCAGCCCTTATGGTATGTCCATGCCTTCACTTCCATCTCGCCTGCGGTGATGAAGGTCTCGAGATTGAGCAGAGAGTAAGCCTTCTTGATGAGACGGTTGACGCCACTCTCCTCGAGTCCGAGCTCTTCGAGAAACATCTGCTTGTCTTCATACGACTCGAGTTCAGCAATGTCCTCTTCGGTCTTTGCAGCAATCACCATAGTCTCAGCGCCTTCCTCCTTGGCGAGTTCCTCAATTTTTCTTGTGAACTCATTGCCGCTCTTTGCGCTCGCCTCATCGACGTTGCACACATAGAGCACCGGCTTGGCGGTGAGCAGAAAGAGGTTGCGTGCAGCATCCTGTTCTTCTTTTGAGTCGAACTCCACGGTGCGCGCGTTCTTGCCCTGTTCGAGCACGGCCTTATACGCCTCGAGCACTGCTACCTCTATCTTTGCGTCCTTGTTGTTGCCAATGGCGGCTATCTTCTGTTGTTTCTGCAGACGACTCTCGATGGTCTCGAGGTCTTTGAGCTGGAGTTCGGTATCGATAATCTCCTTGTCGCGCACCGGGTCGATGGTGCCGTCAACGTGGGTGATGTTCTCGTCCTCAAAGCATCTGAGCACGTGGATGATGGCATCGGTCTCGCGTATGTTGCCCAGGAACTTGTTGCCGAGTCCCTCGCCCTTGCTGGCACCTTTGACAAGTCCGGCTATATCCACTATCTCGCATGTCGCTGGCACTATTCGTCCTGGATGCACCAGCTCGGCGAGTTTAGTGAGTCGTTCGTCGGGCACGGTAATCACGCCCACGTTGGGCTCAATAGTACAAAAGGGGAAGTTTGCCGCTTGTGCCTTTGCACTCGACAAGCAGTTGAAAAGTGTTGACTTGCCTACGTTGGGCAGTCCTACAATACCACATTTTAAAGCCATATATTATTTTTTAAGTTGACGAGTTGATATTTTTTTAAGTTGACGAGTTGACAAGTAAACAAGTTGCTTGTGACGTTGTCTGTCCCCTTCATATCTTGTCCCCAGGGTCACTCTTATTTCAATATTTCAACCCTATAATTTTTCAATCTTTCAATTTTTTCAATATTTCAATTTTTCAATCCATACCCCACAGCGTACATCTTTATCTGCTTCATCATGGCGAGCAGACCGTTGCTGCGTGTGGGACTGAGATGGTCTTTCAGTCCTATCTCGTCGATGAAATACACCTCGGCGTCGATTATCTCCTGCGGAGTATGTCCGCTGAACACCCTTATCAGCAGGGCCACGATGCCTTTCACTATCAGTGCGTCACTCTCGGCTGAAAACACGAGTTTGCCGTCCACACAGTCGCACTGCAGCCACACACGGCTTTGGCAGCCGTCGATGAGATTGCTCTCAGTCTTGTACTTCTCGTCGAGCGGAGCCTGCTCGTTGCCGAGGTCTATAAGCAACTGGTATTTATCCATCCAGTCGTCGAAACCACCAAACTCCTCGATGATCTCGTCTTGTGCTTCATTTATTGTCATTGTCGTTGTCAGTTTTTACAAGTTTAAAAAGTTTGTCGCTCGGGCGTATCTTTCCAGGCACAGGTATCGACACATGCGTGCCCTTGGGCGCCGTCTCCACGGGTTCGAGTTCGAGGCGAATCTCTGTGGCATCAATATACATCACGCCCGTTGTGGGACCCGTGACGAGCAGTTTGTCGCCCAACTTGAAGTCGGCTGCATCCACGGTAAACTCAGCCACTCCGAGCTTGCTGAAATATTTCACTCCGCGACCTATATACACCTTTCTCTCCGTGGCACACGAGCCGTAGTGCTTGTTCCATTCGCCCATGAGCTGCCCCTGATAGTAGCCGTCCCAGAACCCACGGTTGAACACCGTGGCGAGACGCTCGTCCCACTGGTCTTTCTTCTCTTCGGTAAACGAGCCGTCAATCACACTCTGGATGGCCTCCTTATAGCATTTCACCACGGTATATACATACTCAGGTCCGCGGGCACGTCCTTCAATCTTAAACACCCTCACGCCGGCGTTCATCAGGCGGTCGATAAACCGTATGGTCTTGAGGTCTTTCGGACTCATCACATACTTGTTGTCTATCTCGAGCTCGTTGCCCGTCTCGCGGTCGGTGACGAGATACGACCGGCGGCATATCTGCACACACTCGCCGCGGTTGGCAGAGCGGCCGGCATTGGCAAGGCTCAGGTAGCATTTCCCGCTTATGGCCATACACAAGGCTCCATGACAAAACATCTCTATCCTTATGCGCTTGCCGCCGGGTCCGCAGATGTCTTGCTCCTCGGCCAGGCGGAATATCTCCGCCACCTGTTCCATATTCAGCTCCCGGGCCAGAACCACCACGTCGGCAAACTGAGCATAGAACCTCAGCGCCTCGATGTTGCTTATGTTGAGCTGTGTGGAAAGATGCACCTCCTGTCCCACCTGACGGCAGTAGGTCATCACTGCCACGTCGCTGGCGATGACCGCCGTGATGCCTGCCTCGTGTGCAGCATCGACTATCTCACGCATCAGCGGGATATCCTCGCCATAGATGATGGTATTGACCGTGAGATACGATTTCATGCCGTGCTCTTGGCATGTGGCAGCTATCTCGCGAAGGTCGTCGATGGTGAAGGTGGAAGCTGAGTGGGCTCTCATGTTCAGGCGCTCAATGCCGAAGTATATCGAGTCGGCACCGGCCTGTATGGCAGCCTGCAGACATTCCCTCGACCCCACCGGAGCCATTATCTCATATTCGTTTCTGTCGTTGTTCATTAAACCGTATTTTGTCTCTTGTCTTTCAGTATGTTTTGTTCTATCGTAACAACATAGTTGTTCTTAGGGTGCAAAGTTAAGACTTTTTTCCGTAATATCCAAGCGATTTATGTTTTTTTACCCATTATCATCGCATTTTTAGCCGAAAGAGACCCCTTATAAGGTGGAAAAGACGGATTTTACCTATGTCTCATTGTCGGGCCGAAACGCAGCATGCTTTACCCTTAAGCAGTAAAATATTTTCAGCATATCGAGCCACTTCAAAAACAAAATTTTGCCTTTACCATCACTTTATCTGCAACCTTGTTTTATACCTTCATAACTACCCCGAAAAATTTCTTTAGTTAGAGAAAAATATTTCTCCAGTTAGAGAAAAATTTCACGGTCTAAAATCATACTGTCTTATTATTTAGCTGTTAAAAAAGACAGAAAATTTAAACAGTTAAACAGTTAAACAGTTATTTTTTAGACTGTCCCTTTTTGTCAAAAAAATACTTATATTATATATTTATATATAATATAAAGAAAAAATGAGAAAACAAGATGATGACCGTATAATATAACTGTTTAACTGTTTAACTGTTTTTTTGTCTGAGATGTGCAAGAAGTATATCATCAGGCAAGTAGGCGATAAAACTGAAAATAAGAATTAAAAAAATTAAAAAGTTATCCGCAATCGTGTTTTTTTTATTACCTTTGCAGTGGAAAGTGCGAGGCATGCGACTATAGCGACACGCCAGGGCACAGGAAATATGTAGGATAAACTTTTTAAAACATAAGAAAATGGCATTTTTAACTAACGACAAATTGGTAATTGTTGGTGCCGGCGGCGCCATCGGTTCTACAATGGTTCAGACAGCTCTCACAATGAAGCTGACTCCAAACGTGTGTCTTTATGACGTTTATGCTCCAGGTATGGAGGGTGTGATGGAAGAGATGTTCCACTGCGGTTATGACAGCGTGAACCTCACCGCCACAACCGATGTGGCTGAAGCTTTCAAGGATGCTAAGTACATCATCTCTTCTGGCGGCGCACCACGTAAGGCTGGTATGACACGCGAAGACCTGCTCGCAGGCAACTGCAAGATTGCCGAGGAACTGGGTCAGAACATCAAGAAATACTGCCCTGACGTAAAGCACGTGGTTGTCATCTTCAACCCAGCAGACCTCACTGGTCTGGTAACACTGCTCTACTCTGGCCTGAAACCTTCACAGGTAACCACTTTAGCAGCCCTCGACTCTACACGTCTGCGCAGCGAGCTCTGCAAGAAGTTTGGCGTGAAGAGCGACGACGTTACAGGTTGCCGCACATTCGGTGGACACGGCGAGCAGATGGCTGTATTCGGCAGCAAGGTGAAGATTCAGGGCAAGCCTCTGAGCGAGATTATCGGTACCGACGCACTGCCACAGGAAGAGTGGGAGAAGCTCCGCACCGACGTCGTTCAGGGTGGCGCAAAGATCATCCAGCTCCGCGGACGCAGCTCTTGGCAGAGCCCAGCTTACTGTTCTGTAGAGATGATTCGTGCCGTCATGGGCGGAGAGGCTTTCGCATGGCCTGCAGGTACATACGTGAAGAACGAGAAGTATCAGAACATCATGATGGCTATGGACACTACACTCGACACCAACGGCTGTACATACAAGATGCCAGAGGGAACTGCCGAGGAAATGGCCGCTCTCGACGCAAGCTATGCTCATCTCTGCAAGATGCGCGACGAACTGGTTACATTGAACATCGTTCCTCCAGTAGAGAAGTGGAACGAAATCAATCCTAACCTGTAAAGTTTTTTACTCAGAATCTCACTTGTTATTATAATATAATAAGTATAATAAGCGGAGGAAAATCACTCGATTTTCCTCCGCTTTTTCGTTCCCGTTCCCCTTCCAATTTTCGTTCCCGTTTCAGTTTTCGTTCCCGTTTCAGTTTTCGTTCCCGTTTCAGTTTTCGTTCCCCTTTATACATACTCTAACAATATGTCCCACACTGCAACGATATGGCATATACTGCCGGCGAGAACAAAGAAATGGAACACGGAATGCATGTAACGGCGCTTGTTGAGACTATAGAACACGGCTCCGGTCACATACATCACTCCCTCGGCTATGATCCACGACACAGCGGCGGCACTCACGCTATAGAGCAGCGGCTTGAACGCCACAAGTACCGACAACCCCATGCCCACGAAACAGAACGTCTCAAGATGGCTATGCTCCTTGAGTCGCACAAGACTAACTATCGTTCCGGCAATGGCACACAGCCACACAAATGAAAACAAGCTCCACCCCCAATAGTCTTCCTGACGGAGCGCAACGAGCGTGATTGGGGAATACGACCCGGCTATATGCCAGTATATGGCCGCATGATCCCACTTGCGCAGCCTCTCCTTCCACCAGCTGCGGCGGGGCATGGCATGATAGACGGTGGAGGCGACATACGACGCCAACATACCAAAGAGATAAAGTATCACACCCACACGCGCCCACGGATTATCTCCGGAATAGCACATATACAGGAATATGCAACCCACAACCACGCCGAGGGCAATGCCTGCCGCGTGAGACCACGAGTTCCACAATTCCTCACGACGCGTATATCTAATCATCGCTTGCCTCCCTTACGGCCCTTCGAGCCTTTCCTGCGTTCGCCCTTGTCAGACTTCTGCTCGCCTTGTTCGGTCTTGCGCCCAGAAGAATGCTTACTGCCGCCATCGGGTGTGGCAAGGGTGAAGTCAAGCTGTTTACGCTCAACGTTGGCACTTGCCACCTTGATGCGCACGGCATCGCCAAGCTGATAGACATGTCCGCCGCGCCGCCCTACAAGACAATAGTTCTTCTCGTCGAAGTCGTAGTAGTCGTCGTCGAGGTCGCGCATCGACACAAGGCCTTCGCAGTGGTTGTCGTCTATCTCGCAGTAAATGCCGTAGCTCTGTATGCCGCTGATATGAGCGTCATACTCCTCTCCTAACTTGTCGGCCATAAACTCCACCATCTTATATTTTATGGAGTCGCGCTCGGCATTCTGAGCCACCTGCTCCATGTCGCTGCAGTGTTCGCAGAGCTCCTCGCAATGGTCTTTGTTTGCCGAACGTCCGCCCGCCTGGTATTTCGTTAGCAGACGATGAACCATAGTGTCGGGATAGCGCCGGATGGGCGAGGTGAAATGAGTGTAATAGTCGAAGGCGAGGCCATAATGTCCGATATTATGAACGCTGTATTTTGCCTTCATCATCGCCCTCAGAGCCACAGTCTCGATGAGTTTCTGCTCTTTCTTTCCAGCACACTCATCCATAAGGCTGTTAAGGCTCTTGGAGATGGCGCCCTTGGTGCCTGACGTCTTCATCTTGTATCCAAACTTCACCACAAACTGTCGCAGTGTCTCGAGTTTTGTGGGGTCAGGTTGGTCGTGGATGCGGTAAGGAAGCGTCTTTGCCTTTGCCCCTTTCTTCACTCGACCAATACTCTCAGCCACAGTGCGGTTGGCTATGAGCATAAATTCCTCTATCAGCTTGTTGGCATCCTTCGATTTCTTGAAATAGCATCTCGTAGGTTTTCCCTTCTCGTCGATATCGAAATGCAGTTCCTCGCGGTCGAACTTTACCGCACCATTCTTAAATCGTTGTTTACGAAGGGCTTTTGCCAGTTTGTCGAGTTGTATGAGCAGTGCGGCATTCTCTCCCTTATAGCCGTTGACGGGAGCTGCTGGAGCCGGTTCGCCCGTTCCGTCCACGACGCCATTGTCCTCGAGTATCTGCTGTACTTCCTCATAGGCATACCGCCGGTTACTCTTTATCACGGTATGAGCCAAGTGCCACCGCTTGATGTCGGCCTCATCGTTCATCTCGAAGATGACGCTATAGGCGAGTTTCTCCTCGTCGGGACGCAGCGAGCAGATGAAGTTACACAGTCGTTCGGGCAGCATCGGTATGGTGCGGTCCACAAGATAGACGCTCGTGGCTCGTTTCACGGCTTCCTTGTCGATTACCGAACCCTCGGTCACGTAGTGAGACACGTCGGCGATGTGCACTCCCACCTCCCAGAGTCCGTTGTCGAGACGTCTTATAGAGAGGGCGTCGTCAAAATCTTTCGCATCGCGTGGGTCGATGGTACAGGTGAAGACATCGCGGAAATCTTCTCTTTCGGCAATGTCTTTCTCCGTAATCTCGGCAGGAATTTTCTCCGCAGCCTCTTCCACGTTGGCAGGATACTTATATGGCAATCCATACTGGGCGAGAATGGAGTTCATCTCGGCGTCGTTGTCGCCCTGCTGACCCAGAATATCGACCACCTCGCCAAGAATGTTCTTGTGCTCGCTGTCTGGCCATGCCTTGACCTTCACGACAGCCTTGTCGCCAGTCTTTCCGCCCTTGACCTTTTGTTTCGGGATAATGATGTCGTAAGGCAGCAGTCCGTCTTGTGTGACGAGGAAGGCGAAGTCTTTCTCCACCCTCAGACGTCCTACGAAGTGGTCGCGTGCGTGTTCGAGGATGCCGATGACCATAGCCTCCTTGATATGCCGTTCGCGACGTGCCATAAACGTCACCTTCACCTTGTCGCCGTCGAGCGCCGACATGGAGTTGCGTTCAGCCACGAAGACTGGCTGGCTGCCGTCGTCGGGGATGAAGCTGTTTTTGCCGTTCGACTTACGTCTGAAGATTCCCTCCTGCACCTGTGTCTTGGTATTGAGGCAATAAGAGTTTTCGCTTACCTTTGTGAGGAAGTCGTCCCATGCCATCTCTTCCATGATGTCGATGGCAAGCATCTTCAGAGGATGAGTGTTTAGTTCCAAGGACTTGAATATCTGTTTGAAACTGAATGTAGTGCCGGCATTGCCTTGGAAGAACGCCGTCAGGGCAGCGAAGAGCTGTTTTTTTGTCATTCGTTTTCCGCCTTTTTTCTTTCCCATAGTTGTATGATTTATAAGTTGCTGCAAACTTACGAAAAAAAAACAAATGCTGTGCTATTCTTTATAATAAATTAACGTGAATATTTTGTGTCAAGGACAATCTTGCCGTACCTTTGTAGAAGAAAATAATATATTAACACTATTGTCATGGGAAAGAAGACTAACTGGAAAGACGACTACTGGCTGTATGTCATGCAGCTATATATGCGCAGGCCCATCGGTGTGAAGCCTCTTTATAGCAAGGCAGCCGTTGACCTAAGCATGGAGATACACGTTCATCCGCGCGAAATAATGGAACACGAGATGCAGATCGAGACACTCAGTTCGCCGCGTGTGGAACGCATCTGGGACGCTTACGGAGACAGTCCGTCGAAGCTGTCGCGTGCGGTGAAGCTTCTGCGCAGCATGAAAGGCTTTGGCAGTGCCAATGCGTTTTACGACGGTGTTGAGGTGACGGAGAGCTTCGAACCCGACTTCCGTCCCATCAGCAGCAACGGCATTATGCCCATCTCGTTGGTTATCATTCTCGACTTGTATTTTCGCCTCACGCCGATAACAATGTCGGCAGAGACGCCCGAGGTGTGGGAAGTGGCGCGGCTCATGGGTCTTCCCATCTCTACCGTGGTACACGTTCTCCATATGTTTCTTTCGTGCGACCCTTATACTCGTCGCAAGCCCTCCGACGAGTCGGACCCGCTTTTGCCTCATTGCCGTGCCATCTGGACGAGATACGGCAACAGCGACGCTGAGACGCTATCGGAATACGCCGAGGAGCTGAAGCAATATTTTCATTGACGGACGAGAAATCTGAATATCAGACAATAATTTTTGTCTTATGGTAATACTCGCGGAACTCCGTCGGAGCGCATCCTTTTTTCCGCTTAAAGACACGGTTGAAGTTGCTCAGATTGTTGTAGCCACAGAGATAGCAAATGTCAGCTACGCTCTTGTTGGTATCGACAAGCATGCGCGCGGCATAACCAAGACGGATGTCGATGATATACTCGCTGACCGTTCTTCCCGTATGAAGCTTGAAGAAACGGCTGAAAGCCGTCTCGCTCATGCAAGCCAGCTCTGAGAGTGTCTTCAGTTTCAGGTCTTTGTTGTAATTCTTGTTGATATAGTTCTTCACCTTTAGAATACGCGAGCTGTGCTCTTCTATCACCACCTTGGCATAGCTCGTGGTGGCAAGGGTGCGTGCGCCTTCGCTGTTTGCCAGCACGTTGAGGATGCGAAGGAAGCTGATGAACGCCTCGAAACGGTCGGTGATGGAGCTTAGCTCCTGCAATTGGTTATACACCTTCATGATTGTCTCCATAGGGAAGACAAGTCCCTTGCGTGCCTCGTTGAGCATGTGGTAGATATGCTTGAATGGATTTTTCCCGAAGATGCCGTCGTTGGAGAGGTTGAAACGGAACTGGACGGTGATCTCATGTATGTCGTCTGTCTGACATTCGTTCTGCATCCATACATGTTCGAGTTCAAGACTGGTGATGAGCACGAGGTCGTACTCGCCGATCACCTCGTTGCTGTCGCCGACGATACGTCTCACTCCGGTAGCGTGTTCTACGAAGTTGAGTTCAAACACCTGATGATTGTGAATAGGATAGGTGAACTCCTTCTTATGGCGGTCGGCTATGTAGAGAATATCGTTTTCACCGAGAGGAGAGATCTCGTGAAGCACATGTTCGTTTGACGGTTCTTGTTTCATAATAAGGTTGTATTAGTTTACGATAATGAGGGAGAGACTTACTCTCCCTCTGTTCTTTCTATAATCTCCAGGCACATCCTTCCGTTGTGGTAAGGACATTTCCAGAATCCCGCCTTGTCGTCGTCGGTGTTGAGCGTGCCGTCGGCATGTCGGCTCCAATACCATTCTCCGTTTTCGCGGTCTATCAGATTGTCTTTTATATACTGCCAGCATCGTTCTGCCTTGTCGAGAGCCGTCTCGTCGCCGAAATACTGGTAGATATTAAAGAATCCCACCACTGTCTCTGCCTGAACCCACCAGTGCAGGTCGTCATCGACGTGGCCAGTGTCGAGGTTAGCCTCGTGAATCATCGAACCATCGGCATTGAGTCCTTTCTCCGATGCCTTTGCCACCATCTGCACTACAGGTTCCACCTTGGCGAGCACATCTTTGTCGCCGAGCACGAGAGCCGCCTCATGCATCAGCCACGAGCACTCGATGTCATGACCATAGCTTTCGAGATGTCCTGCACCGCGTGTCCAGTCGTTTTCGAAGAAGAGGTCGAGATGATGTGTCTCTGGATTGAGTATGTGGTCGGTAAAGATATTGATGAGATTGCGCAAGGCACGCTCGAGTCTCTCGTCCTTCCAGACGCGGAAGAGGTTGGTGTAAGGCTCGATGATGTGCAGATGAGTGTTTTGCGACTTTGGATAGTTGGCATCGAAGTCAGAGAGACGCATATCGGCAATCTCGCCCCACTCTCGTGTGCAAGCCTCGATATACCCGTTATTCTCGCGGTCGAACGAATGACTCTCGATAGTGTCGAAGAGACGTATGGCATAGTCAAGGGCTTCCTTGTCGCCCGTGGCACGCGCATACTCGCTCAGTCCGTATATCATAAACCCGATGGCATAGAATTGCTTTTTCGTGTCCTTTGGCTGTCCGAGATAGTCAAGAGACCAATATGTTCCGCCAAACTCCTTATCGTAGAAGTGAGCTATGACATAGTCTTTTGCCCGAGTGGCAGCCTCGAGATATTCAGGCTTGCGCAACACGCGATAAGCGGCGCTGAAGGTCCAGAGGATGCGTGCATTGAGGATGGCACCTTTCTCAGCCTCCTTGTGCAGCATTCCGTGTCCGTCGATACGTCCATAGAATCCTCCGTTTTCGCGGTCAATGGTTTTCTCGAGCCAGAAAGGCAGGATGTTGCCCATAAGCACATCCTGCATTTCCAGTCTTAGTTTGTTAGTTTGTTTCATTATTTTATTTATTGTTGATTTCTAATCATTCTGAGCTTCTTGCCGATAGACTCAATCTCCTCGGTCGTAAGCGGATAGAAGTTTACGACGATGATGCTGAGCAGAGCCACGCAGCAAGGAACGAACGTCATCAGATACCAGAGGTATTGAACCACGGCAGCCGGTTGTGTCACCACCTCGCCAGCCTGTGGCTGTATGTAGCCGATAGCAGCAAGCAACCACATAACCGAAGCGCCGCCGATGGCACCGCCAAACTTCTGCGCCATGGATGCGCTGGAGAAGATGAGTCCCGTAGAGGCGGTGTTGAACTTCAGCTCGGCATAGTCAGACACGTCGGCATACATACTCCATACGAGTGGCGAGATGATGCCGGTGAAGATAGAGATGAGGATCTGCATCACCATCATTCCCCACAGTCCGGCCACGCTGTCGGCAGGAAGGAAGAAGAAGAGCACGCTGAGCACCGCCAAGGCGATGTTACAGTAGATGAACGTGGATTTCTTTCCGAACCTCTTTGAGATAGGCACCGTGAGCGCGACTCCCACCATGTTGCTCACCTCTCCCACGCTGAGGAACAAGCCCGCATAGAACAGGATGGAGAGTCCGAAGAACGGCAGGCTCACCTCGCCGTTGGCACAGATGACGTATGTGAAGAAATATGCCACCACAGAGCCGCGCACGGTATTGAACAAGTTGCTTCCGAGGGCTGCACCGATGAGTATCCACCAAGGGCGGTTGTGGAGCAATGACGAGAAGTCGCTGCCGATGCTGACGTTGCTCTTGCTCTTTATATGCTCGCGTGTCATAAGGAAACAGAGCAGGAAGAGGATGAAACAAGCTGACGCTATAGCTATCATGGCAAACTGTGTGCCAGTTGCCTTAGAGCCGTCAAACATCGGAGTGAAGAAGTTGCAGAGCGGTTCCCATGCCGACAGGGCGATGAACGATCCGCCATAGGCGAAGAACATTCTGAACGACGAGAACACCGTCTTCTCGTTAGTGTCGTCTGTCATCACGCCAAGCATCGAGCCATAAGGTACGTTGATACCCGTATAAACCGTCATCATAAGGATATATGTGACATACGCCCAGACGAGCTTGGCAGCATATCCCCAATCGGGAGTGGTGAAGAGAAGAATACCACAGATAGAGAACGGAGCCGCCACCCAGAGCAGATAAGGGCGGTATTTTCCCCATCGGGTCTTGGTACGGTCGGCGATGATACCCATCATCGGGTCGCTGACACCGTCCCAGATACGAGTGACAAGCATAAGAATACCTGCATCCACGAGACTGAGGCCAAACACGTCGCTGTAGAAGATGGGGAGATAATACGAGAAGATCTTCCAAAACATCGACGACGACATGTCGCCAAAGCCGTAACCAATTTTTTCACTTAATTTTGCCATTTCTTTTTGATATAGTTAGTAATTAATATATCGTGGACAGCGCATAGGCCGCCCACGCTTATCATTTGATTAGTTCTTCCTGTTCTTTGCCACGAGTTTCTTTATTGTCTCCACGCTATTGCCGGTAGAATATCCGTCCTCAGGAGTATTCATACAGTAGTCGATAAGACGGTCGATGGTGGAAGTGGCAACATGCATACGTGTGTCTGACGAGCCGTAGTAGATAAACACCTTGCCGTCCTCGTCGGCAATCCATCCGTTGGCAAACACCACGTTCATCACATCGCCTATATACTCGCCGCCCTCAGGCACCATAAAATATCCGCCAGGCTGGGCGATGACCTTCGTAGGATCTTCGAGCGAAGTCATATACATATAAAGCACGTAACGCAGTCCGCTGGCGCATCCGCGCACTCCGTGAGCCAGATGGAGCCATCCCTTCGGTGTCTTTATAGGATGAGGACCTTCGCCGTTCTTCACTTCCATGATGGTGTGATAGTTGCGTGCGTTGATGATCTTCTCCTCGGTAATCTCTGCCTTGGTGATGTCATCCACGAGAGCCCATCCAATGCCGCCGCCAGAACCGGTATCGATGAATCCATCCTGCGGACGAGTGTAGAAGGCGTACTTGCCGTCAACAAACTCTGGATGAAGCACCACGTTACGCTGCTGGCTCTTTGTCTTCAGATCAGGCAGGCGCTCCCAGTTGATAAGGTCCTTGGTGCGTGCGATGGCTGCTGTTGCAGTGGCAGCCGAGAGGTCGCCAGGCATAGAGTCGTCGTGACGCTCTGCACAGAACACGCCATAGACCCATCCGTCCTCATGAGCCGTGAGTCGCATGTCATAGATATTTGTTGCAGGAATAGTGTCTTCGGGCATAGTGATAGGCTCGTCCCAGAATCGGAAGTTGTCCACGCCGTTGGGGCTTTCAGCCACGGCGAAGAAGCTCTTTCTGTCAGCACCTTCAACGCGCACCACGAGCACATATTTCCCATTCCATTTTATGGCTCCCGAGTTGAGTGTGGCGTTCATCATGATTCGCTGCATGAGATATGGGTTGTCCTTTTCGTTAAAGTCATATCGCCACTCTAATGGCGTATGCTCTGCCGTGAGGATGGGATTCTCGTACTTCTCGTATATTCCATTGCCATAGGGCAGTGGATTGTTTTTTCTGCTGAGTAGAACTTCGTGACGAGCCCTGAGGCTCTTCACTTTTTCATTGAAATCGGTCATTGGTTATAAAAATTATATGTTATCTATTATTAAATAATGTACTGTTATTATCTGCTGTGTTATCTGGTTTTCTTTATATCCTTACACATCAGCACCTTCTTGTCTTTGCAGAACCTCTTGAAGTCTTTCACCGTAGGTTTTCCAGGTGCTGCCACATAGTTCTCCTTTGGATTGTCCCATGCGTTACGCCAAAGCAGCACATAGCTGATAGGATATTCCTTCACCACGGGGAGCAATGTCTGTGTAAACCACTGTGGGTCAGGCACGTTCTGATAGCCCGTCTCGGTAAGTGCGATAAGTTTCTTTTGCTTCTCGCCCACCGCCTTCACCACGTCGAGCTCGCGGCGCAAGTTGTCCTGATACACCTTGTTGTCTGCCGAGAACTGATACACGTCGATACCAATCAAGTCAACATATTCATCGCCAGGATAGAACTGCATGTAGTGCTCCACGTCTTCCTTGTCGGCGAGGTTTGGGGAAAAAGCCCAGACAATGTTGTCGCATCCTTTCTCTGTCATATACTTATGTGTGTATTGAAACAGCTGGCGATATTCTTGCGAGGTGCAAGCCGTAGCTCCCCACCAGAACCACCCGCCGCTCATCTCGTGCCAAGGACGGAATATCACTGGCACCACATTGCCCTCTTTGTCCTTGCATGCTGCAAGAAATGCCACCACCTTATCGAGCCACTTGTCGTACTTTGGCTGCAAGGCGCCGCCTGGCAATATCGAAGTGACGGCATTGCCGGCAGGCTGGAACCACGAGTTCTCGTCGTTAGTGGGATTATAGGCATGCCAGCTGATGGTGATGATGCCTCCCCTCTCGTGTTGGGCCACAATCTCCTTTTGCATACGGTCGAACGGCACTCCGTCGAGATTCTTCTCCCATCCGAGTTCCAGTCCGCCAAGGTCGAATCCCATTATGGCGGGATAGTCGCCGGCTGTCTCGAGCACGTCGCTTCGTCCCTCATCCCATTTCCACGAACATCCATATACTGGATCGTCCTGATGTCCGAACATCACACCTTTAGCTTGCAGTTTCTCAAGCCGTTGCAGCAGGTCGCTTCCTGTTGAGGCTGCCACGTTCGTCGCTATAGCGAAAGCAGCAAGAAAAGAAAAAATCTTCTTCATTCGTTTTCCAAGTTAATATTGTTTAAGCACATTTTTACTCTTTCAATTCCTTCAAGAGCCAAGCCACCCATTCGTCCCATTGTTCCTGATACCAATAGTGGCCAGTCTGCTGATAGATGCTGAGAGCCTTTGGGGCAGTGACAGTGTTGTATGTCTCCCACATCGTTGTAGGAGGCACCACGACGTCGTTATATCCGAACGAGAACCATCCTGGCACCTTTATCCGTCTGGCGAAGTTGATGCCGTCGAAATATCCTGAGTTTCTCACCTTCGTCTTGTCGGGATTGCTGTCGCCATAGAAATAATGTGGCCATCCGCACGCCTTTCCTTCCAGCGAAGCCGTATGGTCGCACATGGCGGCATGTACGGCACCGAAACAAGTGACGCGGCTGTCGAGTGCTGCACATACTAACGAGAGCATTCCGCCCTGACTGCTTCCCGTCACTCCGAGGTTCTTTCCATCCCATTCGGGCAGCGAGGCGATATAGTCGATGGAGCGTATCGCGCCAGTGAAGATGCGTTTGTAAGGCATCTTGTCGCGGTTGTCGAGGTTGGCTTCCCAATAGCCGTTGAGAGCGCCGTTGTGCAGACGGTCATACACTTCCTGTTTCATTGTCACCGGTATGCCGTGAATGCCAATCTCAAGGGTTATCACGCCCTGAGAGGCCGACCACACGTCGCCGCCATAGGGGCGGCATCCGGCTCCAGGCACACGTAGCAGTGCGGGATATTTTCCAGGTTTCACTGGCACGCAGAGTATGCCGTATATCTTGCTTCCGTAAGCATTATTGTTATAGCTCACCTCATATACGTTAACGTCTTTTGTGCAACGCTCGGGCAGCAGCTCACGGTGCGGATCGAGCTCTGTCTTTCTCGCTTCGGCAATGGCGTTGCTCCAGAAGGCGTCGAAGTCATCAGGACATTCTGTCGATGGCACGAGTTTCTCTGGCGAGAAGGCGGCAGTACAGAGACCTGTATAAGTCTTTCCTTTCTCGTTATAGTTTATTGTCACGCGATAGAATCCTGGCTTGTTCATCTTTCCCTCAAAGCGTGCCGTACCGTCTTTCAGCGTGAGTGTTTTCTTAATAGTGGGATACATCTCCGGTCCGGCCTCATATTCCACGACAGCGTTGTCGATGGTAGTGCCTGAGCGCATCACCTTAACGTCAAACTTAGCCGTTTCGCCCACTTTATAGTTCCAATCCTTATGGTCGGGAGTAACGGTAATAGAAATGTTGTTTCCCCTAATCTGTGCCTCGGCTATCACTGCAAACAGCAACGAGAGCATTATGATAAATGTTTTCTTCATTACAGGTTTTTATGTATTTTAATTATTGTCGTTTAGCGATTAGGTGTGAGTCTTGAGAGAGATAGAGCGGGAGCCAAACGCCTTTGGCTCCCATTGCCCTAACCTAACTACTAACTATAAACCTAATCAAATATTCGTTGTGATACTTTATTTTTGTGGTGCAAAGTTAGCACATTATTTTGAAAGTCGATGATACTTTTTTTGCAAAATATGGCACAATATTGGCGAAAGCGTATTTTTTGTACTTTTTTTGCAGCTTTTCTTTCATTTTTCTACATTTTCAATAAGCATTTCACCATTATTTCTTATCATTATATATATAAATAATGTTGAAACTCAATTAATTGTAAAATCTACACTATTAATGTCAAGAAACGCAAAGTGGAGAGTAGGAATTTACACTACTCTCCACTTTTCTTATTCTTCCTATTAAAATCTCCTAACGTTATTCGGGCAGCTCGTCGCGAGTGATGACATACTTGGAATTCATCTGTGAGTTGAAGAACGCGTCGTCGTTGTACGGCGAGTTCATGTAGTCGCCGTTCCATGGCATAAACCAGCTCCACATGTCGCCGCCCTGCAGCATATTTCCTACTTCAGGCACTGCGCCACACTCGCTGAGCGTGATGATCTTCTTGCCTTTGGTAAGGTTGTAGAGGGCGTCGAAGTCGCTGATGAGCGAGAAGTGATACTTCGATGCGTCGTTCTCGTAGTAGTCGCGACCGATGATGTCAACATACTCGTCGCCAGGATAGTAGTCCTTGTCCTTGCCATCTGAGGTCCACACCCAGATGAGGTTGTTGACGCCCTTTGCCTTGAATGTGTCGAACATCAGTTTCCACAGTTTCTTATACTGTGCGGCGCCGTCATTTCCCCACCAGAACCAAGCCTGTCCACCGTCATACTGGTAGCGGTTGCCGGCAGCCTCGTGCAGTGGTCGCCACAGCACTGGAATACCTTTTGCCTGCAGGTCGAGCAGATAGTCGGCCACGACATTGAGATGCTTCAGTGCGAGGGTATTTTCCCATTTACCGCTGCGCACGGCATTCTTGCACGAGAACGGAGTATATGACTTGCCTTCCTCACTGACATAGAAGTGGTATTTTTCGGGGTTGTTGATGTCAGCCTCGGTCTCAGGCATGTTCCAGTGCCACATAATCGATACTATACCGTTGGCGTTTGCCCAGTTTTCCACAGGTGTGGTGTCGGTATAGTCAATCCAGTTGGCGTTGCCCAGCGGCTTGCTCCAGTGGAGGAAGAGGTAGTCGAAGCAGGCTATGGCGGGATACTTGCCGGTGCGATTGAATAGATCTTCTGCTGTGGATGTGCCCCAACCTCTGTCTTCGTTGGAAGACGCTGAAGCCGAGAGCACGGTTTTTCCGAACTGCGACTTGAGATACTGGTAGAGTTTCACCGTTTCCGCTGTGGCGTCGGCATTGACAGGCATGTCGGCTATGTCGAATCGTGAATCGTCAAACGTGCATACAGGTGCTGTGGAGAAAGAGAACGTGAAGTCAGACGCGAAGTTATATCCCTCGTCTCTCACCGTAGGTTTCATCACCGTCACCTTATAGGTTTTGTTTCCCTTGGTGTCGTAGGTGAAGACGAGTTTGTTGCCTTCGGCGGTAATGGCAGAGTCAGCCACATACTCGTCGTTGATCTTTATGCTCTTATGAGGCACTACCTGTATAGGTTTGTCATATTCGATGGTGAACACCTTGATAGTGTCGAGGTCGGCAGCACCATCCTGTGGGCTCACACTCACCACAACAGGAGCAACACCCTGACCGCGGTCAGGCTGGTAGTTGGCATTGTTGTCGCTGTTCTCGGGATCGGAGCACGACACTGCCATACCCATTGCTACCAAAGCCATTATGCTAAAAAATATTTTCTTCATATCTTTCTGTTGCTTTTATCAGATTAATATTCTGCGGGTTCTATGCGGAACTGTCCGAAACTGTGGTCAATCTGCCAGTCATCGTTAGAGTTGGGCTGGCATACAAACTCAAGGCTTACCCACTGGTCGGGTTCTGTGGGCAGCACAGAACCTCCGAGGCAGTCAACGAGAGGCAGTGATATTGTTTGCCACTCTCCGTAGGTGTTGTTAAGACCGTCGCTCACGGGGTCCCACTGGTTACGTGTAGCTCCTCCATTTAGTGTAATCATATATCCTCCGTTGCGACTTCCTGCCTTACCATTGTCGCCATAGTTATAAAACGGTTTGGAGGATGCTGTGCACACCTCAAACTTGAGTACATACTTTTCAGGGTTGGCAGATGCGTCAAGCCAGCGCCAGTTGCAACCCATACCAGTTGAGTTCCAGCTCCATGAACCGATAATTGACGATGAGAGATCCTGATTTTTCTGCAGACGGATAAACTGATAACCGAGGCATTTTGGGTCGCCACTGTTACCGCCCCATGTGAGCTGACTCTTCAGCCAGTCGTTCCACCATCCGAGGTCGCCATCCATGCTGCTGAACATCAGTTGGTCGCTCATTCTATAAGGAATGGTCTTGGTTTTGCGTCCGTCCATACCGTCCCATTCGAATGTGATGAGCGAGTTGTCTGGCGCGTCTTTCGGTATGAGTATGCCCATATATGACTCTGTGATAGAATCCACTGGCAGCACCTCGCTATATCCTTCCGCCTCGTTGTGTATGGTAATCTTCGAGGTGTTAGTCTCCTCGTCTTTCGAGAATCCGTAGAGGTCGAAGAAGTCGCCCATCACCTGCACCTTGTCGCCTTGGAGCGTAAACTCGTTTTTCAGTCCGTCGAGCTGAAGGTTGGGGATGTTTACAGGGAAATCCATAGTTACGGAGCCCTGCTCAGTGGTGTAAATCAACTTGTTGGTCACCTCCTCGGGAATCTTTCTCGGGATGGTCACATTGCAGAAGTCGCTCTCGGCATAAGCCGCATGGCGCACATCCACCTCGAGTCCGTTGAATGATATACTCTTGACGTGGCTCAGGTTCTTACCTTTAATCTTTATCATCTGATTGAGCACGCCTCCAGTGATGACCTGTGGCGTCGCCGAAGCGTCTTGTGCGTCGTAGATAGCCTCGATGACAGGAGCTCCGTTGCTTGCGTATGGGTCGTGCTGCGGGATATCGACGACATCACTACACGATGCCATCATCACTGCTGTTATCACGGCAGCTCCCGCCATTCTGAAATATATTGTCTTCATATCGTTTTTACTATTATCGTTGATTAGTTCCATCCGGGGTTGTTCTCGCTAATAGCGTCGTTAGCCGAAATCTCGTCGGCGGGGATTGGGTAGAGCAAGTTTCTCTCGGTGCGGTTCTTGTTGATGCCCGCATCGTCAAATCCTCCGATGGCATTCATGGCGTCGAGGTATATTCCCCATCTTATGAGGTCCCAGCGTCGGTCGCCCTCGCAAGCCAATTCCTTAGCTCTCTCCTCCAAGATAGAGCTACGCAGCGAGTTCTTTCCTGGATTGGCATCCATGAGGCGTGCGTTGCTACGCTGTCTCACTTGGTTGAGGTATTTGATTGCCTCATCAGCTTTGTCGGTCTCGTTGAGAGCCTCGGCGAGGCAGAGCAGCACGTCGGCATATCTCAGGAAAGGCCATTGCGCGTCGGTATAGTCAGAGGCTTTGTTTTTGCAGTCGGCATATTTGTTGGTGAAAGCCAGGCACTCCGACGAGGTGTTGTACTGGAAGTTGAATCCCATGTCCTTGAATTGCTGTTCCTGCTGTTCAGGCACATAATTGCCGTAGAGGTCGTATCCAGTCACTCTTGCGCGCCATGCCTGTGGATAATAGAAGGCGCCGTCGTAGCTGTCCTGATAGTAGTAGCGCCACACGTGGCGTACGCCGTCGGTGATGCGGTAGTCCTGGTCGTCAAAGAGAGCATACCAGTTGTAAGTGCATCCTACCCATCCGCCCGAGTAGATGAGGTCGCTGCTGGCGCTTGCCGAATATCCGCTGTAGAACGAGTGAACCTGGTTGCGGTATTTTGTCTCACCGTCGAGACATTCCACAGCCCACATGAATTCTGGAGCCTGTCGGTTGGCCGACGTCCAGAGGTCTTTATACTCGCTGAGGTAGTAATTGCCGTATTCTCCATTGGCAATTTTCTTTCCCCATTCCGCAGCCTTGCCATAGAGCTCGGCAGCGTTGAGCGCCTCGTATCCGCTGACGGCCTTCTTTGTGAGAGCCACGGCTGCAGGAGTGTTGCACACCTCAATATTCTTCTGGCTCAGCTGGTCATATACCGTGCGGTAAGGCTCGCCTGTGCGTATGGTGATGGGCGTTCCCTCAGGCATGGCAGCCGACGCCATGGTGCAATACACCTTGACAAGCAGTCCGGCAGCCGATCCTGCAGCCACATGTCCTTTCTGATATGCGGCATCGTCGATCTTGTACATCTTCGACGCTGCATCTTCGAGCAGGGCAATGATCTTCTCATACACCTCTGCCACCGGCATTCGCGGATCGTTATACTGTCCGCTCACCGCCACGTCGGTCTCTTTGAAAGGCACAGGTCCATAGGCTCTCACGAGGAGGAAATAGGCGAAAGCTTTCTGGAACTCCATCTCTCCGATGGCATTGTTCTTGTAAGCCTCGCTTACGTTGCCCATTGCCTCAATGTAACGTATGGCTTTGTTGGCGTCGTTGATGAGGTTGTACGGTCCTTTCCACATCTTGTCGAGCGAGCTTTCGCCCTGAAAGTCGCCGGCACCGAGGTGGCCGAAGAGCCAGTCGGGACCAGAGATGTAGTCGGCATCGAGTTCGAGCACACGTGGGAACTCTCCCCAGCACATCATGTCGTAGAGCCAGTTGCTATATACGCCGGTGACCCATTGGTCAACTGCCTCTTTGGAGTCGCCAAGGTTTTCCGGTCCAATAAAACTTTCGGGTTCCACCGTGAGCCAGTCGTTGCACGAGGTGTTGATCATCGCGCCGCTGCCCATGAGCAAAGCCGAAATAAATATCTTGTTTATCTTCATATTATCTTTTTATTATTTAAACTTCATTGACTTCGTCAATTCTTTCGTCATTCTTCAATTAAAAAGTGAGTCCAAGTCCGAAGGTGAATGTTCTTGATGACGGATAAGAGTAGATATCCACGCCACGACGTGACGAGTCGTTACCGAAGGCGTTCACCTCGGGGTCATACCAGCTGTAGTTGGTGATGGTAAAGACGTTGGTGGCGGTGAAGCTGAACAGCACCTGCTCGATGCCAGGAATGGGTCGTGGCAGACGGTAGCTGAGCGAGATATTCTTCAGTTTGAGATACGATCCGTTTTCCACGTAGCGGTCGCTGAGCAAGAACGTACGGTTATATCCTCCCGTAGCCTTTGGCCATGCTGCGTTCTCGTAGTTGTCGGCTGTCCATCGACTGTTATACACGTCGGTAGGAATATTTCCGATGTTAGCCACCTGCACGTCCATAAGGTTTCCGTTGAAGATGTCGTTGCCCACCGAGCCTTGTAGCAGGAAGCTCAGCGAGAGGTTTTTCCACGAGATATTGTTTGTAAGACCGAAGGTGAAGTCGGGGTTGGTGTCGCCGATGATGGTTCGGTCGGCCTCTGTGATGGCTCCGTCGCCGTTGAGGTCGCGGTATTTTATCTCGCCCACCTTGCTCAGCACCACGGCATCCTTAGCGGTGGCATATTGCGGGTCGGCCCTCACCTCTTGTATATTGTCGTAAAATCCGTCCTCTACATATCCGTAGATGGCGCCTATTGGGCAGCCGTTGCGCTGAATGAAGATATTGTCGGCTCCATACCACAGTGTGCGTGCAAACTGGTCGCCTTCGAGTCCGCCAATGGAGTTCTTGTTGAAGGCGATGTTGCCGTTGAGGTTCCATTTCCAGTCTTTGCCGTCAACGGGTGTTGCTCCGAGGGTTATCTCAAGACCTTTGTTGGTGACATTGCCCGTGTTGGTGAGCATGTTTGAGAAGCCGTTGCTTGGAGCGATGATCACCTCCTGGAGCAGGTCGCGCGTCTTCTTGTAGTAGAAATCGACGGTAAGGGTCAGTCTGTTCTTAAACCATCCGAAGTCAATACCTGCATTCCACTGCTTTGTCGTCTCCCACTTGATGTTTGGATCTACTGGTCCGCGCCACGAGATGTCGGCGGCACCTGACGACAGCGAGCCGCCAAACGGGAAGTTGGCAGTGTCGAGCTGCGAGTTGATGCGGTAAGAGCCGATGCCTTGGTTTCCTGTCTCACCGTAGCTGACGCGGAACTTGAGGTTGCTGAAGATGTTGAGGTCTTTGATGAATGTCTCCTCCGAGGCGCGCCATGCGAGTGCTCCGGAGAGGAATGTCGCCCACTTGTTGGCGTCGGCAAACTTCGAGCTGCCGTCGGTACGGAAGCTGGCTGTCATGATATACTTGTCGGCGAGAGTGTAGTTGACGCGTCCGAGGAACGAGGCGAGACGCTGCTGTCCCTTGTCGCCTGAGAGTGTGGCCTTGTCGAGTGCACGGCTGAGGTCGTTGGCTCCCGTGAGGTCGTCGGGGAAGTTGGTGGCCACCTGCTGGTCGCTTGTCCAGTTGCTGCTTTCGAGCGTGAACGCGCCCATCACGTTGATGTGATGTATCTTAGCGAAGGTGTTGTCGTAAGTGAGTATCGACTCGGCAGTGAGGCTTTTCCACGTGTTGTGTCCCACGCTGGCCTTTCCGTTGATAGGAGTTTTTCCTTCCTGTGTCTCACGTCCGTAGTAGCTCTTTCGGTCTTGTGAGTTATATCCCAGTCCGAGGTTTTGGCGGAAGGTGAAGTTCTTGAGGAACTTTATCTGCACAAACGAGCTACTGAAGTAGTTGGCTCCGTTGAGCTGGTCGATGGCGCTGCGCACGTATGCACCGGGGTTGGCGGCGAGCCAGTTGAGCTCGTCGGCTGTGGTGGTGTCCATATTCGGACCGTAAGTAGGAGGGAAGAGGAGTGCCGAGCGCACCACGCCGGTGTTGAAGCTCAGCGTGTTGGCAAAGTCGGTCACCGAGGATGTGAAGCTCTGATTGGTGCCCACCTCAAGCCAGTCGGTCACCTTGCGCGAGATGTTGGCACGCAGTGCATAACGCTTATATCCCGAGTTTTTGATTATACCTTCCTGGTCGGCATAGTTGCCCGAGAAGCTATAGTAGCCGCGGTCGTCGCCGCCGCTCACATTAATATTATAGTCTTGCTGGAAGGCATTCTGGAAGATCTCGTCTTGCCAGTCGGCAGTGCCGAGCTGTGTGGCATTGCCATATTCGTCGTAGAACCATCCTCCGTTGCGGTAGTCTTCTGGCGCACCGGTGTATTTTCCGGTGTTGTAGTTTGGATGTCCGTCGGGATAATACTGATAGCCCCATGTTCCGGGATAAGGCAGCGTATTTGACTTCGAACCGTTATAGTAGCGATCATTGAGGTTCTGCTCGTTCACATATGTGGCGTATGTCACAGGGTCGAGCATGTCGATCTTCTTTGAGATGTTCTGCCATCCCCATGTGGCGTTGAACTCAACCTTCGGCTTACCGGCCTTACCCTTCTTTGTCTGGATAAGAACGACACCATTAGCACCGCGCGAACCGTAGATGGCCGTGGCGGAGGCGTCTTTGAGCACCTCTATCGACTCGATGTCGTGGGGATTGATAAAGCTCAGAGGGTTTGACTGCTGTTCGTTGGTCGTGGCGCCATTGGACGGTGTGCTGCCTGATTCGAATGGAACACCATCAACGATAAACAGCGGTTGCGAACTGGTGGAGAACGAGTTGGTACCGCGCACCACGATGCTCATGCCACCGCCTGGTGCACCGTCGCTCTGCTGTATGTTCACACCGGCAATCTTTCCTTGCATACCGTGTGCCACATCGAGCGATCCGCCCTTCATCATGTCTTCTCCCTTGAGTTGCGACAGTGCGCCTGAAAGGTCGCTCTTTTTCATTTGTCCGTAACCCACTACCACCACTTCGTCCATCACCTTCGAGTCTTCCTTAAGTTTCACGGTGATGGTGGTTTTTCCTGCGATGTTGATAGTCTGACTCACATAGCCTATGCTCGACACTACGATCTGGGTCTTGCCCTTTGGCACGCTGAGCGTGAAGTTTCCGTCGAAGTCGGCAACGCTGCCCACCGATGTTCCCTTCACCATGACCGTTGCGCCTATTAGCGGCTCTCCTTGGGTGGCGTCGAGCACCGTTCCGCGGAGTGTGGTCTGTGCCATGAGTGTCATGCTGGATATGAGTGCTAAGAATAGCAATGCAATTTTTCTCATAGTTTTTTGTTTACGTTATTTATTTTTTGTTTATTTGTTGTCCGTTTCGTTTCTCCTCCCTGCTGTCTCCTCCTTTGACAATCGGTTTTTGTGGGAAGTCATCCCAATATTCTTTTTCCTTTCATTAGTTCTTTTTCTGATAGCTATGGAGTTAACTCCTTATATTAACTCTCATAATTAAACAATAGGGAAGCCATGGGCACTCTCGTTCCATGCCTTCCCTATGATACTGTAGTTATCTTTTATTTGTTGATATAAGTCTTACCGTTCATGATAAAGATCTTGGCACCGTTGCCCACACGCTGTCCGTTGAGGTTGTAACGAACGTTGTTCTGAGCCTTAGGAGCTGCGATGACGTCGCTGATGCCACTAGCTATCTCCTCATCTACTTCCTGCTTTGTCTTAGAAGTCAGATATACCTTCTTAACTTTGATAACAGTCTCGCCGTCGGGCTTTTCTGCTCCCTCACTTTGGAACGAATTCTGATAAGCATACTGCTCAATAGAGGCAACGCTTGAAATGTCGGCAGTAACGGTATAGGCAGTTTCTGATGCTGGCAGATCCATCTCAAATGCCAAGAAGTTAATCTTTCCATGACCAGTAACAGACTCTACCTCAATTACAGCAGTGTTGAAAGCCGAAACATCAGTAGCTCCAAGCCACTTGCTGTCCCATCCCCAGTCGCCTGCGGCAAGTGTGTGTGTTCCGCCTTCAGCATCAAGCACCATCACCTTCTCAATCTTGTCAGCCTCTGCCTTTGCAGCGAGATATTCCTCTTCGGTAGCGAAATATACGTCTTTTACATCAACCGTACCTGCTGACCCGGGATCCTGAAGAGCTATTGAGAAGACTTTGTCCGAGAAATCGATATTAAGCTGTATTGCCATAATACCACCACCAGCGTTCAATACGAATTCCTGAGAGCCTTCGTTGAACTCAGCTCCCCACTGTCCGACGGTTCCCTTGCAATTGTACTGTACGATAGCCTTCATCTTGGCACATGTAGCAGCACTATACTCAAATACGATATAGTCATGCTCGGAAGCATCATAATAAGTAACGCCAGAGTCATCAGCTGTACCGTTACCATTGTCGATTACGTCACCTTGTCCAAGAGTTGTGATGGTGTTCCACGACCAACCAGAGAATGTCATTGTTCCAGGAGTGAAGTTAGGAACGGTTTCCTTTGCACTTGCTGTCAAAGCACACAGTGCTACAGCGATAAGAGTAAAAAATTTCTTCATAATCATTGTTATTTAAATTATTAATGTTTTTGATTCTATTTTCGGTGCAAAGGTACGTAAAAGATTGATATCTTGATGATATTATTTTGCTATTTATTGATACTTTTCGCTCAAAACCATACAATTATCACAAATAATACTGCAAATTATATCAAAATAAAAAGTGTAATTTTACCACTTAACTAATACTTTTTCGACATTTCCTTGTTTTTTAGCTTTTCACCTCAAAGCTATCCTCGCCAAGCCTTCACCTCTTTATATATATACATGCGCAAGCCTGGAAAATCCAGAAATATCCGAATCAAAAAAACTGGCACAAAAAAAACCAAGCGAAACATTCTTCACTTGGCTTTCTGTACCCAGAGCCGGGGTCGAACCGGCACGGATTGCTCCACTGGTGTTTGAGACCAGCGCGTCTACCGATTCCGCCATCTGGGCCTTATTTCGGGTGCAAAGGTACAATAAATTTGTGAACTGACAAAGTTTTCCGCTAAAAAAATTAAAAAAATAGTGGATAATTCAAATATTATGCGTAACTTAGTGGCGCAAAAGAAAGAAAAACCTTAAAAATAAACATTTATGAACACCAAGAACTATTGCATAATATTGGCTGGAGGCAAGGGCAAAAGACTTTGGCCAAGCAGCCGCGACAATAAACCTAAGCAGTTTATCGACTTCTTCGGCGTAGGAAGGACACAGCTCCAAGCCACCTACGACCGATTCGTAAAGATAATGCCGAAAGACAATATCCTTATCACTACCAACCAGGAATACGCCGCAATGGTAAAGGAGCAACTGCCCGACTTGCCCGACGACAATATCGTCATCGAGCAGGTGAACAGAAACACGGCGCCAAGCGTGGCATGGGGCATGCTGAAAATAGCCAACCGCGACATCGACGCACGCGTGATAGTGTCGCCATCAGACCTCTTCGTGCTCAACGAACAGGCCTTCGACGACAATGTCAACACTGCTCTCGACCTCGTGGGCGAACACAACGTGGTGATAACCATGGGAGTGAAACCCACACGACCCGAACCGGGATACGGCTACATACAGCTCGGCGAACCCACACCCACCAAAGACGTATATCACGTCAGCTCGTTTACCGAGAAGCCTGAGCGCGAGTTTGCACAGGTGTTTGTGGATAGCGGCGAGTTCTACTGGAACACCGGCATGTTTCTCTCAAACATCACCACCTTCATTAAGGCTTGCGAGAAACTGTTTGTCGAACTGACCTCGCTAATAAAGGAGAAGCTGCGTCCCGAAGAAGTGACGCCGCCCAACCTGCTGAACTTCCTCACACAGTATTACTCCTCCTTCCCCAACCTGTCTATCGACTACGGCGTGCTCGAACGCCTCGACAACGTGTGTGTGATGAAATGCTACTTCGGCTGGGCAGACCTCGGCACATGGCACTCCATATACGAATGCCTGAGAAGGGGCGAGGACGACAACGTGGTGATAGACTCTAACGTGATACTCGAAAACTGCAAGCAGAACGTCATCAGGATACCGAAAGAAAAACTTGCCGTGATCAACGGACTCGAAGGCTTCATCGTGGCCGAACACGACAACGTGCTGCTCATCTGCAAAAAAGGAGACACGTCGGGATTGATGAGAAAATATGTCAACGAGGTACAAATGAAATTCGGTCCAGAATTCATTTAAAAACAGATAAGGAAGTTAAAGAAGTTAAGAAAGAAGTTTCCCTAACCGAAGCGGAAAGACTAATGTCTTTAACTTCCTTAACTTCTTTAACTTCCTTAACTTCTTTAACTTCCTTAACTTCTTTAACTTCCTTAACTTCTTTAACTTCCTTAACTTCCTTAACTTCTTTAACTTCTTTAACTTCCCTTTACTTTCAGAAGATGAGTTATAGATGAAAGTAGTTAGAAATTCTTTCTTATGCTTTCAGCTATCTGGCTGAACTCCTCCTCGGTGAGGCTCAGTTTCTCCTTGCGGAAGTCAACGTCGGCCTCCGAGTTCATGGGAATGAGATGGATGTGGGCGTGAGGCACTTCAAGACCGAGCACCACCTGTGCCACCTTCCTGCATGGGAAAGCCTTCTTCAGTGCTGCCGCCACGCGCTTGGCAAACACCTGATATTCAGCCAACTCATCGTCGTCCATATCAAAAATGTAATCCACTTCGCGACGAGGTATCACCAGCGTGTGACCCTTTGCCACGGGATTGATGTCGAGAAAAGCGTAAAACTTCTCGCTCTCGGCACATTTGTAGCTTGGTATCTCTCCAGCTGCAATCTTTGAGAAGATATCCATAGAGTGATGATGTTTAAATTAATTTAATGTTGATTAAACGCATTTATCCCACGATGCTAATGCTGTCGATACGGAGCTTGATGGTGCCGCGGGGAATCTTTATCTCCACCTCGTCGCCCACCTTCTTGCCCAGCAGTCCCTGAGCGATAGGAGTCTTGATAGAGATCTTGCCCTCGCGCAGGTTAGCCTCGTTCTCACTCACGATGACATAGGTCATCTTGGTGTTAGTGGTAAGATTGGTCATCTCCACCTTAGAGAGGATCTGCACAATATCGCTGCTCAGACGAGACACGTCGATGATCTTCGCCTCGCTGATGGCAAGCTTGAGTTTGTTAATCTTATCTTCAAGATGCGCCTGAGCCTCCTTGGCAGCATCATATTCGGAATTCTCGCTGAGGTCGCCCTTGTCGCGGGCTTCTGCTATAGCTGCTGACGCTTTAGGACGCTCAATACTTTCCAAACGTTTTAGTTCGGCCACCATGTTATCGTAGCCTTCTTGCGACATATAAGCCATAATGATTTTTATAATTTTTAGGGTTAAACAAATTGTCTCTTCCGTGTGACACGAAAAAAAATAGAATTCCAACATCCCTGATGCCGGAATCCCAATATTCTTTGCGTCTCTACACTTAATCTGCTGCAAAGGTAAGCATTATTTTTCAATCCACCAAACTTTTTCCCCAAAAAATAAAATAATTCAGCCCAACAACGTCATCGTTGTCGGGCTGAATCCTGAAAATTTTGGAAAATTTTCGTTGCGTTGCAATCACTTGAAGTCTCACGACTTAGGTCTTGCGTTACCTAAAATACTAACCTATTACCTAACTAAAAACTAAATAACTAACCTATCAAACGAAACAAATCAATCTTATTACCTAAATAACCTCTATAACTAAAAATCAAATCCAAATGTGTTCCCCATCCTACAAATCTTATACCTTATCAGGCTTTGTTAAATACCTACTTGTCTTTTGACGATGCAAAGATACGACGATTTTCTCAATACCGTATCATTTTTCATGCCGTTTTTGCATTTTTTCCGTTTTATTTTGATACATATCAAATTTCTGTGTTCGCACACAACTATTACAAATGTGCCATAAGATAAATCTATAAATTTCTTAAATCGCCTATATATCAGTCTTTTACAAACGGATAAACATAGTAAAATGCGAAGAAGAAAACAAAAGCCGAAATCCACCCTCCAAAAACGTCTATGGCATAGTGGGCGAAGATGTAAACCGTGGAGAAGCACAGTAGCACGTAAAACGGCGTGAGAAGCCAAAGCAGACGACGGCTTCCCGACTTCCATGCCAACAGCATCAGTATCGTGCTCACCCCCACATGACTGCTGGGAAAAGCTGCCGTGGGACGCTCGCCTGCTGCATGGGCATCGGCCACACACTGATAGAAAAAGCCGTCCTTGTATCCCGGACTCTCAAGCGCCTCCTGATGGGTGGCAAACCAGTCGTGGATGTCGGGAAACACGCCACGGGCAATATCGTCGATGCCCACGGCACAGTAGTAATACTGCGGACCTGCCACGGGAAGGGCTATATATATAATGTAGTAGGTGAAAAACGACGCGAGGATCACAAACGACGCCCTGCCGAAGTCGGCATATCGCCAAAAGAAGTAAAACAGCGTCACCACGGCTATCATCGGGAAATAGGCGGCATAGCCCATGTCCATCAGCTCGCTCACCACCGGATGGCTGAGACAGCGCGAGAAAAGCAACGCCGGCTGACAGCCGAACATCTGCTGCTCCCAGGTGGCGAAAAGATGGTCGAGATTAGGAAACAGGCGGTTAAACTCATACGTGTCAGGATACCACCACGACAGCAGTGCCATCTGCGCAGCGACACGGCTGAAACGCGTCAGCCTGCACGGCCACATCCTGTACACCAACCACAGGGCAGCTGTTATAACCACCACCCTCACCCTGCCGAACAGCATCGACTCGGGATTGTGAAGCTTGGTGTAGGTAAAGAAAATAAGTAGCAGGGTGACCACGAGATAGCCCATCACCACCCACTCCACCGTGAGCAAACCCTTCTTCGGATTGCTCTCGCGCTGAAAGATAACTGGTATTTTTATCATCACTTCTTTGTTTTCAATCTAATTTCGGCTGCAAAATTACTATTTTTTTTCCAAATTCCTTGACCCTTCATCCATTTTTCTTTATCCACCACCCCGATTTGTCGCGTATTTGTGACGGCAATGGACAGGCGTCTTACATAAAGCAAAACCCTACATCGGCGGGCATCGGCACAATCAACGTATGCTGACATCGGCACAATCAACGTCTGCTGGCGTCGGCACAATCAACTCATCAACTTTCTTTTACACATTGCAAATGCCACACATTTATTTCGACTTTGCAAGTCTTCGCAATCAATTTTTCGCCATTTACATTTATTACAATACTTAAGTTTCGTATGTACTCAACTCTAAGAAGTTAAGGAAGTTAAAGAAGTTAAAGAAGTTAAAGACAATAGTCTTTTCGTTTCCTTTCGGGAGTTTTCTGGGCTTTGACATACGTCTTTAACTTCCTTAACTTCTTTAACTTCTTTAACTTCCCCTTGCTGCGAAAGTTGAGTTACAATACACAACGGGTATTATACACTCTCTAACTACCCCGAAATATTTCTCCAACTACGTAAATATTTTTCCTTAGTTAGAGAGATTTTGTGGGTTTAAAATAAAACTGTAATACTGTAATACTGTATGTTAACAAACCTAAAACACTCTCAAAATGAATACAGTATTACAGTATTACAGTTTTATTTTAAGGCATCTCCCTTTTTTTTGAAAAAACTTTATATTATATATATATATAAATATATATATATAATATAATATAAAATTGGGAAAAAGCACACCCTTTAAAATAAAACTGTAATACTGTAATACTGTTGCAAATTTGTCTTTTTGACTCAATTCCCTTAATGCTGCTATCGAGCCACTTTCACCTGCATTTTCTTGGTTTTGAAAAAAAAATTCATCATATTCCCACTTTTTCCCGCCTTTTTCTTGGAACGTAACAATAAAAGGTTCTTCAACTAAATTGCAGAAGAACCACCTATTTCAGTACAAGACATAATGATAGTATATGTAAATTATTCAGACCGGATAAGTTTTGCGTGTTTATTGACAGGCTTTAATGAACACTATCTGGATTTATGTAAAAATTCCCGATGAAATCGGCAAAAATTACATAAATCCGGATTGTGGGCAGTATTTGAATTTTATGGATGTAAATGCTGATGAGGTTGATTTGTAATTATGTTTCAGACCTTATTACGATTTCAATCTCTGTGTAGCTAATTTCGTCGGGACAAGCGGCCTTGATTGCACCCTTGCCGTCGGCAGTGCCGATTTCGCTTATTGCCCTCCGAATGATGGCGATATGGTCAGCTGGAACGAGCCGTTCGATGGGAATATCGCCAGTGGCGACGTATCGGCTGAGATGTGATGTGATGGTTTGTGGCGTCAAGAGCCGCTCTGTGGCAATCTCGTCGATGCTTTTTCCCTCTTTATAAAGCTTAAAACTCGTCTCCCAAGTCTTCTCCTTAGGTCCTTTAGGCTCCTTAGGTCCTTTAGGCTCCTTAGGTTCTTTAAGCTTCTTAGTTTTCTTAGGTTTAGCCTCTTTTTCTGCCTTCGACTGTCCGCCCATGGCTACGACGAGGGCACGTTGGCGCTCATGCAGATAGACAGGAAGTGAAAATTCGAGTTCAGACATCGCTTTCAGTAGCAACATGCGTGAGCGGAAATGGATGTTGAGGTCAGAATAGGCATCGTCGAGGCGGCGAAGAGCCTCCTTGTTGTTAGACTGAATACCCTTGACGAGATCCAGCGGACGCTTGAGGACAGCCGACAGCGAGTCGGCGAAATACGTTGCGCTCCGCTTCACTCGCTCAAGTAGCGCCTCGCTGCCCATTTGCTGAAACGGCATTGATAGTAGGGTGGAGGACCATTTTACAGACACGTCGGTGACGGAAGTCTGGAAGTCGGCAGCCGCCTGTCTGAAGAGTTGTACGAGTGAGGCGTTCTGTCCCGCGAAATACTCCATCAGCAGTCGTAGCATATAGTCGGTCTTCTCTTTGAGAGCCGTGAACGTAAACATTTCGACGAGCATCTCGCGGTAGTAGTTCTCCTTGAGCTGAGGCAGTAACGCAATGCTCTGCTGGGCCTCATACTCCTGCCGTTCCATATAGTTCTCCACGCGGCTGTCGCTGATGATGGCCTGCGGTGTGATGGGCGAGGCGATGACGATGCCGTCGAGACTGCGGCAACGGCTGAGTGCCACATACACCTGTCCTGGAGCGAACGAATGACCGGCATCGATGATGGCGCGCTCGAACGTGAGACCTTGGCTCTTGTGAATGGTGATGGCCCATGCCAGCCGAAGAGGATATTGGCGGAAGACGCCTTGTATCTCGGTTTGTATCTCGTGTGTCTCGGGATTGATGGTATAGTGGGCGTTTTCCCATTCCTGCTGTGCCACCTCTATCTCTCGCTCCTCGCCAGTGCAACGCACGCACACCTTGTCGTTGTCGAGGCTGGTGACGATGCCTATCTTGCCGTTGTAGTAGAGTCCGTCGGTGTCGTTTTTGATAAACATCACCTGTGCTCCCACCTTGAGCATGAGGTTTTGTGCCGTGGGGTAAGACGTTGGCGGGAAGGTGCCTTCTATCTCGGCGTCATACACGAAGGGAGCCGTGGTGAGGCGGCTCATCTCGTGGTCGTTGTATTCGTCGGCCATGCGGTTGTGGGTGGTGAGGCGGATATATCCCTCTTCTGTCTTTGGCGTGAACGAAGGGTTGTAGCGCGACTGGAGAGTGATAAAGTCTTGTTGTGTGGCGCGGTTCTCGCGAATGTTGTTGAGGAGGTCAACAAACTGCATGTCGGCCTGCCGGTAGATTTTCTCGAGTTGAATGGTGACGTAATCCACCTGTTGCAATGCCTTGCTGCCGAAGAAGTAAGGCGTGTCGTAATATGGTCGCAGCAGCTGTTCGTCTTCGGGAGTCACTACGGGCGTGAGCTGTGCGAGGTCGCCTATCATTAGTAGCTGTACGCCGCCGAAGGGCAGCGAGTGACGGCGAAATCGCCTTAGCACGTTGTCGATGGCGTCGAGGAGGTCGCTTCTCACCATGCTTATCTCGTCGATAATGAGGAGGTCGAGCGAGCTGATGATCTTTCGTTTCTCTTTGCTGAAGTCATACTTGTTTTTCACCTGTGCCCCAGGTACATAGGGCGAGAGCGGCAGTTGGAAGAAGGAGTGTATGGTCATGCCTCCAGCGTTGATGGCAGCCACTCCCGTGGGAGCGACGACAACCATCTGCTTTGTGCTTTTCTCCACCAAGGTGCGGAGGAATGTGGTCTTGCCTGTTCCTGCCTTTCCGGTGAGGAAGATGCTACGTCCTGTATGTTCGACGAAGTCCCAGGCGTGGCGTAGTTGCGGGTTTCTGTCTGTTGGCATAGTGATGACGGCTGAGAGTGGTTATTATAATAATGTGTTATTTGAAAAAGTCTTGTGTAAATCGAAATTGTTAAGCGTCATTCGAAATAGAACGTGAGAACAAACATCTTGCTTCGTGCCTCGCTCACCGAGTTGGCATAGGCCTTGAGGTTTTCGTCTTTCAGTTCGCCAGCGTGTTCGCGACGCAGGCAGTCGCTGAGGCTGTAGCAGAACTTGAGTTCGGGGATGAGCTTGAAGAAAGGAAGATAGAGGTCGCATCCCAGTCCTATCTCCACAAAGGTGTCGTATCGTTTTAGCTGTATGATGTCCTCGCTTTTCGCGGTGAGGTTTATCATGGGGCTGATGCCTGCAAGCATGTATGGACGGTAGTTGCCATATCGCTTTGCGCTGAATTTCAGGTCGATGGGCAGTGCGATATAGGTGTTTTTCAGATCTTGTGTCGTTTCGGTGGCGTTGCCGTCTTGGTCGGTGGCAGAGAGATTGCGGAAGACGAGGTGTTTTGCCCCGAAGTGCATGGTGGGTGCAAAGCGGAGTGAGAGATAGTCGGTGAGCCGCAAGTCGGCAAGAACGCCCACGCTGAGTCCTGGGTTCCACTTGTCAGCATCGCAGAGAATGGTTTGTGTGGCGGTGGTGCCGTCGGGCAGAGTGACGGTCTGCGGTCCGACATTTACGAAGTTGATGTCCTGCGCATGAAATCCCACGTGAATGCCGAAGTGTAGCGGTCGCAAGTCGATATAGGGCTTGTTTTCCACCTGTTGGTTCTGTGCCTTGGCGGTCGAAAGAGCCAAAAAAGCTATTAGTATAATGCAAGTTGCAATCTTTTTCATACTATATAAAACGTAAGATATGGAGCATTTATTGTGTAGAAAATAATTTTGATTTTGTATAAATAATAAAATTATCTACCTAAAATGTGGTATATTTCAAAATAAATGAGTACTTTTGCATCACAATTTTTTGGTATTAATTATTAAAGATTATTATTATGGCATACGTAATTGGTGATGACTGTATCGCATGCGGTACATGTATCGATGAGTGCCCAGCAGGAGCAATCTCTGAGGGCGAGAAGTATTCAATCAATCCTGATGTCTGCACAGAGTGCGGTACATGCGCTGATGTTTGTCCTTCTGAGGCAATCAGCCTTCCAGCTTAATTGAATCTTCTGGAAAGAGACAGAAAAGGCAAGAGTCCATTGGGAATCTTGCCTTTCTTTTTTTCAATTATCGGGAACATGAGTGTTATGTAATCATCTTGTCCGCGTCAGAAGTCGAGAGTCTTTACGCGTCAGAAGTTGAGAGTCTTTCCGCGGTAGAAGTTGATGAGTGCTCTCTGGTATATATATTCGTATTTTGCCTGTGCCAGGTCGCTCTCGGCCTTGAGGAGGTTGTTTTTCTGTTCGTTAAACTCGGTGATGGTGGCTTTGCCGTTTTCGTATTTGCCCCGTGTCAGTTCGAAGGCATCGGCGTTGCTGTTCACCGCCTCTTGGCTGCTGCTGTACTTGCTGACCGAGGCCACGGCGTTGTAATACACCTGTTGAATCTCCTTGTAGAGGTCTTTCTTTGTGTTTTCGAGTCTCAGCGATTGGTTTTCCTGGTCTATCTTCGCCGTGCGAATCTTGTTGCGTGTAGAGAAGTGGTTGAAGACAGGTATTGAGACGTTGAAGCCAAGATATTGGCTGAAATTGTTTTTCAACTGTTTGCCAAAGCCGTCGGCATCGAATCCCGACGTCTTGTAGTAGTTGGTGCCCAGGCCTGCTGAGAAAGAGAGCGTCGGCAGGTAGTCGGCGCGTGCTATCTTGATGTTGTAGTCGGTGCCAGTGAGGCGCAGTTGTTCGGCTCTCACCTGAGGTTTGATGCCGAGAGCCTCGTTATATATAAGGTCGGGCGAGGGGATGGTGGCTTCTGCTGAGCCAAGTGGCAGCTCGTCGGGGTTGGGTCTGACGATGGCGAATCCCTCTGGCGAAGGCAGTTCGAGCAGCTGGCTCAGGGCGAGCAGCGAGAGCCTGTAGTTGTTGTCGGCATTGGTGGCGGTGAGGCGGCTTTGTGCCAGTGTAGCCCTTTGTTGCGACACCTCGGCCTTGCTTGCCTTTCCCGCCTTGAGCATCTGTTCGAGGCGATAGACCTGCATGGAGTCGATGGCTATCTGCCTTTGTGCCACGTCACAGATCTCCATGTCGTAGAGAATCTGCACATAGGCTTTTGCCACCTGTGTGCGTATGTCGTCGCGAGCTTTTTCGAGGTCGGCGAGCGACGCGTCGAGGTTGAGCTGCGATAGCTTCACGGCATTGACTATCTTGTTGCCCGTGAAGATGGGCACCGAGGCTCCGAGCTGGAACGACGTGTTAGAGGTGTTGGTGTTCTCGTATGTGTTTTGTGCCGTGAGACCACGTCCGAAGGAGAAGTTCTGTCCGATGGACGCATCTACTGTAGGCAGATGGTTGCCACGGTTGTCGTCGAGTTGTATCTGTTGCTGCCGTGCTTGGTTTTGCTGCTGCTTGATGGTGATGTTGTGGTCGATGGCATAGTCGATACATTCGCGCATGCTCCATGTCTTGGACTGTGCCGATGCCGTGATGGCAGAAGCAAGGATAGAAGTGATGATGAAGATTCTTTTCATGATGTAATGTCTTTGTTATTTGTCATCCGCCACCTTCTGAGGACCGCGTATCTTGTCCTTCACGGTGACGCCCTTCTTTATCTCAATGTTTACGCCGTCGCTGATGCCCGTGGTGACGGGGACGCGATCGTAAGTCTTGTTGTCGCCAGAGCCTTTTATGATATAAACAAAAGTGGAGTCGTTGCTGAACTCGATAGCGCTCTCAGGTATGGCTACGACCTTCGACACCTTGTCGAGTACGATCTCGGCATTGGCGCTGTAGCCCGCCCTGATCTTTCCTCCTTCAGCGCTCTTTATGGCAGCCTTCACCTCAAACTGGTTAGCGCCGTTGTTCTCCACCGCCTTAGGAGAGATATACTCGAGTGTAGCTTCGAAGTTCACGCCTTGCAGCGCGCCGACGGTGATCTTCATGGGCATGCCCTGGAAGAGACGTCCCACCTCGGTCTCGTCGATGTTTCCGCGGAAGATGAGGTCGTTCATGTCAGCCACGGTGGCAATGGTGGTTCCGTCGTTGAACGTGTTGCTGAGCACCACAGTATTTCCCACCTTCACCGGGATGTCGAGGATGATGCCCGAGATGGTAGAGCGGATAAGTGTGGAGCTGGCGTTGGCATTGCTCTTTGACACTCCGTCGCGCACCACTTCGAGGGCGTCGTTGGCTGCCACCACCTCTTCTTCTGCCTGTCGCAGTGTCTGTCTTATCTTGTCAAACTCGTCGGCTGAGACAAGGTTCTGATTGAACAGCGCCTCCTCGCGCTTGAAATCGACCTTCGCCTGCTTGAGGTTGATGCTGGCAAGACGCACGCGAGCCTCGGCAGAGGAGAGCTGCCCCATGTCGGGGATCACCTTTACCTTGGCGATCACCTCGCCCTCCTGCACCTTGTCGCCCGCCTCCTTATAAAGATGGGTGATGATACCGCTGATCTGAGGCTTTACGCTCACCTCGTCGCGCGGCTCAATCTTTCCGGTGATGACGGTGGTCTTGCTGATGTCGGTCAGCGAGGGTGTGAACTCGTTATAGACCACGGGCTGTGGTTGTGACTTTTTGTAAAGGAACACGAATGTCCCGATGAAGATTACTGCGATGATGGCTGCAATAATGAGTTTGCTGTACTTTTTCATATTGGGTGATTATTTTTTTTTATTGTCTGTTATGATTCTCATGTCGATGTTTTTTTTAACACGGGATCTTGCTGTCTTCTCCATGGAGTCGATATAATCCATCAGACATTATTCGTCACGCATGGCATCGACGGGCTTGATGCTCATGGCACGCCAGGCGGGAGCAAGACCGGCGAGACCGCCGAGGAAACTGAGCAGGAGAGTGGCGGCGATGGCAGTCCAGAAACCCACCTGGAAGTGGGCGCCGAGGATGCCGTCGGTGGTGTTGGCCAGTTCGATCAGCTCCAGGAGGCTGACGCCGAAGAGGATGCCGCTCATGCCCGCTACGGCTGTCAAGAGGATGCTCTCAGAGATGATCTGCGAGAGGATCATCCTTGGTGTTGCACCGATGGCGCGTCGTATGCCTATCTCTATGGTGCGCTCCTTCACGGTGACCATCATGATGTTTGAAACACCTATGGCGCCGGCGAGCAACGTGCCGATGCCTATGAGCCAGATGAGGAAGTTGACACCGTTGAACAGATTGTCGAGCATGGCAAAGAGCAGCTCGGTATTAAACAGGGTGATGGCTTTCTCGTCGGTAGGGTCAACCATGTGGGCGCGGGCTATCACCGTGCGCATACGGTCGGTGATAGAGCTCATCACCACTCCTGGCTTTGCCGTGACGGCGAGGCTATGTATTTGGTCGCCAGAGTTGTATATTTTTTGGAAGAGGGTGTAAGGTATGGTGACGAGCTGGTCGGGACGGCCGTTGATACTGATGCCGTTGACCTTATAGTCCACACCTATCACCTGATAGTAAGTGCCATCCACCCTGATGCGTTTCCCGCAAGGGTCGCCACCGCCGGGGAAGAGCTTCTTGTAAACCTCCTTGCCGATGACACACACCTTGCGCCCTAACTTGATGTCCATCTCGTTGAGGAATCGTCCGTAGTACATCATAGGCGGATTGATGGCAGGATAGTCGTAACTCACGCCCGAGACATTGGCCGAGAACGACTTGTCGTCAACCACGGCGTCTTTAGTGCCGCCAAACATGACAGGAGTGATCACATCCAGTTCAGGCACCTGCTGCCTCAGACGATCAATGTCTTTCTCCACCATCGAGAAGTAACGTCCCTTGCGGAAACCCTTGTAGGGCTTCGTCGTGTTTTGTGTCCACACCATGGCCGAATTGGTGGCGAAGCCAGCGAAATTCTTCTGTAGCATCTCCTTCAGCCCCTTGCCTCCTCCGATGAGGAAGATGAGCATGAACACGCCCCAGAACACTCCGAATCCCGTGAGGAACGACCTCGTCTTGTTGCGGGTGATGGTGTCGATAATCTCGCGATATGTGTCAATGTCAAACTTCATTTGTATTCTTTTCTTTCTACTTATACTTCCTACATTTCTTTTCTCTTTCCTTGCCTTGCCTTTATTCCGCACGAAGCGCTTCTATGGGTCTTACCCTTGCAGCCTTGACGGCAGGAATGAGCCCCGCTATGGTGCCAGCGACGATGATGACGAGCGTTGCCTGGATGCAGACGTCGAGTCCAACTGTTGGGTTGAGGAACATCGAGGCCTGGAAGAGCCCGGTATCAACCACCTCATGACCTATCGTGGCATTCATATACTCGTTGACGCCTATGCCGCAGAGCATGCCTATATACCCAAACAAGGCGGTGGTGATGACGCTCTCGGTGATGATGAGCTTCAGGATGTGCCATGGTTTGGCGCCGATAGCCTTCCTCACTCCAAACTCGCGTGTGCGTTCCTTCACGGTGATAAGCATGATGTTTGACACGCCAACGATGCCGCTGAGGAGCGTGAACAGACCTATTATCCATAATGCCGAGCGGATGATGGCAATGCCTGTCGTCATCTGGATATTGTCCATATAACGGTTCCAGATATACATCGCCGACTCGTCGTCGGGAGCGGCATTATGCTGGATGTTGATATGTGCGCGGTAGTTTTTCTCAAACTCCTTGTTCTGTTCTTCGGTGACAAGGTTCTTGATCTCAAACTGGATGCTGCCCGCATCGTCGCCCTTGGCGTATATGGTCTTCAAGGTGGTATAGGGGATGAAAGCCGAGACACTCTGGTTCTGCTTGTCGTCCTTCACTATACCTATCACCTTGAAGGCCAGACCGTCAACCTTCACGTGACGGCCTATGAGAGAGAGATAATCAGTATCGAGTTCTTTTGCCTGTTCCTGCCAGAGAGCTATGACCTTGCGCTTCTCCTTCATGTCGATTTCGTTGACAAAACGTCCAGCCACCATCTCGCGCTTGTTGATCTCCGCGTCAGAAGGATAAACACCATTAAGGCTCTGTGCGGAGATATACTTCTCGCCCAACGATATGTTTATGCCGTTGACAGAGATCTCCGACCCAACCTTCATAGTGTTGTCGCTGAAGGTCTTCTCGGTGATAGCTACATCTGATTCCTTGAGTGGAGTGTATCGTCCTTCCTTCAAGCCCTTGAACGCTTTCGACGTTTGTCCGCTGAATATCTTCATCGAGTTGGCGAGATGGCGGTTCTGCTGGTCGAGCTGTGCGTTGATGAGCCCATTGCCAGCGCCGAGGAGGAATATCAGCATGAATATTCCCCATGCCACCGCAAAGCCCGTGAGCGACGTGCGGAGCTTGTTGCGCTTGGCTGTGCTCCATATTTCTTTGAAGAGTTCAATCATATTGTTGTTGTTTAGTTGACGAGTTGACAAGTTGACAAGTTGACGAGTTGACAACTAATCCACTTACTTAAATCCCCTATTCGCATGATGGTCGAAGTTTTCCTCGATTTTGCCTATGAGTCCGTCTTTGATATGAATAATCTTGTTGGTCTCGTTGGCCACGCCACCTTCGTGAGTGACCACGACGATGGTTATTCCCTCGTCGTGGTTGAGCTTCTTCAGAAGGTCCATCACCTCGACGCTGGTCTTCGAATCAAGGGCGCCGGTAGGTTCGTCGGCAAGGATGATCTGCGGCTTGGTAATGAGCGCACGCGCAATGGCTACACGCTGCTTCTGTCCTCCAGACATCTCGTTGGGATAGTGGTTTGCCCACTGTGCCAAGCTCAGCCGGTCAAGATATTCCATGGCCATCTGGTGGCGTTTCTTTCTGCTTACGCCCTGGTAGAACAGTGGCAGTTCGACGTTTTCAACCGCCGTCTTAAACGGGATGAGGTTGAACGACTGGAAGATGAACCCTATCATCTTGTTGCGGTATTCGGCTGCACGGCTTTCGCTGAGGTTCCATATTGGCACACCATTGAGCAGGTATTCGCCAGAGTCGTAGTTGTCAAGAATGCCTAAGATATTCAGCAGGGTGGATTTTCCCGAACCCGATGCACCCATGATGGAGACAAACTCCCCCTTCTCGATGTCGAGGTTGATGCCCTTGAGCACGTGAAGCGGCTGTGCTCCCTGATATGTCTTGTTAATGTCTTTAAGATGAATCATAATCTTTTGTTTTTATCCTTGGACGCTGCATCACTTGAAAAAGCTGCAAAAAGAAGTGATAAAAATGGTTAAAACGAACGCCGCTACTGTTGCCATGCTTTATTGATATCGTCAATGGAAATGCCTAACAGCTGCATCTGTCTGAACAGTTCGGGCAGCGTCTGCTTCATAAATTCCTGCTTGCGAGCCTTGCGTATCTCTTGGCTTGCGCCTGCCGTGACGAAGTATCCAAGGCCACGCTTGTTGTAGATGATGCCGTCGCGCGCCAGTTGGTCGTATGCCTTTACGGCGGTGTTGGTGTTCACTTGTAGCATTACCGCGTATTCGCGCACGCTGGGTATTCGGTCGTCGTCCTTGTAGGTGCCGGCGATGATCTCGTCACACAGCCGGTCGGCCATCTGGATATATATTGCCTTGTCGTTGCTGAAATTCATGTCTTTGAGTGTGTTAAATGTTCAACCATTTGTTGTTTATTACCTGCATGCGGCAGAATAACTTATAGCTACCCCAATACAAGAGTGCGCTGAGTGCCCACGAGAGAATGACGCCTGTCCAGAAGAAATAGTGATAGTTGTACTCGGTTATGTTGCTGAAGATGAGCGACATATAGTCGAAAACATTAATGTTGATAAATATCAGGAGGAAACCTAATACAAACTGTGTACAGAGCGTGAAAAGCCATGCGTTGCGGCGGTAGAGAGTGCCACAGAACACCCAGAACGAGTTGACGTGGATGCACACCGTGATGAAGCCAACATAGAGATAGATCATCTGGAATTCAATGCCGTTGACATTAAAGTTATTGTCCTCCGGACTGAAAAGCCAGGCGATGACCGATTTGGCAAAGCCTCCTTCAAGTATGGCGAGAGAGAACAGATACTGCATGATATCGGCAAAGATAAGGCTGACGCAGAGGCAAAGGAAATAACCTATGGTGACATGGAGGTAACGCGCGAGATACTTCTCAAGGTTTGACGACGGCTGCATCAGATATGCTATGCGCTGCTGCTTGTTTCTCATATTCATGAAGATGAACGAGGCGCCTAAGGTGAGCGAGAAGAACAGGGTCATCACAGCCATGCCTCCCAGACTATGCATGAGGTGGTAGAAGATATACTCTCTGTCCGCAAGGCTCTGACTGTTGAAACCGTGCATCTTCAGCGAGAGAATGTTGATGCAGAACAGGAAGGTGAGTGCTATTGCTACTCCCACGGTGCAGCGTATGTAGTCTTTCTTTTCGGTCAATGTCTCCCACTTGGTGAGGAGGATGAATCTATTGAGATTGAATGTTGTGCTCATATAGTTTATTTGTTTATATAGTTGAACAATAATTCGAGGTTGATGGGGGTCTCTTGGTCGTCGGCCTCGCGCTTGGAGATGACGGCGTTGCCTTGGAGCGATGGCTCGGCGTAGATCACCGTGTCGTCCATCTCCTGTGGCAGGCGGTACTCAAACTTGTATTTCTCGCAAATCTCTGCGGTCGAGGAGTTGAGGAGGAGTTGGCTCTCGTTGAGTATGAGTATATGGTCGAGAAGAGATTCTACATCGTGAACCTGATGGGTGGAGATGATTAGCGTGCGGTCGTTGGTCATATTGTTTGCCACCACACGACGGAATTGACTCTTCGAGGGAATGTCGAGTCCGTTTGTCGGTTCGTCCATGAGAAGGTAGCGGGTGCCTGCGGCAAGGGCGAAACTCATAAACACCTTCTTTTTCTGACCCATTGAGAGCTCGTTGAGCTTAAGAGATGTGGGCAACTCGAAGTCTTTTAGGCAGCTGTCGAGCACCTCACGACTGAAGTTCGGATAGAATGGCTGGTTGATCTTTACGTAAGTGTCGAGGCTGACGGCTGGCAACTCAAACTCTTCTGGCACGATAAACACCTCTTTGAGTGTGTCAGCCTGGCGTGTTGTTGCTACCGTACCGTCCATGACTACGTTGCCTTTTGAGGGACGGAGAAGGCCGCTGATGAGATAGAGCAAGGTCGATTTTCCTGTGCCGTTCTTCCCGAGCAGTCCGTAAATGTTGTTGGCTTCGAGCGTCATGTTGAATCCGTCAAACACGTTGCGCTTTGTGCCAGGATATTTGAATGTGATGTTATTTACCTGTATCATTGTCGTTAATTTAATAATTGTTGTATGTCGTTAATTTAATAATTGTTGTATGTCGTTTCTTTAATAATTGTTGTATGTCGTTTCTTTAATAATTGTTGTATGATGTTTCTTTAATGATTGTTGTATGATGTTTCTTACATAGAACAACTTTCCAAACCGTTTACCTTTTTTAATATTCGTCGCTATAATATTGAACAGCTTTCCCAAATTGTTGTATTATATATTCGTCGTGATTCTCAAAGTCGTTTTCAATATTTCAAAGTCGTTTTCGATATTTCAAAGTCGTTTTCGATATTTCAAAATCGTTTTCGATATTTCAAAATCGTTTTCGATATTTCAAAGTCGTTTTCGATATTTCAAAGTCGTTTCCTATAGCGATTGAAGAGTTACTCCATTGTCATGAGCTTGTTTGTGTCAGGCATAATGACGAGAGTGTTTTGTGCCAAAATATAATCGCCTGTCTGGTTGTCTTTCTTGTAATCGATAACTGCTACGACATGATTCATGATGATGGTGTAGTGACTGTATTCCTTAGCTTCGGCATAGTCGTTGCTTGACTCGTCCCAGAAGCGCTTCTCTACAGTATAACCCTCGACAGAGTAGCTGTAGCAAAGACAACTATACTTCTCCCAGGTCTGCTTCCTTTTGTTCCATTTCAGCGTTTCGCGCATCAGAAGACGATCTTGCTCGTCGTAAGTATATATACGCTTGATGTGAGCAGAGAGTACATTGTCGTTATTCTTATATACCTCAATGGCTGATATGCGGTTGTCTTCCATTTCTGCATTGTAGCAGAATTTGTTGTTTTCTACGTCAGTTGTCAAGTTCATGAACATTGACATGATGGTTGGGGCAGTGATAATTGCATTCATAATTCTTATTTTTTTATTGTTTATACTCTTTTTTATTTATTGTTTATACTCTTTTTTATTTATTGTTTATACTCCTTTCTTTTATTGTTTATACTCCTTTCTTTATTCTTTATACTCTTTATTTGTATTGCAGTTTATTGCTGTAGTAGTGTACTACTTTAATAGAACACTGCAAAGGTAGTGCATTCCTGAATACCCTCCAAATATTTCGGCAACTTTTTTTCAACTTTAACATATTGTTAACATTTTCACCTTATATTATATACATGGCTCTATTTCTGGAATCCCAGGAATATCCGGATACTCCGGAATATCTGACTCATTCCGGATAGCCCGGATATATCCGGAAACTCCGGAACCCCTGGATATATCCGGAAACTCCGGAATCCCTGGAAACTCCGTAAACTCTAGTCCCCCGGAATATCTGGAATCTCCAGAATATCCGGCTCACCCGGAAATCCCAGAAATACCAGTCTCCCCTGGGAAAACACTCTTTCCCCAAAACGCAAAATACAATATTCAGAAAAAGATGACGAAATATTTGGTAGTTTCAGATATTATAGTTACTTTTGTTGCCAACAAAAAATATTCAAGCAAAAATGAAACGACTCACAACAATCACCATCGCACTTGTAGTGCTATTATCACCTGTCTTCGCAGCAAAGAAATCAAAGAAGACAACAGAGACTGACCGCCAATATTGGTGCCGACTCGCCTATACAATGGCTCAGCCTGTTCTCGAAAATATGGCAAAGGGAGAACTGCAGAAAAATATGCAGACAGAATTTAGCCCTTCCTTTGATTCTCGTGACAGAAGAGTGGTATATATGGAGACTTTTGGCAGATTAATGGCAGGCATTGCCCCTTGGCTCACTCTGCCTGATGACGATACAACAGAAGGGCAACAACGCAGACAACTGCGCCAATGGGCATTGGCAAGCTACAAAAATAGTGTCGATCCGCAGTCGGCTGATTACCTCTGTTGGGGTATAGCTGGACAGAATCTCGTCGATGCTGCATACATCGCCGAGAGTTTCCTTCGTGGGTTTGACCAGCTGTGGCTTTCACTTGACGATACCACGAAACAACGTTATATAAATGAATTTCAAAAGTTGCGTTCTATCGACCCTCCTTATACTAACTGGTTTCTTTTCTCCTCGATAATAGAGAGCTTTCTTGCTAAGGCAGGTGCTCAGTACGATGAGTTTAGAGTTAATACCGCATGCAGGAAGGTAGAAGAATGGTATATAGGTGATGGGTGGTATGCTGATGGGCCTGTCTTTGCTTTCGACTACTATACAAGCTATGTGTTTCACGCGATGTATCTTGAGACACTACAAGCTATGGTTGACGCCAAGGCAAACACACGACTCGACTATAAGAAATATCATGAGCGAGCACTGAAACGGGCACAGAAGTTTGCCATCATTCTCGAAAGGTTTATTTCGCCTGAAGGAACATTCCCTGTAATAGGACGCTCGACGCCATACCGACTGGCTGCCATGCAACCGCTCGCACTCGTGGCATGGTATCAAAAACTGCCTAAGGACCTGAGTAACGGACAGATACGAGCCGCATTGACAAAGGTGATGCACCGTATGTTCGACATACAACAGAACTATAACGAGGGCGGATTCCTTACCATAGGATTCTGTGGCTCACAACCAGAAACCGCTGATTGGTACACAAACAACGGCTCGCTCTACATGACATCGCTCGCATTCATGCCACTCGGACTCCCTGCTGACCACGACTTCTGGACGTCAGCACCTGAACCATGGACACAAGTGAAAGCGTGGGGTGGCAAACCTTTCCCGAAAGACCATCGCTGGGCAGACGACATACAGACAAAAGATAAGTGGTAATATGAGCTATCAATAGATAGATAAATGAAAAGAATCCAACGTTTTCGTTAAGCCAGATGAGCAATGATGAGCTTGCGCAGTCATTGCCATGGCGAGAAAACGAAGGCTGAAAATGAACGTATTATATAGTATTAGTAAAGAAAAAGATTGCAATGGATAATGTTTCAGTAAAGAAAAACCTGTACAAGCTGACGATGCCGATTTTTATCGACATAGCTCTCGTCATGCTACTCGGTGCCGTAGATACCGTGATGCTGTCGCGATACAGCGACGATGCCGTAGCAGCCGTTGGCCTCGACAATCAGCTGATATCGTTCGTGTTCCTCGTCTATCAGTTCGTCTCAATGGGCGCTGCCATACTATGCGCACAGTATTTTGGAGCCGGCTATAGAACACGGTTTATGCAGATCGTGGGCATTGCCGTAGTAGTCAATACACTGCTTGGCTTGACAGTGAGCTGCGCACTTTGGCTATGGGCAGAACCGATACTTGCCGCTTTCGGACTGAGAGAAGCACTCATGGCCGACGGAGTAAACTATCTGAGAATAGCCGGCTCGTTGTCGTTCTTTCAGGCTATCTCGCTCACGTTCAGTGCCGTGCTGCGTTCTACTGGAAAGACAATAAAGCCCATGACGTCAACTGTGGTGGTCAATATCCTGAATATCCTTGGCAACTATGCCTTGATATTCGGACACTGGGGACTGCCTGCCATGGGAGTTGAGGGCGCTGCGTGGGCAACGGCATGTAGCCGCATCGCTTCGATGGTCATTCTTGCATGCTTCATGAATGGAGTATGGAGAACGGCGGAGAAGAGAGGTGGTGCTACTTCCACGCCGCGAGGCATTGTGTTACACACCTTGCGTGCCTCGTACTTCGTCATCACCCTGCCGTTTAAGATCGTGTTCCGTTCGGCTTCTGCGGCACGCTCGGTATGGTCTTCCTACCGACGGTATTTCAGCCCATTCCCATGGCAAGAGATGAAAAACCTCTTCCATATAGGCATACCAGCAATGAGCGAGGAAATGTCTTACTCTCTGTCTCAGATAGTCATCACCTTCTTTATCAACCAGATAAGTACTGAGGCATTGACTACCAAGGTCTATTGTACCACCACCATCACCTTCGTCATTCTGTTTAGCGTGAGTATAGTGCAGGGTGGCGACATCATCGTGGGACACTATATAGGTCAACTGCGAAACCGCGCTGCATATATCCTCGGCAACTATGTCTATCGCGTGGCAACAATATTGACGCTCATCGTTGCGGCCATACTTGCCGTTGGCGGACATACCTTGCTTACCTTCCTCACCGACAATGAGTACATCATCGCTACCGGCACATGGATATTCTGTATAGATTTCTTCCTGAGTTATGGACGAGTGAAGAATATCTTTGCATGCGGGACACTCAGGGCAACAGGCGATGCCATTTATCCTGTGTGTGTTGGCGTCATCTGCCAATGGACAGTGGCCGTGGGAGTGGCATGGCTGCTCGGAATACCTTGTGGATTCGGACTGCTCGGAATCTGGTTTGCTTTCTGTCTTGACGAAAACCTGCGCGGCATCATCCTCATGCGGCGATGGCATTCCCTAAAGTGGCAAGGCAAAGCCTTCGTCTGACACCAGAAAGAATATCCACGGGGGCAAGAAAAAATGACGCAGGATAAGAAATGAATAAAGAAAGATAAAATTTGGTGCGTATGTTTTGCCATTACAGGAAAAATACGTACCTTTGCATCCAAATACGACAATAAGCAAATAGTATTCATATAACGTTATATAATCAACAAAATGGCTGATAAGAAACAGATAAAAACCGCATTGGTCTCGGTTTTCCACAAAGATGGTTTGGATGAGCTGCTCAAGAAGCTCAACGAAGAGGGTGTTAAGTTCCTTTCTACAGGAGGTACACAGAAGTTTATCGAGTCGCTCGGATACGAGTGCCAGAAGGTGGAAGACGTCACCACCTATCCTTCCATACTCGGCGGACGTGTGAAGACACTTCACCCAAAGGTGTTCGGAGGAATACTCGGACGACGTGAGAACGACGGCGACAAGGAACAGATGGCACAGTACGAAATACCAGAAATCGACCTCGTCATCGTTGACCTTTACCCATTCGAGGACACCGTGGCAAGCGGAGCCTCTGAGGCAGACATCATCGAAAAAATCGATATCGGCGGCATCTCGCTCATACGTGCTGGAGCAAAGAACTTCAACGACGTGGTTATCGTGCCAAGCAAGGCAGAATACGGAGTGCTCCTCGACATCCTCAACAAGCAGGGCGCTGAGACAACACTCGCACAGCGCAAGGATTTCGCAGCTCGCGCCTTCGGAGTAAGCAGCCACTATGACACTGCCATCCACGGATGGTTTGTACGTTAAAGAGAAAATCTTCTTCAACTTTACACTTTGAACTCAAAAGAAATATGGGATTTTTTTCATTTGTACAAGAAATAGCAATGGACCTCGGTACAGCCAATACCATCATCATCTCTGATGATAAGATTGTGGTTGACGAGCCTTCGGTCGTGGCTCTCGACAGGCGAACAGACAAGATGATCGCCGTGGGCGAGAAGGCCAAGATGATGTATGAAAAAGAGCATGCAAACATACGCACTATCAGACCTCTGCGCGACGGAGTCATAGCCGACTTCTCTGCCTGCGAACAGATGATGAGAGGACTGATAAAGATGGTACATACAGGCAGCCGCCTGTTCTCGCCTTCACTGAGAATGGTCATCGGCGTGCCTTCAGGCTCTACCGAGGTGGAGCTGCGTGCCGTGCGCGACTCGGCTGAACACGCCGACGGACGCGACGTCTATCTAATCTTCGAGCCAATGGCAGCCGCTATCGGCATCGGCATCGACGTAGAGGCACCTGAGGGAAACATGATCGTCGATATCGGTGGTGGCTCGACAGAAATCGCCGTGATATCGCTCGGAGGTATCGTCAGCAACAACTCAATACGCATCGCCGGCGACGATCTTACAGCCGACATCCAGGAGTACATGAGCCGACAGCACAACGTGAAGGTCAGCGAACGAATGGCCGAACGTATTAAGATACACGTTGGATCTGCACTTACAGACCTCGGAGAGGACGCGCCAGAGGACTATGTCGTTCACGGACCTAACCGCATCACCGCCCTGCCAATGGAAGTGCCAGTATGCTATCAGGAAATAGCTCACTGCCTCGACAAGACAGTGGCAAAGATCGAAAACGCAGTGCTTTCCGCCCTTGAGCATACTCCACCAGAGCTTTATGCCGATATCGTAAAGAATGGTATATACCTTAGCGGTGGAGGCGCATTGCTCAGAGGCCTTGACAAGCGTCTTACTGACAAGATTAATATCCAGTTCCACATCGCCGAAGACCCGCTCCACAGCGTGGCAAAAGGCGCTGGAATAGCCTTGAAGAACGTAGATAGATTCTCGTTCTTGATGAGATAGTGAAACTTGAAGATTGAAAATTGAATTGCTGCGACAGAGATACGCAGCAATTCTGTTTTCATTCTCCAACGTCCCCTTATTCTTCAACAACAATTATGCGCAATCTGTTCGACTTTTTCGCGAAATACAACAACTGGCTGCTTTTTGTGCTATTAGAAGTGGTGAGCTTTGTCATGCTGTTTAGGTTCAACAGCTACCAAGGCAGCGTATGGCTTACCTCGGCCAACTATGTGACGGGAAAGATTTTCGAGATTGACTCGGCAATAGAGGCTTTCTTCTCGTTGACAAAGGTAAACCAGGAACTGACGCTGAAAAATTTCTATCTCGAACGCCAAGTCAACCAGCTCTCACGTCTTTATGGCGAGGCTACGGGCGACACGCTCGTAAAGGAACATCTGTCGAGGACAAATGTCGAACAGTACAAGCTCGTGCCGGCAAAGGTGGTAAGCAATAGCGTTGACATGATGAACAATCTTATCACTATCGACAAAGGACGGGCTGACGGCATCGAGGTCGATATGGGTGTGACCAGCGGAAAAGGTGTCGTTGGAGTTGTGCTCCTCGTCAGCGACCACTATTCTATCGTCATGCCGCTGCTTAACAGCAAGTCGCGCGTCAGCTGCTCTATAAGGGGAAGAGGATATTTCGGTTACACAAGATGGAACGGCAAGATGCCTAACTACATCAATGTGGAAGACATACCTCGACATGCACACTTCAAACGAGGCGACTGGGTCGAAACCAGCGGATACTCTTCCATCTTCCCACCAGGTATCGTGGTGGGAAAGATTATCGAGGTGTATAACTCGCCCGACGGATTGTCATACCGGCTTAAAGTGCATCTCTCAACCGACTTCGCCAACTTGCGCGACGTATGTGTGATAACCGATAAAACCTTTGCCGAACGACAGCAACTGCTTCAGACAGCACGTGACTCACTGAACAAGAAATAATGAAGAGAATATGACATCAGACATCATAAGCCGCACGGGAATGGTTATTGTGCTCTGCCTCATACAGTCGCTCGTGCTCAACAACATTCATATCTTTGGCATTGCCACACCGCTATTATATATATATATGGTGGTAGGATTCCAACGCAACTATCCGCGATGGGCAATACTCGTATGGTGCTTCCTGCTCGGAGTAGTGATAGACACCTTCTCTAACACTCCCGGACTCACCTCCGCCTCACTGCTCGTGATAGGAATCATACAACCGTATTTCCTGCAACTGTTTCTCCAGCAGGATGCGCCCGACGATCTGCGTCCGGGCATCATTACGCTCGGCATCGCCAAATACGTGTTCTACGTATTGGTGCTCACGCTCATATATTGTATCGTCTTCTTCACCATCGAAACATTCTCTTTCTTTAACTGGCTGCTGTGGATTGAATGTATCGGAGGCAGTGCGCTATTGACTATCATACTCATACTCACCATAGAAAGTACAAAACGAAAGTGAAGGACTACGGACTGGAGAATAGGAAATATGTCATCGGTGGCGTGGCTACAACCATCGTCATTATCTACATCATCAGACTTTTCACACTGCAGATAATGAGTGATGACTATAAGAAGAATGCTGACTCAAACGCATTCCTCAAGAAAATCGAGTTCCCTTCAAGAGGCATCATCACCGACCGTAACGGAAAACTCATGGTCTATAACCAGCCTGCATACGACATCATGGTGGTGATGAAAGAGGCAAAAGGAAAAATCGACACCTTGGAACTGTGTAATACGCTCGGCATCACACGAGAGGAGTTCGACACAAGGATGGCTACAATCAAAGACCGCTCGAAAAATCCTGGCTATTCGCCATACACACAGCAGCTTTTCATGAACCAATTGTCAGAACGTACGTTTAATATCCTGAACGAGAAGATGTTCCGATTTCCAGGTTTTTATGTTCAGCGACGTAGCATAAGACAATACGAATACCCTTATGCCGCACATATCCTTGGCGATGTGGCTGAGGTGTCGCCTGCAGACATTGAGGAAGACGACTATTACCAGCCTGGCGACTATATAGGAAAACTCGGCGTTGAAAGACAATACGAGAAACAACTGAGAGGAGAGAAAGGTATTCAGATTCTGCTGCGCGACGCTCACGGACGCATACAAGGCAGTTACCAAAACCATAGTCTGGACAGACGACCTGTACCAGGGAAGAACCTAACTCTCGGTATCGACCTCAAGTTACAAGCATTGGGAGAACGACTGATGGAAGGAAAGATTGGCAGCATCGTGGCAATAGAACCATCTACAGGCGAGGTGCTGTGTATGGTGTCGTCGCCTACATACGATCCTCGGCTGATGGTGGGACGTAGCCGCTCTAAGAATCACCGAGAACTGAGCCGCAACGCTTGGAAACCGCTTCTCAACAGAAGCATCATGGGACAATATCCTCCCGGCTCCACGTTCAAGACAACACAAGGATTGACATTTATGAGCGAAGGCATCATCTCGCCGGCAACTCCTTTCGGCTGTTCGCGAGGATTCTATTTCCGCGGTCTGCACGTGGGATGCCACGGACATGCCTCCCCGCTGTCATTGGTGCCTGCGCTAAGCACATCGTGCAATGCATTTTTCTGTTGGGGCCTTTACTATATGATAGGCAACCGCTCAAAATATGGAAGTGTGCAGAACGCCATGAACACATGGCGCGACTATATGGTCAGCATGGGATTCGGATATAAACTCGGTATCGACCTCCCAGGAGAGAAACGAGGACTGATACCAAATGCTGAATTCTACGACAATGCTTACCGCGGCTCGTGGAACGGACTCACCATAATCAGTATCTCTATCGGACAAGGAGAGGTCAACGCGACGCCTCTGCAGATAGCCAATCTTGGAGCCACCATCGCCAATCGCGGTTATTATTATGTGCCTCACGTGGTGAAGAAAGTACAAGGCGAGCCACTCGACACCACTTATACCAGCCGCCACTACACAAAGGCTAACCACAAGGCTTATGAATATGTGGTTCAAGGAATGCGCTCTTCCGTGCTTGGAGGTACATGCCGTGGGTTGGCACACTACGACTTCGAGGCTTGTGGCAAGACCGGTACTGCGCAAAACAGAGGCCACGACCACTCGGTATTCATGGGCTTCGCCCCAATGAACGACCCAAAGATAGCCATCGCCGTATATGTAGAAAATGGTGGTTGGGGCGCCGACTACGGAGTGCCTATTGGCGGATTAATGATGGAACAATATATTCACGGGAAGCTGTCGGAAGCATCTGAAAAGAAAGCCGACGAATTCCAACACAGACGTATTTCTTATGGTTCAGCAGACAGATAAGCAGCCGAGCGTTCTTCGCTCACTTGACTGGGTAACAATATGTATATATCTGGCACTCTTGGTGTTCGGATGGATTAGCGTGTGTGGTGCCAGCTATACCTATGGCGACACCGATATCTTCAGCCTTGACACACGATCGGGCATGCAGATAGTGTGGATAGGCACGTCCATCTGCCTCGGCTTTGTCATATTGATGCTTGATGATCGTTTTTACGACACGTTCTCGTATGTTATCTACGCGGCGCTGTTGCTGCTGCTCTTCGTTACTATCTTCAATCCTCACCAGATAAAAGGTTCGCGATCGTGGTTGGTGTTAGGTCCTCTGCGTGTTCAACCCGCCGAATTTGCCAAGTTCGCCACGGCGTTGGCACTGGCGAAGTTTATGAGCACCTACGGCTATTCCATCCATAAGATGAAAGACGCCATAAAGACGTTTGCCATCATGCTTGTGCCCATGCTGTTTATCATCCTCCAGCGTGAGACTGGTTCGGCATTGGTCTATTTGTCGTTTCTGCTTATGTTCTATCGCGAGGGAATGCCTGGCAGCGTGTTGTTTACTGGTGTAGCGGCAGTGATATATTTCGTGGTAGGCATACGCTATGAGGACATGTTGATGTTTGGCAGCCCAACGTCGGTCGGAAAGTTCGTCGTGTTGTCATTGGTTCAATTGTTTACTGCTGGCATGGTATATGTCTATTGCAGGAACAAGGTTGGGGCGTGGAGCATAGTAGGCTATGCTGTACTCATAACAGGTATAGGCATGCTGTTCTCTGTCTATGTCATTCCGTTTGATGTGGTATGGGTGCAGTTGGTGTTGTGTGCGGTGATGATAGGCTGGCTCCTGATTCAAGGTCTTGGCACGCGACTGAAACAGTATTTTTTCATCATGTTGTTCTCGTTAGGCTCTATGGCATTCTTCTATTCTGCCGACCATGTGCTCAACAACGTGTTGGAGCCGCACCAGCGTGTGCGCATCAACGTGTTGTTAGGTCTTGATGAAGACCTCTCGGGAGCTGGATATAATGTCCATCAGAGTGAGATAGCTATAGGTTCTGGCGGTCTGGAAGGGAAGGGCTTCCTTAATGGTACGCAAACAAAGTTGAAGTTTGTACCCGAGCAAGATACCGATTTCATTTTCTGTACGGTAGGCGAGGAGGAGGGCTTCCTTGGTTCTGCAGGTGTGCTGCTGTTGTTTCTCGCCTTGATATTACGTCTCATTCATCTTGCCGAGCGTCAGCCGTTCCGTTTCAGTCGTATTTACGGCTATTCGGTTTTGTCAATATTCCTTTTCCATGTGTTTATCAATGTGGGCATGGTGCTTGGCTTGACCCCCGTGATAGGCATCCCTCTTCCTTTCTTCAGCTATGGCGGTTCTTCGCTTTGGGGATTCACCTTCTTGCTGTTTATCTTCCTTCGTCTCGACGCCAGTCGAAAGTTGGTCCGTACTTAATGTATTTGTTCTAATGTGATGCCAATATCTGAAATGCCAGGAAGGATCTCGCGTTTCATGTTGTGATGGACACGTATCGACAACGAGTCGCCTTTCATCAGGCGGTGGGTGTTATAGTGAAGCACGTGCTGATAACAGCTGACACCACGTCCTCGCGACTTTCCATCGTCGTCAAAAAGGCGGCAGTTTATCGTGTCGCTCTTTACCACCTTGTCAGGATATATCGTCTGTTCAACTATAAGGCAAAGGGCTTTGAACGGATATTTGTCGTTTACTCTTATGCCGATGATGGATTTCAGTTCGGCGTCGGCTTTCAATGGCGACACTTCAAACGTAAGTGTGTCGCTCTTGTCCCATCCCACCACTGAAGTATGACAGTAATGGCTATAAATAGTTGAACGGTTGCAGGACACTAATGTCGATGCAACCGTAACTAATATTATTAAGAGTACAAAAATCTGCCTGTTCATTATTGATAATAATAATGTGTTATTGTTTCTCTTCGGTCTTCTTGTTGTTTTGCTTGTTTTGTTGCGCATGGGCATTCCTGCGGTTTTGACCTTCAGGACGACGCTGCTTCTGCTGCTGTCCTTGTGGTTGCTGAGGCTGCTTCTGCTGCTGTCCTTGTGGTTGCTGAGGCTGCTTCTGCTGCTGTCCCTGTGGTTGCTGAGGCTGCTTCTGCTGCTGTTCCTGCGGTTGCTGAGGCTGCTTCTGTTGCTGTCCCTGAACTTGTTGTTGCCCATTGCCTTTTTTCTTCTTTTTCTTCTTGGCTTTGTCAAAGCGGCTGATGTTTTCGTTGGCGAGGAGGTCAACGTGCTGTTGTCCGGATTGCTTCTGCTTGCCGTCCTCATGTAGCGAGTCAGGTTTTTCTCCCTTTTTGTTCATCTCGATCACCAGCCTTGCACGTTCGGCAGTGATAGTCTCGAGGTTTGCCGCTATGTTTTTGTCGGTAGAGTATGTGATGAGTCCTGCAAGGATGTCGGTTTTGAAGAGATAATAATCTCCGTCGAGAGTCTGCAGTACCACTTCTTTGCTCGGAATCTTTCGTCCTGCCTCTACATAGTTGTCAACCTCATAGTTGAGGCAGCATTTCAGTTTGGCGCACATGCCAGCTAACTTCTGTGGGTTGAGCGAAATGTCCTGATAGCGTGCCGAGTTGGTGGTCACGCTATTAAAGTTCTTCATCCAGGTGGCGCAGCACAGCTCTCGTCCGCATGGACCTGTACCTCCGATGCGTCCCGCTTCTTGTCGCGCACCGATCTGTTTCATTTCTATGCGCACGTGGAACGTCTCGGCAAGCACCTTGATCAACTGACGGAAATCGACACGCTCGTCGGCGATATAGTAAAATATCGCCTTGTTGCAGTCGCCTTGGTATTCCACGTCTCCTATCTTCATCTGCAGTCCGAGATCCTTAGCTATCTGTCGGCTCTGTATCATCGTCCCGTGTTCACGGCTTTTAGCCTCTCGATACTTGTCCATATCCACGGGTCTTGCCAGTCGGTAGATGCGTTTGATGTCGTCAGCCGACTTGATGTTGGCTTTCTTTATCTGTTTTTTTACGAGTCGTCCTGTCAGCGTGACAACGCCGATGTCGTGTCCTGGGTTAGCTTCTACAGCCACGATATCCCCTTTTTTCAGCTCGAGCTTGTTGGAGTTGTGGTAGTATCCCTTGCGTGTGTGTTTGAACTGCACTTCTACGAGGTCGGTAGAGAAGGCATTTCCAGGCACGTCAGCCAACCAGTCATAGGTGTTGAGCTGTTTGTCCTGTCGTCCCACAGCCTTTCTGCATAGGCCTCTGTCGCCATCACACATTATTTTGTTTTCATTATCTTTTATCATTCGTTATGTTGTATATAGAGTTTCTGTTTGTTACTTCCGTAAAGTTGTATATAGAGTTTTCGTTTATTACTTTTTTTGTAGTATCAGCATTATCATCTGCAACGCCATGTCGAAGAATACGATTTTTGCGTTTGCGTTTTGCTTAATGTCACGAACAATTTTGTCGGCCATTTCGCTTATCTGGATTATGTTCCCCTCGTGGATGAAACGAGCAAACTTCACGGCAAAAGCCTCTTCTTCTTCAGTCATGTAGTTGAGCTCGGGATTGCCGAAGTTGTACATGAAGTTTTCGCGTGTCAAGCGTATGAAATAATCCATAAACCGCTTCTGTTTTTCCCTTCCATATCCTGCTATGCGCTCGCTCCATTTCTTCAGGTCGTGGATGTTGCGCATATATGCAAGACGCATAAGCTGCTGATAGTCGGCAAAGAAGTCGGCCGTCTCGCTGTCGTTGTCAATTATGCGAAGTGCGTTGAGCCAGCTGCCGTCAGAAAGTCGAGCCACACGTGTTGCCGTTTCTGCACCCAATGGATATCTTTCGGCAAGAACTTTAGCTATGCTGTTGTTGTCAATGCGTCTCACGTCGATGCGCTGTGTTCGGCTGCGTATTGTCTCGAGTAGTTTGTCAGGTTCTTGGCAAACCATGATAAACACAGAATGAGAAGGCGGTTCTTCGATTAGTTTGAGAATCTTGTTAGCACATTCAATGTTCATTCGCTCTGGCAGCCAAATTATCGAGACCTTATATCCGCCTTGGCTCGACTTAAGGCTGAATTTCCTTATCAGCTCGTCGCTCTCGCCAGCGGTGATGATGGCCTGCTGGTTTTCAGCTCCAATGGCTGTCATCCATTGATCCATGGAGAAATATGGTCCTGTCTGGATCATTTCGTGCCATTGCTTGGCGAAGTCGTCGCTCACAGGCTTGTGGTCGGCGCTCATCGACGGTAGCTTTATGGTGGGGAAGGTGAAATGCAGGTCGGGGTGCTCCCATTTTGCCAACATTCGGCATTGTGGACAAGCCTCGCATGCCTCGTCGTCACAGGTGTGGTTGCGGCACAACAAATAGTTGGCAAAGGCGAGAGCGAGTGCCATCTTTCCGCTGCCTTGCGGTCCGCAAAGCATCAATGCGTGAGGCAGTCTGTCTTCCCTTGCCATCTGTGTGAGCCTTGTCCACACCTCTTTTTGTCCTATGACGTCACCTTTTCTCAATTTTTTTCTGTGGTTTTTATGTCTGTTCTTAGAGCAGTCTTCTTGCCACTTCCGCTACGGAGTCAACGGCTGACACGGTGTAGAAGTGGATGTTGTGTATGCCATGTGAATACAGTTCCTTGCATTGTGCCACAGCCCATTCCACTCCGAGTTGTCTGGCCTCTTCGTCGGTCTTGCATTTTATGGCTTCGAGAGCCAACGACTGAGGTATGTCGCAATGGAACGTCTTTGGTACAATGGTGAGCTGGCTAAGCTTGGCGAAAGGCTTTATGCCGGGAATGATAGGTATGGTGATGCCAGCCTGTCGTGCCTTTTCAACAAACTCGAAGTATTTCTGGTTGTCGTAGAACAGCTGTGTCACGGCATAGTCGGCTCCGAGGTCTTGCTTCTCTTTCAGATGTTGGAGGTCCATCTCAAGGTTTGGTGCTTCCTCGTGTTTCTCTGGGTAGCATGCCACACCGTAGTCAAACTTCTCTCCCGGACATTTTATCGGAGTGCCATCAGCAAAGAATCCTTCGTTGAAGCGGTTTACCTGACGTATGAGGTCGGTAGTGTGCTCGTGGCCGCCTGGTGTAGGGATGAAGCGCGGGTCTTCCTTGGCTTTGTCGCCTCTGAGCAGCAGCAGGTTGGATATGCCGAGAAACTGCAGGTCGAGCAGTTCATATTCAATGTCCTCTACTGTCGCGCCACTGCAGATGACGTGTGGCTGAACAGGAATGCCATACTTGTTCTGTATTGCTGCGGCGATGGCAATGGTGCCTGGGCGGCGGCGTATGCGCTGTCGCTGCAAGAGACCGTTGTCCATCTCGTGATATACAAACTCGCTGTGGTGTGTGGTGATGTTGATAAACAGAGGATCAAACTCCTTTAGCTTGTCTATTGTAGCGAAGAGTTTGTCTGTTCCTGTTCCTTTTAGCGGAGGCAGCACCTCAAACGAGAAATGTCTCTTGTCTTTGTCTTTATTTATTAGTTCGATAACTGTCATTTCGTTCCAAATAAAACATTTGGCGACAAAATTACAAAAAAAAATCCAAACTTAGGGCATTTTCGAAGAAAAAGCGTAAAAAAAAGAGGGGAAGTGCTGTTCTTCCCCTCTTTTTGTATTATTTCTCTATGATATAGAGCTTGAATGTCATTGGTTGCAATACATCGTTGAGTATTGTGTTTTTCTTTCCTGCCTCGCATTTCATGGCTCCGTCAACGGGGCGGATCTTGTCAGGATTGTCTATTGAGTTCTCGTCGTCGAGACCATTGTGCGACAGTGTGATAGTCTTCACGGATTTCTCGCCTTTGAGACCCAAGAGGTTGACCGAAACGGGTTGTGCCGTTTTGCCAGTGTTGATAATCTTGACGATGACGGTGTTAGCCTTAGCGTCGAGTACAGAGCTGGCGAAGAGTCCGTTTTGTCCTTCCTGTCCAGCCACAAACTGCTTGTTCATAGTCAGTGGAAGCACGTTGGTTCCCTTGTTTTGGGCATACATCTGCTGTACGTAATAGCTTACGGTCTTGAACATCTTAGTGTTGTCGAACCATATAAGGTCAGGACGCCACTGCCATCCGTCAACATGTGCGAGGAGAGGAGCGTAGGCGGTCATATATACCACGTCGGCATTGCGTTCAAGGTCGGTCATGAAGGCTGCCTCGTAGAGCGATGTCTCGTAGTGGTTCCATTTCTTTCCCTTTCCGTGGCAGGCATATTCGCCGGCAAACACTTTCGGACCCTTGCGGTCGTAGCTCTCGTAGCGCAGGCCATGGCTGAGGAACCACGACTCGGGGCGATAGAAATGCTCGTCCACGAGGTCTGCTTTCTGGCTTTTCATCGCTTCCCAACCGAGGTCAAACATCTTGCCTTCAGAGTCAGGACCGCTGGTGCCAACGATCTTTATCTCTGGATACTTTGCGCGGATACGCTCAACAAACGGCTTCAGGCGCTTGAAGTAGAGCTCGTCCCACTGCTCGTTGCCCACGCCGAGATATTTCATGTTGAATGGAGCTGGATGCCCCATTTCGATGCGCTTCTTTCCCCATTCGGTATTTTCGTCGCCATTAGCAAACTCGATGAGGTCGAGACAGTCTTGGATAAATGGCTCTAACTCATCCATTTTTGCGTGAGCGCACTCCTGGTTCCAGTTCTGGAACTGGCAAGCCATACCCACGTTGAGCACTGGAAGAGGCTCCGCGCCAATATCTTCAGATAGCTGGAAGAACTCGAAGAATCCGAGTCCGTAGCTCTGATAATAGTCGGGGAAGTAACGGTAGTCGAAGGTGTGCTCCCAACGGTTTTGGTTGAGAGGACGGTTCTCTACCGGACCGATGGTGTTCTTCCACTGGTAGCGTGTGGCGAGGTCAACGCCTTCCACGATGCAACCTCCAGGGAATCGCAACAGTCCTGGGTGGATGTCGGCCAGCGCCTGGGCTATGTCACGACGCATACCATTCTGTCGGTTTTTGAATGTGTTGACCGGGAAGAGGCTCACGTGCTCGAGATCCACGGGGTTTGCTCCGGCAAGGAAGATGCGCAGGTTGGCATGATTGAAGGTGCGTGGCGACTTCACCACCACCTCATACTTCTTCCAGTCAGCTGAAGCAATCTCGAGCTTGTTCTCTGTAAATTCCTGGTGCTCCTCCATGGTGTTTTGGTCAATGAGTTGCACCCTGATGGTTGTCTTTCCCTTTGGCGCCCTTGCCCATACAGTGAAGCGATAGCTCTCGCCTTTCTCCACTCCGATGCCGAAGTATCCTTCGTTTTGGATACCAGTGCGGCGCTCCTTATGTCCAGGGTCGCTGAGTGTGACATAGTGCGGACAGCGTTCGAATGGTCCGTCGTTCTTCAGCTTTACGTCGCCAAAGACTTGCCAACCCATAAAACTTTGGGGGAATTCAAAAGAACGGTTCTTGACCAATTCTCCATACAGACCGCCGTCGGCGGCATAGTTGATGTCCTCAAAGAATAGTCCATACATGGTGTTTTGAACTGGGGCTCCCACCTTCTTGGTGTTGATGTCCATGACATTTGTCTGGGCCTGTGCTGCCAATGCTGAAGCCAGTGCAATGGCGCAACCTAATGTTTTTAATTTCATACTTTAATATAGGTATCAGTTAGTTCGTGTTGCAAAAATAGTTAAAATATTCGTGATATGCAAATTTTTTGGAAAAAAAGATGTAATTTTGTAGCCTATTTAAGAATTATAATTATTCTTTAAACAAATATCGGTGAAAATAAAGAGTTAAAACCAAAATACCAATCTTTTAAAAGACAAACAATTAAAGGTAATGAATCAAAGTGCAACAGGTAGCAAATCCTACCTTATTTCAATCGTCATGGTAGCCGTCTTAGGCGGCTTACTCTTCGGCTACGACACAGCCGTTATCTCGGGAGCGGAAAAGGGATTGCAGGCTTTTTTCATGGGAGCGAGCGATTTCACGTACACAGACTTTTGGCATGGGTTTACCAGTTCCAGTGCCCTTATTGGCTGTATCATTGGCTCCGCATTGTCGGGACTATTGGCTTCTAACTGGGGTCGCAAGCGCACGCTCATCTTTGCAGGTGTGATGTTTTTCATCTCTGCATGGGGTTCGATGTCGCCAGAGACATTTGTTCTGCCCGAGGGCAAGCCCGACCTCACCCTTCTCATCGTGTTTAACATCTACCGTGTCATTGGTGGTGTCGGCGTTGGTCTTGCCTCAGCCGTATGTCCAATGTATATCGGTGAGATTGCGCCAAGCAATATCCGCGGTATGCTCGTGTCGTGGAACCAGTTTGCCATCATCTTCGGTCAGCTGGTGGTGTATTTTGTCAATTTCTTCATCCTTGGCGACCACATTGCTCCTGCCATAGAGAGCATCGGCAATGGCATGAACCAGATACTTAACAGTGGCGAGGCAGCCTGGGCCATTGAGACAGGATGGCGTTACATGTTTGGCTCTGAGATGGTTCCTGCCGGACTGTTCGCCCTTCTCATCTGTTTCGTGCCTGAGACTCCGCGTTATCTTGCCATGACCGGACAAGACGAGAAAGCCGAGTATGTTCTTGCCCGCATCAATGGCGCGGCTAAGGCAAAGGAGATCCTCAACGAGATAAAGAACACCGTAACCGAGAAGACAGAACGCCTGATGACCTATGGCTTCCTCTGCATCTTTGTCGGTGTGATGTTGTCGGTGTTCCAGCAGGCTGTGGGCATCAATGCGGTGCTCTATTATGCTCCGCGAATCTACGAGGCAATGGGCTTTGACAATCCTATGGTGCTCACCGTGTTTAATGGTATCGTCAACCTTGGTTTCACCTGTGTGGCTATCTTCACCGTCGAGAAACTGGGCCGCAAGCCTTTGCTCATTGTCGGTTCGTTAGGAATGGCTGTAGGCGCCATCGGCGTGGCCTGTACGTTTGGCAATCCCGAGCTGCAGTTGCTGTGTATGGTATCTATCATGGTCTATTCAGCATCGTTTATGTTCTCTTGGGGACCTATATGCTGGGTGCTCATCGCCGAGGTGTTCCCCAACACTATCCGTGGTGCAGCAGTAGCCATTGCAGTGGCTTTCCAGTGGATATTCAACTGGATTGTATCTACCTCGTTTGTTCCTCTTGCCAACAGCATGGGCTATTGGTTCACATACGGCCTTTATGGCGTGATATGTATCGTTGCTGCCGTGTTTGTATGGCGTCTGGTGCCAGAGACCAAGGGCAAGACATTAGAGGATATGAGTAAACTTTGGAAGAAATAACACCTTATTATATTAATAATAACAAAAAAATTAAAGACTATCTATGAGAAGAATATTGGTTGCAGAAGACAACGATAGTAACTTCATCTTGATGGGTTACTTGCTTAAGAAGCATTACGAGGTGATACGCGCAATCAACGGTATTGACGCTGTTGAGAAGGTGGAGCAAGGCGGTATTGACATGGTGCTTATGGACTTGAAGATGCCAGAGATGGACGGTCTGCAGGCCACACGTATCATTAAGGAGAAATATCCTGACATGCCTATCATCGCACTTACGGCCAACGCTTTCAGCAGCGACCGTGAGCAGGCTTTCGAAGCCGGTTGCGACGAGTTCCTTTCCAAACCCGTAAATTCTGAGCTTTGTCTTGAGACAATAGCAAAGCTGCTGAAGTAGTAAAGACTGGCAAAACCAGGTAACTGAAAAGGAGTTAAGACAATATAGAATGCCATCCATGGGAATTCATATTTGTCTTAACTCCTTAATCTTTTTAAGCTAATGAGCCTTTAAGCACTTGAGCTAAAAAGCCATAAACACTTAACCTAATAAGCCTTAAAACATAATGCCGATAGTTATTTCATCATTTCTCTTACGGCTCTTTCCAGTTGGCGGTCGTAGCCATTGATGATGTCTTCAGGCGTGTTATATACCTCGATGTCAGGGTAGAGTGTCGTGTTCTCGCCATAGACGCCGTCCATGCCGCGGCAGCCAACCTGAGGAATGCCGAATACGAGCGACGAGTCCATCATTCGTTCCCACCATACGGCGGTCATCGTTCCGGCTACAGGCGCGCCGATGAGTTTGCCTATGCCTAAGGTCTTGTAAACCCACGGGAAACCATGTCCGTTGCTATAGTCATCCTCGCATATCAGCACACACGAAGGCTTGGTCCACTTGTTGTATGGGTCGCGACCCACATACTGTCCACGAGGCACGAAATTCTGGTATTCTTTGCCTGAGAGCAGTGTGCAGAGATCGTCGTGCAACCATCCTCCGCCGTTGTGGCGTTCGTCCACCACCACAGCCTTGCGGTTGCGGTTGCGGTCGCTGAGCAGTTCTTGATAAACGGTGCGGAAGCTCTCGCTGTTCATCTCCTTGACGTGAACGTAAGCCACCGTTCCGCCCGAGATACTGTCAACAAACGCCCTGTTGCGATCCACCCAACGCTTGTAGAGCAATTCTCTTGTCTGAGCCTGTGACACAGGCTTTACTGTGATGGTTTCCTCTGTCTTGCCCTGAGCCTTGGCGAAGCTGACACGAATGTTTTTGCCAATCTTCCCGTCGAGAAGTCTGTTGTAGTCCTCGCCCGCGTTTATCTTCACTCCGTCGATGGCAGTGATGATAGAGCCAGGCTTGACTCCGGTGTTTTTCACGTCAAACGGTCCGCGTCGCAACACTTCCTTCACCTTCAGTCCGTCGCCATTGTAAGCCTCGTCAAAGAAAAGTCCGAGTTGTGCCGTCTGCATGACATTGCTGTAGGCATTGTATCGGCATCCCGTATGCGAGGCATTGAGCTCTCCGAGCATCTCCGACATCATCTCGGCAAAGTCGAAGTTATTGTTTATGTGCGGCAAGAACTTCTCGTATGTCTTGCGGTAGCCTTCCCAGTCAACACCGTGCAGGTTCTTGTCGTAGAACTTGTCTTTCACCTGTCTCCAAGCGTGGTCAAAGAGATATTGCCGCTCTTCGTATGGCTTGTAGTTAAACCATGCCTCAAAGTCCACGTTTTTCTGTGATCCTGAGTTCAGATCCACCTTTGTGATGTTGCCGCGGCATACAAATGCGCTTTTGATGTCCTTGTCAGGCTGCATGGCAGCCACACCGATGCCTTTCATCAGTCGCTGCTTGTTGCCTTCCTTGTCTATCTTCCAAAGGTCGTAACTGTCCTCATAGCGCACCTGGTAGTAGAGTGTGTTGCCGTCGGCCGAGAGCAGCATGTCGCCGATATGGGCAGAGTTGTTGGTGAGGCGCACTACACGGTCGCGGCAGTTGGTGGTGTCTAGTTCCAGTGCTTCCACCTTCTTCACTTCCACCTTGGCCTCGTCCTTGTCGTTGCCTTTCTTCTTGTCCTTCTCAGCCTTTTCCTTAGCCTTTTCTTCTTCCTCCTTCTTCTTCTTCAGTTCCTCGCGTGCCTTGTCGTCGCGAGCCACCTCTTCTTTGCTCATCCTGAAACGCTCGTAGGCGTCGAGGTCGAAGAACATGATATACACGTCGTCCTCGGCTCCCCAGCTGCCGTGACTGCGGTATCCGGCCCTGTCGCTTGCAAAGAGCATGGCTTTCCCGCCGAGCACCCATTTGGGATTGCTCTCGGAGTATCCGCTGTTGGTGAGGTTATACACCTTTCCGTCCTCTTCTGCACTGACGAGGGCGATGTCCTGGCTGTTCCATCCTCCGGTGCCGATATACGATGCGAGAAGCCATCGGCTGTCGGGACTCCACGAGAATCCTATGTCGCCGTCGCTATACGAATAGACATAGTCGGCAGCGAGAGCCGTATGTGTTTTCTTGCTCTTCACGTCCATCACCTTCAGTGTACCGCGGTTTTCGTAGTAGGCTATCTTCTTGCCGTCGGGCGAGAAACTGGGCTGTTGTGAGGTGAGGTCGTTGTCGGTCATGCGTTCCTCTTCGATGTCGGTGGCGTAGCAGAACAGTCCTTCGTCTTTGTTTTTCAGCAGCGAGCGGTAAATCTGCCACACACCTCCTCGCTCCGACGCATAGACGATGCTGCGTCCGTCAGGCGCGAACTCAATGTCGCGTTCCTGCTCAGGTGTGTCGGTGATGCGCTTTGTGGTCTTGTATTCCACTGATGTGACAAAGACATCGCCGTGCATCACGAAGGCTATCTCCTTGCCGTTAGGCGACAGGCTTATCTCTTTCGCGCCTGAGCTGCTTATCTGTCTCACGAGGTCGCGGTCGGTGCGGTCAGCCGTGATGCTGATGTTCACCTTTCGGGGCTCTGTCTGTCCTTTGGCGAGGGTGTATATTTCGCCATCGTAACCGAAGCAGAGGGTCTCGTTGGCAGCACTGGAGAGGAAGCGCACGGGATTGCCTTTGAAGTGGGTGCATTGTTGCTTCTGTGTGCCGTCGGCATTGGCTCGATAGACGTTGAACGTCCCGTCCATCTCGCTGAGATAATAGAACGACTTGCCGTCAGCCGCCCAGACGGGGTTGCGGTCTTCGCCGGCAAAGTCGGTGATTTTCTTGTAGTTGTCTCCCTGCTTCATCCATATATCGCGGGCTATAGGCGAGGTGTGGTGCTTTCGCCAAGAGTCTTCATAGCCTTTGTTGTCGTGGTAAAGCACGTCGCCATTGGCGTTAAAGCTGATGTTCTCCATGGGTAGGGTAGAGTAGAGCTTTGGGCGCGAGCCGTTGGTGTCGGTCTCATATACCTGCAAGAATGAGCCGGCGAAGATGATGGATTCAGCCGACGGCATCACGCTTGCGGAGAAGAGGATGTGGTCGTTGTCGCGAAACACCATTGGCACTTCTCCGCCGCTGCCCGTGGTGAGTCGGCGTGGCTCGCCTCCGTTGGCGTCAACGATAAATACGTCGGCACTTCCTTCGCGGGTAGAGGCAAAGGCGATGTGTTTTCCGTCGGGACTCCATACGGGATGTGTGTCGTAGGCGGGATTAGAGGTCAGCTGTTGAGCTTTTCCTCCATTGGTTCCCACGGTGAAGATATCGCCTTTGTATGTGAAGGCGATACGACTTCCGTCAGGTGAGATGGCTGGATAGCGCATCCACAACGGGTTTTCCTGTGCTCCAACAGTGGCAGATGCCATCAGAAGCAAACCAAGGATTGATTTCTTTTTCATGTCTTCCCTTTCTTTTTTTATTTTTACAGCGGCAAAGTTACTAAAAAGAAATGAATGTTACAAACGTTTTATGATTTATTTAACTATTGTGCCGTTATGTATCTCATCAGCGACTTATTTTTTTACTCATGGAGAAAGAGAGCTATCTTCGACAGTTATTCTTAGAGTCAATCGCAAGCCGTTTTTTTGTGACAACTGAATACTCTTGTGTCACGGTCGTTCCATAGCGTGATGTCACGAGTGTTCCACAGCTATGGTACGGTCGTGACGTTAGGTGTGGTACGACCGTACCAACAGTTATTCTGTCCTGCAAAGGTGCCTACATTAATGCTTCCACTTCCTCCAAAATAAGAGTCCAACACACCTAAGTTTTTTATAGTACCATGGTTTGGTTTTAACATTCCAATATAATTTCCATCAGTAGATGGCATATAGATGCCACTAATGGTATGGCCATTGCCATCAAAGGTGCCTTCAAAGTCTTCTGGCATAATCCGTTGGTTGACCTGTGTGTTTCCTGCTTCGAGCATCTTTATCAATGGACCTAACAAAAAAAGCACTCACGATTTCTCGTAAGTGCTTGCCTCTCACAGTAGCGGGGGTGGGACCCGAACCCACGACCTCCGGATTATGAATCCGACGCTCTAACCAGCTGAGCTATCCCGCCATTTGCTTGTTTGCGGGTGCAAAGGTACTACTTTTTTTTGAATCTGCAAACTTTTTTGCTAAAAAATTATTCTGTATCGGTATTTTTTTGTATTTTTGTAGCGTCAAAATGACAAATTACCTATTTTACACAACTAACATGTCTGTTATGAGCAAAAAGAAATTAGTGATGGAGTATCCGTTGAACTCTAAATCTGCCAGCATAGTATGGGGGCTTATAGGCAATGCTCACGGTCTGGGAAAGTGGATGGCTGACTATGTGGAAGAAGACGAAGACGGAGAACTGACGTTCAAATGGGGTGAGGTATGGACGCAGCAGGACGTACGAACATCGACAATTATCTCAAAGGAAGAAAACAGCTATATAAGGCTGAAATGGGACGTGAACGAGTCTGACGAGGATTTCTGGGAATTGAGAGTCGAGAAAAGCGACTTCAGCGGACATCTTACACTCATCATCACCGACCACGTGGATGAAGAAGACGTTGACTATATGCGCGAGGTCTGGACTGACAACCTCAGCCGCCTGCACAACATCAGCGGACTATAAATTACGTAAAAAAATGGTTTTTCTGCCCGTTTTATTTCGCAATACCGATTTTTTGTGCTAACTTTGCAGCCTGAAATCCTATATATAGATAAGGATTGCGCATGCGAATGATTCGGATAAAGAAACTTGATATATTCATAGCCAAGCAGTTTGGACTGCTTTTCGTGGGAACATTCTTCATCTGCCAGTTTGTGCTGATGATGCAGTTCCTCTGGCGTTACGTTGACGAGCTCATAGGTAAGGGATTGTCGATGGAGGTGTTGGCACAGTTCTTCTGGTACATGGGATTGATGCTGATGCCGCAGGCTTTCCCGTTGGCCATATTGTTGTCGTCGCTCATCACCTTCGGCAATTCGGGCGAGAGCTCGGAGCTTACAGCCATCAAGGCTGCCGGCATCTCGCTGATGCAGGCTTTCCGCTCGCTGATAGTGGTCGTGGGCCTTATCTGCTGCGGCTCGTTTTATTTCCAAAATGTCATAGGCCCCGATGCCAACAAGTCGTTTGCACAGCTGTTGCTGTCGATGAAGCAGAAGAGTCCAGAACTGGAAATCCCCGAAGGCGTGTTCTATGACGGTATCCCAAACAGCAATCTCTATGTCCAAAAGAAAGACCTGAAGACAGGCAAGCTCTATGGCATCATGATATACCGCATGAACGGAGGCTACGAAGACGCGGCCATCATACTTGCAGACTCGGGCATGCTGCAGTCAACGGCAGAGAAGAAACACCTCCTGCTGACGCTCTATAGCGGCGAGTGGTTTGAAAACATGCGCTCGCAAGACCTGGCAGGAAGCGCGAGCGTGCCATACCGCCGTGAGACATTCTCCAAAAAACGCATTGTGCTCGACTTCGACGGCGGATTCAACCTGGCCGACGTGGCAGGCATCTCTAACGACGCCCGCTCAAAAAGCATGACTAAGATACGACACGACCTTGACTCGATACGCGAGTTTAACGACTCGGTGGGCAGAGCCTATTACCGCGACGCACGCTACACCATGTTTAACATGCAATGCAATGACAAGAAAGACTCGACAAAGGCTGTCAAGGACGCGGCAAAGATAGACTATGACAGCGTATTCGCAAAACTAAAGGCAGAAGACCGACAGGTGGTGATGCGCGATGCCCTCTCGCATATAGAGATGAACGCATCCGAGATAAGCATCAAGGGCGACTATTCATACGCCCTCAACCGACAGGAACGCATGCACGAGATTGAGGCATGGGGAAAGGTGACGCTGTCGCTGCTGTGTGTCGTCTTCTTCTTTATCGGAGCACCGTTAGGAGCCATCATCCGAAAAGGAGGACTCGGCGTGCCGGTGATCATATCCGTACTCGTCTTCATCGTCTATTACATCTTCGACTTCTCGGGTATGAGAATGGCACGCGACGACAACTGGACGGTGCTCTTCGGACGATGGATATCGATGATGATTCTCGTGCCGCTGGCCGTCTTCTTCACCTACAAGGCAAACCGCGACTCCGTGGTGTTTAACATCGACGCATATAAACTCTTCTTCAGACGCATACTCGGCATACGCACAAAGCGACACGTGTTTAAGAAAGAGGTGATAATAAACGACCCCGACTACGCTAACGACGCAACGATACTCGAAAAGATAAGCAACGACATCACCGAATATTCTCAAACCCACGGACTACTCAGGGCTCCTAACCCCATAAAGGTGTTCTTCCGTGAAGGCGACGACAGGGCCATACGCGACATCAACGACGAACTCGAGGCTGTGATCGAGGACCTCTCCAACACCAAGGACAAGGTGGTGATAGCAAACCTCAACCGCTATCCCGTACTGGCCACACATGCCCACACAAGGCCTTTCCGCCGTCGATGGCTCAACGCACTGACGGGATTAATACTGCCCCTCGGACTCTTCTTCTACCTGAGGATGTGGCGGTTCCGCCTGCGCCTGCTGCGCGACCTTAGGGTAATAAAGAACGCAAACACCGAGATATGCAACCGCATAGAAGAGATGACGGCGAAAAACAGAGAATAATAACATTTACACCTTATTATATATATAAAGATATGTCTGAATTCAAGATAAGCACCATCGAGGAAGCTCTCGACGACTTCCGTGAAGGCAAATTCGTGATAGTAGTCGATGACGAAGACCGTGAAAACGAAGGTGACCTCATTATCGCGGCAGAGAAGATAACGCCCGAGAAGGTCAACTTCATGCTGAAATACGCAAGAGGCGTGCTCTGCGCACCCATCACCATAAAGAGAAGTGAAGAGCTCGACCTGCCACACCAGGTGGCAGACAACACGTCGATGCTCGGCACTCCGTTCACCGTGACCATCGACAAACTTGAAGGATGCACAACAGGAGTGTCGGCTCACGACAGAGCCGCCACCATCAAAGCCCTCGCCGACCCAGCATCCAGACCGGAGACCTTCGGACGCCCAGGACACATCAACCCGCTCTACGCACAAGACATGGGAGTGCTGCGCAGGTCGGGACATACAGAGGCGGCCGTCGATCTATGCAAACTAACAGGACTCTATCCTGCAGCGGCACTCATGGAGATAATGAACGACGACGGCACCATGGCACGCATGACAGACCTCATGGCCTTCGCCGAAGTCCACAAACTGCACATCATCACCATCAAAGACCTCATATCCTACAGACTCAAGAAAGAGTCGCTCATAGAAGTGGGCAACGAGGCCGACATGCCCACACGCTACGGACACTTCAGACTCGTGCCTTTCCGCCAGACCTCGACAGGACAGGAACACATGGCTCTGATAAAGGGCGAGTGGAAAGAAGACGAGCCAGTGCTGGTGAGAGTACACTCCTCGTGCGCCACAGGAGACATACTCGGAAGCATGCGCTGCGACTGCGGCGAACAGCTCCATAAGGCCATGGAGATGATCGACAAGGAAGGCAAGGGAGTGATCATCTACATGCAACAAGAAGGAAGAGGCATCGGCCTGATGAACAAGATAGCCGCATACAAACTGCAAGAAGAGGGTCTCGACACCGTGGAGGCAAACATACATCTCGGCTTCAAACCCGACGAGCGAGACTACGGATGCGGAGCACAGATGCTAAGACATCTCGGCATACACAAAATGCGCCTGCTCACAAACAATCCCACAAAAAGAGTGGGACTGGAGGCCTACGGACTCGAAATAGTAGAGAACGTTCCCATCGAAGTCAAACCAAACGAGTATGACTACAAATATCTCAAAACAAAGAAAGACAGAATGGGTCATACTCTCCACTTATAGATAAAAAACGCACAGAAACAAAAAAATAACGCAGAAATGCAAAAAAAACGTGCAAATTCTTCGTTTTCACAAATAAAATGATTACTTTTGCACATAAATAACGATATCAAGCAAAAATACTATGGCACAATTATCCGACCGACTGCAACGACTGGCACCTTCAGCAACACTTGCCATGTCGCAGAAAAGCAGCGAAATGAAAGCTCAAGGCATTGACGTTATCAACATGAGCGTGGGCGAACCAGACTTCAATACGCCAGACCATATCAAGGAGGCGGCAAAGAAGGCTATCGACGAGAATTATTCAAGATATTCTCCCGTACCAGGATACCCCGACCTCAGGAAAGCTATTGTCGCTAAACTGAAAAACGAGAACAACCTCGACTACAGTGTCAACGAGGTGCTCGTGTCAAACGGCGCAAAACAGAGTGTCTGCAACACCATCATGGCACTTGTCAACCCTGGCGACGAGGTCATAATACCCGCACCCTACTGGGTGTCATACCCGCAGATGGCGAAACTCGCAGGCGGAACACCGGTGATCGTTGAGGCTGGCTTCGACCAAAACTTCAAGATGACACCCGAACAGCTCGAGGCAGCCATCACACCAAAGACACGTCTCATCATTCTCTGCTCGCCAAGCAACCCTACAGGCAGCGTCTATTCAAAGGAAGAACTCAAGGGACTTGCCGACGTGATAAAGAGACACGACGACCTCTTCGTACTTGCCGACGAGATATACGAACATATCAACTACATCGGAAAACACGAGAGTATAGCACAGTTCGAGGGAATGAAAGAACGCTCGATCATCGTCAACGGAGTGTCGAAAGCATACGCCATGACCGGATGGCGCATAGGATATATCGCCGCACCAGAGTGGATCGTGAAGGGATGCAACAAACTGCAGGGACAATACACCAGCGGCCCATGCTCAGTAAGCCAGAAGGCAGCCGAATTCGCATACACACAGTCGCAAGAGTGCGTAGAGCAGATGCGACAGGCCTTCGAACGCCGCCGCAACCTCATCGTCCAACTCGCCAAAGACATTCCCGGCCTGGAAGTCAACGTGCCAGAAGGCGCATTCTACCTCTTCCCCAAGTGCAGCAGCTTCTACGGCAAGAGCAATGGAGATACGGTGATAAACAACTCGTCTGACCTCGCACTTTACCTCCTCGAGAAAGGACACGTGGCTACCGTCGGAGGCGACGCTTTCGGCGACCCAGAGTGCTTCCGCATGAGCTACGCCACAAGCGACGAAAATATACGCGAGGCAATAAGAAGAATAAAGGACGCGTTGGCAGAATTGAAGTAAAATATAGGTAAGAAGACACCAGACAATATTAATTTTAAAAAAAGTTGGTGTTAAAACCTGTTAATCGTTTCGGTTTTTCTGTCTATTTTGTTAACTTTGTCCCTTGAATGAAGATTCAATATAGGCAAACAGCAAAAAGTGACGCCAAAAACACTAATATTAATATTATTCATAAATAACAAAAAATTTAAAATTATCAATTATGGGAACAAACAAAAATGCTGCAGCCCCAGCAAAGAAATCATCGGGCTTTAAAGGAGTTAAGAACGCTATCTGGATCCTCGTTATTTGCGGTATCGTAGCTTACACATTCTATTTCCAAGTACTCGGCGCACCTGAGAACTTCGCAGGAAACGACCCAACAGGCCACCCTGTAAACCTCATGGGTACTGTGTATAAGGGAGGTTTCGTTGTAGGTCTTATCTTGACTCTCCTCCTCTCTGTTATCTGCCTCGGTGTAGAGCGCTTCTTCGCTCTTAGAAGCGCATTCGGTAAGATGAGCCTCGGCAAGTTCACAACACAGGTTAAGGAACTCATCAAAGCTCGTAACTTTGACGAGGCTGTCGCTCTTTGCAACAAGATGCAGGGCTCTGTAGCTAACGTAGTGCTCGCTTCTATCAACGCTTACAAGGACGCTGAGAACAACACCACACTGAAGAAGGCTCAGAAGATCGCTAAGATCCAGCAGGCTCACGAGGAAGCTACTCAGCTTGAGATGCCAACTCTCCAGATGAACCTCCCTATCGTAGCTACCATCGTTACTCTCGGTACTCTTACCGCTCTGTTCGGTACTGTGCTCGGTATGATCCGTTCATTCCAGGCTCTGTCTGCTGGTGGTGGCGCTGACTCTATGGCTCTGTCTGCCGGTATCTCTGAGGCCCTCGTTAACACAGCTTCTGGTATTTTGACATCATGGTTCGCTGTGGTTATCTACAACTTCTTCACAAACAAGATCGACAAGCTCACATACGCTCTCGACGAGGTTGGTTATACAATTGCTGCAACATACGACGTTAACCACGAGGAAGCTTAATTGTTTTACCTTTTAATTAGTTATAATAATGGGTAAAATAAAAATACAGAAAAAAGACGTCTGGATTGACATGACTCCTATGTCAGACGTGATGACCCTGCTTCTGTGCTTCTTCATGTTGACATCAACATTTTTGCAGCCAGAACCAGTGCAGGTCACTACGCCAAGTTCAGTGTCGGAAGTCAAGGTGCCTGAGAAGAATGTACTTACCATTCTTGTCAGCCCAGAAGGAAAAATCTTCGTCGGCACTGATAACAAAAACGACATGCAGAGCATCATGCAGACTGTCACTGACAAGTTCGGCGTCTCGCTGAACGCGGCTCAGATAAAGAAATTCAAAGAGGAATCTATGGTTGGCGTTCCAGTCGCTAAGATGCCTGAATATCTTAATCTCGAGCCAGACCAGATGGCACAGGTGATCCAGAAAATGGGTGTCCCCACCGATAGTATCGATGGTGGCAAGAGTGAATTTCAAGAGTGGGTACAGGCCGCGGTTGATGCAAATCCTGACATAAAGCTCGCCATCAAGTGCGACGCCAAGACTCCTTACAAGGTGGTCAAGGCCGTGATGTCTGAGCTTCAGGACATGAACCAGAACCGTTACCAGCTGATTACGAATCTTAAAACATCGTCGGAGGAATAAACATGGCAAAGAAAAAAGCGAGCAAGCAAAAGAAAATGAACACCCGCGTGGACTTCACGCCTATGGTGGACATGATGATGCTTCTTATCACGTTCTTCATGCTGTGTACAACCTTGAGCAAGCCTCAGGCCATGCAGCTGACGATGCCAAGCAACGACAAGAATGTGCAGGATGAAGACAAGTCTGCTACAAAGGCTTCTCACACCATCACCATCATTCTTGCAGGCAATGACAAGATTTATCATATTGATGGACTTCCTAACTACGAAGACGCTACTTGCCTTAAGGAAACCACATGGGGCAACAACGGCATTCGCAAGGTGCTCAAAGAGCACGTTACCGAGGAAGGTATCTCTCCAGTAGCGAAGATTATGGTAGCTAAGAACGAACTCGACAAGAAGAAGCTCTCTAACTCGAAGATGACCGACGAGCAATATCAGAAGGCATTGGCTGAGATTAAGAACGGTAATCTTGACAACGAGAAAGTTCCTACCTTGACTATCATTATCAAGCCTCTTGACACTGCTTCTTATAAGAACATGGTTGACGCACTTGACGAAATGCAGATCTGCTGCATCGGTAAGTATGTGATCGACAAAATTAACGAAAACGACCAAAAGCTTCTGGCTTTGAAGGGAGTTAAGTAATTAACATTTTAAAAAAGAAAGAACAATGTCAAAAGTAGATCTTATTGATAATAATTGGGTCGATCTTGTATTCGAAGGCAGAAATAAGGAATACGGCGCCTATGTCCTCCGTAAGGACACTGGTAAACGTAACCTTAAGTCTATGCTCATCGTCTTCGCCACGATTATCGCGATCATGGTGGGTGTTTGGGCAAAGGTAGCTATCGAAAACGCTTTCCCCAAAAAGGTTGCTATGGATACCGATGTCGAGCTTATGAAACTTGCCGAAAAGAAAGAGGCAAAGGTCGAAAAGAAGGCACCGGTGAAAGTTGAAGAACAGAAGGTCGTTGAAAAGGTTAAGAGCTCTGTGAAGTTTACTCCTCCAGTCATCAAAAAGGACGACGAGGTAAAGCCAGAAGAGGAGCTCAAGTCTCAGGAAGACCTTAACAAGACCAATACTGCTATCGGTTCGTTCGACGTGAAAGGTAATGACGAAGCCGGAGGTGAAGTGCTTAAGGCTAAGGAAGTAATCGCACAGCCCGAACCACCGAAGGAAGAGGAGACCAAGATCTTCGAAGTCGTTGAGCAGATGCCATCGTTCCCTGGTGGACAGGCAGCTCTCTTCGAGTTCCTCTCAAAGAACATCCGCTACCCGGTTGTTGCTGAGGAGAATGGTATCCAAGGTCGTGTCATCGTGACATTCGTCGTTGAGCGCGACGGTTCAATCACCGACGTTAGGGTTGCCAAGTCTGTCGATCCTTCTCTCGATAAGGAGGCCGTACGTGTGACGAAGAGCATGCCTCACTGGAACCCTGGTATGCAGAATGGTGGTCCAGTGCGTGTGAAGTTCACACTTCCAGTAACCTTCAGATTGCAGTAATAACTTTAATTAAAGTATATGACGCTTAACAGATTCAACATATTGGTTGGACTGACTCTCATTTCAGGTTTGTTGTTGTCGTGTGGCAACAACAAACCTAAAAATGGTAGAACAGACACCTATTCTAAAGGAACCGTTTCGTTCGTTTGCGACAGTAGTTTCTGTCCTATAATAGACGAACAAAAGGAAATATTCGAACTCATGTATAAGGAGGCGCATCTCAAGCCTGTTTACACTAACGAAGTAGAGGGTGTCAAGATGTTGATGGACGAGAAGGTGTGGCTCGCCATAACAACACGTAACTTCACACCACAAGAAACGAAAAACCTTAAAGACCGTAGATTTCTTCCCAGGGCCATCCCTCTGGCTTACGACGGACTTGCTCTCATTGTCAACAATGAGAATCCTGACTCCTGCATCTCTGTAAAAGATATTAAACGTATTCTCTCCGGAGAGGTGAAGAAATGGAATGAGGTTTATCCTAAATCAAAATTAGGAGATTTTGACGTGGTATTTGACAATGCACAGTCAAGTACAGTGCGCTTCTGTGTAGATTCCATACTGAAAGGAAAACTTATCTCTTCGCCTCTTGTTACTGCTGTGAAAAGAAGCGAGGACGTGATAAATTATGTATCATCTCACAAGGGTGCTCTCGGTGTCATCGGCTCAAATTGGCTTAACGACAAGCGCGACACCACTAACGTTACCTTCAACAAGAATATTCGCGTGGTATCGGTTAGCCGCCTCGATTCTGCTACAGTGCAGAACAGTTGGAAACCATACCAATATTATATATACAACGGAAACTATCCTTTGGTGCGCACGATATACGCATTACTAAACGACCCCCGAATGGGACTGCCATCGGGTTTCGCTGCATTCCTACAGTCGCCTAACGGCCAGCGTATTTTCCTCCGTGCAGGACTCCTTCCAGCATATGGACAACTGAATGTCAGGGAGGTTAATGTAAGCCAATAGGTTCCGTGCGTTAAACTTTTAAGTCATTGAATCGTCATACGAGAAAATATTAATTATAAAATTAAATTGATTATGAAACAGATGAAATATTTATTCGCAGGCGCGCTGATGTTAGGACTCAGCGTTCCAGTTATGGCTCAGGAGGACACAAAGACCATCGTTGAATCCATAACAAAGGTTATCAAGAGCAAGTCAGGTGACGTACAGGCTCAGGTAAAGGTAGTAGCTAAGAAGAATAAGAAGAATGCTGACGTTCTCGTGGGTATCGGACGTGCTTTCTACGAAGTGAAAGATACGGCTAACGCACGCATTTATGCAGAACAGGCCAATAAGGCTGCCAAGAACAAGTGTGCTTCTGCATGGTTGCTCCTCGGCGATATCTCGGCTTTGTCTGACGACGGAGGTGCTGCCGCACAGCACTACCAGCAGGCTATCTATTTCGATCCACAGAACCCTGAAGCATACTACAAGTATGCAAACGTTTACCGTAAGGTTAGTCCGACAGCTGCCGTCATGAAGCTCGAGGAACTCCGCGCAAAGCGCCCTGATGTAGCTGTTGACGCTCTCGCTGGACGTATCTACTATATGTCTAACGATTTCGACAAGGCTATCGCAGCATACAAGAAGGCCGACATTGCAAAGATGGAAGAACGAGACATCACCGACTATGCTATGGCTCTTTATTTCAAGCAGAAGAATGCTGAGAGCCTCTCTGTAGCTCAGGAAGGTCTTAAGAAGAAGCCTCGTGACGCCGCTTTCAACCGTCTCGCTTTCTTCAACAGCACCGACTTGAAGAATTATGACCAGGCTCTTCTCTATGCTGATGCTCTCTTCAACAAGTCAGATAGCGCAAAATTCTCTTATTTCGACTATACATACTACGGAAACGCACTCAATGGCGCAAAGAAGTATGAAGAGGCTATTGATATGTTTAAGAAGGCTCTCGACCAGGAGTTTGACTCAAAAGATAAGAAGGCCGGTGTGATAAAGACTCTCTCTGACGCACTCAGCTCACAGGAGAAGTATGACGAGGCTATCAAGTACTACAACGATTATCTTGCAGCCTATTCTACACCTACAGCTACCGACCACGCTGGTCTGCCACAGCTCTACTACTACAAGGCCAGCAAGGAGACAGGTGCAGATATGATCGCTTCGCTCAAGAAGGCTGACGAGCTCTATGGAAAGTTGGCTGAGAAGTATCCAGACGCAATAGAATATGCTACTTTCTGGCGCGCCCGTGTCAACAACGCCATGGACAACGAGCAGAAAGATGCACTCGCAAAGCCACACTATGAGAAGCTCATCGAGCTCTATAGCTCACGCACAGAGCTTAACAATGCTGACAAGAGCCGCCTTAAGGAAAGCTATCTCTACCTCATCTCTTACTATGCCCGCATAGCTGACGATATGGCAAAGGCTAAGGAATGTGCTGAGAAGCTTATTCAGATTGATCCTGAGAATGCTGTAGCTAAGCAGGTATTGGGTATCTAATCGCCAAGGTTCTTTTCAATAGTATCATAACGATAAATTATTAACATTATATTCATGGGAGTATCGGTTTTTATCGATACTCCCATTCTTTTTCCCATCCCTTTCTCTTCTTGTCTTTTTTTTTATGTTAATTTATGTGTATTTATTTGTTTGGTAATTATTTTTTTTTGTACCTTTGCGAGTAATTAACTAACATTGTCTTAAAGTTTTGAACCTAATGGAGAGAAAATATGAAATATTGCTATCCCTGCTTCTTCTGTGTCTAACAGCGGGAGCGCAGACTGGACGTTTGTTTAACACAGACAATGGCCTGTCAAGTTGTTTCGTCGGTCATGTTTACCAAGACCACGATGGCTTTATATGGGTTTCCACTCGAAACGGTTTGAACCGTTACGACGGATATAATTTTAAGGTCTTCAAAATCGGACTTCCTGGCTGTGATGGGATGAAGTCAAATTATATCAATGTCGTTCTACAGAGTAAGGAAAAGACACTTTTCGTCGGTAATAACCGTGGAATCCAGACTTATTATAACGACAGCTTCCATGATGTGAGTCTATATGACAACAATGGTGAGAAGGTTATTTCATTCGTAAAGAGTATTCTCGAACTGCATGACGGAACCATACTTATCGGCACTTCAGGCAATGGCGTCTTCAAGGTCAAGGATATTAATACCGCAACGTCTTATGAACCTACCAAGAGTATTTTGGGCGTGAAAAAGATGTTTGAGGATTCGCAGAAACGTATATGGATGCTCACGGAGACAAATGAAGTGCTGGTCATCAAGAATAATAAGATCTTACAACATCTTTACAAAAATAACAATAACTTGATATTTGCAGATATATGCGAGGATAGTAATGGCAGGATATTCATCTCAACATACGATCAGGGTATATATGCGCAAAAGGTGCCTTCATTGGATTTCGACCAGGTAAAAGGTACAGAAGGAAGGCATGTGGGTGCTCTCTATCTGCGCAGAGACGGAAAAATCATGGTTGGCTTTGATGGAGAAGGAATAGCTATCCTCGACCCATATACCCTTTCCATGCAGTATCATCCATATTATAGCTATCAGGTGGATATGCGCCATTGTAAAGCATGCTCTTTTGTTGAAGACCGAGCAGGCAATCTGTGGGTGGGATTGCTCCAAAAGGGTGTGTTTATGCAGTCAGAGGCGTTTACGGGATTCCATTATGCAGGATATAAGCTTGGCAACAGGAATCCTATCGGCGACTGTTGCGTGGTAAGTGCATTTATTGATAAGAAAGGTAATTCCTGGATAGGAACCGACCGCGACGGACTCTATGTGCTTGACAACGAACATAAACAATTATGTCATTTTGAAGAGCCACTTACCGTTCTTAGCATCCGTCAAGACGAGCAGGGAAGGGTATGGTTAGGCTCGTATATGAGCGGTTTGGGATATGTAGATGAGAACTATGTGTTCCATAGCGTAAAAGTCGGTGACTTTGACCGTCTTCATGTATTTGGTGTTGAGGATGACTACAAGGGAAACCTTTGGTTAGCCACCATGGGAAATGGACTTATAAGATATAACAAGGAGACGGGAGAGATAAGGCAATTCATAGCCAATCCTGAGTGTGGGCGTAATCGAAAGTTAAATGCGCTTACCAATGGGTATATTTCCAGCATTTCAATGTCAAACGACAAGAACAAAGTTATTCTTGCCACTACAATGGGTTTATGTTGCTACGACATAAAGAACAACTCATGGGTGAATACCTTTGGAGTGAATGTGCTGCAATATGGCATCTACGTCAGGACTGTGATGCAGGATGATAACGATATGATTTGGTATGGCACCGACAACGGATTGTACGGTTATGACATGCGCACAAGGAAGACCGTGGTCTTCGACGAGACCAAGGGACTGCCTGATAATGGCATCGCCTCCATCATTAGGGACAAGGGAAAATGGTTGTGGGTGGCTACTAATCACGGACTGTGCAAGATAGACACAAAGTCTGGACAGGTGGGAAGCTGTTATTATGTTGACGATGGTCTGCAAAGCAATGAGTTCAGTGACGGAGCTGCCTCTGTGGGTCCCGACGGATCGCTACTCTTCGGTGGAGTGGGGGGCATCACTTGGTTCAACACGGCAGCCGTGGATGCACGCAAGTGGAATGCCACCGTACAAATCACCAACCTTATTGTCAATGGAAACGATATCTCCGCAGGAGAGGAGTCCGGATTCTATACTATCACTGACGAACCAGTGATGATGAGCAATCATTTCGACCTCGCTTCGTCAGATAACACGTTCTCAATCCAGCTCTCCACTCTGACATACGACGCGCCTGAGCACATTTCATACGCCTATTCAATAAACGGCGAGGAATGGAATTATCTTAAGCCAGGACAGAATGAAATCAACTTTAGCCATATCCCGCCAGCTACATACCGCTTCAAGGTGAAAGCATTAAAGAACGGACAAGAGTCGGAAATTAAGGAATTTGTCATTTCTATCCACGCTCCGTGGTATATGACAAGGATAGCCTATCTGTTCTATTTCATCATCTTTGTTGGTCTTGTCTATTTTTATTTCAAATATCGCAAGCGTGACGAACGCGAACGTCTTATGATGCAAGAACACAAACATGCAGAGGAACTCAACGAGGCGAAGATAAAGTTCTTCATGAATATCAGCCATGAGATACGCACACCAATGACTCTCATCGTCACACCTCTTGTGTCGTTGCTCAACACCGACCATGACCCGCAGCGAGTGGCGGTATATACTACCATTAAGCGTAATGCCGAACGTATCTTGAATCTCATCAATCAAATGATGGACTTGAGAAAGATAGAGAAGGGCATGATGAAGATGAGGATGAGGGAGACGGAGTTTGTCAGCTTCGTCAAGGACATCTGTAATATGTTTGAATATCAGGCAAAAACAAAGGACATAAAATTCGTGTTTAATCACGACATTGACAAACTGATGTTGTGGATTGACCGGTCAAACTTCGACAAAGTTGTGGTAAACCTCCTCTCTAACGCTTTTAAATACACGCCTGCAGGTGGTTCTATTACCGTCAATCTGACACACGACGATAAGAATATGACAATGAAGGTGATTGACACGGGCGAGGGAATACCAAAAGAAATGTTGGGAAAGATCTTCGAACGCTTCTATCAAGGACCTATCAGCGGAAACAACCGCCATCTGGGTACTGGCATCGGACTCGACCTGGCCAATTCGCTCGTCCTCCTTCACCATGGTGACATAAAAGCCGCCAACAACGAGAAGGGTGGGGGCGCTACATTCACCATCACCATACCACTGGGCTCGCAACACCTGAGCGAGGAGGAAATGCAACAAGAGATGGATACGGAAGACAAAGAGGACGCTATCGTAAACCTCTTGGAGGAAACCTACCAAAACCCGGAGACTATCGAGGTCGAAGAGCAACTGCCCACAACCCATGGATGCAAACCGACTGTCGTGGTAGTAGAGGACGACATAGAGATACAAAACTATCTTGTCCGCGAGTTGTCCGCGAGCTTTAAAGTCACCACTTATGGAAACGGACAGGAAGCACTTGTCGGTATATTGAAGGAGCTGCCCGACGTGGTGGTGAGCGACATAATGATGCCCATCATGGATGGAAACACATTGTGCGCTAAACTGAAGTGTAATATTCGTACTAATACCATACCAGTCATATTGCTAACAGCAATGTCGAGCGATGAGGAAAAACTGCAGGGACTTGAGACTGGTGCCGATGTCTATATGGCAAAACCATTCAATATCGACATCCTCAAACGTACGATATTGAATCTGATAGCATCGCAAAGCAAACTGAGAAACAAACTGAAGGGTAATGAGACTCAAGAGGCTAAGGTGGAGAATGTGGAATTGAAGACCGCTGACGACAAACTCATGGAGAGGGTGATGAAAGTGGTCAACAACAATATGAGTAACCCCGACCTTAATGTCGAGTTTATTGCACGTGAGGTGGGACTTAGTCGTGTACATTTCTACAGGAAGATGAAGACACTCACCAATCAGTCGCCGCTCAGCTTCATCAGAAATATCCGTATCAATCAGGCCGCCCGGCTTTTTGATGCCGGACATCAGAATATCAACGACGTGATGTATGCCGTGGGATTTAACAATACCAGCTCTTTCTCAACAGCATTTAAGGCTGTTTTTGGCATCTCTCCACGCGACTATATAAAGGATAAGGCAAAATAAATGGTGCAGTATGATTGCGGATTGCAAAAAAATGTGTAACTTTGTACCCAAAATAGTGGACAATAACATTTAGACAATATGAAAGAATTAGCATTGAAGTACGGATGCAATCCGAATCAGAAACCTTCTCGTATCTTTATGGAAGAAGGTGAACTGCCCATAGAGGTACTTAATGGACGCCCAGGATACATCAATTTCCTCGACGCCTTCAACAGTTGGCAACTCGTGAAAGAACTAAAGGCAGCCACAGGACTGGCCGCAGCCGCTTCATTCAAGCACGTCTCGCCTGCTGGCGCTGCTGTTGGCTTGCCATTAGACGACACTTTGAAGAAAATCTATTTCGTCGATGACCTTAAAGTAGAGCTGACGCCTGTAGCATGCGCTTACGCTCGTGCCCGTGGAGCTGACCGCATGAGCTCTTATGGCGACTTCGTTGCTCTTAGCGATACTTGCGACGAGGCTACGGCTCTCCTCATAAAGCGCGAGGTTAGCGATGGTGTGATAGCACCAGACTATACGCCTGAGGCTTTGCAGATACTCAAGGAGAAACGTAAGGGCACATATAACGTCATAAAGATCGATCCAGACTATGTGCCACAGCCTATCGAACGTAAACAGGTCTTTGGCATCACGTTCGAACAGGGACGTAATGAGGTGAAACTCGACGATCCTGCTCTGTTTGAGAATATCCCTACCCAGAACAAGACATTTACAGATGAGGCACGTCGCGACCTTATCATCGCTCTCATCACATTGAAATATACACAAAGCAACTCTGTATGCTATGTCAAGGACGGACAAGCCATCGGTATTGGTGCAGGACAGCAGAGCCGTATTCACTGTACTCGTCTGGCAGGCAACAAAGCCGACATCTGGTGGCTGCGCCAGCATCCGAAGGTGATGAACCTGCCTTTCGTAGATAATATCAGACGTGCCGACCGCGACAACACCATCGACGTGTATATATCAGAAGACCACGACGACGTGCTTCGCGATGGCACATGGCAGATGTTCTTCAAAGAGCGTCCCGAGGTACTTACCATGGAAGAGAAGAAAGAATGGATAGCCAAAAATACTCGTGTGGCCCTTGGCAGTGACGCTTTCTTCCCGTTCGGCGACAATATCGAGCGTGCCCATAAGAGTGGAGTGGAGTTTATCGTTCAGGCGGGTGGTTCCGTTCGTGACGACAATGTCATCGAGACATGCGACAAGTATGGCATAGCTATGGCATTCACCGGCGTGAGACTGTTCCACCATTGATAGGAATAACGTAATAATAAAAGTCGATTTTATGGCGGATATAGATGATATTATCGCTGGTGGAGGGCTCGTTTTTAAAAGCGCACCAAAGGGTGACCCCAATGCCGGAAAGATAAAGACAAAGGCAAAGAAAAAGAAATATATCACCGGTGCACACGGAAGCGGTTCGGCAAAGCAGAAGGCTAAATACCGCGAGCAGCGCGCTAACCGTCACAAATAGCACTTATGACAGACCACACGCTGATTATCTCCTTGGACGAGGTTGACTCGACAAACAACTTCCTGTGCTCCTATCAGGGAGAGGAAGGGAAAAGGATGACCGTAGCAAGAGCTGAATATCAGACGGCAGGACGGGGTCAGGGCGTAAATACATGGGAGAGCCAGACAGGCAAGAACCTAACGTTCAGTGCCAAGAGCTGGCCTCTCCATCTACCTGCCTCACGGCAGTTTGTTCTGCTCCAGGCTGGCGCTCTTGCTGTACGCGATGTGCTCGCTGCCTTTGTTGATGGCATAACCATAAAGTGGCCCAATGACATCTATTGGCACGACAAAAAGATTAGCGGTACGCTGTCGCAATGCTCTATCCATGGTATGGAAATAGGATATTGCATCTTGGGTATTGGTGTCAACGTTAATCAGCTTGACTTCGTCTCTGACGCTCCCAATCCTGTCTCCTTGGCAAATATTTTGGAACATGAGGTAGATAGGGAAGAGGTATTCAACATGATAATAAAGCGTCTTGAGACTTATTTCGCCAAGATAGATGAGGGACTATATGATCAAATCTCCGACTTCTATAAACACTGCTTGTACAGACGTGAGGGCTTTTGGCCTTACAAAGACTCACAAGGAGAGTTTGAAGCAGCATGGCAGGATGTGCTTGATAATGGTCATTTAGTGCTCCAACGGCATGATGGAACACTGTCTGAATATGAATTTAAGGAAGTAAAATTCAAGATATAATAATATGGCAAAGTATAAAAGAATCCTTCTTAAGCTCAGTGGCGAGAGCCTCATGGGCAAACAGAATTTTGGCATCGACCCAGAACGTCTTGCTGACTATGCTCGACAGATAAAGGAGGTCAGTGAGATGGGCGTAGAGATTGGTATCGTTATTGGTGGCGGAAATATCTTCCGTGGACTCAGCGGCTCGCAGAAAGGCTTTGACCGCGTCAAAGGCGACCAAATGGGTATGTGTGCCACAGTAATAAACTCTCTCGCCCTCAGTTCTGCTCTCGGTGCTCTCGGTGTGAAGACAAAGGTGCTCACAGCCATACGCATGGAACCTATAGGCGAGTTCTATACCAAGTGGAAGGCTATTGAGGCAATGGAAGCTGGATATGTGTGCATTTTCTCTGCTGGTACCGGAAGTCCTTATTTCACTACAGACACTGGTTCGTCGTTGCGTGGAATAGAGATTGAGGCTGACGTGATGCTGAAGGGAACACGTGTCGATGGCATCTATTCCGCCGACCCGGAGAAAGACCCGACAGCCACAAAGTTTACTGATATCACATATGATGAGATATATACACGTGGACTGAAGGTGATGGACCTCACAGCCACCACGATGTGTAAGGAAAACAATCTCCCCATCTATGTCTTCAACATGGACATAGTAGGCAATCTAAAGAAGGTTATGGATGGTGAGCCTATTGGCACATTAGTACATAACTGACGTTTACTCTTCAGTAAATTCTACGTATTCACCTTCGTCCTCGGAAATAATCTTTCGGTTACGTTCCGTAGGACGACGGTTGTCTATTATCACACGACCGTCTTCCGATGTCGTTGTCTGTTGGGTAAACGACGAACCGCTTGGCTTCTGACGATTGCGCTGACCTCCACGATATTCGTACTGGTTATTGCGGCGTTGTGTGGTATTCTGTCGATATTCTTCTTCCGTCAACTCGCCGTTTGCCATTTTCCTCATACGCTTCATAAATCTTAATATGACATTTATGGCCAACAGCACAATGACGCTGACAACAACCAATATGATGACTACGAATATAAGCAGACCTTTAAGCATAATGTCAGATGTTAAATTAGTTTAAACTGGTTTGAGATAAAAGCCAAGAACACATACCACATGATAACCACGGATATTCCAGCAATGCCCATAAGGACAAGGATGGGTATGGAGGTGATGAGAAACACATATTTCACCTCGTTGCCTTTCCATCCCCAATGTTTGAACTTCAATGCAAATAACGGGAACTCGGCAATAAGCAGATAGCTGCATAAAAAAACCATTCCTATTATCATAACCACCATCCATGGAGATGAATTGAGAAGATCTTCCCTACCTGCAATCAGTGCGCCCCAAAATAATGCGTTTGCCGGTGTTGGCACTCCGATAAATGAGGTGGTCTGACGTTCGTCAAGATTGAATTTCGCCAGTCTTATGGCTGAGAATGCCGCTAAGACAAAAGCCAGAAAAGGTATTATTTCCCTGTATGGCTCAAGCCAAGAAGGATAGTCGTGAATATACAACACGGTGAATATCATAGCTGATGGTGCCACTCCAAACGTGACATCGTCTGCCAATGAGTCTAACTCCTTACCTATCGGCGATGACACGTTCAGCAGTCGGGCACTCATACCGTCGAAGAAGTCAAAGACTGCGCCGATGACAATGAATAATAACGCCTCTTCATAACACCCGGCAAAGGCGAAATATACGGCGATACAGCCTGAGATAAGGTTGCACGACGTCAGGGTGTTGGGTATATGCTTAGTGATGATATTAGCCATAATACCTTATTTATATATGCGGTCAACAACCATGTTTTTTCAGTTTGGCTATCACGGTGAGGTCGCCAGTAGTGGCTTGACCCATCTTCACGCAAACCTCAGAACCAATAGGGAGATATACATCGACACGCGAGCCGAGCTTGATAAATCCAAGATGCTCGTCTATGTAACATTCCTCTCCTTCCTTGGCATAGGTGACGATACGGCGGGCCATGGCACCGGCAATCTGACGGCAAAGGATATCCTCGCCCTCAGGTGTGGTGATCATCACATCGGCATGCTCGTTCTCTTCGCTTGCCTTGGGCAGCCAGGCTTTGTGGAAGTTGCCGTTGAAATGTTTCACGAATTTCACTTTCCCGTCAACGGGGAACCAGTTGGCATGGACGTTGACAAGACTCATGAATATGGAAATCATTAGGCGGCGATCATGGAAGTACCTGTTCTCATCCACTTCCTCTATCACCACTATCTTGCCGTCGGCAGGAGCTACCACCACACGTTCGGTATCTTCCTTGAATTCTCGTATTGGGCAACGATAGAAGTTTAGCACTATAGCCCACACCGTGCCGGCAACGGCAACAAATGACCAAAAGGCAATATGCGACGGGTCTAACCAATGCAGCAAAAGTGCTATTACAACGATGGCTGTCATACTGTATGTAAGTGTCCCGGTGCCTTCTCTGTGTATTCTTTGTTTTTTCAGTTTTCTTATTCTTTGTCCCATGGGGTAACGCTTGATTGTTTATTTGCTGTGCAAAGTTACTGCTTTTTTTTGAGAAATAGCAAACTTTTCCCAATTTCTTTTGGTTATTTCGCATATTTACCGTAACTTTGAACCTCGAAAACGACAAAAGACACAAAAAATGCAGGATTTTATTCATCTTCACGTTCATACATACTATTCAATACTCGATGGTCAGTCGAGTATTTCAAAACTCGTTGACAAGGCTGTTGGCAACGGCATGAAGGGTATGGCGGTGACCGATCATGGAGACATGTTCGGCATTAAGGAGTTCTTCGACTACTGCAACAAAATCAATGGAGGCAGGAAGAAGGAGGGCCTTGAGCCGTTTAAACCTATTTTTGGATGCGAGATGTATGTGGCACGTCATCGAAAGGAAGACAAGAACAAGGATAATGGTGACCGGAGTGGTTATCATCTCATTGTGCTTGCCAAGAACTATAATGGATATAAGAATCTTATCAAGCTTGTGTCTAATGCCTGGGTTGATGGCTTCTATGGCCGACCACGTACAGACCGTTTCGAATTGGAGAAATACCACGAGGACCTTATCGTGTGCTCGGCTTGTATAGCAGGAGAGGTGCCAAAGAAAATATTAAAAGGTGATATCGAAGGAGCACGCGAAGCCATAGAGTGGCATAAGAGGGTCTTCGGCGACGATTACTATCTCGAACTACAGCGACACGAGGTAAAAGACCCCACTATCCGCGCCAACAGAGAGACCTTCCCCCTGCAGCAAGAGGCAAATAAGGTGCTCGTTGAACTTGCTAAGGAATATGGCATCAAGGTCGTATGCTCTAACGACGCTCATTTTGTTGATCAGGAGAATGCCGAGGCACATGACCATCTGCTCTGTCTTTCCACTGGTAAGGACCTTGACGACCCCACGCGCATGCTCTATTCTAAACAGGAGTGGTTCAAGACGCGCGAAGAGATGAACGAGGTGTTTGCTGATATACCTGAGGCGTTGTCCAACACCATCGAGATACTCGACAAGGTGGAGTTCTACGATATTGAGAATCCACCCATCATGCCGTTCTTCCCCATTCCAGAGGAATTCGGCACAGAGGAACAATGGCGTCAGAAATTCTCTGAAGAAGACTTGTTTAATGAGTTTACGTCTGACGAGAATGGCCAAAACCAGTTGCCACGCGATGAAGGAGAAAAGAAAATCCAGAAATTGGGAGGTTACGACAAACTGTACCGAATAAAATTCGAGGCCGACTATCTCTGTAAGTTGGCATACGAAGGTGCAGCAAAGCTATATCCCATGCCACTTACTAAAGAGGTGGATGACCGCATACGCTTCGAGCTGCATATCATGAAGACCATGGGTTTTCCAGGCTACTTCCTCATAGTGCAGGATTTCATCAACTCTGCACGCGACGAACTGGGAGTGATGGTAGGTCCGGGGCGTGGCTCGGCTGCCGGCTCTGTGGTGGCTTATTGCTTGGGTATCACAAAGATAGACCCAATAAAATACGACCTGCTGTTTGAGCGTTTCCTTAATCCTGACCGTATCTCCCTCCCCGATATCGATACCGACTTCGACGACGACGGACGAGGACGTGTGTTGGAATGGGTAGAAGACAAGTATGGTCATGAGAACTGTGCTCATATCATCACCTATGGCACCATGGCAACAAAGAACTCTATCAAGGATGTGGCACGTGTGGAAAAACTTCCTCTTGAAAAGGCAAACTGGCTTTGCAAACTTATTCCTGACAAGTTGCCCGATGGCTTGAAGATGAATCTTGGCAATGCCATAAAGTGTATCCCGGAGCTACGTGAGGCTGAGGCAAGTCCTGACCCAAAGCTACATAACACCATGGAGTATGCGAAGATGCTTGAGGGAACAGTGCGAGGCACGGGCATACATGCCTGTGGATTCATTATTTGCCGCGACAAGATCAGCGATTGGGTGCCTGTCTCAGTGGCTGAGGACAAGAACGACCCCGGACATAAGTTACGCTGTACCCAGTATGACGGCCATGTGATAGAATCCACTGGTCTTATCAAAATGGACTTCCTTGGTCTGAAGACGCTCTCTATCATGAAGGAGGCAGTGGAGAATATTCGCGTCACTACCGGTGAGACCATCGATCTCGATACCATACCCATCGACGACGAACTCACATACCAGCTCTATTGCGACGGACGCACCATAGGCACGTTCCAGTTTGAGTCTCCTGGAATGCAAAAATACTTGCGTGAACTGCATCCCTCTGTCTTCGAGGACCTCATAGCAATGAACGCCCTCTATCGCCCAGGCCCTATGGACTATATCCCTTCGTTCATTGCCCGTAAGAACGGAAGGGAGGAGATAAAGTATGACATCCCTTGTATGGAGAAATACCTGAAGGACACTTATGGCATTACCGTATATCAAGAGCAAGTGATGCTTCTCTCCCGTCAGCTTGCCGACTTCACACGCGGTGAGAGCGATGCCCTGCGTAAGGCGATGGGAAAGAAGAAAAAAGCTATCGTCGATGCCATGAAACCTAAGTTCATTGAGGGTGGAAAGAAGAACGGACACGATCCGAAGGTGCTGGAGAAAATCTGGGGAGACTGGGAAAAATTCGCTTCCTATGCCTTCAATAAGAGTCATGCCACATGCTATTCGTGGGTTTCATATCAGACGGCATATCTCAAAGCTCACTATCCCGCCGAATATATGGCTGCCGTGATGAGTCGAAACCTTGACAACATCACCGAGATCACCAAACTCATGGACGAGTGCCGTGCCATGAATATCCCTACATTGGGACCCGACGTCAACGAGAGTCGTCAGAAGTTCAGCGCAAACAAAAAGGGTGAGATACGTTTCGGCATCAGTGCCATAAAAGGTGTGGGAGGTGCTGCTGCTGAGGCTATCATCATGGAGCGTGAGAGCAACGGCCCCTACAAGACTGTCTTTGACTTCATCCAGCGTGTGAGCCTCTCCAGCTGCAATCGAAAGTGTATTGAGTCTCTTGTGCTTAGCGGTGGCTTTGACTGTTTCACCGAACTGCGTCGTGAAGATTATTTCGCGAAGAATGCCAAGGGAGAGATGTTTATCGACCAACTGGTGCGTTATGGTCAGCTCTATCAGACGGAGATGATGCAGCAGAAGTACTCCCTCTTCGGTGATGATAATGCAGTAGAGATATCTACACCGGCAATAATCAAGGGAGAACCGTGGAGTGACATCGAACGCCTTAATAAAGAACGTGATCTCGTGGGTATCTATCTCTCTGCCCATCCGCTTGACGAATATAAGGTGATACTCGACAACCTCTGCAACACATCCTGTCAGGAGATGGAGGATGTGTCGCGCTTGCAGGGTAGGGAACAGGTGGTGATAGGAGGCATCGTCACCGCCATACGCCAGAAATACACTAAGACGGGAAAACCTTGCGGCTTTGTCACCATTGAGGATTTTGACGGTAGTGGGGTTCTTGCCCTTTTCGGTGAAGACTGGGGCAAATGGGCGGGAATGTTCCAGATTGGCTCTACAGTGTATATCAATGCCGAATTGAAGCAACGCTTCCGCGACAGTGCACTCTACGATCTTAAGGTCACTGACGTCAAGTATCTCCAGACAGTTAAGGACAGTACACTGACAAAGATAACGATATCTGTTAACACCGACAAACTTGATGCTCAGGTGGTGGAGGAGCTTAACGAGATAATCAACGAGAATCCTGGCAAGACCCAGCTGTTCTTCCAGTTGCGTGACTCTCAAGGCAAGAACCATGTGTTGCTCAAGAGCCGTTCTGTCTCAATCGACATTCGCAGTCGTCTTCTACAGTATATCGAACAACAAGATGGATTGGAATATAAAATTAATTAAATCACTTATAATATCAAACATTAAACAGTAAAGAAATGGAAACAAAAATCACAACAAGCAATTTCGAAGAGTTGAAGAATGGTGAATTACCTTTGGTGGTTGACTTTTGGGCTACATGGTGTGGACCATGCCGAATGATCGCTCCAATCATCGAGGAACTGGCCACAGAATATGATGGCAAAATCAATGTCGGCAAGTGTGATGTCGAGGAGTGTGACGACATAGCCGGAGAGTTTGGCATCCGCAACATCCCTACCATCCTTTTCTTCAAGGGCGGACAGGTTGTTGACAAGATGGTCGGCGCTGCTAATAAGGCAAAGATTGAAGAGAAGTTCAAGGCTCTTCTCTAAACTTGGTCTCATTAAACATAATAAGGCGGATGTTCATCATCCGCCTTATTGCTAATATTTCACTGTCCTTCCTCCGTCTTCCGTTTCTTCTATGGTTACCTTTACCGCATCTCCCGGCAAGACGTCTTCTATCAGTTCTGGCCATTCTATAAAACATAATGCACCACTGTAGAAGTAGTCTTCGTAGCCCATGTCATATACCTCATCAATCTTCTTTATGCGATAAAAGTCAAAGTGATAGATGAGTTCGTCGGTCGTGTCTGAACGGTATTCGTTGACTATGGCGAACGTGGGCGAGGTGATTACGTCATTCACGCCGAGTTCCTCGCATATCGCCTTGATGAATGTTGTCTTTCCTGCTCCCATCTTGCCATAGAAGGCAAATACGGTGCTTTGGTCAATGGCTGCCACAAATTGTTTCGCAGCCTCACGGATGTTTTCCAGTTTGTCTATTCTTATTTCCATACCTTTCTGGGTTTAAGTTTCACTAATGGGATAATTATCTCTTCCATGGATATGCCTCCATGTTGGAAGGTGTCTTTATAGTATTGCACGTAGTAGCTGTAGTTGTTGGGGTAGGCAAAAAATTCGTCTCCCTGTGCAAAGACGTAGCTCGTGCTCACATTGGGCTGTGGTAAGTGGATGCGTTGTGGATCTTTTACCACAAAGAGGTCGCGTGAATTATAACCAAGGTTTCGTCCCAACTTGTATCGGAGGTTGGTGTTGGTATTGCGTTCTCCTACTATCTTCACCGGTCGTGTCACACGGATGCTGCCATGGTCGGTGGTCACCACCACACTAAAGTCGCTTGAGGCGAGGAGCTTGAAGAAGTCATATACCACAGAGTGCTTAAACCAGCTCATGGTGATATTCCTGTAGGCCTTCTCGTCATTGGCAAGCTCGCGTACCATCTTCGACTCTGTCCTTGCGTGGCTAAGCATGTCGATGAAGTTGAAAACCACCACATTGAGATCGCGCTTTTTCATCTCGTTAAACTTCTGTATCATCTTCTCTGCTGCAGCCGAGTCGTTGACTTTTGTGTAGGTGAACGTGTCCTTACGCCTGAAGCGATCTAATTGTGTCCTGATGAGTGGTTCCTCGTTGAGGTTCTTCCCTTCGTCTTCATCTTCATCAACCCACAGGTCGGGAAACATCTGTGATATGCGGTCTGGCATAAGTCCGCTGAAGATGGCGTTACGGGCATACTGTGTCGCGGTAGGCAAGATGCTGAAATACAACTGGTCGTCTATGTCAAACATGTCGCCTATCTCTTTAGACATCATTCTCCACTGGTCGTATCTGAAATTGTCGAAGACGATGAGAAATACTTTCTCTCCCGCGTCGAGAGTGGGGAAGACAGCCGTCTTCATCACCTCATGGCTCATCAGGGGACGTCCGCTGCTGTGCTGTCCGGGCTTGGCTATCTCGTCCATCCATTCCAGATAGTTGTTTTTGATGAAACGTGCAAAGCCGTTGTTCGCTTCTTCCTTTTGCATGTTAAGAATGTCCAATAGCGGTGAGTCATGAGCCGACAGTTGTGACAGTTCAAGTTCCCAGTGGACGAGTTTCTTATATACCTCAGTCCAGTCCTGCCAAGAGCGACATTCATCTATCTGCATGCCTATCTGCTGGAAGCTCTGCTGGTAGTCCATCTGTGTCACTTCTGCCACTAGCTCCTTATGGTGTATGTTCTTCTTTAGCGACAGCAGAATCTGGTTGGGGTTGACAGGTTTTATCAGGTAGTCGGCAATATTCTTACCTACAGCCTGGTTCATGATGTCTTCCTCTTCGCTCTTTGTTACCATTACTACGGGCACAGAGGGTTGTATCTCTTTGATGCGTTGCAGGGTCTCCAGGCCAGAGAGTCCTGGCATCATTTCGTCGAGAAGCACCAGGTCAAACGAGCGTCGTTCACACTCGCTGATGGCGTCTCTTCCGTTGCTTACGGTGACTATATCGTATCCTTTCTTTTGCAGGAATATGACGTGGGCTTTGAGATGTTCTATCTCGTCGTCAGCCCAAAGCAGCAGTCCATTTTTCATCTGTAGAAATCTTCATCAAAGTCAAACATGTTGTCGTCGTTCTCTTCTTCCTCCTCTTCTTGTTCGTTATCGCCGTCGTCGTCTTCTGTCTCTACCTCTTTCCTCACTACTTCCGTAGGCTCGTTGAGCAGTGGTTGTTCCACGGGCGCGAGAGGCGCAAAGTGAGTGTCAAACCATTCGTCGTATTCGGCATAACTGAATGTCGTTCCGAGCAGCTGTAGGTTTTGTTCGCTGACAATAAACAGTCTTATGTTCTTGTTCTCTTTCTTCAGTGCGTCAAACTGTCTTGTCAGCTGTTGCCTATATTGCAGTGCCTCGTCGTAGCTTGTAAACCCGCTGACGGTCATGCTCGATAGGCCTTCGTTTTCGGCCACAGCTATCTCAAAGTTCCTCACGAGGAAGTTCGTGAAGTTGTATTTCGCCAGTTCATACAGCATCTGGTTGGAGTCGATGGAGTCTGACGGGAATGCCATAATCACCACGTGGTTGGCGTCTTGTTCCACCATGAGTGTGTCGGCGTTAATGGTGTCAGCCATGTTTTCCGTCATGCGTCTGTTCCAGATGTCGCCAATGAAATGCCCGCCTCCTTGGAGTTTTCTGCCTTGTCTCACTCCTTTTATTATCATGCCGGCCATCTCGGCTATCTCCGCAGTGGGGTGCTTTTCCACCACTTCGGTCATTCGGCTTATACATCCTTTTGTGTCTCCTTCGCTTAGCAGGGTCAGCGCGTCGATAAAGAGGAATCTCGGACGGTTGTTTCCTTGTTCGAATCTCTCGTCCGATATCCTTGTGTTAGCCTTTACCACGTCGTTCATGCCTTTTTTAAACGCCTCATACGTAGCTGCGTATATTGAGTCTTCGATATGCTCGCCCCATCTTGCGTCTTCCAGGTAATATGGATTTGTCAGGAGACGTGTGTATTGGCTTTCAGAATGCCTTTCCTGCAACCGTTTAACCATGCGCTGCGCGTCGGTGTGTCGTCCCTGTCGTGAATATGCGAGGAAGAGATGGTAGCAAGTCTCGTCATTGCGTTCGTAGTCGGGCCAGCTATTGAGTAGGCGTTCGAGGTATTTGCAGCATTCCTCTGTCTTGTCCATCTTGTCTTTTAGTATTATTCCTCCCTCTATCAGTGCCTCGGCAATCAGCCTGTCTGAGGCTTCTTTTTGTTCTGTTGTCATGGGGATCTGTGCCAGGTAGTACTCGCGTGTATGAGGGTCGTTACTCTTTGTCGTCGGCCCATCGTCTTTTGTGGTTTCTGTTGTGGTGTCGTCAGTGTCAGTGCCTGTCTGTTCCTCTTCGTTGTTATGCGCGAAGTCGTCGTTAAGTTGCACCACAGTCTGGTTTATACGTTGCCAGTTGTCCACATTATCTCGTTTTCCCCACATCCTCTCAAAAGTAGCCTTGCCTTGGCTTACTGTCAGTGGGTTATAAAAATACCATACGCCGGCCTTGCCTCCAGGCGTGTTTTGTTGGGTGGTGTTAGTCCTGTCGTTGCGGTTGTTGTTGGCGTTGCCCTGTGCGTTCTCTCGCTGTTTTTGTTCTGCCTCTTGTTCCATCTGGGCGTCCCGTTCCTCTTTCTCCTTCTTCTTCAGCAGCTCTATCTGCCTGTCTATGGCGGCATTGCGAACGTCTTCAGGTGCAGTTGCAAGATATTGTAGCGAGTCTTGTAGGTGTATGGTGTTTACGTGTGGGACGAGCAAGTCAAGCACTTTCGACCTTTCGTCCATCTCCGCGTAGTCTTTACGGTCTTTGTCAAGGAGTCCGATGGCTTCACCATAGCATCGCCCGGCATCCGGATATTGCTGCCGTTGCCAATAAAGGTTGCCGAGCTTCAGCAGCAACACACCTTTTTCTATACCGTTTCTTGTCGCCTTGCGGTTTCCCTCCTCGTATGCGCTTATGGCCTTCAGCGTGTCGCCTTTCATCAGGTGGATGTTTCCTATGGCGTAATACACTTGTTCAAGGTAGTCTTTGTTGTTGTCTGAGGCTGCCATTCGTCTCAGTTTGCCAATCATCTTTTTCGACCCTCCGGAGGCCATCACCTCAGTTTGTGCTATTCGTGCGTTAAAGGCCAACTCGTATGGTGGGTTCAGTGCCACCACCTTTCTGAACGCTTTATAAGCTCCTTGCTTGTCTCCCTCTTCGGCCAGCAGTTGTCCCATGATATACCATTGCCTTGCCTTCAGCTTTTTCCTTCTCTCATGCCTTATCACCTTTTTCAGGTAGGTGATGGCCTCTTTGCGTTTTCCGTTGTGGAGGTAGAAATCGCAGTAGGCATAGTCCCAGTCAGCTATGGCTCTGTAGTGCATCGTGTCGCGTTTCATCTTCACTATCACGTCCTCTGCCTCGTATATCCAGCCCATCTCGCTATAGCTCTTCACCAGCCATGCCCTTGCTATTCCGTTTATGGCAGGCTGTGTGGCATAAAGCCTTGATATATATGAGAAGGTGGCTGCTGCTTCCTCAAACTCTCCTTTCTGAAACTGTGATTTTCCGAGTAGCAACCATGCTTTCCAGATGAATGGGTTGTATTCTCTTCTCGACAGCCATTCAATGTCGCGTTCGGTCTTTCGCCGTTTCTTTGTCCATTGTGGGCGTCGTTTTATGCTATGTCGCTTTATGGCTTTCTCGGCCTTTTCTATCGCTCTGTCAAATTTGTCTTTGCCAATGTCCCGGCCGCTCTTCGTTCCTGCTGCGTATAAAGGCAACTGCTCGGTGAAGTTGTCTTTGTGTTGGCTTTCTTTTTCCTGCGACCCCTCGATAAATGCTTCGCTGCCATTGAAGTAGGTGTTATACCGGGCGTTGAACGCATGCCACCATCTGCTCGACGACGTGTTCTTCTGAGTAGAACATGCCGTCAGCATCGCCATTGTGATAGCACATGTCAGCATCGCCATTATGTATCTCCGTACTTTTCTCATGGTCATTCCCTTTTAGTCAGTCTCAGTATGGTGTATATCACTATCGAAACGAAGATAATAGATGCTCCCGAAGGTACGTTGAGGAGATACGAGAACACGAGGCCTGCTATGCAGTAAATGATCCCTATGCCCACGCTAAGCCATGCCATTGTCGTAAAGCGGCAAACAAAAAGGTTTGCCGTCATCTGTGGTATGGTGAGTAGGCTGATAGCCAGTACAATACCTACCAGTCGCAATGTCGCGACTATCGTCAGTGCAATAAGTGTCATCATGAGATACTCTATACACTTCACCGGCATGTTTTGTGTCTTGGCAAATATGGGGTCAAAGGCCACGCTCATTATGGTGTCGGCAAACAATACGTATAACAATACCGTAAGTATGGTCAGTCCACCCAACAGCAAGAGGTCTTCTGTGCCGATAGTGAGTATATTGCCGAAGAGGTAGGAGGGGAGGTCGGTCATGAAGCCTGGTGTTAGGAAGCTGCAGATGATGCCTATACTCATTCCAAGAGTCCAGAATAGGGCTATGGCACTGTCTTCTCTCACTTTGTGCTTGTCAGACATCCACACCACCCCGCATGCGCTTGCTACGGCAAAGACCATGGCAGAGAGTATAGGACTGATGCCGAAAAATACGCCGAGACCAACGCCTCCAAACGAGGCATGTGTGATGCCTCCGCTGATAAACACCAGTCGGCGTGTGACGATATATGTACCTACCAGTCCACATACCACACTTGCCAACACGCTGCCTATCAGTGCGTTCTGGAAGAAAGTGTATTGTAGGAGTTCAAGCATTGCTTTCTGTATTATTTGTTCTTATGTCTAACGGCATCCGTCTCTCTCTTATTCAGCCTTCTATCATCATCACCACTTCGTCCTTCAACTGGTCAGGAATGTTTATGCCGCGTAGTATCAGGCTGCGGTTCCATTCTTTCACTTCGTCTTGTTTCATGGTGAGCATCACTTCGCGAAATTCCTCCGTTTCTTCGTCAGTGTAATCATCAGACTGTCGTCCGGCAAAGCGGTCGAGCTCTTCGTCGTCGAAATATTCTACGGGTTTGGTCGCCGCTTCCATCATGCACTCCTGCTCGCAGCGGTTGTCTTCACCGTTGCATGTAGCGCAAGTGGGCTTGGTGTTTATGGGTAGTTCCTCTGACGAGAAGAAGAACTGGAGTCCGCCCACTATGATGGCTCCGGCTGCTAAGAGCAGAATTAATATCACGACGATGTTCATCAGTGCGTTCGCTTGTCCGTTTTTTGTTTATTCTTCTTGTTCTATCTCCACCCCAATATTGTCAAGATGTTCCCAATAGTGGGGGTATGACTTAGTCACCACATGCGGGTTGTTGATACGTATGTAGCTTCTGGTGAATGCCATAGGTGCAAAAGCCAGGGCCATACGGTGGTCTTCGTATGTGTCGATGGCCACGTCGAGGTCGTTGTCTTTCTCCGCCTTACATAATGTCCCGTCCCATGTCAGTTCGCATCCGTCCCTGTCTTCTATCACGTATCCTAACTTTCTCATCTCGGTCTTCAGAGCCTCTATGCGGTCTGTCTCCTTTATTTTCAGCGTTTGGAGTCCCGTGAAATGGAATGTCACATTCTTTGCAATGCAAGTCACCACAAATGTCTGCGCAAGGTCTGGGCAGTTGAGGAAATCATATTCGAGGTGCGACACTGAGTGTCCAGAGTATTTCAGCTTCACCATGTCAGGACCGTTGTTGTCGTCTTTTACAAATGTGGTCTTTACGCCGAGCAGACTGAAGAGGTATCTTGCTATCGAGTCGCCCTGCTTGCTGTTGTCCATTAGTCCGGTGAGTGTGACGGTGTCTTCCGTACGGGCGTTCAGCGCCATCATCTCATACCAGTATGAAGCTGCGCTCCAGTCGTTTTCTATGTAGTATCTTCTTGGTGTATAGGGCTTTGGCTTCACTGTAATGACGTTGATGTCGGTCCATTCTGCATCGGCTCCATACTCTTTCATCATCCATAGAGTGAGGTCTATGTATGGTCGTGATATGATGTTCCCTTCGAGGTGTAGTTCAAGTTTGTCTCTCAGTGTCGGGCCTATCATCAACAGTGCAGAAATAAACTGCGAACTCACGTTGCCGTTGATATGCAGCTCCCTTCCCCATAGTTTTCTTCCTGTGATACGTAGGGGAGGGTAGCCCTCTTCCCCGAGATATTCTATTTTTGCCCCGAGGTATCTCAGCGCATCGACGAGCACGGCTATCGGCCTGTGTTTCATTCTCTCAGTGCCGGTAAGTATATGTTCGCCTTCAGTGGCTGCGAGATAAGCGGTCATGAAGCGCATGGCTGTTCCTGCTGCCTTTATGTCTATTTCTTTAGGATTGTCTTTTAGTGCCTTTATTATTACGTCGGTGTCATCGCAGTCTGAGAGATTCTCTGGTATGGTGTTTCCACCCGCCAGTGCGTTGATGATGAGGGCACGATTGCTTATGCTTTTCGAAGCTGGTAGCTTCACTGTGCAGTTTAGTGCTGCTGGTGCGGTAATGATATATTGCATATATAATAATGTATTACTCTATTTCCATGTGCAAAAGTAACCATTTTCTTTGGTATAAACAAGAGAATACAGTATAAAAAGAAAAAAAATATCATAAAAACTTGCATATCTCACAAATTATATCTACCTTTGCAGCGCAAAAGCGAAAAGTTGGAGCATGAGAGCGGGATGTAGCGCAGTTGGTTAGCGCACGCGTCTGGGGGGCGTGAGGTCGCAAGTTCGAGTCTTGTCATCCCGACAAAAACAACGCAATCCTCTACCATTGTTGGGGGTTGCGTTGTTTTTTTATGTCTGTGTGTGGTGATGCTGTCAGCTTTTCAGCATGTCTTTCCCCACTACGATGTCACCGCCGTTCTTCAGTTTCCCGAAGAGGATCTCTTCCATGAGCAGCGGAGTGAGTCTTCGTTGTATCACACGGTCCATCTCACGTGCGCCGAATTGGCTTGAGAAGCCTTCGTCAATGAGTTGCTGTCGGGCTTCGTCCGTAAGCGTCACGGTTACATTCTTACGTTCCAGACGTTGTGATAGCTGTCTCAGTTTTTTGTCAAGGATGAGGCATGCCATCTTTCGGTCCATCTCGTTAAAGACGACGGTACCTGAGAGTCTGTTGATGAATTCAGGCTTGAAGGTCTTCTTCACGGTGTTGAGCATAGCCTGTCCTTTGGTGATGCTGTTGTTGAATCCAATGTTTGCCTGTCCAGCATATTGTGCGCCGGCATTGCTTGTCATCACGAGAATCACGTTTCTGAAGTCTGCCTTGTTGCCTTTGTTGTCGGTCAGCTTGGCATAGTCCATCACTTGCAATAGGATATTGTATATGTCGGGGTGAGCTTTTTCTATTTCGTCGAGCAACAGCACGCAGTGTGGTGTCTTGCGCACGGCGTCGGTCAGCAATCCTCCTTCTTCATATCCTACGTATCCTGCTGGAGAGCCGATGAGTTTCGATACGGTGTGTTTTTCCGTATATTCGCTCATGTCGAATCTCAGCAGTTCTATGCCCAGTTCTTTGGCCAGCACTCTGCATACCTCCGTTTTGCCCACACCGGTAGGTCCTACAAACAGCAGTGAGGCTATTGGCTTGTTTGGGTCGAGCAGTCCGGCTTTCGACATCATCACGGCGTTCACCACCTGCCTGATGGCCTCGTCCTGTCCGTATATCTCGTTGCCAATCCTTTTGTCGAGGTCTTTGAGCAGGTCGTTGGTCTGTCTCTTTAGCGCCTTCTCGTCTATTCTGCACACCTCGGTGAGTATCTTGTCAATTACCTGTTTGTCAACGTATTGGTATCTATTATGCTTCTCTACTCCCCGTTTGGAGAGCAGCCTGTGGGTCTTTCGATAGGCTCCAGCCTCGTCTATCACGTCCAGTGCCTTGTCGGGTAGGTATCGGTCGTTGATGAGCAGGTGACTCTGTTCTATGGCATACTTCACGGCGTCAATTTTGTATTTTGCTCTATGGTGTTCCTCATAGACAGGTAGCAAGGGCTCTATCATCATGAGTGTCTCTTCCGTATTTGGCTCTCTCACGTCAATCAGTTCGAAATACCTTGCAATGGGCTTCATATTGGCGATATTTTTGTTGTATTCCGAGTACGATGTAGCGCCAATAACCCTTATCTTTGAGGCTTCGAGATATGGTTTGAGGATGTCGGTGGCGCTCATCATCTGGTTGCCGCCCGTATTCATCAGCGAGTGGATATCGTCAATGAAGAGTATGCAATCGCCTTCTTCCATCAGTCCTTCGAGTATCATCTTTAGACGTTTCTCAAACTCTCCGTGGAAGCTTGTTCCCGCCATCAGCGTACCCACGTCGAGCGAATAGATGATGGTGAGAGGCTTGCCTTCCATCCTCTCTTTGTTGAATTCTTTTGCAAGGCCATACACTACAGTCGTCTTGCCAACTCCTGGCTCTCCCACAAAGAGGGGGTTGTGCTTATCCTTGCGGGCAAGCACACGTAGGGCACGCTCAGTCTCTTTTTCCCGGCAGAAGCATTGGTGAGCTGTTTCCGTAAGGTTGAGATTTGTCACATACTGTTTCCATCGTTGGTCTTTTTGCTGGTTGTTAGGCTTCGCGCCCATGGCTACGAAAGGTATTCCTGCCCCTTCGCCTTGCGCCTTGCCTAATTTGTTCAGAGAGCCAAACAGTCTGTCGGCAGTCTCCATCAGTTTGCTGTAAATCTCTTTTTTGTTAGCGTCCTTTCCTGCTCCCAGTACTCCTATGTCGTCTATGATTTTTATGCTGACATGTCGTTGAGGGAATTCTATTGAAAAGTCTTCGTCGCTTGCGTCGTCTTGGTCGTCGGGTTGGTTGGTCTCGTCGTCGTCCTGTTCGTCCTCTCCTTCCTCCAGATGCTCGCCGTTTGTTTCTTGGACGTCGTCTGTTAATTCGCGAGTGTAGTAATCCCTCAAGTCCTTTGAATACGCTTCCATAAGCATAAAAGTGAGAGCATACGTGTCGTTGCCTAAATACTTGAATAGCAGATATTTGCCGACACTGTCGTCAAGTTCCATCATCGAGATGATGATGCTGGCTATACATGTAGGGGCACATACACTCAGCAACTTATGCATGTCTTTGTCTTTTTCTGACAAAGAGTCATACACTATGTGATTGTTGGTGTTGATCAGATTTGTTAATTGCGAGAGGAGCATGGACGGAATCACTTCTTGAACTGTGTCTGGCGATGCCGTGTCAATGCTCTTCACGTATTCTGTCAGTCCTTGCCTCAGTCCATCTATATCAAAACCATTTTCGTTGCATACAGATATAAACTCTTCCTGTAATGTTATCTCATAGAGCACGTGCTCAGGAGTGAGAAGTTCACGGCCTTCGTCTATAGCACTCTTTACGGCATCGCGTAGGGCTTTTACTGCCTTTTCCGTACAATGGAAGAAATTTAAGTGTTTATAGTATTTTTGCATTATCTTTTTGAAGTTGTTACAATTAGCGGAAAACCGAAGCTACGGGCCTTTGTCTCGGCTATTTTTGCCTTTGTCATTGCAATGTCGATAGTATATGTTCCTACCACGGCAGATCCTTCCACGTGTATCTTCATCATAAGGGTTTCCGCAGTACCCTTGTCTTTCCTAAACACATCCATCAGCACATCAACCACAAATTCCATCGTGGTGACGTCGTCATTGTGCATTATTACATCATATAAGGGCGGCTCTTCCATGCTGAAACATGGAATGCCGCTCCGTATAGCCTGTTCTTTGTTCATTTATGTCAGTATGACTGTTGTTATTTTACTAAAATGACAAGGTATTTGCTTGTGCTCCAGAACTGCTGTGGATTGGTTATTCTCAGCACGTATTGCTTGTTAGCGTCACGTTGCAGTGTGTAGCTGCTCGACGGATGGGCGGTAAGCATCTTCGCGTTGCGTGAGTACAGCTTTATTTCCTTGTCTATTCTTATGTCTATTTTGGTGAAATAGTCCTTGTTGAAGTTCTGCTGCAGCACCTTGCCGTCTGAGTAGATGTTTTGTTCTTTCAGCTCGTTCTTTGTACCGAACACAAACCATGCCGTGTTGAGTTCCTTGTCTTGGGCGTTTATCGTCTCTGTCTTCCTCGAGTTTTCGGCTGTGAGGTTGCTCACATCGGTATTTAGGTTGGCGATGTTCTCGTCCAGCTCGGAGATGTGGATGTCCTTAGCGTCGAGCTCAGCTCTCAGCTGCTGTATCTGTTGGTTCTTTTCCTCCAGCTGTTGGGCGAGGTTCTCTATTGTCTGCTTCAGCGATTCGCCCTTGAACGTGCTCTCGCGCAGTTGTCGGCGCAGTTTGTTGATGAGGTCGCGGTTCTGTTTCATCGTCTGTTGTATAAACTGCATGTTCTCGCGTATCCTCTGTTGCTTGTTGGCACCTTCGCCGTCTTTGGCTATGCTCACGCGGTTTTCTGCCTCCGATATTTCCCGGAAGCCCACCTCGATTTCGTTCATCGTAGCCATCATGTCTTCTATCTCATTGTCTTTCTGTGAGATAATCTGGTTGAGCGAGTCGCGTTGCTGCTCAAGGGCAAAGTCCGTCTTTGGCTTTTCTTGCTTGCAGGCCACCATGGCAGCCATACACAAACCCATTAACATAAGTTTTCTCATAAGCTTATCTTTTTAAATTCTTTGTTTTTTTTCTTCTTTTTGTTTCTCGTCCTTACCTTTTACTATTATTACTATCTCCCCTTTGGGGGCGGTTTCTGTAAAGTGTGTCACAAGTTCTTGCATCGTACCGTGTACAGCCTCTTCGTGTATCTTTGATATCTCTCTGCATACACATCCTTGTCTTTCAGTGCCGAAGTATTCGGAAAATTGTTGCAGTGTCTTCACCAGGCGGTATGGCGACTCGTAGAATATCATCGTGCGCTGTTCCTCGGCCAGCTCAGTCAATTTTGTCTGCCTTCCTTTCTTCTGGGGCAGGAAGCCCTCGAAGGCGAAGCGGTCGCATGGCAGTCCGCTCATCACCAGTGCCGGTACGAATGCGGTGGCTCCGGGCAGGCAGGTCACCTCTATGCCTTCTTTTACGGCTTCGCGTGCAAGGAAGAATCCTGGGTCGCTGATGCCAGGTGTGCCGGCATCGCTTATCAGGGCGATGTTCTGCCCAGCCTTCAGTCTCTCCACGATGCCGGCCGAGGTGCCGTGCTCGTTGAATTTATGGTGCGACATCAGTCGGTTCTGGATCTCAAAATGCTTCAGCAAGACACCCGACGTTCGTGTGTCTTCAGCCAGCACCAGGTCGGCCTCTTTGAGTATCCTGATGGCGCGAAATGTCATGTCCTCCATGTTGCCCACGGGGGTAGGTATGATGTATAATGTGCCCATATTATCGGCAAATGTAGTAAATTATTGGCAAATGACGAAAAAAAAGCCCAAAAACTTTGCATATTTTAATACGTATTTGTAATTTTGTGCCCAAATGATAGAAAACTTAACAGGGGAAGCGCACCGTCCCGGCAGAATTGAAGTGGTGTGCGGATCGATGTTCTCGGGCAAGACTGAGGAGCTCATCCGTCGTTTGAAGAGGGCGAAATTCGCCCGTCAGAAGGTGGAGATCTTTAAGCCTTCAATAGACAAGAGATACTCCGATGAAGAGGTCGTCAGTCACGACAGCAATGCCATCATGTCAACACCCATTGACTCCTCGGCACAGATCTTGCTGATGTCTTCCGATATCGATGTAGTAGGCATCGACGAGGCTCAGTTCCTCGACGATGGTATTGTCGAAGTGTGTAACGAATTGGCCAACCGTGGCGTCCGTGTCATCGTTGCTGGTCTCGACATGGACTTCCGTGGCATCCCTTTCGGCCCCATGCCGGCCTTATGTGCCATAGCCGACGATGTGCAGAAGGTGCATGCCATTTGTGTGAAGTGTGGTGCCCTGGCTTATGTCAGCCATCGCATCGTGGAGGGCGAGAAGCGGGTGCTCATTGGCGAGACCCGCGAATATGAGCCTCTCTGCCGCGAGTGTTACAAGAAATGTGTCAGCCAGAGCTAACGACGCCCTCACTATTTAGTCATCAATCACCATTTATATATATATGTTGGAAAAGACCATTACATTTGACCGCTTTGTCCGTGGGATGCTCACGGCCCTGCTTATAGGGGCAATATTGTTTGTTGTCAACTATCTGAGCAATGTGCTGCTGCCGTTTTTTGTGGCGTGGCTGTTGGCGTACATGCTCTATCCCATAGTGTCGTTTGTGCAGCATCGTATGCACGTCCCGGGGCGAGCCCTCTCCATCATCGTCACCCTGGTCTTCGTGCTGTCTGTCATAGCAGGCATTGTCTATCTCATCATACCTCCAATGATAGAGCAGTTTGAAAAACTTGGCGAACTGGTCACACGTTATCTCCATCAGACTACTCATATCGGCAATTTCCCCTTGGCAGTGCGCCAGTGGCTTGACCAGAACAGCGACGAGATTCAACGTTTCTTCCGCAATAAGGAGGTTTCTGAGGCCATACGCAATGCTATGCCAAAGCTTTTTGCTGTCATCACCGAGACGGCAAATGTCATCATAAGCATCATAGCGTCGCTCGTCACTCTCATCTACCTCTTTTTTATATTACTCGACTACGAAGTGTTGTCACAGGGATTCATACGCATGTTCCCTAAGAAGAATCGACCCTTCTGGCGTTCGCTCATGGACGACGTTGAACGTCAGCTCAATAGCTACATCCGCGGACAGGGGTTGGTGGCGCTGTGTATAGGCATCCTCTTCTGCATCGGTTTCACCATCATTGGCTTCCCTATGGCCATTGGCCTTGGCATTCTCATGGGACTGCTCAGTCTCGTGCCATACGTCCATGGCTTTGGACTTATCCCCATCGCTCTTCTTGCTGGACTAAAGGCTGTCGATACTGGTCAGAACTACTGGGTTATCCTCATATCCGCACTTGCCGTATTTGCCATCGTGCAACTCATAACCGACATGGTGCTCACACCCAAGATTATGGGGAAGGCCATGGGACTCAACCCCGCCATTCTTCTCCTCTCTCTCTCCGTGTGGGGCGCCCTCTTAGGCTTTATTGGCCTGATAATTGCCTTGCCTCTCACCACACTACTCATTGCTTATTATAAGCGGTATGTGACCAAAGAAGGGGATGAAATAGAAGGTGAAAATATGGAGATAATGGCAGACGAGAAGGTACAAAAAGAAGAAATAGAAGAGAAAAAACAGGTATAAACGAAAAAAAACGGGAATTTATTTGGCTATTTCAAAAAAACTTCGTACCTTTGCACCGCTTTTAAAAAAGTGGCCCGATGACTCGCTAGCTCAGCTGGTAGAGCACAACACTTTTAATGTTGGGGTCATGGGTTCGAGCCCCATGCGAGTCACAGTAAAGCCCAAATGGTCAGAAATAAAGGACTTCTTCGGAAGTCCTTTTTTCATGTCTATATCCAAAGTCAAATAGTTGATTATTAATAGTGTGATTATATCACGAATGAAGCCGATAATGATTGTGAAAATCACTTAATTTGTGCCCAAAAATAAACAAATTGTTTATAAAACGGCATTATTTTCAACCGTTATGATGGTTTCTCATTTATTTGTTGTAATATGTTTAGATACATCCGCGAAACGTCCGTCTTGGATGAAGGACGAGTGCTTTGATGTATGCTTCAGGCCATTTCGCACGAATGTTTTTAAGGTTACAGAAACCATAGAGGAAGATGTCAAAGGCGGCAAACTTTACATATACAAGATAACAATACCGCAATCATTGAACAGTTATGAAGGATAGATACAGGAAACAGGTAACTTTGCAACACAATTCTTGTCAAGCATGATGTGGTTGCTTACAAAATCAGCAGAACAATGAGGAAAACAATACTTTCAAGAGCATTTGAACACTCTTTTTGTTAAAAAGGGCTATAAGTTCGATAATTTTTGATTATCAATTTTGATAATTAAAATTAAATTCATATCTTTGCAGCCAAAATATATGGCTGAAAGTAATATATGAACATAACAACAGGAGATGAAGCTTTGCTGGAATTGTTCGAAAACGGCAGGACATCCAGCAGAAAGTATAGAAAACTTCCAATAGCCGCAATCAAAGGTTATGTTAAGGCTGTCAACAAGATGAGAGCTGCGACAAGAATTGAAGACATCATGCGCGATAACGGTTTACGATACGAGAGACTTCAAGGAGACAGAAAAGACCAAGAATCCGTAAGGTGCAATGACGTCTGGAGATTGATATTCCAAAGTTCTCCTGCAGACGGCAGCATTATCATTACCGAAATAGTATTAATTGAAATTTCGCATCATTATGACTAAGTTTAGTTTCAATCAGGCAGTACCATTTGAGGCAACTCATGTAGGAGAGGTTATTAAGGATGAATTATCTGCACGTAATATGAAGCAGAGCGAATTGTCCGAACTCACAGGCATACAGAAACCCATTCTGAATGATGTCATAAGAGGCAAACGCTCTCTGACACCAGAAATGGCTTTGTTGCTGGAAAACGCTCTTGGCATTTCTGCAACATACCTTATGAACATTCAGACACAATACGAATTGGATTGTGCCAAACTGAGTGAAAAGGTTATGTTGCAGACTAAAATGCTAGAGATATGGAATGTACTTAAAGTACAAGTGTCAATACCTTTTTTCAGAAAGGTAAATATTGTCAATGGAAACATAGTCGAGGATGTGAAGCGCATCTTTGAAGTATTTGCCGTTGACAATTTAGATGATTTCTTTGGTTTGAAAGCCGAGGAGATGGAACTCTCATATTATCGCAAGTCCGACAAGGCAAAAACAGACCCTGTAGATATATTGTCATGGAAGTATTACTGCTATCATCTTTCAAAATCCGTTGAATCCCCATCATGCCCTTTTGACAAAGGGGCGGATGTTCAGGCTTTGACTATTGAGCTGAATAGTGTATTCAAGGAGAACAAGGACACGGTCAATCGGACAAAAATGGTTCTTGACAAATATGGCATCAAATTCATTGTTGTTAATAAAGTCGGACAGGTACCTGTCGACGGGATGTCATTTTGGAATGGGGACACACCAACTATTGTCATCACAGAAAGGATTGCCACCATTGACAATTTCGCCTTTACTACCTTGCATGAAGTCGGGCATGTATTCAGGCATCTTTCCCCAAACGGCAAAGCGATGATCAACCTTATGGAGGACAAGAAGAGCATAGAGGAATCTGAGGCAGATGATTTCGCTTTGAACGCAATCATTCCTAGTGCCGACTGGAAAAAGTTCATGTCAAAAACTCGCAATGTCATTCCTTACAAGATTGCTCCATATATCAAAATGGAAGCTGACAACCACAATGTTAATCCACAACTTCTGTTTGGGCGTTACAAACACGACATTGGTATATATAAGATAAAGAACTTTTTTGAGACAAAAGTTCTATGATAATCGACAAAACACCGTTGGCATTCGATTCTGTAGCCAACGGTGTTTCAATTTATTCGTCCTTGTTAATCGTGAAGAAATGACCACGTTTACGGCGTTCCCGCTCCTTCTTCATCTCAGCCGTGAAATTGAGCACAGCATAGGTTATCACACCCACGACAATGCCATCGCTGATGCTTCCGATAATTGCCATCACCAGGATGACCAGCACCGAGGGGATGGCCTCCACAGGATTGGTAAAGTTGATGTGTTTGATGGCTGCAAACATGTGGAAACTGACCACCAAGAGAATGGCACCTGTAACCACGGGCGGAATGGCCAGGAAAAGGGGTGAAAAGAAGAGGGCAAAGAGGAAGCATATCGCTGTCACCAAAGAGGTGACCCCTGTCCGGCCACCTTCGGCCACACCCGCGGCACTTTCCAGATAACTGGTACAGGTAGTGGTGCCCATCAAACCGCTCAACATTGAACTGATGGCATCCACTTGGAAGATATGAGACATGCGGCTGATGCGCCCATTGCTACGGCTCAGACTCGTATTGCTGAGTACACCTGAGACAGTACCGATGGTGTCGAAAACATCGAGGAAGAAAATAGACACCACACACACAAACATATCTATAGAGAATATGTCCTCACTCCACTCCATCTGCATAAACAGGGGTGCAGGCGATTCGGGTATCCTCATCACTTCGTCGAAACGGGTCAATCCCAAGGGAATGCCAAGAATCGTGGAGGCAATGATGCTCAAGAAGATAGCTCCCTTTACCCTATAGACAATCAGCACGCCTGACAGCATCACGCAGATGGCAAAGAGTTGTTTCTCTGGTTCGGTAACGATACTGGCCAGAGAGACAATGGCAGCTCCCGAGTCGGTCATACCTGCACTCTTGAGTCCAAGCGAGGCCAAAAATAAACCTACTCCCACCGCCGTAGCACTGCGCAGCGAGAGGGGGATGCTCTCCATAATCAGATAGCGCAACCTGGAGAAGGCAAGAGCCGTAAACAAGACACCTTCCAACAGGATGGCCGTGAGGGCGAAATGCCAGGAATAGCCCATCTGCATACACACCGTACCACTGATGAAAAAAAGCAGTCCCACACCAGGAGCCACTGCCAGAGGACGCTTGGCATAGACCGCCATCAAGAAGGTACTCACTGCACTTACCAGTGCAGTGGCCGTAAACAGAGCTGCCGTTGGAAAGGGGTCGGCCGTCCCGCCCACTCCTTCAAAAGCCTTTGGGGCCAAGGCGAGGATATAAGCCATGACAATAAAAGTACTTGTCCCGGCAAACACCTCGGTTCGCAACGAATGCTGGCTACTATTGAATCCGAATATCTTGGCTATCTTTCTCATATATCTTGTCTTTCTATTTCATGCTTGCGGCTTTTGGGGTTCATCATGATGGTCGGCAAGGCCGGTGGGGGACGAAGCATCTTCGTCAGAAGCATGCTCTTCCTGGGGAGTCAAAGCTGCTCGATTGGGAATGGCCAAATGGAGAACCAGTCCCGTGATAAAGGCAACGGTGATGGATGTGAGCCTGATATTGCCTACCCGAAGGCCTCCATCCAAGAGGAGTGCAATAATGGCGTATGCAGCGAGTGTGGAGAAGATGATGACGAGCGACCTCGCATGCCGGTTCTTTTTCTCAAGGAGTCTTGCCGTACACCAACCTACCCAGATGACCATGATATACATGATGAACGTGATACCCCCGATGACAGCTGCAGGAATACTACTGATGAGAGCTGTGAGTTTGGGACAGCAGGAAAGCACAATCATCATCACTGCCACCATACGCAGGAGGCTGGGGTCACAGATGCGGTTAAGCCGAATCAGTCCCGTTGTCTGCGTATAGGCTGTGGGCTGAGAAGCCCCAAACACAGCAGCAAGCAAGGTGGCAAGTCCGCTGGCACTGATGCTGCGCGGTAGTCCGATGATTCGCAGATAATTCTTCTTCGCAGTGCATGAGATAATAATCATATCCGCCACATGTTCGCTCAAGGCGATGACTGCCAGCGGCAACACCGTCACGAAGACGATTCCCACCATGTCAACATCCCAATGTTCGAGTACTCTGAAAGCCATGCAATCACTGTCGAAAGGAGATGCCAACCAGTGTGCACCCCGGAGTGCATCCAGCGAGAATGTGCCCCTAACGAGAGACAATACCAATCCTGCCGCCATACCAATAAAAATGGAAAACAATCTCACCCTTCCCTTGAAGAACAGTTGCGCCAAGGCCACAGCCACTATCGTGACGATGCCCGTCAGCCAGTCGGTGCGGATGGAATAAGTGGAGGAGAAAAGCATGTCGATGCCAATGACCATAATCAGCGGCGCTGCCAACGTCGAGGGAAAGAGGCTGATGACCTTCTCCCGCGGCACCATCCGGAGCAGCTGGCCCACCAACAAATAAATAACGCCGATAAACAGTGACCCGAGACAGACGTAACAATCGGCCAGCACATCAGTCATCCCCCTGCTGACAGCCTGATGATGGATGAACGTCATGCCAGCGAGTATCGTAAACGAACTGCCATAGTAGAAGGGTATCTTACCCGATGTAAAATAATGAAACATCAGGGTGGAAACACCCGAGAAAAGCAGAGCCAAAGGGATGGACAAGCCCAAAACAATAGGTACAAACACGGTACCTGCAAAAACCGCTAACAGATGCTGCAGCGAGAGAGCCAAACGCATGGCCAGTGGGTGATGGGATACATTTCGTATCATACGGAGGCCTCCTGATTGCTATGACTATTTCAATACCGACTCTACCTTCATGAGCGAGTCCATCTCGTCGAGTTTGGCCGCCACCGTATCTATCTCATGCACCACCCGGGTGAGTTGTTCACAACCTTCATGGATGCCCTGTATCACCTCACGCCGCTGCTCATCATCGAGCGGCATCGATTCGTCGGCCAGAAGCTGCACAAAACCATACATCTGGTTGAGCGGGGTGCGTATCTCATGAGCCAGGTTTTGGGTATAGACGGTCTTCTTCTTCGACAGCCGCTCAGCCTCGTCTCTGGCTTCCTCCACCAACCGGTTGGTACGCTGCAGTGCTCGGTTCTTGCGCTCCAGCAGCATCATCCCCTGACGGTGACGCACCCTCAAACCCCATATAAAGAAAATCATCATCACGCTGATAACAACACAGAGGGAGAGGAAATTCACCTTCGACCTCACTTGCAACAGTTCGTTCTGTGCTTGCAATTCAGCCAAGGTGGTGGCCGCGGATGTCAACACATTTACACATGTCAGCACAATGGACAAAAAACAGATTTTGGCCAAATGGAAACTACTGGCGGAGAGGGAGAATATCATGGGTTTCATATATCTTATGATTTGGAAGATAAACTATGTATCATAATGTTGCGATTACCTGAAAGACAGGAAAGTGATAAGCGAAAAGACACTACTAGTAGTCATCAATTCGCTGCGAAGTTAATCAAAATAGTTGATTTCCCAATCATTTTACAATAATTATGTGAAGAATTTTAAAATCTTTAACAAAAAAGCTAAAGCCCTTCGGCTTATAACCTCCCACCACAATATTACAGTTCATTAATCATCCGAGCCACCGGCTCCAAATCTGTGTCCATCCGTGAATAAATGCAATTATTCTCCTGCTGTAGGCTTTGAATTCAAGAGGTTAATAGTTGTTGTAAATTCTTTAACTATATCCGAGAATTTGGGATTATCATAACGAATAATCAAGGCCGCGAAATTCTCGTTCTCATCTTCATCATATATAGTCATCGGCTGAAAGTAATAATCATCACTCTTACCATACAAACTAAACCAATATTTAAAGAGACGGTTCCTCATCTTCTGCATACCATCCCCGGTTTCGCATATATAAAGCAGACCAGCCTGATTCTTTTCAAAGAACTCCTGAACTATTGAAAGAATTGTATCACGAACTTTTAAGTCTCTTGGAGACTTAGAGCCTTTGGGATTAGAAATTCCAAACTGGTAAGAAAGCCCTGATTGAAGTATGTCGTCTTCTTCAAAGCTGACAAATATTTCAGCAGAAGAATCAGTGATGAAACTGAAAGTTTCATCACCACGTTGTTTCACCTCATAAGGAGAATTGGAATTTATTGAAGATAACGAAAGAGGATTCATCACCAAACTTCTACTTCTACAGGGTATTCACCAGTTTGATCCTTATAACTCTCGCGTGCCAATACCTCAAGTCTTTCAACCATTCGGCGCTTAGTCTCTTTTGCTGAATTCCAACGTCTTAGAGCTTCTTCTCTTGTTATTTTTATCTTATCCATAGCAGTATATCTTTAAAAATCCGCTGCAAAGATAGTGCAAAAAATCGATTTAGCGAAGAAAAAGAGAATAAATTATCTTTTTTGAGCGTGAGATTTTTATTTAAATCGAAGACAAAACCAAATTTAAAGTCCAAAAACTTTTATTTTTTTTGTTGAGATGCAGCCTATCTTATCAAAATTTACTCAAATAATTCCAATCCACCAAACATTCCCCCCCCCTCTTATCAGAAACTTGCGCAGCTTGATGAGCTTGCGAATAATCCTTCATCATTAGTCAAAAGCAGTTCTCCCACAAAGTCCGCTTGCGGACCTCCATCTGTGTCCATATGTGTCATCTGTGGATATATATTTTTTTCTTCAATTTACGAATAATTCCCGAAACTTGCTTCAGCTTGATGAACACCTCTTTTAATTGACAATGTGTGAATAACTTCGCGTTCCCCTCCTCCGTCCGCCTGCGGACCTCCGTTCCCCTCCGTGTTTTCCATATGAACAGTAAGGGTTGTGTCCAACTTTTTGGGTTCACTTCATGACCTGTCCCCTGATTCGTGTCATTATCTAAACTTTACAATACAATCAATACAAACCGGTTTACCGGAAAGACTTTCAACAAAAACATTTGCAGGATGCATGTCTTCAAGATATAAGCGATTAGAAATATAATTTACCCCTAACGAATCACCATTGTCATGAAATCCTTTTGATGATACCATTAAGTCAATTTCTTCCTTTGTGGCAAGCCTAAGGCACTCGATATACGGTTGTGTCAAAATGATGCGAAATAATCCATCATCATCACGTGTAAAGCCAACAACCCGCATTATAGTTTCAGGGAAAAGGTAATTATGAAGAGCTATAGCTTCAAGCGCACGACCTAATGTGGAATAGATAGAAGCACGTAGTTTTACGACATGCGAATCTCCCATCTTGCAAAAAACCTTAGCCTCGGCTCCATGCGCAAGCTCAGGCCCAAAGTTGTCCTTAAGCCAATTTTCTGCTTAAGCAATCCATACGCCATTTTGTTCTGCCCATACCTGAATGGCCTTCTCTTGGGCCTCGTCTATTTCCCAGTTTGCTGGAGTCGTTTCGCCTTTTCCAGCATTTCCACCTGACTCAATGCTTTTTCGGGTGAAATCACATACGAGGATCGCCCCAACGAGGAGCGGACCAGCTGAGCAGACTCCTGCATGCTCTGGCTGATTAAACTTAGGAATGTCTTCTGTTCCATTTAATATATTATTAATATGTTCATCAATGTTCATAATAAAATCTTTACTTTTGACTCCAAATGGAATACACGCTGCAAAGATAGTGCAAATCGAAGACAAAACCAAATAAAAAAGCTTTTTTTTATTTTTTTTGTTGAGATGCAGCCTATCTTATCCAAAGATAGTGCAAAAAATCGATTTAGCGAAGAAAAAGAGAATGAATTATCTTTTTTGAGCGTAAGATTTTTATTTAAATCGAAGACAAAACCAAATAAAAAAGCTTTTTTTTATTTTTTTTGTTGAGATGCAGCCTATCTTATCCAAAGATAGTGCAAAAAATCGATTCAGCAAAGAAAAAGAGAATAAATTATCTTTTTTGAGCGTAAGATTGTTATTTAGGGAGTGTCGTTAAATTTTAAGATTATTTATAACTATCTATTACTCAATGTGATAGAAATTTTGTACCTTTGTAGATGATAAGAAAAATCCCCCAATCA